>NZ_VYKJ01000004.1 GCF_008710095.1 Affinibrenneria salicis
GTTGTAGGGTGGCAGTAATTTGGCCAAAACTGCGGCTTTACGTTCCGGTGAATAACGTTTCATAACAGGCTCCGTTGCCCCCATAGAGATTTTCAGTATGGGGTGTCAACTATCCTGCCAGAGGGGGGGTCCCTCCGACACCGTGCACCAAAGCGCCGCAGGGCGTCGCTTGCGGGCTCTTTGCCGCCCGCGCCCGCAGAACCCGCGCCGGAGCCGCAGACAAGCAGCGGCCCCGTCACGGGTTGCCGTTATAAAAACAGGTAATGCCAGCGGTACGGCGTGTTGTTATGATGCGGGATGTGCAGACAGGGAAAGTCACGGCGCGGCGGTAGCGTGTACGGGCCAAAAGTGCGCGTCGGGGCTGTGGGGTTACGGGGGTGTTAATGTGGCCGAAAACGTGACTTAAAAAAGCGGTTGCTTCAATGAGTTAAGTGCGTTAAAAAGTACGACGGCGTCAGGATCGTCCCTATGATCCGATAGGGCTGGCGGGGGGAATTAATCTTTATCAGTATGCGCCGAATGCGCTGACTTGGATCGATCCGCTGGGGCTTGCAGGCTGCCATTTTGATCAAAAAGCGAGACGGTGGCGTGATAGCGAAACGGGTCGTTTCACTCGGCGTCCTACTGACCCTTCTGAATTAGTGAATAATGGCAGAGTAAACCATGCAGATATAGAAGCGTGGACCAACCAAAATGAAGTGCCTAATACATGGGGAAATGATCCAGTGAAGTTTCCTTCTGGTGGATTTAAATACGATTCTGGCACCTACTCAGTTTATGGGCATGGAGCAAATCCGGCAGCAGCAGCTAAATTCCCAACATCAAATGCCGCGCAAGGTCCAACGGCCAGCATTAGAAATATCTTTACAAAAGAGGTGCTTAGAACGGATGGTTCATGGGGAACGTTCAAGTCCGATCCAAATGGTGCTCACATTCCTCTTGATGGTTCTCCATTCTAAGGTAATGAAATGAAAATCAGTGAGATAGAGTCAAGATTCTCTGATATACCAACAATAATGGATATATCAGATGAATTATTTTTAATAAAAATGTTAATGCAGGTTGAAACGAATGACCTGATCAAAAATAAAAATATATTTTTTAATCTTATAGAATTACTGGAATTATCTCATATGGATAATGGATTTATTGAAGTGACAAAAGACAATGAAGGCTATTTTTTGGGCTTTTATAAATGGTTAATTAAATTAAATAGCAATTATGATTTGAATATAAAAACTAATACTATAGAAATTTTTAATATAACCAGTGATGAAGTTAATAATCTGATGAATAAATAGATAAAAACCGGAAGCGATCTAAACGATCCTTCCAGCCACTTTGTACCCGTCGTTTAGTTCAGATATTAATATCAGTCTCAATCACTATCTTGCCCCGCTCGACAGTGACGACGACCGGCATCTCGGTAATAAAGCCTGACTCCCCCAGACTGTAGCCTTTGAGGTTGATGGCCGACGGCGGGATCGGTCTGCCGTTGAGCTGTACATAAATTTATTTCACTAATTTTGCTAACAAAGTATATCGGATGCGCTGAGCGATAACCGGCAGACAGAGGCGCACGGCAGTGGCCCGCAGAGTGAGTTTGAAGCGCACTATTATTACGATGCGGCCGGCCATCGCATCAGCAAACGGGTTACTACCGGTCAGGGTCGCAGCGGCACACGCGGGAAACACGCTTTGTGTGGCAGGGCCTGCGCCTGCTGCAGGTCCTCCTATAACGCCTGGACCTAAAATAATATAATTCAAGATGTTATAAGGTTGCCATTATGAGCTATAAGCTAAAAAAAATTGATAGACAATGGAGAATGGAAAGTGTTAGCGATCCATTCTTTAAATATGAAGAGGATGGGTTGGAGGTTTCTTTCATGATATTTATAAACGAGAGTGAAAGAGAAAAAGACATGAATACTTATATGCAAGAAAATAATATAAAGGACAAACAAGATATTCCAGATGATGTTTACAATAATGCAGGGTATGCAATAATTTACTTTAAATTTAATGGGTTTGATAGTTTGTCTTGCGTGAGTACGAATGACTTTTTAAAAAGAATAGATGAGGCTGATGAGGTGATACCGGGTGTTTATAAAGAAATAGGTAATGATGAAAAAGAAAATGGCTATATTTTCATTGGGCACGATATATCTCTTTCAGTACGTACGAAAAAAAATCCATCTGAAGCCATAAAAAAACTATCCTGCTAAATAGCTTCGCATAATAGCGCTATACATGCAGGACATGACATCCCACCAGTACTGGTCTCGCACGATGAGACGTGAAGCATCATGTTAGTTATGCTAAGGCAAACCTATCGACGAGCCAGAACGATTACGCTGGTCGTAGATAATTACATCATTCATAAAAGCCGCAAGGTTGATCGTTGGCTGTCGGCTAACAAGAAGTTCCGATTGCTGTTCCTGCCGACATATTCGCCATGGCTAAACCCGATAGAGCGGCTATGGCTGTCGTTACACGAAACCGTAACGCGAAACCATCAGTGCCGGTACATGTGGCAGTTACTGGAACGGGTAGGTCAGTTTATGAAAGCTGCCTCGCCATTTCCCGGCAATCACCATGGTCTGGCTAAAGTGGGGCGGTAATATGCAAAGCTATTTAAAGCGATTATAAACCGTTTTCCATGGACTCTATCGCTCAGGTAAATCTCGCCATGGCGCACCAGAACATGCCGTTGATGATTTTATGATGCTCAGCCCATGGTCGTCCGGCCCGTGGGGATGTCGGTTTAGCAGGCAGTAGGGGCTGGATGATGCTCCATGCTTCGTCAGGAAGATCGTATCGGGCCATAGTTTAATGTGTTGTGGAAACAAATAGTTATATAGCCCAAAGATATTAAGGGACACAGCCCGCTGGCATCGATGACCAGATGGGCGATTTCACCGCGCGTCGGCGTCTTGATATTGACGTTGATACTTTTGGTCCGTGTGCTGATGCTGGTGTAATCCGGCAACGCAGCGGCATCGCCATTAGGTGGGAAACTGAGTCGCTAAATCCCCGCAACGCCCGCAGCGCAAGGCTGAGTATGTTCCTGAGCATCAGGGCGGTGGCGATGGCCGTATCGGGGTAACGTAAGGGGCTGTCCCGAGGTTTGGGGACAGCGGTGTCGTACCATGCGGCGGCGGCATCGCCGACCCAGACTGTCAGCCAACCCCGTTGACGGGGCGCGTGGTTATACGTTTTCCCGTTGGTGATTTTGAACTTCTGCTTTGCCACGATTCGCCCTGCACTGTCAGGGCAGGGAATGATCGGATCCTGTTTGCGCTAAAAGTTCGATTTATTCAACAAAGGCAGTGTGCATCAGCTTTTTTGTCTTCCACTCATGAGTTCCCTCACATATTTCCCCGCAAAATAGCGTCATTTTTCCGCCAATAAATATGATGTGCATCACAAAGTGTTATGCATTTTTGATCTGGCTCGCCTTTTTCTTCCCTTCCCGTAGAACCGGTTTCCTCTTCAAGGCGGAAAACGCCTGTCTGTTTGTCGACAAAATAAGACTTAGTATCTTACTCAACTTAATTGAAGTAATACGCGACTGGAGATGTACGTATATGCTCATTGCTCGAGAAAACATTTTTTTGAATCAGACCTTCAGGGATAAAAAGGCCATCTTCCATTTTCTGGCAACCCATGCGGTCAGCCAGGGCTGGGCGGATGACGCCGATAAAATTGAAGCGGATTTGTGGGAGAGGGAAAATCAATATTCCACCGGCTTTGAAAGCCAAATCGCCATTCCTCATGCCAAAACGGCCAATGTTTCCCATGCGGGGGTGATTTTTATTCGCCTGGAACAGGCCATTGACTGGGAAAGCCTGGATGATCAGCCGGTACAAATTATTTTTGGCCTGTTGGTGCCGGAATCTGGTGCCAAAGTACTGCACCTGCAAATTATTAATAGCCTTGCCAGCCAAATTGTCGATGATGAATTCAGAGAGCAACTGTTCGCTGCCAGGGATGAAGACGAGTTATTTCACTATATGAAGTCACGTATCGCCATTGAGGAGGAAGTATGAATATTGTTGGCGTCACATCGTGCATTGCCGGTTTAGCCCATACACCGATGGCGGCTAAATCCCTGGAAAAAGAAGGGACGCGTCTGGGCCATCAGGTAAAAATGGAACAGCAGGGCGCAATGGGGATCATGAATAAGATTTCTGCCGAAGAAGTGGCCGCGGCGGATTTTGTGCTTATTGCCGCTGATCGTTCCATTGAAGAGGAAGAACGCTTCGCCGGGAAAATAATCATTCGGGTAAAAATTGGGCAATGCGTGAGCCATGCCTCTGACGTTATCACGAAATGTGTGACGGCCGTTGAGGCTCGTCGAAATAAATAATCTGGGTGTTTTTATGAAAAAAATAATGATAGAGATAAAGAATCACCTTATGACGGGCATTTCCTTTGCTCTGCCCGTTATTATTGCCGGTTCCCTGATGGTCGCCGTTGCCAAAATTATTGGTCTGGCAATCGGTGAGTCTAACCTTGACGCTTTTGCCAAAAGTGATGGTCTGGAAAACTGGCTGTACCTTACACAGGACATTGGTTTCAAAATTATCGGCCTGATGAACTATGTTCTCGGTGCCTATGTCGCCTACTCGGTGGCTGGTAAAAAAGGGCTGGCGTCCGGTTTTACCGCCGGTCTGATTGCGTCGTTAACCGGTTCCGGCTTCCTGGGCGCAGTACTGGGCGGCCTGCTGGCGGGCTACTCCTCTGAATGGGTATCGCGCAAAATCCGCATTACCGGCTCGGCGGCAAGCTCTGTTCCGCTCATTATTCTGCCGTTTATCACCGTTGGCCTGCAGGTTCTGGTGATGCTGCTGTTGCTCGGCGATGTGCTGAGCTGG
This sequence comes from Affinibrenneria salicis, assembly GCF_008710095.1. The sequence continues at coordinate 4,878 of NZ_VYKJ01000004.1, forward strand.
CTTAACATTTCACTGATGGCCTGGGTGCAACGGATGACCGAAGACGGTACCAGTACGGTCGTGTTGGCGGCGGTTTTGGGGGGAATGATCTGTTTCGATCTCGGTGGGCCGGTCAACAAAGCGGCGTGGGGCACGGCGAATGTACTGTTCCTCAGCGGCGTTTATTTGCCTGCCATTCTGGTCAACGTGGCGATTATTATTCCGCCATTAGGTTATGCCGCAGCCCGTTTTTTACGCCCGCATAACTTTAACCAGACGCTGAAAGAGGCCGGTAATGGCTCCATTATTATGGGGATCCTCGGTATCTCTGAAGGGGCCATCCCTTTTACTCTGCGTAACCCTGCACGCTTAATTCCGCTGAATGTGCTGGCCGGTACCCTGGGGGCCGTCACCGTTGCTTTACTGAAAGCCTACCCGATTATGCCACCGCTTGGCGGATTATACGGTGGATTTACCGTTGGCAATCCGTGGGCCTATTTTATCGGCGCGCTGGTAGGGACTGCTGTCATTGCCTTCGGCGCCAATATGCTGGTGAATTTTAACGATGAAGAACCCGGTGTTAAATCCAGTGCGAATACGGCTGGGGAAGAGATTGAAATAAAATTTGATTAACTGTCGCACTTTGCGTATGGGAGATTTGTATGAAAAATAAAGTTGTCCATATTTACAGTCATACTCACTGGGATCAGGAATGGTATTTCACATCATCGCGCTCACGTATTTATCTTTTCAATCACATCAAAAATGTGATTCGTATACTGGAGAATAACGATGATTTTCCCTGTTATCTCCTGGATGCGCAAAGTGCCTTAATTGAAAGCTATCTGAAGTGGGCGCCGGAAGACAAAGAGGCATTATTCAAATTAATTGCGGAAAAACGTTTGCTTACCGGCCCGTGGTATACCCAAACCGACCAACTGGTCATCCATCAGGAGTCGGTAGTACGTAACCTGTGGTACGGAATAAAAGTTGCCTCTGACGCCGGTAACAATATGGCGCTTGGCTATGTCCCTGACTGTTTTGGTCAGGGCGGGAACATGCCTCAACTCTACAAACAGTTCGGCATAAACCATGCCCTTTTCTGGCGCGGTATTGCCGACAATACGCTGCATGAGACCGAATTTGTCTGGCAGGGGGACAACGGCGATCAGCTGTTTGCTGTCCAGATACCGTGGGGCTACCACTACGGCGGGCTGCTGGATGAGACGCCGGAAACTCTGTCGGCGTTTCTTAAAGAAAAAATGGCCCCCATCGAAGCGCGCAGCGAGCGGGCAAACCTGCTTTATCCACACGGATTCGACCAGGCGCCGGTACGTGAAAACCTGCCGGAACTGGTTAAGCGGTTCAACGCCTGTGATGATGAACGTCATTATCAGATAAGCAGCCCTCTGGATTTCCTGCAAGCGCTGGAGAAAGAGGTGGTGGGGGATGTGCGCGTATTACAGGGGGAACTGACCGAAGGGAAGCACTCCCGTGTGCACAAGACTATTTTCTCGTGCCGTGCCGACCTCAAGCTGCTCAATAATGAGATTGAAGCCCTGCTGGTGAACACCCTCGAGCCGGTGCTGGCTATTAGCCGCAGCCTGGGGCATGACTATCCGGCTAACGTGGTCGCTGATATCTGGAAGCTGATGTTTTACAACGCGGCGCACGACAGCATTGGCGGTTGCAACAGCGATGACACCAATCAGGACATCTTCTTCCGCTACAAGCAGGCGCGGGATCTGGCCGTCAACCTGCTGGAGCTGCATACCCGGTTGATAGCAATTCGCACGCCGCGTGAACACGACTATACCTTCACGGTGTTCAACCCGTTGACCAATACGGCGGCACCGCAGGTCACGTTCGAAGCCTGGCTGCCGGGTATGCCATTTACTCTGCGCGATGCGACGGGCAAGGCGCTGCCTTATGTGATTGAAGAACAGACCTGTCTGACCAGCTACGTGCTGAACCAGACCATTCGCCTTAATCCGGGCAAGCCGTACCACAAACCGGAGAAGGTTTATCGCACCAAAGTGACCGTTAACAGCAGCGACCTGCCTGCGCTCGGTTACACCCGCTGGCACCTCGATTTTGCTGCTGACGGTGCCAGCGAATCGATTACCGATAACGCCCGGACCATTGAAAACGCCCATTACCGTGTGGAAGTGCAAGAGAACGGGCTACTGGCGATTACCCGGAAAGCCACCGGAAAACGCTATGAACGCCAGATGGTGCTGGTCGAAAACGGCGATGACGGCGACTCCTACAACTACTCGCCGCCGCGTGGAGATCTGATTGTCACCTCCGAAGGCTGCCTGACTTCGTCCAGCCGCGAGAGCAACGATCTGAATCAATCGCTGCAGCTTGAGTATGTGCTGAAGGTGCCGGGTAATCTGGAAGAGCGTGCACAGGGCCGGGTGACCGCCGAAATGAAAGTGGCGACACGCATTACCCTGCAACAGGACGATATGATCCGTTTTGCCGTCGACGTGGATAATCAGGTGCTCAGCCATCGTTTGTGCGTGCACTTTGCCACCGACATTCTGGCCAACGTCTCTTATGCAGATCAGTTGTTCGGCGTGGTGGTCCGTCCGGTCCAGTTGAGCAACGCCCTGCGGGTGTGGGAAGAGGAGAACTGGCATGAGAAACCGATCTCCATCGAACCGATGCAAAGCTACGTCAACCTGCATGACGACACGCACGGTTTCACTTTCCATACCAATGGCGTGCGTGAATATGAAATTGTCGGTGATAATTTCGATAATATTTCCGTTACTCTGTTCCGCTCATTTGGTTACATGGGTAAAGAGAATCTGCTGTATCGCCCTGGGCGTGCATCGGGTGAATCGGTGGTGGCGACGCCGGATGCGCAACTGCTGGGGTCGTTGTCCTTCAACTTTGGCTGGCGTATCCACAGCGGTACGTTTGATGAGGCGCAGCATGCCCGGGTGTCGAAAGCGTTCCTTACGTCGTTCCCGGTTTATCAGGACAGTGACTTCCTCAATGGGCGTCTGCGTTTCTGTCTGAGCGATGAAGCGCGCACTTACCCGCAGGCGTACAGCCTGCTGTCGTTGCCGTGCGGCCCGCAGGATGCTCTGGTGAGCGTGGTGAAATGTGCTGAAGAAGGGGAAGGATTGATTTGCCGATTCTATAACCCGAATCTGGAGACTGAGGCCACGCTGCCGGCGCTGAAACATGCCCGCAATGTGCTGCTGGATGAGAAGACCCCCGCACCGGAACGGGTGACGCTCAAACCGAATGATGTGCAGACGTTGTACGTAGAACCAGAATAAAGAGAAAAAAATGAGACTGTTTACCAACAAGCGTGTCAGAGATATTTTCACCCTGATTGCTCAGGGTACCGTGACGCAAGCAACGCTGGCGAAGGAGATGAATGTCTCCACGCGTACTATCCGTAGTGATTTGAAAGAGTTAAACGATATCATTGCTGGTTTTGGTAACAGTCTCATTCACGATCGCAAGAAAGGGTTTTCCATTCAGGTCGACAATCCGACGGGCCATAAAACCCTACTGGAGCAGTCGCAGCGCCCGTGGAAAGAGACCCGCTCGACAGCTGAACGTCGTCGTGCGCTGCTCACCGCCCTGTTGCGCCAGGATGCCGATGTCTCTCTGGAGGAGCTGGAGTCCACCTGGTTTATCAGCATTTACAGCCTGCGCAACGACATTACGCTGCTCAAGCGCCACTTTGCTCTGTATGACCTGAATATTGTCTCGGAGGGCGCCGATAAGTTCCGCCTCTGCGGCAATGAAGTGGCTCTGCGCCGCTGTATATACGATAGCCTGCTGCGCCCGAAAGAGGCGGAAGAGGACGACCAGGAAGTCTTCAACGCCACGGTGAAAGTGGCGGACATCAAGCAGCAGTTAAGCCACTACTTCGTCAATCATGGGCTGGTGGTCAGCGACGTGAACCTGCGCTTCTTCACCCTGATTTGCGGTATCACCTGCGAGCGTATTCGCCGGGGTAGCTGGCTGCTGGACTATGAGTTTGACGCCTGCGAGCCGTACCTGAAAACCGTGGCGGGGGATATTCTTCCCCTGCTGCTCGGGGACGCGGTGAACAATGTGCCGCAGAGCGAAATTGACTATATGGCGATGAACCTTGCCGCGTTTTGCTCTGCGCCGGGCGAATGCGCGCTGGAAAAGGATCAATACGACGCGGAACGGGCGGTGATGAACCACTTTTTAAGCTACGTGAGCGCCGCCTGGTTCTGTGACGTGCGTTATGACGAGTTATCGCGCAAGAATTTACTCAACCATATTAAGGCGATGCGTATTCGTGTGAATAACGGCATCACAATTATCAACCCATTGATTGAGCAGATTAAGCGCCATTACCCGTTGATGTATGAAATGACCCTCGCCGCCTTTAGCGAACTGGAGCATTTCTTTTCCGGCACTCTCAGTGATGATGAGATCGGTTATCTGGTGATGCACATCGGGGCCATTCTGGAAGAGACGCATCTTAAGGACGAAGGCCACACGCTGACCGCACTGGTGGTCAGCCCCGAGGGCGGAGCGTCGACACGCATCGTCTGTCAGAGAATTGTCAGAATGTACCCCAATATCGCCATCAGTCAGTGCATCTCTGTGGAGCAGTACAAAGCGATGACCGGTGTGGAAGAGAGCATCGTCATCAGTTTGGTGAGCATTGAAGAGAAGAATAAGCGAGTGATCAGTTTGCCGCCGCTGCCGGAAAGATGGCAACTGGAAAACATGAAGTACTTTTTGACCGCTGAAAGCACGCCTCCGGCGGCGATGGTCAATTACTTCTCGGCGGATCATTTTTTTGTTTTTGACAGTACGGCCCACACCAAGGAATCCCTGATTCAGTTTCTCTCGGAAAAACTGCACGTACAGGGCAGGGTTGATCAGCACTATTTAGGCTCGGTGCTTGAACGTGAAGCGCGTGCCTCAACATTGCTGGATGACAAAATCGCCATTCCCCACCCGTTAGGGCTGGTGGCATTAAGCACCATGGTCACCGTGGCGATATTTCCCGAAGGCATTGAATGGGACCCGGGGAAATATGTAAAACTGGTCTTTATGCTGGCGATCAGTGAAGATGCATTTGTCGACAGTATGCTGATATATGATTATTTGACCAATATTCTTGATGACGACGTTATCGATAATTTAAGTCAGTGCGCGAATTACGGCGAATTTATATCGCTGTCGCAAAAATACTTTTTATAAATTACGTTCTTTATAAGTTTCGTTTTCTATAAAGCGGAGTATGCATCGTTCTGATGCGTACTGCGTTAATCGTTGTCATTTATCTATGCTATTTATTTATACAATAACAAAGGAGTTAATGGTGAAATACAAAAATTATCTCTGTGCCTTATTTGCGCTCTCAGCCCCCGCTATTTCCGGAATGACGTTCGACACGCCGCAAGGCAGTCTTAAACTTTACGGTGATGTGGAGTTCAACGTTGACGGGGCAAGCCGAACAGGCCAGTTAACCTCATTGCAAACCAGTGCCGGTAAAGACTGGAAAGCCGGGGATTCAGAACGCTGGGATGTCAATGGCCGTATTTTAATGGGCCTGGACGGTTATCGCACATCGGGAAATAATCAGTTTGCAGGTTTTACCGTGCAGCCGCTGGCCGATCTATCCGGTTCGATGAACCTTGATGACGCGGCCTTCTTCTTTGGTCAGGAAAAAGACTGGAAGGTGAAAATCGGCCGCTACGAAGCCTTTGATATGTTCCCGCTGAATCAGGATACCTATATTGAGTATTCCGGTAATACTGCCAACGATCTCTACGACGATGGTTTCGGCTATATCTATATGATGAAAGAAGGCCGCGGACGTAGCTCCGGCGGGGCCATTCAGTTGAGCAAAACCAGCGGGCCATTCTACTTCGAGCTAAACACATCCGCGCGCGACGGGACAAAACTGTTCCAGGACAGTAACTACCACGGCAATTCGCTGGAAAAAAAGAAAAACGTTATCTACCTGCGCCCGATTGTTGCCCTGACCGTTGACGAGGTGACCGCGGCTGTCGCGATGGAAAGCAATGTGGTCAGCAATGCCTACGGCTTCACCGGCACTGACGGGAAATTTGTCGATCAGTCAAAACGTAACGGCTACGGCGCCACCCTGACCTGGAACGGGCAAAAGTCTAATCCGAATAACGGGATGATTGTGAACCTGAGCACCGCATATATGGATGCAACGGATGAAAAAGATTTCAGCGCCGGGATTAACGCCCTCTGGCATGACGTCGAGATCGGTTATATTTACGCTAAAAATGATGTCAAAGCGTTCAACGTGAACAATATTGATGTCACAAACGCCAGTGACCTTATTTTAGGTAAATACGCTATTAATACCGTCCATACTTCTTACCGCATTCGCAATGTGATGGATATGGATAATTTTGATATTTATCTCGGTGCATATTGGTCACGGATTAGCATTGACCAAACTAATGATGATAAAGATCGTTATGGTGCGCGCGTAAGATTTAAATATCACTTCTAATATTACCTGTCGTTGTTGAGTCTGCTTGCTGCATTCATTGTGCAGGGCTATCCTTTTGCTGTTATTGCCGCATGGCCATAACGAGCAGACTCTTTTTTTTTCTTAAGATTAAACAGGGGGCGCTATGTTGTATCTCGGGCTGGATATTGGCGGCACTAAAATGGCTGCCGTCGTCATTCATGAAAGCGGTAAAGAACGGGGCCGTTATCGCAAAGAAACGGTGAAAGAGAGCTACCGTGAATTTATTTGCGGACTCGAAAGTTTTATCGCCGAAATAAAACATGAGATGAATGAACCTTTCGCTATCGGTATTGCGCTGCCGGGCAGCGTGTCGCCTATCAACGGTAAGATAAAAAATTCCAATATCCTGGTCCTCAACGGACAGGATCTTAAATCAGACCTTGAAACCCGGCTGGGCACCACGGTGATTATCGAAAACGACGCCAACTGCTTCGCCTTATCGGAAGCCTGCGATGGCGCGGGGCAGGGGCACAACGTGGTGTTTGGCGTGACCCTCGGTACCGGGTGCGGCGGGGGGATCGCCATCCAGCAACAGCCCTTTTCCGGTGCCTGGGGGAATGCCGCCGAATGCGGTCATATCACGTTGCCGGGTTACAGCCCGGAGCAGGACGGCCCACCGGTCACCTGCTACTGCGGAAAACAGAACTGCACCGAGTCGTTTGTCTCCGGTACCGGCCTTGCGGAGCGTTATTTCCACCTCAGCGGTGTTATGCGAAGTGCGCCGGAGATCCTGCGTCTGGCGAAAGAAGGCGAACCACAGGCATGCGAACAGGTTGCTCGCTTCCGCCATCAACTGGCACGCCTGCTGGCGACGGTGGTCAATTTTATCGATCCGCACGTGATTGTTATCGGCGGAGGGTTGTCGAATGAGCCGATGCTGTTTGATGACATTGCTGAGGATATCGCCCCGCTGGTCTTTACCGACAGCTTCCGGACGCCGGTGGTGAAAGCGATGCATGGCGATAGCAGCGGGATGCGCGGTGCGGCCTGGCTTGCGGTCAGAGCAAACGCAAAATAAGGGAGGGAACCATGCACAAACTGATCAATACGGTGCAGCATTATGCCTGGGGCAGCAAAACGGCGCTCACAGAGTTATACGCAATGCCTAACCCCGGGCAATTGCCGATGGCGGAGCTGTGGATGGGGGCGCACCCGAAAAGCAGTTCGGCCATTGAACAGACAGACGGGCAGGTGTGTTCACTGCACGACCTGATAGCACAGGACAATACGGTTTGGCTGGGCGAAGAGGTGGCGGCGCGCTTTGGCGAACTGCCCTTTTTATTCAAAATCCTCTGCGCTGGTCAGCCGCTTTCCATCCAGGTGCATCCTGATAAGCGAGCCGCCGAGGCGGGGTTTGCTAAAGAAAATGCGCAGGGGATCCCGCTTACCGACGCTGAGCGTAACTACAAAGATGCCAACCATAAGCCGGAGCTGGTTTATGCGCTCACGGACTTTGAGGCGATGAATGGTTTTCGCGAATTCGCTGACATCGTCAGGTTGCTACACCCGCTGGCTGACGCTCATCCGGCGATTGTCGATTTTTTAGTTCAGCCGGATGCTCGTCAACTCCGCCAGCTGTTTAGCGCGTTACTGGCGATGCGCGGCGATGAAAAAAAACGTGCGCTGGGTGTGCTAAACGGCGTGCTGTCAGACCGGCAAGGCGAGCCCTGGGAAACGATCCGTCGGATTGCACAGATCTACCCTGACGACGGTGGGCTGTTCTCCCCGCTACTGCTGAATGTGGTCAGGCTGGCGCCGGGAGAGGCGATGTTTCTGTTTGCCCGGACGCCCCATGCTTACCTGCAAGGCGTGGCGCTGGAGGTGATGGCCAATTCAGACAACGTGCTGCGCGCCGGGTTGACCGAAAAGCACATCGATATTGCGGAACTGGTGGCAAACGTGGCGTTTACCGCAAAACCGGCGGCTCAGTTACTGACTCAGCCCATTGCAGACGGTGCTGCCAGCCATTTTCCGGTGCCGGTCGGGGACTTCGCCTTTTCGGTCTACACGCTGGAGGGCACGAACGCTACTCTCCCGGCAGGTTCAGTTGCGATCCTGCTCTGCCTTGAGGGGGCGCTTACCTTACAACATGGCGAAAACCGCCTGCCACTCGTGCCGGGTGAATCGGTGTTTGTCGGGGCTAATGCGGCCCCGGTGACGGTCAGCGGCATAGGGCGTCTGGCGCGCGCCTATGCGGGCGGGAGCCAACGTCGACTGCCCAAATCGTAATCATCCTTATCACCCGTGATAAGGCGCGTCAGCTCATCGCAGCGCACAATCTGGCCGAAGAGAGGTAAAACGGGCCATGACCTTGATATCGCTTCGCAGGCCATTCTCTTTTTCCACGCCGACATGATGATGGGTAAAGACGGTGCCGCTCTGGCAGGCAAGCCAGCGCGGACGCCGTTATACCTTTTGTCACGGATTTGCGTAATCTCATGTGCTGGACGAATCTACGATAGTCCAGGGGCTTACTGCCAGGTTTTAATCGTGGCGGCGTGGACAGACTGGCATCTGTCCACGCGGCTCCTCAGCACTCAATGGTATTAACGGCCAGCCCGCCGAGCGACGTTTCTTTATACTTCTCGGACATATCTTTGCCGGTGTCTTTCATTGTTCTGATGACTTTGTCGAGAGAAACAAAGTGGCTGCCGTCGCCGCGCAGCGCGATTTGCACTGCATTAATCGCCTTTACCGCCGCAATCGCATTGCGTTCAATGCACGGCACCTGGACCAATCCGCCAACCGGATCGCAGGTCAACCCCAGGTTGTGCTCCAGACCGATTTCCGCCGCGTTTTCCAGCTGTTCGGGCGTGGCGCCCAGCACTTCGGCCAGCCCGGCCGCCGCCATTGCGCAGGCAGATCCGACTTCTCCCTGACAGCCGACTTCCGCGCCGGAGATCGACGCATTCAGTTTGCACAGAATGCCAACTGCCGCAGCGCTTAAGAAAAATTTGATCACATCTTCTTCATCAGCCTGCGGCGAAAATTTCATGTAATAGTGCAGCACGGCGGGAATAATGCCCGCAGCGCCGTTGGTCGGCGCGGTGACCACCCGCCCGCCTGCGGCATTTTCTTCATTTACCGCCAGCGCGAACAGGTTAACCCACTCCATGGCGCTCAGCGTGGACGTAATCATGTTCGGCTTGTTGACATCCAGCAGACTCTGATGAAACTGGTGGGCGCGTCGCTTAACCCGCAGGCCGCCGGGCAATATGCCCTCGTTTTTGATGCCGTTGCTGACGCATTGCTGCATCACCGACCAGATCGACAGGATTTTTGTCCGAATCTGCTCTTCGCTGCGCCAGCACTTTTCATTTTCCATCATTAATTGGCTGACGGATAAACGGTGCGTTTTGCAGAGCGACAGCAGCCCGGCGGCGTTGCGAAAAGGGTAGGGGAGCTGGGTTTCATCATCGACCAGCACGCCTTCTTTCGCCTGCTGCTGATTAACAATAAATCCGCCGCCGACGGAGTAAAAGGTGTCTGAGTCAAGTTCACCGTGCGTCCCCCACGCGGTAAGCGTCATCGCGTTTGGGTGCCAGGGCAGGCTTTCCTGAAGAAAAATGACGTCATCGCGATAACTGAAAGCGATCTCGTGTTCATTGTTCAGCTTCAAAACGTGGCGGCTTTTGATCTGTTCGATGATGTCGTTCACCTGTTCGGTGTCGATCGTCTCCGGCTTAAACCCCATCAGGCCGAGCAAAACGGCGTTATCCGTACCGTGTCCCACGCCGGTAGCGGATAACGACCCATAGAGTTTAACCTGAATCCGTACAGCTTGATGAAGTTGCGAGGCCTTGTTCAGTCGCTCAATAAATTGACAGGCGGCGCGCATCGGTCCTACCGTATGCGAACTGGAGGGGCCGATACCGATTTTGAATAGATCAAAAACGCTTAATGCCATAAAAAGACCTCAATCAGAGAACAACGAATTGCAAGACTAACGCTTTATTTCAAGCCGCAGACAAAGCGCCGATCTCGCGTCGGCGGCCTTGCGCTGCCCGCTGGCTATTTCAGGATTTCAGCAGCAATTTTTCAACCAGCGACGTCCATGAGGCGACGCCTGGCTCAATCAGCTCGTCATTAAAATCATAATAGGCATTGTGTAGCGGTTTTGACGGTACTGCGCCGTCGGAACCAATCCAGAAGTAGGCGCCCGGGCAGGCTTCCAGCATGCAGGCGAAGTCCTCGGACGCCATGGATGGATTAAGCTGCCAGTGTACTTTGGATTCGCCCAATACGCTGCTGACGGCCTCACGCACATTCAGCGCTTCCTGTTCATGATTTAAGGTCACCGGGTAGCCGGGATAGTAAGAGATTTCGCCACTCACGCCGAAAACGCGCGGCAGTTCACTGACGAATTCATTAATCAGCTCTTTCACCTTGATGCGTACGTCGGTCTGCAAACATCGCATAGTTCCGCGTAACGTCACTTTCTCCGGAATAACGTTAATCGCCTCGCCGCCTGAAATCTGCGTGATGCTTACCACCGCGGATGACTGCGGCGACAGCCGGCGTGCGGGGATGGTTTGCAGAGACAGTACTAACTGAGAGGCGGCGACGATGGGGTCCGCGCCGTTTTCGGGCATGGCGGCGTGACAGCTTTTCCCGGTCAGGACGATTTCGAACGAATCCAGCGAAGCCATCATCACGCCGCTGTTTAGGCCGACATGGCCGACCGGCAGACCCGGCCAGTTGTGTAGCGCGTAAATAGCGTCCATCGGGAAACGTTCGAATAAGCCGTCCGCCACCATTTTGTAGGCGCCGCCAAGGTTTTCCTCGGCAGGCTGAAACACAAAATGCACTGTGCCGCTGAAGTTACGGGTTTCACTCAGATGCCTGGCCGCGGCCAGCAGAATTGCGGTATGGCCGTCGTGGCCGCAGGCGTGCATAACGCCCTGATTCTTTGACTTGTAGCTGACGTCGCCGAGTTCGGTGATCGGCAAGGCGTCCATATCGGCGCGCAGGCCTATGGTCGGTCCCTGGCCATTTTCCAGCGTTCCGACGATCCCCGTTCCGCCCAGCCCGGTATGCACCTGAAGTCCAAATGATGTAAGTAACTCGGCCACGCGTTTCGAGGTGGCATGTTCTTCATACCCTAATTCGGGGTTAGCATGAAATTCATGACGCCATGCGGTGGCTTCAGCAATCAAGTTTTGTGAAATAGGCATCAGGTTATTCCTCTCCAGCGCCATAATTAAAGCCAGACAGCGGATTTACAGCGGTATCGCCCCGGATACTCTTCGCTTCGCTGTCGGCACGAAAAACCTCAGGTGCCATAACCGTTCATCGCCGTCCGGGTTCGGACAGCGCGTCGTCCGGCGCGGCAATATCTTTACTGGCCGGCGCTGTCGCCATGCCGCGCTGCGCTTGCCGGGACAGGGCGTGTTTGCGTCCATGTTCATTTTTTTCTCTGTTAAACATGAACAGCCCTGCTTGACTTGGGTATAACGGCGACCTGAACAAGGATTTAAATGTTGGGCGAGTATAGACATCAGCAGAAAATCTAATCAATAATCAAAAATTCAAATTTTGTTGCCATCATCGCAACACTCGCCCGAAGGTGAAATATGAGCATTATTCAGGACCATCGCATCCGATATTTTTATGAGGCAGTAAAGCGGGGCAGCGTCAGGGCGGCGGCGGATTTTTTGAATGTTGCGCCGTCAGCCGTTAGCCGGCATATCAGTCAGCTTGAAAGCGAGCTGACGACGGCCCTCATTGAACGCCATCGGCGCGGCGTCAGGCCGACCGAAGCGGGAGAAGAAGTCCTGACTTATTATCGCTCGCATCTTGCCCAGCAGGAATTGCTAATGGATACGCTGCAATCGCTGAAGGGACTGCAAAGCGGTACGGTCAGCATCGCGATTGGCGAGGGGTATATCGACGATGTTTCCGCTATTTTATGCCGTTTTTCCGCCAAATACCCGGCAATTAAAATCACGCTTTCCGTTTGCGGCAGCAATGAGCTGTTGCGTCGGGTCGGCGAGGATGAAGCGCACATCGGCGTGGTGTTCCATCCGGGGCGGGGACCGAAAATCCGCACTCACAGCGGCGCGGTGCACCCGATGTGCGCGGTGGTGAATATGCAACACCCGCTTTGCGAGGCCGATGCGCCGCTTGAACTGAATAAACTGAATGAGTTCCGGCTGGCGCTGCCCGACGTTTCGCACGGCGTTAGACAAATTATTGCGGAGGCGGAGGACGATTCCGGCGTCACCCTGACGCCTGCGCTGGTGTGCAATAATCTCTCCACGCTCAAGCCTTATGCGCTGCACGGCGGCGTGACGCTGTTGCCCGCATTTATGGTACAGGAGGAGCTCACGCAGAACAGGCTGCGCGCCATTCCGCTGTATAACTCGGTTTTTTCTTCCACCAGAACGCACGTCGTCACGCGGCTGGGCCGGCAACTCAGCGTCGGCGCGGGGCAATTATTGCAAATGATGGTGCAGGAAATGCGATCGTTAAAATCGCTGTAGGGCGCGCGGGACCTCCCTCTGCTTTAACCGATGGGAGATCCGCAACTGGCGGAGACTCTAATTATTCATGCGCCAGAACGATGAGCCGGGAGGTTAGTCCAGATTCAAATCCTGATAGCGGGTCAATATTCTGCTGACAATACCGTAATCAATCGCCTCTTCCGGCGTCATCCAGTAGTTGCGATCCGTATCTTTTTTTACTTTCTCTACCGGCTGCCCCGTTGCATCGGCAATTAATTTATTAACGCGATCCAACATCCTGACGATTTCTTTCGCTTCAATTTCAATATCGCTGGCTTGACCGCGCACTCCGCCAAGCGGCTGATGAATCATAAAGCGCGTATTGGTGAGCGAGTAACGATGCTCTTTTTTTGCCGCGAGAAAGATGGTAATCCCGGCGCTGGCGACCCAGCCTGTGCCGATGATGTGTACCTCGGGCTGGATGAACTTGATCATATCATGAATAGTATCCGCGGCTTCGACGTGGCCGCCCTGGCTATTGAGATATATTTTGATCGGATCGTCGCTGATCCCCTGCAATAACAGAAGCTGTGAAACAACTTTTTCCGTCAGCGCCTGATTGATTTCACCTGAAATAATGATAGAGCGAGATTCCAGCATTTTTTGCTGGATAAGCGATGAGGCATGGCCCTGTTCCGGTTCCTTTTTTTCGTCGTTATCTGTCTGAGTCGGCAACAACATTGATCGTTTCTCCTTTGCTATGACTATACAAACCCTCTCAGTATAGCGCTCATTGAGCGGTAAAAGTATCCTGGCGCGAGACCGCCCGACAGTCCTTCGCCGGGCCCTATACCGCGCAGACATATTGCCGGTTATCTCAAACGCCCGGGAAGATCGCATCGGTAACGGCGTCGACCGGCGCCGTCAGGTCTGCATCGCGTAGAAAATCGATTCCGCCCTGTCGGGGCGGCGGCATCAGGGTAACCGATAGAGCGCGTTCTTCCGCCGCACCCGCTACTGTTGCGAACGATAACGCTTTGTCCTGCAACCCGGCTCGTTTTTAGGCATATACCGGCGCGATCGTCCTGTCGAATACCGCCAAAAACCTGCGGCTGCATCATTATGGTGCGGAGGAGTTACAATATTGACAGACACTTCATAAAAAGATTGATCACTGGATTTGCTTTTCTACCTCTTTTGATCACCAGACAAAAAACGGTACTTACCGTCAATGAGTCATCGCCTAATTCCTTCATCAGTCCGCGGGAAACATAGTTCCCGGCATAATGTTCCGGGAGATATCCGATAAAATGCCCGGTTAAAATTAATGTCGCCGCCGGCTCCACCTGAACGACCTGTGCGATACTTTCCTGCATTGGGCGAAGACAGTTTTTGTTATTCTGGGAAAAATAAATATGATTTATAATTTTTTGCTGGTGTAATATTCCATGTGATATTTTTTTATTCTCTTCTGTATTAAATAATGGGTGCAGTGATGAACAATAAACTTTCGACGTTTCACTGTATAAAGGAAAATATTCAAGGCCATCCTTATATTGGTAAACAGGCGCAATTCCGCAATGAAGTCGCCCTTCATTGAGTCCTCGTTCAATATCATCGAGTGACGACGTTTGCAGACGGATATGAACCTTTGGCGCATTTTGGTGCAGTCGTTGCACTGCAACGGTGAGGGGGGACAAGGGGTCGGTTATGGTACTGTCGAATACGCAAATGGAAATGTCCCCCAGAATCTCATTCCGTGTATTACGCAGGCGATCGCGAAATATTTCCATAGAGATAAAAAGCTCGTTAATCGCCTCATAGGCATTGATACCATATTCAGTCAGTTCAAAGCCTTCTCTTCCCCGACTGCACAGCGTCATCCCCAGACGAACTTCCAGATCTGAAACCTGTTTGCTAATGGCGGCAAGACCAATACCCAACTCATTGCTGGCCGCGGTTAAACCACCGGCCTCCACTACGCATTTAAAAACGCGTAATAGTTTTAAATCAATGTTGCTTAATGCAAGGCCCGCATTATCACTCCGGTTGGGAGGGTTGTTTCCATTTTGCATAACTTTACTTTCCAAATTTTATATTCAACTCGGCATTAATTAGGGTGTAAGTGTAGTGAATATGAAACGTATATGTTTTTCTGGCAAGAATAAATAATAAGTTTTTTTTATCGCTAAAATGCCGATTTTATCAATAACTGTTATCTCTAAAGGGAGAAAGTATGTCCGATAATACAGAACTACTGTGGGGTGCGCGTTTTAAAGCCGCACCGGCTGAAACGTTAACCGAGCTGTCACGTAGCCCTGATTATTACTTTGCGCTGGCGCCTTATGATCTGGCCGGATGCAAAGCGCATGCGAAAGAGTTGACGCGCGCCGGACTGCTGACCGACATAGAGCTGCAGGCTATGTTGGCCGCCATTGACCAGTTAGATGACGATTACCGGGCCGGCAAGGTGGCGCCAATTCCTGCCGATGAGGATGTGCATACTTTTGTTGAACGGGTTTTGACCGAACGGCTTGGCGCGCTCGGTGGTAAATTGCGCGCCGGTCGTTCCCGCAACGATCAGACTGTAAACGATTTACGTCTCTATTTGCGCGATAACGGACGCCGTGTGGTGAGTGCGTTGCTGCAGCTACAACAAGCGCTGGTCACGCAGGCGGAGCAGCATGTAAACAGTGTCGCGCCAGGTTTTACCCATCTTCAGCAGGCTCAGCCTATTGTTCTCGGCCACCAGCTACTGGCGCACGCTCAATCATTTGCGCGTGATATTGAGCGTATGCAGGATTGGGATCGTCGAAGTGCCCTTTGTCCCCTTGGCGCCGCCGCGCTGGCGGGTTCCGCCATCGCGCGTCAGCCGCAGCAGGCCGCCGACGATCTTGGCTACCGGGGCGCCTGCGAAAACTCCATCGATGCGGTAGCCAGCCGTGATTATGCCGCTGAATTTTTGTTTGTTACCGCCATGCTGGGGGTCAATCTGTCTCGTCTTTGTGAAGAGGTGTGCATGTGGGTCTCCCGGCAGTTTCGCTGGGCCGAGCTGCATGACAGCTATGCCACCGGCAGCTCCATTATGCCGCAAAAAAAGAATCCGGATATTGCCGAATTGACTCGTGGCCGCAGCGGCCGTCTGGTGGGTAATCTGACCGCCATGCTTACCACCATGAAAGCCATGCCGCTCTCATACAATCGGGACCTCAGTGAGGATAAGCGCAATGTCATTGATGCGGTGGAAACGCTATTAGTGGTGCTGCCGGCAATGTCGGGGATGATCGCCTCGTTGCAGTTTAATATTGCCGTGCTTCGCGAGCAGGCGCCGGATGGCTTTACTCTGGCCACCGAAGTGGCCGACTGGCTGGCGATGCGCGGGGTGCCATTTAAGCAGGCCCATGAGATAACCGGTCGCCTGGTGCAGCTGTGTGAACAGGAAAACTGTGGTTTAAGCGATCTTAGCGATGCCCAACTGCTGTCCGTGGACCGGCGTCTGACCGCGGATGTGCGCAACGCACTGACGCTGGAGGCCGCATTGGCAGCTCGCAGCGGTTATGGCGGCACCGCGCCGGAGCGAGTGACCGAGCAACTTAAGCGGCTTCAGGGGCTAATGCAACAGCAGTCTCAGTGGGCAAATGAGTACAACGGTCCCCGGGGCTGAGGAAAAAAATATGGAACAGATGTCATCGGGCGCGCGGTCCGCGCCCCACAATGCCGTATACGATCTTGACCGTTATCAGGTCGTTCCGCGTCGTTATGTGGGGCGTATCACGGCTTCGGCGGTTATCCTGGTTCTGCTGGCGCTGATGATCAATGCCTTTGCGCATGGCAACATAGAATGGTCTTTTGTCCGCCAGTTTTTCACCGCACAGGCGATCCTGGAAGGGGTGATGAATACGCTCATTATGTCGGTGCTGGCGATGGCTCTGGGCATTTTGATTGGGGTTATAACGGCGATCATGTACATGTCACCCAATCCGGTGCTGCACTATATCGCGGTCGGATACGCCTGGATCTTCCGCGGCACGCCTCTGATTTTGCAACTTCTGCTGTGGTTTAATCTTGCGCTTGTTTTTCCGGTCATCAGTATCCCGGGGCTTTTCAGCGTACAAACCGTAGATGTCATGACGCCGTTTTTTGCCGCGCTGCTCGGCCTGAGTATTAATCAGGGCGCCTACACTTCGGAGGTGGTTCGCGCCGGGCTGCTGTCGGTTGATACGGGCCAGTATGAAGCCGCGAAAGCCATTGGCATGCCCCGGCTGCAGGCGCTGAAACGCATCATCTTGCCCCAGGCGATGCGAGTGATTTTGCCGCCGATTGGCAATGAATTTATCAGCATGATCAAGACCACCAGTCTGGCCAGTATGATCCAATATTCGGAGTTGCTCTATAACACGCAGAACATCTATTACGCCAATGCGCGCGTTATGGAATTGCTGTTTGTTGCGGGCATCTGGTATCTGATGGTGGTGACGGTCCTTTCTTTCGGACAGAGTCGGTTGGAACGCTATTTCTCTCGCGGCCATAGTCGTCGTCAGTAACAGGAGGCTGCACATGAGAAACATTGTACGTGCCGTAAACGTGAATAAGTATTTTGATAAATTTCATGCGCTGAAAGATGTCAGCCTTGAAGTTAATTATGGCGAAGTGATGTGTATCCTTGGTCCTTCCGGCTCCGGAAAAAGTACGTTTCTCCGCTGTATAAACCAGCTGGAGAAAGTGGATAAAGGGGGAATCTGGGTTGATAACGAACTGACCGGCTACAGAATCTCGGGTAACCGGCTTCATCCGCTCAACGACAAACAGATCGCTCGTCAGCGCCTTCAGACAGGCATGGTATTTCAGCGTTTCAATTTATTCCCGCACAAAACCGCGCTGGAAAATATTATCGAAGGCCCTTGCCGCGTGTTGCTCCGCCCTAAACGTGAGGCGACTGAAGAGGCTATGGCATTACTCGAACGGGTTGGCCTTTCACATAAGGCCAATGATTATCCACAGTCTCTGTCAGGAGGCCAGCAGCAGCGTGTCGCCATTGCCAGAGCCCTGGCCATGAAACCGAAGCTGATGCTTTTTGATGAGCCCACTTCCGCGCTTGATCCTGAAATGGTTGGTGAGGTCCTGGGCGTAATGCGGCAGTTGGCAAAAGAGGGGACGACCATGCTGGTCGTTACCCATGAGATGGGGTTCGCCCGAGAAGTGGCGAACCAGGTTGTTTTCATGGACGAAGGCCGGATTATTGAACAAGGCGCGCCTGAAGATATTTTGCTCAACCCGCAAAATCCACGGATGAAAAATTTTATTAATGCAATTCTTCTTTAATCTAAACCGGGAAAACAACGATGAAAAAACTATTACTGAGCAGCGCGCTGGCTGCGTTGATGATAAATACCGCCGCCTGGGCCGCACCCGAGCTTCCTGCCGCAATCAAGGAAAAAGGGGCGATTACGGTTGCGATCATGCCTAACTACCCGCCAATGGATTTCAAAGATCCCGCGACGAATAAATTGACTGGCGTTGATTATGATCTGGGGATGGCGATAGGCGAAAAACTGGGTGTCAAAATTAACTGGCAGGAGATTGCATTTGAACAGATGGTTAACGCCGTTGTGACGAAACGCGTCGATATGATCATGTCCGGTATGACCGACACCAAAGAACGCCAGAAGGTCGTCAATTTCATCGACTACTTTCAGAGCGGGCCTCAGTTTTACACTCTGGCGGCGCGTAATGAGTTAAAAGCGGCGACTGATTTATGCGGCAAACGTGTCGGCTCCAGCCGTCGTACAACTTTCCCGCAGGAAATCGCCAACTGGAGTAAAAAGAACTGCGAAGCGGCCGGCAAACCCGCCATCGTGGTTATTGGGACCGAGGGCAGCGCCGACGCCCGGACACAACTCCGTCAACGTCGTCTTGACGCCGCCGTTCAGGGGAGCGAAACCCTGCCATATATCATGGACATCGAAAAAAACACCTTTAAACCTCTGGATAAACCCTTTGTAACTCAGTTCAGCGGCATGGCTTTCGCTAAAAATCAGGAAGAACTGATGGGCGCGGTTCAGGAAGCGCTTAATGAAATGATTGCTGACGGTACTTACGGCAAGATCCTCAACAAGTGGGGCGTCAGCGATGGCGCTATGTCGGCGGCCGGAGTGAATCAGGGCTAACGGAGAAAAGATAATGAAACAGCAGAGCGGGCTGCGCTGGCCTCAGCGCAAGCGAGGCTGCATGGCGCTGGCGTTTGACCTTGATGGCCCAACGGGGGATGCCATGCTAAATGGATCCATCTGGTCAACGCCGGAATATTTCACCTTTGGCGCCTATGGACCCTATCGCGCGCTGGGACGCCTGCTTGATCTGCTGGAAGCGTTCCGGCTTCCAGCCACTTTCTTCGTTCCGGCGTGGATTGTGGAACAATGGCCGCAGCAGTGCCAGACCATTGTGGAGCAGGGGCATGAGGTGGCTTATCACGGGTACCGGCACGAATCCTTTTTTGCGCTTACCGCCGATGAGCAAAGCGCGGTAATGAAGAAATCAGCCGCTATCTTTCATCGTTACCTTGGTATTACCGCCTGTGGGTTTCGCACGCCGTCTGGTGACTGGCATGCTGAAACGCCGCGCATTCTGAAAGAGGCGGGTGTTCGTTACTCCAGCAGTATGCGTGGTGACGATCGCCCTTATGCCATCGATGTGCCGGGGCATGAACCGCTGGTGGAAATTCCCGGCAAATGGGAGATGGATGATTATGCGTCCCTGGCTTATACCCGTTATCCCGATTTTCCTCAGGGGGGAGACCGCACGGCCAGTTATGCGCTGACGCGTGATAACTGGCAACGTGAGTATGATGGCGCGATGGATGAAGGATTATGTCTGACGACGCTGTTCCACCCTAAAATATCCGGTCAGCCAGGCCGTATTTTGCTGCTGGAGCAACTCTTTGAACATATGACCGCTCGCGACGATGTCTGGTTTGCCCGTTGCGATGCGGTTGCCGACTGGTTTTTGCAGGAGCAACAGTATGGCTGACCTTTCACGTTGGCCGCAGGACTATCAGTCGGCGGCGATATTGACGATCGATTTTAATGATATTCACGCTATCCTCACCCTGGCGCCGGAAGTGGCGGGGCGGGACAAAACGCTTTCGGTCTGGCGTTACGGGACGCTGCGTGGCGTTGACCGCCTGCTGTTGCTGCTTGATGAACAGCAGGTGAAGGCCAGCTGGTGTCTGCCCGCTATTGTCGGGCAAGAACAACCGCAACTGCTGCAGCGTATTGTGTCGGCGGGACATGAAATCGCCTGCAGTGGCGACCGCCATGAGGATTTTTCCAGCCTGACCCTTGAACAGCAGATTGCATCTGTACAGCGCGGAGTGGAAAAGCTCAGTGCGTTAACCGGTCAGCGACCACTGGGATTTCGTACTCCGGCCGGGCAATGGAAACCGGGCCTGGCAAAAGCGCTGGCGGCTATGGGGTTGCGCTGGTCTTCAAGCTGGCGCGGCGATGATTTACCTTACTTTCACCCCGCTACATCATTGGTAGAGTTGCCGTTGCACTATGAGATGGAAGACGAACCTTATTTCGCTTTCAACCTCAGTCCGGCCATTCCAGCCGGGCAATCGCGCATCGCTTCTTATCAGGAAACGCTGGGCAATATGACGCAGGATTTTTATGGCTATCACCGCTTTGGCCTGTGTTATCTGCTGCGTCTGCATCCCGAAATTATCGGCACCGCAGGCCGTATCGGTATATTGCGCGAACTCATCGGTACGTTGAAACAGAATAACGTCTGGATCGCTACCGCCGGAGAAGTGGCCGAATATTGGCAAGGCCAGCCCGGGAATGATGCGTCGCACCCGGCGGAAGTTTTCGCTCGTGTGACAGGAGGGGACGATGTCTGAACATTTGCAATTATTGTCGACCTTTGTGGCCGATACCGCCTTTAGGCAGCTCCCTCCCTCCCTGATTGAGCAGGCGAAACGTCATCTGCTCGATACGCTGGGAGCGGCGCTGGCCGGTTGCGACAGTGATATCTGGCGGCAGTGTGTGGCATTGGCGCGGGAAGAGGCGGGCAACGGCAGCGCGCAACTGTGGGGCAGCGCCGATGAAGTGACTCCGCGCCAGGCCGCATGGCTGAATGGCGTGGCCGCCCATATGTATGAGCTGGACGATACCGGCGGCTGCGATCATTCCGGGGCCGTCGTGGTTCCGGCATTGCTGGCGGCGTTGCCGCTCGCGGCGCAGCCCGTCAGCGGCGAAGCGCTACTGACGGCGATGGTGGTGGGCTACGATGTCGGCCGCCGCGTGCTGGAGGCCTGTGGCGGCTATGAGCCGCACAATGAAGCCGGATGGCATTCAACCGCGACCTGCGGCGTGTTTGGCGCGGCGGCGGCGGTATGCTCATTGCTCAGACTGACGCCGGCGCAATGTGCATCGGCGCTGGGGATCGCCGCCAGCTTTAGCGGCGGATTGTGGGCGTTTATCCATGACGGCTCACAGACCAAAAAACTGCATGCCGGCCGGGCGGCGGAGAGCGGTTTACAGGCCGCCTTACTGGCGGGGAAGGGCATTACCGGGCCCGGCGCGATCTTTGACGATCGTTGGGGCGGTTTTTTGCGCACCATCGCTCCGGAAAGCCAACAGCCAGACGCGTTAGCGGCCGGTCTGGGCGAGATATGGAAACTTGCGCGTTGTTCAATCAAACCCTATGCTTCCTGCCGGGGCACTCACTCGGCGATTGATGCGCTGAGCAATCTGCTGACGGCCCACCCGGAAAAGAAGATCGCAAGGGTGCGAGTGCGGCTGAATCCTTTCCTTATGAGTATGTGCGGCGGACGTGAGCTTGCCAGTCTGGCGGCGGCGCAGATGAGTCTGCCATACGCGCTGACAGCCCGCTGGCTATACCACGATGCGGGTCTGGAAAGTTACAGCGAAACCCGTCGTCTCAGCAAGGAAGCGGCCGCAATGATGGAGCGTATCGAACTGGAGATTGATGAGACGCAAGGCAATAACGATGAGCCGGTGGTGATGCTGGAAACGCAGCAGGGAGAATGTTGGCAGGAGCACGTGCCGGTTCCTTCCGGCTCACCCGCCAATCCGTTAAGCGATCAGGCCCTGTTCGCCAAATACCAACAGCTCGCACAGCGAATATTGCCTGCTCAGGCATGCCAACATATTTATGACCTGTGTATGCATCTTGAACACGTGACGGATGTTCGTGAGTTAAGCCGGTCTCTGAAACGCTGAAATCAAAGGTTACGGCGACGGCGCGCATAAAGATATTTGCAGCGAATGTCGCCGTATCGATCGCAGGGACGTCGTCCGACAGACGAGGTGGCAACCGATATATTGGGCGCGCGGATAAGACGTTAACGTTGGGATTATTCGTCAGTACGTCGATGTGGCGGGCTGTAACCAGCGCTCCCCGGATGAAATGGTCAGCGTTTTTTTGACCGGGTTAACGCTTTTGACATTTTAATTTCATAATAAAATGACAGAGTAACCGCTCATTTGCACGATTTATCCGGTGACCACGAGCGACGAACTAATGAGTCAAAAAGTTAAGGTTTTTTTATTTAGTCTGGCGATAGTCTTACTTAGCATTGTGCTGCAGCACTTTGATATAATCGGGTGGATTTCGTCTGCCGTTATGATTGCCGTCGGCATTATCTTCTCTTTTATCATCTTCTGATATCTCCCCGATTGCCCGGGCGTAACAGTCCCTGTAACTATTCCGGACCGGGTAATTGCGCCATTTGATCTACTGGCGCGAGCAATTCATTCGCGGCTTGTTTCGGCGTTGCGATAAGGCCTGATTTATCGTTGTTTAACCTAACCATGCCGCCAGATAGCGTCATTCACTTCTTATTCTCGGCCGGCGGTTTTCTGTCCGGCATTTTTCTTTACAGATCAAGCACCAGATTGGCGGTGAAGCTACGTGAGCAGCACAGCGCGATCTGTTGCTCCGGCCCGTTTTTTTCAGACTCGGACTGAACGGTATCGCGATGGTCGACGGCGCCTTCTTTCACCCGTGTCAGGCAGGCGCCGCACATGCCCATCTCGCAGGAAAGCGCCACGTCCACGCCGTTTTCCTGCAGCACGCTGGCGATGGTTCTGTCGGCTGGCACCGACCAGCTCTGGCCTGATGAAGCCAGCGTGACCCTGAATGTTTCGTCCGTGTTTTCCGGCGCAGGAAGCGATACGGGGGAAAATGCTTCCGCGTGAATATTCTGTTCCGGCCAGCCGTTGGCTGCCGCCACACTGATGATATGCGACATAAAACCCTGCGGGCCGCAGAGATAGAGGTGGCTGTCCGGCGCCGGCGCTAAAAGTCCGGCGGGAATATGTTGCCTGGGGCTGTGGCCCTCGCAGCTATAGCGAATTGTGCAACAACCATGGCGGAACGGGCGGGAGAGTTCACGCAAAAAAGCCGCGTTCCCTTTCTGCCTGATGTAATAGTGGAGTTCAAAAGGCGTCCCCGTCGCCTCAAGCTGTTCCGCCATCGCATATAGCGGCGTGATACCGATACCTGCCGCCATCAGAATAACCTTAGCGGCCGGCGCCAGCGGGAAAACATTGCGCGGCGCGGAAATAGTCAGCGTCTGCCCGGGGCGCAGGGTCTCATGAATAAAGCGCGAGCCGCCGCGCGAGGCGCTCTCCTTCGCCACGCACAGCAGATAGCCATCCTGCTCCGTGGCGGCGCCGGTCAGGGAGTACTGGCGGATCAATCCGTTGCCCAGATGGACATCAATATGCGCGCCCGGCTGCCAGGCCGGCAACGGCTGGTCATTTTCCGCAACGAGGTGCACGGCGAGATTATTGCGCCCCTGACGGTACAAACCATCGACGACAACCTTTAACGTATCCATATTTCCCTCCTGAATCACACCAGGAAAAACTCGCCGAAGCCCATTTTTTTCAGGCCGCGCCGGTAGGCGATGGAACTGCGGTCGGCGGGAATATGCGCCTCCAGCGTCAGGTCAAGCGGCAGCCGCTCGGGCCTTTGCGTCTCCACCATCAGGCGGTCCTCTTCAAAGACCCGATGGTTGAAGGCATGAACCTCTTCGACCGGGATATGCAGATCAAAGTTACGCGCAATAGGCGCGAACATCCTGGTTTTTCGGGCAGAAACCGGCGAGGCGGCATTCATGATGACCAGCCGCGCGTCGCCGGGGAAATGGATGGTAAGCGTTGCGGTGAAGGGCAGGTGCATTTCAAAATGACGCAGCCATTTGAACCCCTCCGGCGCGCGGTACTCCGAACTGGCGGGATAGTTACCGACCGTGCTCCAATAGTCGACGGAAAAGCCATAGTCCGTTTCCTGCGGATTATAGGGCGGTACTTGCTGGTTATTGGGATCGGCAAAGGTTTCCGTATGGATCCAGGCGAAGTGAGCTACATCAAGAAAACCTTCCACCTGACGCCCGGCGAAACCGTCTACCTCGAAGGGCGGGCAATTGATCTGCTGAAAGTCCACGTCATCCCAGTGCGGCATGGTGGGGAGATTTGATGGATGATCATGATCGGGGGCGATGCAGACCCACACCAGCCCATAACGTTCTTCCACCGGGTAGCTGGTCAGGTTGAGTTTGGCTGGAATAGCCTGATCCGGACTGGAGGGGATTCTGTTGCAGCGGCCATTTTCGCCAAACCGCAGCCCATGATAAGGGCAGACAATGCCCTCTTCATCGTTGAAGCCGAGCGTCAGCGGTACTCCGCGGTGCGGGCAGACATCGCGCGCGGCGACGACTTGCCCCTTAATCCTGTAAAGTACCAGCTGTTCGTCCAGTAAAACGGCTTTGCCAGGGGCTGCGGTGACGTCGCAACTGCGGGCGACCGGATGCCAGTGACGGGCAAGGCGCAGCCAGTCCTCGGGCTCAAAAGTACAGTGCGCGGGCGGGGTTGGATAAGTCATGGTCATTTTCCTTGCATTGGCTCACATCGTGTTTCCGGTCTGTGCCGGATAACGGGTTGTAAACATATTGTTGACACAGCATCATGTTGCAATCCATAACCAATAAATTACCAATGTGTTGCAAAAAAGTTTACAGGAGGTGTCCGTGAGCCCTTTTTCACGTTTTGCGCTGTATTTCGCTCAGGTAGCCAGAAGCGGAAGTCTTCGAAAAGCGGCGGAAAAGCTTCATGTTTCCGCGCCGGCGATTAATCGCCAGATACTGCAGGCGGAAGAAGCGTTCGGCACCGCGCTGTTTGAGCGGTTGCCTGAAGGATTACGCATGACCACCGCCGGGGAGCTGCTGTATGACAATATTCTGCGCTGGCAGCGAGAATTCCGCATTACGCGGCAGCGCTTTGATGATATCCAGGGCCTGAAGCGAGGCCATGTCAGCGTCGGGCTGGTTCAGGCGCTCAGCGAAGGGATCGTGGCGGAGGCGTTCGCGCATATTGCGGCGGACAATGACTGGCTCAGACTGGAACTGTCCGTGGGGGACAGCCAGGTCATCAGCGAGCGCGTCAGGCAGTCAGAAATCGATTTCGGTCTGGTGCTCGACCCGGATGGACAGAACGGGCTGGACGTTATCGCCTTTGCCGAACTGGTGATCGGCGTGGCGATGCCGCCGGATAATGCATTAAGAAAAAAAGAGTATATTTCCCTGGGCGAACTCAGCAACGAACGACACATTTTTCCGGGAGAACCGCTGGTTGTTAACGGCAGGGCGAAAATGCTTTACCGGCAACATAACTTTTCGCCGGAAAACGCTATCATCTGTAATGATATCCGGCTGATTAAGTCGTTGATCAAAGCCGGCAACGGCGTCTCTGTCCTAAGTCTGCTGGATGTACTGGAAGAAGTGAAAAGCGGTCAGCTGAGCTTTGTTCCGCTGCAGGGAAAATACATCAGACCGCTCACGCTGGCGCTGTGCACCGCGCCGGCCCGTCAGTTATCGAAAGCGGCTCAAATGACGATCAACGAGATTACCGCAGTGATTGAAAGCCTTGAAAATCTAGATTGAGGCGGAATGGGTTACCGTTCCGTTACCGGCGGCTACAGCGCAGGATTTAGCCCGTAATTGCAAAAAATCTCAACGGGTTGCACATTCTCTCGCCAAACGGAAGAAATTCCGTTTTCGCCCTTTGACATCCCGGCAACACCTCGCTATGATTCGCCCCGTTCACACGATTCCTCTGTAGTTCAGTCGGTAGAACGGCGGACTGTTAATCCGTATGTCACTGGTTCGAGTCCAGTCAGAGGAGCCAGATTTTAGTTTCATGACTTCCCTATAAGTCCTGAAGCGTTTAAAAAACAAGAAGTTATCTTTACCCGGTTATCCTGAAAAGGACTACCGGGTTTCTTGACATCCATAGTTTTTGGGGGCTTAATCGGGGGCCTCACGGTTCGTTGAGAAAATGGAGCCCCCCGCTATGGCATTAACCGATACCGCTATCCGCAAGATCAAACCCGCCGATAAATCCTTCAAACTGGCAGACAGTTCAGGACTGTACCTGCTGATCAAACCCAACGGCTCAAAACTCTGGTACATGAAGTACCGCATCTATGGCAAAGAGAAAAAGCTGGCCTTTGGTCCCTACCCGGATGTTTCCCTGTTTAAGGCTCGTCAGCTACGCGATGCCGCTCGCGCTAAAGTGCGTGAAGGGGCCGATCCTGCCGCTGAAAAGAAGATCGCGCAGCAGAAAAAGAAAAACGGGCAGACATTTCGCCAGATAACCATGAACTGGCACGCCGATCACCGTCGTTGGTCTGCGTATTACGCAAAGACCATCCAGCGCAGACTGGAAATGTATGTTTTCCCGGATATCGGAGACAGCCTTATCGATCAGATCACGACGGCGGATCTGTTACTCACATTACGCAAGGTCGAGAGCAAAGGCTTTCTGGAAATCACCGCACGGCTAAAAAACTACGTAACGGAAATCATGCGCTATGCGGTGAAAAAGCAGTTAATCAAGTCGAACCCGGCGCTGGATCTGGATGGTGAGTTTACGCCGCCGGAAACCAATCATTACCCTGCCCTACCGCTTGAAAAGCTGCCTGAATTGTTATCCCGGACGGATAGTTACTCCGGCAGGTTGCTGACCCAATATGCCCTTAAACTATCACTGTTGTTTTTTGTACGATCCAGCGAATTGCGTTTTGCCCGCTGGCGTGAAATCGACTGGCAGCAGAAATTATGGATAATCCCAGAAACGCGGGAACCGATCGAAAACGTGCGTTTTTCTCATCGTGGCACAAAAATGAAAACGCAGCACATTGTCCCTTTATCCAAACAGGCCATCGCGATCTTAAAGCAAATTAAACCGCTTTCCGGTCATCTGGCGTTTATTTTTCCCGGCGAATACGATCAGGATAAATGCATGAGCGACAATACCGTTAACAAGGCGCTGCGCGTGATGGGCTACGACACCCAAAAAGACGTCTGCGGCCACGGCTTCCGGGCGATGGCATGTGCTGCGCTGAGTGAGTCGGGATTGTGGACGAAAGAAGCCATTGAAAAACAAATGAGTCATCAGGAAAGAAACAGCGTTCGTGCTGCCTATATTCACAAGGCTGAGTATCTGGAAGAACGGATCAAGATGATGCAGTGGTGGGCGGATTATCTGGATGCGAATCTCGACGGGTATATTTCACCTTATCAGTACGCCGCGCCCCTGAAAAACGCATCGTAATAAAAATAGAGTCCTTTGTTTTCCTGATAATAAATGGGAAACCTACCCTTTGCCCCTGTATAGGGGCAAAGTTAATTACATGACCCATATCACTGTGGTTTCACAAATACAATTGAGCCGGAATGATTCTTTCTATACTGGTGATATTGAAGGATCATTGTCGCCAAATCATCATCCACAGCGTAAAAGTACGCCTCTGGTATATCGAGCACTGCCGCAAATTTACACACTAACCCAAAATCTGGTGCATGAACCTCGTTTTCATAGGAACTGATTCGAGAGCTTGCCGATTCTTCATCAAGACCTGCGCGAACGCCCAATTCTGTTTGAGTCAGACCGGCATTGACTCTGGCAATTTTTAGCCTTTTCCCAATCATGATGGACACCCGCCGTTTTCCTTAGATACGCGAATTATCGCTCTTATGGGCGAAGGCTCTCTTCATGCTTTACCTTAATTAATCATGTAATACTTGAATTTTGTTCTATAAATAATCAATATTAAGGAATTACAGAATTTTTCGCGGTTAAATATGGAGAGGGATATTATGCAACTGAAAGAAAAGGGTCTGGACTGGCACCCGGCAGATATCATCGCCGGGTTAAGAAAGAAAGGCACAACGCTTGCCGCTGTTTCCCGTCAGGCGGGGCTGGCGTCATCTACATTGGCAAATGCATTAACAAGACACTGGCCCAAAGGGGAAAAGCTGATTGCCGAAGAGTTGGGCGTTACTCCCGAGCAAATCTGGCCATCCCGTTACCGTAAGCCGGAACATCGCTAAAGCTAAACCGACTCTCCCGATCTTCTGTCAGCTTTGCTGGCGGAAGATCGGGAGACGACAAGCGCAGCGCGGCAGCGTGATGTTACTTTCTGAGACGTTTTATGCACATATTCAATCCACCCCATCCGGGTGAAGTACTCCGCGATTACATTGAAGGCGTGAGCATCACACAGGCAGCTTTCGCGCTGCAAATATCACGTTCACGGTTATCCCGTATCCTCAACGGTCATGCCCCCATTACGGCAGATATGGCGCTGCGTCTGGGCGCGCTGGTGAATACCCGTGCTGAAATGTGGGCGGATATGCAGTCTGAATATGCCCTCTGGCAGGCTTTACAGCAGCCCCGCCCTGCTATCCATCCACTGCGCCACCGTCGGGATAACATGCAAAGCGAAGAATAGCTGGCTAATGCGGTAGTCTCTCATTCACAAATTCACGATAAATTCAAGGGGAAACTCTTTTTCCAAAAAAACGAGCTTCCCCTTTCTGCGCCATAAATAACGGCGTAATCTCCCTCCTGCAACTTGTTGTCGTAGAGAACGCCCATGCTTCACGGTCTGAAAGAAGCGCCTGTTAACAGGATGACCAGCCCTTTTACCGGTACGTACCTCTGCAATACCGGGACGCAAAATCCTCTGCGTCTGAGGCTGAAAGATATACACGAGACAAATTCACAGCCACCACCTCACGCGCCGGCCTTCACTGGCTGATGCCTCAACATTGCCGAAAATATCCGGCTAACTCACTCCTGCTGACGATCAGCGCCTTTAACTTTTACGGGCTGCGGCCTGCATTGCCGCCAGGCTTTGCTGCCGCGTGACCGCAAAACTGCGCCAGAATCTGCCATATCTGGCACACCGCAACCTGTCGGTGCGTCACTTTCGTCGCGCAAAGCGACAAAGTGACGCACAACCACCACACTGCGCCATGCTCGTATTTTCGCGGCTTCTGCGTCCATTCCCCAATCCGACATGCCTTTTTGGGGCCGCTGTCGGCAAGAAAAAGGAGAAAAAGATCGATACCGAGGGGGGCATGACGCCCCGGAGAATTCCTGCTTCGGCAGGCAGCCCGTACCGCGTACTGGCTGAAACTCCCTATACCTCAACAAGCTGCCACTCCGGCGTGAAGGTATCGTTCTGGCGCAGCCAAAAAGCATACGCCGGAGACCGTTTGTTTTTTAATCATGGGGGGATGTATGAGCAAATTAGGCGGAGAGATGAAGGCATTGGCGAGAAACGGCGGCGGCAGCCACAAAACGGTGAACGATCGCATTCATATCGTGCAGCGTTTCAGCCACCATTTACGGGCGCTAAATATCCAGATCCAGCGGGTGGCGCAGATTAAGGTTCGCCACATTGAAAGCTATATTCATGAAAGACTGGCACAGGGGATCGGCAAACGCACGCTACATAATGAAATGGCTTCACTGCGCGCAGTGCTGCAACAGGCCGGGCGCAGACAACTGGCAGAAAATGAACGGTTGACCAATAATTCATTAGGACTGTCCGGCGCATCACGCAACGGCACGCGAGAGGCGATTACCACGGAACACTACCTCCATGTGCTGGAAACGGCCCGTATGAAAGATCCGGGGCTGGCAGCGGTTCTGGAACTGGCGCGGGTAATGGGCCTGCGTTCACAGGAAGCGGTGCAAAGCGCTCAGTCGCTGAAAACATGGAAACAGGCCGTTGAACGTGGTGACACGCGCTTAACCGTGGTTTTCGGCACCAAAGGTGGACGTCCCCGCGAAACGGTGATTCTGGATGTTGGCGCAGTCAGAAAGGCGCTGGATAATGCGTTAGCGGTGGAAGAGGGTCGTAACAACAGGCTGATTGACAAACCGGATCTGAAAAGCGCAATGAACTACTGGCACGGTCAGGCATCACGTATTGGTTTGACTGGCGCATTTTCCCCGCATTCATTGCGTTACGCATGGGCACAGGATGCCATTCGCCATTATCTGGCGCAGGGACTCAGCAGAAAAGAAGCATTGGCAATGGTGGCGATGGACTTGGGGCATGGTGACGGGCGTGGGCGGTATGTGGCGCAGGTTTATGGGCTGAGGTGATTATCTAATGTACTCTGTACCGAGGGACGGCAAAATCTGGCAGTTGGCTCAGGGCGTGAAGCTGACTTACCGGCAATAGTTATTAGGTACATTAACTAACTGCCGCGTATATTGATCAATGAATGGCATGTCACGGGGCATGACGCTCACCTCATAGTACATATATAATAAGAAATTCGGCAGTTCTCCAAGATTGAACGGTCTGATTTATCTGGATACATACAGCCCCTTCCTTAGCAAGGAAGTTATAACATTACACCACGTAAACCGATAGGGAATAGGTAAAATTATCTTGACATTTATACTAACCTAGGTAGAACCTAATGGAGTTAAATAAATGATGGGGTATTAACTATGTCTGGCTCAGGGAGTTTTTCCTCCAACAGTACATCAAAATTCTATGCTTGCGAACGACTTAAATTTTACACTCATATTCGCTCACCTAATCCACTCTTGGCGAAAAAGATAAAAATAGGTGATATTTTAATGGTTGACCTCATAGAAGATTCAATATGTGCCATTTTTGGTGGTGACATCGTTGGAGGTATAACATCAGAGCATTATCAGAATTTATTCAAATGCATTACTGGTGGAACAATTTATCAAGCATCAGTGTGTGAACTAAATCATGGACAGATTAAAGTTTTTGTCTATTCAGTGTAAGGCATTAACATGGATATAGTCGGTGGTGTATATAAAGAAAACTGTCTAAGTCCCGACTGGCACGGTATTTATGGCTCAGGCGGCCGGGCTGCTCTTGCAATATGTGAGATGGGAGTTGATGTAATATTACACACGTTTCTTCCTGATGACTTCAAAATAATTCTTATTCAAGAGTCAAAGTATTGCAAAGGCAATCTTAGTGTTAATCAATATGAAACGGATG
This sequence comes from Affinibrenneria salicis, assembly GCF_008710095.1. The sequence goes on from NZ_VYKJ01000004.1 coordinate 36,204, forward strand.
AGAGGTTAGAATTTAATTATACGTATGGTCTGGCCCACGTAACCCCTCCAAAATCAAATCATTCTGATAAAGAAATTTTTTTAAAATGCAAAAAAGCACTTATTTTTGGAATGATTGAATGTAAGACATTAATAGAAGCTGAGTATGCCGTTTATGATCCTCAAAGTACGTTTAAGACATTGTCATTTAAAGAATCAGGTTCGTCTGCTAAGCATCTTGCATTAGTGCTTAATGAATCAGAAGCAGCTGTTCTGGCTTCTAAGGAACCATTAACAGATCCCAAGGAAATAATATTTACTATTGCTGAAAACGAGTCAGCAGAGGTTGTTGTTTTAAAAAGAGGTCCTGCAGGGGCAATCGTTTACCATAACGGAATATATACGACTGTCCCAGCATATATGACAGATATAGTATGGAAAATTGGCTCAGGTGATTGTTTTTCGGCTTATTTTGCCTATAACTGGTTAGAATTAAAATTACCTCCAGAAATTTGCGCATTTAATGCTTCTTTGGCTACCTCTTATTATTGCCAAACTCAGTGTTTTCCAAGTGATTTTCACCTTAATGAATACCATCCTAAACCTGTTATAGTTAACAATACAGCTAGAGCTAAAGTTTATATTGCAGGACCAATATTCACTCTTGCACAGTTATGGATTATAGAGCAACTAAGAAACAATTTTATGGATATGGGATTAGATGTCTTTTCACCCTACCATGATGTGGGGTTAATTAACAATAAATATGATATTTATGACAACGATATAACTGGTATTGAAGAAGCAGACATTATTTTTGCTATAATCGATGGTCTAGATAGTGGAACTATATTTGAGATCGGTTTTGCTACAGCAAAAGGGAAAAAAGTAATTATTTATAATGAAAATGTAAGTGAAAAAGATTTAGTTATGTTTTCTGGAGAGAATACAGAAATAGTTTCAGATTTCGTAACTGCCATTTATAAAACCATCTGGTTATCATTATGCATAACAAAATAGGTCTTATATTATCAGGTGGCATGGATTCTATATCTATTGCTTGGTGGAAAAAACCTGATATAGCTTTCACTGTTGATTATGGACAAAAAGCTGCGAAGGCTGAAATTCAATCCTCAACTCAAATATGCAAAACATTAAATATACCACACTATATTATAGCAGTAGATTGCAGTAGTTTAGGATCAGGAGATATGGCTGGAAAAAAATCAGATAAGAATGCTCCTGAAAGTGATTGGTGGCCTTACAGAAATCAAATGCTCATTACGCTAGTTGCGATGAAAGCAATTAGTCTCGATGTAAAAAAACTATTAATAGGAACTGTCAGCAATGATGCATTTCATAAAGATGGTAGCCAAGAATTTATTAAATCAATATCAAATTTATTAGAATTACAAGAAGGAGGTATTAGCATTCAAGCTCCTGCAATTAACATGTCAACCATAGAGCTTATAAAAGAATCTAAAATTCCTCATGAACATTTGCTATGGGCACACAGCTGTCATACCAGTAATATACCTTGTGGTAGATGTAGGGGTTGCAATAAGTATCATAATATTCTTCATGAGTTAGGAATATCATAAAGACTATTTTTACAAGCTATGGAGCATATATGATTAATAATATATTAGTGAAGAATTTCAAGGCATTGAATACAAATGATGCTATAGATGTTAGCTCATGTCTGTTTTTATGTGGCCCTAATAGTAGCGGTAAAAGTTCTTTTATCCAAGCTTTACTAATGATTGCTCAAACATTTTCAGAGCAATTTATAAGCAACAGAATTGTTTTGAATGGTAATTTAACCAGACTTGGATCTTTTTCAGAATTAAAAAACCACAATACTAATGAAAATAATATTTTTATTTCGTTCGATTTATTCCCCGAACATAATAGTTCAATTCAGGAGGAATCATTAGATAAAATCACATTCGCTTTCTCGTTTGGGGAAATAAAACATAATACTCCAAATGATGATTACCATCCGGCAATCTCTGCATTAAAAATAATGGCTGTACAATACAGCGACTCTTCATCAACAGAAGAAAAAGTGATTCTTTCTATAAACTGGAATAAAAACATACAAAATGATTCAGAACTCGCTAATATAGAATTATCATCAAGGGATAATCTCAATTTAGAAAAGGTATTTCCCGACTTTAAATTTACCGACATTTCTGATTTTGAGGGAATATTGCCTGCAAAGTTAACATTAGAATACGACATCTCAAAAAAAATAAGCCAAGACCTAATACCATACATAATTGATGAACATAAATATTTTGTAAAAAAAACCATATCCTCCGAACAGGAAAAAATAGAATTATCTAATCTCTTAATCCCTAGAGAATTATCTAAGCTTATATTTAATAAGATTGAGAAAAAAATTCAAGAAATAAAGGAAAAAATAAATATTCCTCAAGAGATAATTGATTACAAAAGAAAAAATAAAAAATCATCATCCTTTATAGAATTAGAAAATTTCAAGGAGAGTTTTATCTCTATCAACTACCATCTAACCCCCGATGAAATCCCTACACATTTTCTAGAAACAAATATTCATATAAAGGAATGGCAATTTTTTGTTTCTAATCTTAGTGATAGTGTAAGACAACAACTAATAATTTTATTAGATGAGAATAGAGTTGAACTTCAAGAGTTGTGGTACTCATTATCAGATAAAAAAACCAGCTATGCTAAATACTCATTACCAATTCTTGAAAGAATACGAAAGGATATTACTTATTTCTTTTCAAAAAGCTTAAAATACCTCGGTCCTTTACGTAATGCACCTCAACCTGTCTATACAACAAACCAATATGATTTAGATAGTGTAGGTCTGAAAGGTGAATTTACAGCATCTATACTATACAGAAGGCAATCAGAAATCATTACTTATAACTCTCCAATTTTATATAATAAAAGTCAAAACATAAAATTCGAAGAAAAAGAGGAGAGTTTATATGATGCTTGTATATCGTGGCTATCATATTTAGGGGTGCTTGAAGATATTTCTATAAATGATAGAGGTAATCTTGGTTATGATCTACAAGTAAAGACGCCAGATGACAAAAAATTCCAAGACTTAACACATGTTGGTGTAGGAGTGAGCCAAGTATTACCAATCGTTGTGATTCTCCTTCTTTCGAAAAAGAACGACACGCTTATTTTTGAACAACCCGAATTACACTTACATCCAAAAATTCAATCAAGATTGTGCGATCTCTTCTTAGCAACCGCTATGTTAGGCCGACAGTGTATAATTGAAACACATAGTGAATATATGATTAATAGATTGCGCCTAAGAATTGCACAAGCGCCAGATGAACTATACATAAAAAAATACTCTCTTTACTTTATTAATAAAAATCAAGGTATCTCAGATTTTAAAAAAATAAGAATAAATAAATTCGGAGCAATTCCAGACTGGCCTGATGATTTTTTCGATCAAACAGAGAGAGAAATAGAAAGAATTTTTATTGCTGCTAGCCAAAAAAATAATAAAGAGAAAAATAAGAGGTTTGATAAAAATGCTAATTATTAACCTAGAATATCTTATTGCTCCATTGTTATGTAAACAGCAATGTATCGAAGATTTTGCAGACAACTTGAGAATAATATATGAAGTTATTGTTAATTCAGATCTAGAGATTGTACGAGAAGAGCGAATTATCGATAAAATGATTGCGGCACAATATTTCCCTTCCGAGCGGATATTTAAAAGTATCATTTCAAAAAACCCTGATACCATTTATAGTTCCCAAGACATAGTTAAATTATTAAATAGAGTTATTGGGCTATTAAATGATTACGATAATAATATAGATTCACATGAGATAGAATGGGGGAATCAATTTGTAACCCCACAATTGAAATATCTATCAAATGACAGAATGGAGCATTTCAAAAAATTATTCTACAAGGCATCATTTAGATTAATCTTAGAAAGGAAAGAGTTTTTTATTTTGTTCTCCCAAGAGTGCAATGAATTTAAAAATAGTAGAGATATACAAATAAAAACCATTATAAATGATATTTACCCTCCTATTAATCATTCGCTTCCAATTCCAATTGATAATTCACTTACATTATATAGTGACATCAGGAAGATTTTAGAAAATATAAAAACTCAAACTTTTTACAACAATGCAGATAATGCAAAAAAATTAAAACTAGCTTTTTATTGTGGTACTATTGAATATGCAAAAAAAAATAGGCTGAAAAATTATATTTGTTGGGATGATTTTGATGTAGGTGATGGTTTTTTGCAATCTCTTTCAAGAAACCAATGTGCCGGAAATCAACAATTTTCATCTGTACTTTTTAATACGGTTATTCGTATTCTTTATCGCGAAGCGGCAGATCTTGAAGTTAAGCCCTTTATGACGGCTAAAAACTCTGGTAAGCAAAGAATCTTTGAGGGGTTAAAAGCATATAGATGCCATATAACTAAGCACCACGAAGCACTAAGACTCATGTTTTGGGTTGACACCGAAAGTCAAAAAATAACTCTTGCCAACGTTGGTCCTAAAATGGAATTAATTATTTTAGAACCGTAAATTAATTTCAATGTTGCTTATTACTAAGTTAAGAAATTTTTTGCGAAAGCAGCAAAAATATTAGTTAAATAATATTCTCAACATATTAACCAGCGAGATAAAGAATTTCTTAGACTAAAACGATAATAATACAGCAGTAGGGATAGATAATCACTAACGTCAGTTATTGGCACTACAACTAATCCGATCATTTTATTACGGCCAAAACAACAACATGAAACGTGACAGATATCACATTTTAAAACAAAAATAACATTTGGGGCTTTAATGAGGGCCTCATTTTTGATTTTAAAAAATAAATACAATTAAATTCAATACGATAGACAAGAATTCGCATCCAGTCAGAGGAGCCAAATTTTAGTTTCATGACGTTGCTGTAAGTCCTGAAGCGTATAAAAAAAAGAAGTTATCTTTACCCGGTTATCCTGCAAAGGATTACCGGGTTTTTTGACATACATGGTTTGTGGGTTGAGGTGATTCTCTAATATGTTCTGTACCGAGGCGAGGTAGGGGTAAATCTGACAGTCGGCTCAGGGTGAAATATAGTCATTCATCCCCTGATAAATGACACGTTGAAGTGATTCAGGGTATAAACTTATTGATTACGAATATTGAGCGAGAATCACTTGATGATCGCCGCTTTTCTTTCGAATCCGTAAGTGCTCCACAGCACGCTAACAAATATCCAGGGCTTGCTATATTTCTTTCGAAGAGCGCGGAATACATAAGGGCGATGGCAGTAAAAGTACAGGCATGGTTGCGAGCCTTAGGAGCATCAATGACAATTTCCCGATACTCAGGGATATATTTTGTGGGTTAACATTTAAGGATACGGAATGTCGAAGTTAATTTATTATGTTGCAGTCTGCTGATGGGTATATCGCCTCGCAGGATCATGATGATGAAATATCTTACCTCTTTTTTTGTCGTAGCCATCATTTTATCCGCTTTTTCCTTCATTCGTTTATCTGATTTTGACCTTTCTGGTTATGGGCGGCAGCGGATCATATCATTTAAGCATCATCAGGATGTTTTGCAGGGTACGCTGATTCTTCCACCTGATAGAGTTTATCCGCCAGTTGTACTTATAATTCATGGTGATGGCGCTCAGGATCGATGGTCAGGAGATGGATACATTCCTCTGGTTAAGTTCCTGGTTGAGCAGGGAATAGCCGTTTTTTCATGGGATAAACCCGGCGTAGGAACAAGTACCGGTAACTGGCTGGCACAGACAATGCCTGACCGTGCAGAGGAAGCTGCTCTCGCGTTAAAAAAACTGAAAGAACAACCTGAACTGAAAAGAAGTCGCGCAGGATACCTTGGGTTTTCCCAGGCTGGCTGGGTCGTGCCGCATGCAGGTCAACTGGCTACACCCGATTTTGTTGTGCTGGCCGGTGCGGCGATAAACTGGCGAAATCAGGGAATATATTATACGGGTCAACGGCTTAAATCTGAAGGGTTCACCGCTGTTAATATTCAGAATGCTCAAAGAATTGAAGCAGAGACTTTCGACAGGCAGTTTACGGAAGAGGCGGCTGCGCGTCCTTGCTTGTCTCGCTGTACCCGGCAGGACTTCGAACGCAGGAATTCTCGAGCAGATGCGACAAAAAATATCTCAGAGATGCATACACCGGTATTGATCCTGATGGGAGAGAATGATCGAAATGTGGATCCTGATGAAACAATAACTGTCTGGGCCAGAACATTACCCGTGGACACCCCCCGTTGTATCCGGCTGGTTGCCAATGCGACCCACGGCCTCCTGCGCAGCAAATGGTTTAATTACCAACTCCCCTCTCAGCTACCCCTGTGGAAACAGGGTGTATTTCTGTTGTCCGGGAAATATGCATATTCACCCGGAGCACTCGATGCTATTTCACTCTGGATACTTAATCAGGAATGTGTTCACTGAACTGCATCCGTACTGCTTGCCGAAAGCCAAATAGCGGGGCGGAAAAAATGAATTTTTTTCGCCCTATTTCGTAAAAACCATTACGTTCATAAAGTCTTCGCGCTCTTTCATTATCTGCAATCACATCAAGAATAACTTTTTTCCCCTGAGCACGGGCCATGTTTTTGATATGGCATAGTAGCATCTGCCCAATCCCCATACCTCGTACAGGTTCATTTACACAGATACTTTCTATCATTATTTCATCTTCAGTTGGCTTATAATCCAACTGACTCATTATCAACGCGCGTACTATCCCTCCTGGGATACCGTATTCTTCACAGAAGGTGGCAAGTGTCGGATTGACAAAAGATTGCCCACTATTTTTTATCGCTGCGAAACCAGCAAGCTGCCCGGTGGAATCAATTGCGCAGATAGCCTGTTCAGAAACGATACAACGCTCCAGGAATTGCAGCGTCTTCTCTTCAGATCCAAGAATGAAACGTAATTTTTTGGAAAAAGCTTTCCAGAAGAGGCTTAGCGTCGGACAGAGTAGACCGGGGGGGATCCCCCTCACAATAGAAACGGTCAATTGATTGGTTGACTGAAAGATAACCTTATCAGACATGACGGCATCCCCTTCAAATATGGCGTTAACGATTACCACACTGTCTCGTTTCTCAAAGGATTTTCCAGTTCACCGTTGATTGACGCTTTATGATATTAGTCATGTTCGCTATGCATAAGCCAATTATCTTATTACAGGTCAGCACAAGACAAACATCACATTTCAAAACAGCAATAACGTTTGGGGCCTTTAATGAGGGCCTCATTTCAACTTTAAAAATTCAATAAGATACGTGGAACGCAGCATCCAGTCAGGGAGCCATTTTCCTGTTTTCATGCATCTTTGTAAATTCCTATTTGTACATTGATTCAATGGGTTATCGTAAAAATCCTTCCCGATGCGCTTCTGGTTTTCCCTTTGCATCGGGAAAAGTAGTGGTCAGATTTGGGGTCAGGTCGGTTCGATGACGGAGTGACCCCCATATGCCCCTTTCCAACGCACAAATTCGCAGCCTCAAGGCAAAATCCAAACCCCGCAAAGTAGCCGATTCTCATGGCCTGTACCTTCTGGTCAATCCCGGCGGTTCACGTCTCCGGTATCTCAAATATCGTATCCACGTAAAAATAGCCGTGAGCCTGATGCTGACCGTGCCATCAAACGCAGTCTTGTCAGTGAAGTCTGGAACGCCAGTGGTGGTTCTGCTGGCGCCAGAAGTAGCGCCACGATGGTGTATCTGATGCAGACTGATTGCCCACAGACGGCGAATTAGCCGCAGACCAGAACGACACGTCCGAGCGTGGGATTACCTTCGACATATGCATGGGCCTGTGCCGCATCGGCAAGCGGAAAGGTCCGATCTATGAGCACCTCAAGTCTCCCATCGGCTGCCTGCTCCAGCATCCGGGAAACCGTCTGATGAACTTCGGGCTTTTCAAGCTGCGTTCCCATGAATACGCCGAACAACGACTGATTCGCCTGAAGCGCGGGCCACAGCTCAACCTGCAGCGTCGGTCCGCCGGCGTTGCCGACGAATACCAGGCGCCCCTCCGGACGCAACATCCCCAGAGAATCCTGCATGGTTGTTCCCACCGGGTCCACAACAAGGTCGACACCTCGGTTCTCGGTCAAGCGCATGACCGTCTCCACCATATCACCCCCCCAACGGTCGATTGCATGGTCCAATCCAAGTGCCGCTAAGTGTTTGCCTCTTTCCACGCCGGATACCGTCCCGAGCACTGTTGCACCAGCCTGATGTGCGAGCTGTACGGCGGCGCTTCCCACGCCACCGGCCGCCGCCTGGATCAGGACGGTTTCGCCACGCTTCAAATCGCCGCGCGCGAAGAGGCAGTGATGCGCGGTTCCGTATGCGATCGGTAATGCTGCTGCGATCGCCATGTCGAGACCCTTCGGTACCCGCCAGGTCTTGCTCGCGGCTACGGCGCGCAATTCAGCATGCGAGCCTGACACATCGAAGCTCGTGACCTTCTGACCTGCCTTACGGTCGTGAACATCGCAGCCCACTGAAACGATCTCGCCTGCCGCCGCATAGCCGACGACGTAGCCAGGATAAGGCGGCGGCGATGACGCGCGGTTGATCAGGTCTCCTCTTTCCAGCGCGACAGTCTCTACCCGAATGACAACACCGTTGGGCGGACAGACTGGGTCGGGAACATCCGTATAATGAAGGACATCCGGTGATCCGGGGTGATCGTAGACAACTGCTTTCATCGCTTTCCTCGGCCGAACTGATTCAGGATTCCGAGTAGCGCGGCGTGATCGGACTTGCATTGCCGGCGCAGATCTTTGAGCTGTTCGGGATTGGATGACAATCCCTCGATGGTTAGCTCGTCGGCTTGCCTGGGCGTTTCAGATTGCCCATAGACGGCCAGCGCCACGGATGGCAGGAGCGGGATCGCCTTCTTCATGGTTTGGATTCCTCCGGATGATTACGAAAATTTCCTGGCGCTGGCCTGATGATTTCGGGTGACTCAATGGCCTGCGCACGATCGATGAAGCGTGCCAGCATCTCCGATGCCGGCGCGGCGATGTTCTTGTCGACCACGCGCACGTCGGCCGATCCTTTCACCTCCGGCACGGCTCCGATCGGATAGCTCGCCAGCTCGTTATGGGCGTTGAGCGCGACGTAGTGGGCCTTGCCGTTCAGGCGTTCGATCGGCACCCGGTCATCGTCACCGGCGGCGCGCTGCAAGGTGCGATATCCAGGCTCGTTCACCGCTCTTGCTCCACCTCATATTAGAGACTTTCCCCTCCGTCATGCGTTTTCGTTGATGTCACCAGACCGTAATGATCACAGTCCGTGCGGGCTGCCCTGTTGAATTTTCGACTGATCGAAAGATCCGTAACGCTTAGGGCAGCCTGGCAATCACCTTAATCTCAAACTGGAATCCGTAAAGCCACGTCACGCCGATCCCGGTTAAAGTGGGGTAGGGGGCTTCCCCCCAATATTCCGGCAGGATACTCCAGATAGCTTCGAGGTTTGACTCAGGATCGACGACAAAGAGGGTTACATCAACTACGTCATCGAATGTGCAACCCGCAGCCGCAAGAACAGCATTAAGGTTATCGAATGCCAGCCTGACCTGCGCTTTTAGATCGTGTTCAGGCGACCCATCCTCGCGGCTACCAACCTGCCCCGAAACAAACAAGAAGCCGTTGGATTTGATGGCCGGTGAATACCGATTGCGCGCATAGAGCGCCTGCCGACCGAAGGGAAAAACTGCTTCGCGTGTTGTCATGTTTGTACCTTTGCAATGGGGCGAAATCTGCCCAATGAACAAAAAGACACTTTACAGGTGTTAGATCGGGTGGATAAACAAGCGACTTTGTCCTTCATTGTTTGTAAAATCCAAACAATCCGTAAAAAGAAAGGATAAGGAATGGATCGTTTCGATGCGATGCACGCTTTTGCGCGTGTGGTGGAGGCAGGTAGCTTCACAAAGGCTGCCCAAACGCTTCATATGAGCAAAACCACGGTGACGCAACTCATTCAGCAGTTGGAAGCGCGCCTGCGCGTCAAGTTGCTCCATCGCACCACCCGCAAGCTCAGCGTCACTCCCGAGGGAGCGGCCTACTACGAGCGCGTCATCCGCCTCCTGGCGGACATGGACGATGCTGAAACCAGCCTGTCCAGCGCGTCGATTACGCCCAGGGGACGGTTACGGGTGGATGTGCCCAGTCCGCTGGCCCGCCTGGTCATAGTGCCGGCGCTACCGGCCTTCCACATGCGCTACCCGGATATCCAGTTCGACATGGGCGTGAGCGACCGGGTGGTGGATCTGATCGGCGACAACGTGGATTGCGTCTTGCGCGGTGGCGAAATCAACGACCAGTCCCTGATCGCGCGCCATGTCGGCGATTTGCAAATCGGCGCCTACGTCGCACCGAGTTATGTGGAACGCCTTGGCGCGCCTGCGCATCCGCGAGAGCTGGAAAACACCGACCATCGCATCGTGGGATTCTTGTCCTCACGCACCGGTAAGATTGCGCCTCTGGCACTGCACCGAGAGAGTGAACATATTGAAATCAAGGGCAGCTATGTGCTCGCTGTGGATGATGGCAATGCTTACCTCGAAGCGGGGTTAGCTGGGTTAGGCGTGATTGCGCTGCCAATCTATATGGCGGCAGCACATCAGGCTTGTGGCGCCTTGATTCCGTTATTTGAACAATGGCGTATTAATCCCATTCCCCTGTACCTGGCATTTCCGCCGAACCGCCATGTCAGCGCCAAACTGCGCGTTTTTATTGATTGGATCATTGAATTGATGCAGCAGCATGCCCCGAATTCCAACAATAAGTAACTGCATCCCAGCCGCTGATTCGCTCCTGGAACGGTATCAGTCGCTATGCAACCGACCTGTTAAATCGAAACGCCACGCTGCCGTCCGATTTCCCACGACATCCCATCACCGCGCACCGTCGCAGCCATCTGCTGGCCTAATCGTTGCACGATCACCGGCTTCCACGGCACCAGACTGAATCCCAAGCCATCGTCCAGCATCGCGTAACGCCCGCTGGCGAGCATGACGCTGCGGCGGTAGACGCCGGTCACGCGCTGACTATCCGTTACAGGATATAACCTTAGCAACAATCACCATAGGCAGTGAGAACACTCAAATTAGTTTTATGTCACCATCGCCGGCTGGTGATCATTCTGGTGGTCTTGACAGAAAGAAATTTCCCACTTAGCTTATTTATTAGCCAATTACTGGCAAAGGCGATCCCGGTCAGGGAACCATTCTCCCGTTTTCATGCATCCTTACGAATCCCTGGTTATATATTTATTCAACCGGTTAGCGTGAAAAATCGTCCCGATGTATTTCTGGTTTTCCCTCTGCATCGGGAAAAATGGTGGTCAAATTTGGGGCTTTCCGGTTCGATAGCGGCAATGACCCGCTTATGGCCTACCTTAACGACACGAAAATCCGCAACTTAAAGCTTTGCGTAACTCCCATAACATTATTCGATTGAAGCTTTGTATCTCCACGTTAAACCTACTGGTTCACGTCTCTGGTACTTCAGATACTATTTCGATGGCAAAGAGACCGCATTGCATTGGGCTCTTATCCGTTAATCAGTCTATCGGAGGCGCGCCAGAAACGTGATGTACTCCGCAAACTGCTGGTACAGAATATTTCCCTCTCGGCGTGGTTAAAGTGACGCACTGGACTGGCGCAGTGATTGAAAATTGAAATTCTGGTTCAGGATTGCTCACGCAGCAGCAAGGAGCAAGGCCGCTATCTTTGCAGGCCGCAGTTAATAAAGGTTAGAGGCTGATAATTAGCAGGTCCGGCAGCGTTAAGCTATGCCGATAAACCATTGTGTGTACGTATGGCCCCGATCGCGATGCGGTTCGGCAGTTTTCAGCGCGATTACTCTCCCAGGTGTTAAATGCAGGCAAAGCGACTGAATCCGGAAAGACAATCAATAAAAAAATTACACGTTAATAATCATGGCATTAACATTATTTTTCACAAACCATCTTAAGCTAACAAAATGGTAAGTACTTACAAATAGAAAGTAATGTATTTACTATGATGCCAGTGCTGCTTCTGGTTGTGGCGTGTTGGGTTAGAAAAAGGTTTTCAGAGGTTATTGATGAGTCTTGCATTGAGCCACTATCGCAAAAAAATCGCGCTGGATGAGCCATTCAACATTGAGGCGGTTTTGTCCGAAGCAGAATTCAGCGCGGCTTTGAAGAAACTGCTGCACTATTTATCCAGTGAGACGGGCGCATTCCCGGCATCACCGGCGCATTCAGATCTCGGTAATTTACGGGCACTCTTGACGAGCCGGGGCCCAGCGCCTTTGCCCGCAGAATATCTGACATTGAGTGACGCGTTGCTGCAAACGTTGCAATCCCGACGCGTTCTGACAAAGGCGCTTGAATTGCCCACCCTTGCCGAGCGGCTGGCACAAACCGATTACCCTGCTGCCGCAACCTGTTCGTTGTGGCGTGGCGATATCACCAGGCTGGACATCGACGGTATTGTGAATGCGGCGAATGAAAAACTTCTTGGATGTTTTATTCCCTTTCATGCCTGTATCGATAATGCCATTCACTGGCAGGCCGGTCCCCGACTTCGAACAGACTGCGACATCATCATGCAGGCTCAGCACCAGGAAGACGAAAAAACCGGGGAGGCGAAGATCACTCGCGGATATAACCTGCCGGCAAAATACGTTTTGCATACGGTTGGCCCGGTTGGCCCGGTGGTCAGAGGTGTGCTGACAGCCTGGCACCGTTCTGCCCTGGCAAAATGCTATCTGTCATGCCTCGAATTAGCCGCACAGGCGGGCCTGAAATCCATTGCGTTTTGCGCGATTTCAACCGGCGTCTTTGGTTTTCCGCGCCAGCCGGCAGCGGAGATAGCAATTCAAACGGTTGCTCGCTGGCTGGCAGAACATCCCGGCTATCTTGAACGCGTGGTCTTCAACGTTTTCAGCGCTGAAGACGAACATATTTATCAGAAGCTTTTGGAGACGTATCCATGAACAAAACAACTCTGGCCGACGTCTCGTCCCTGATTGCTGATAGCCAGCATATACTCATCACGGCCGGTGCCGGGATGTCAGCCGCCGCAGGGTTCGATTATGGTGAAAATGATCGCTATAAAGAGCTCTTTCCGGCTTTTGCGCGTAAGGGATTCACCGCCCGCTATCAGGCAATTGGCTATCGGGGCTGGACTCCGGCGGAATTCTGGGCCTATTGGGCGATACACGTGGAAGATATACGGTTCGGTGAAAGAAACGATACGGTCTACCGTCAACTGCTTGCGTTAACCGAGCATGCCGACACCTTTGTCTATACTTCAAATGTGGATCAGCTTTTTTCACGCAATGGATTCAGTCGTGACAAATTGTATACCCCGCAAGGCGATTATGGTTATCTGCAATGCGCCAGAGCATGCCAGGACGTTGTATGGGACAGTGATCCTGTCATAAAAACACTGTTGCGGAATATGGATCCCACCACTCAGACCATTACGAAACCTGACGTCATCCCGCACTGCCCAAACTGCGGCGGTGAGGTTTTCCTGAATGTTCGTATCGATCAGTATTTTGTGGAAAGCCCGTATCGTGAAGAGCTGGCGCGTTTTTCTGCCTGGATTGAGACGCTCGTTGAGCAGCCCTTTTTGATTATCGAAATTGGTGCCGGATTTAATACCCCCTCGGTGATCCGCTGGCCAGGTGAGCGTTTAGTACAGGGAACGCGTCACGGCAAGCTGTTACGTATCAATAAAGATTATCCGCAGGTGCCTGATGAAATTAGCAACAGAGCACAAGGCATTAATGAGAATGCGGCCGAAGTGATTAACCAGCTTTATGAATATAGACAAATGAATAAAACTGTTTTGTCTTAATGGACTGCTGAGTCCGCAACACTTATGAGGAACTCATCCGAACGGGTATCTGTATTCTGAGCACGTGAAGGTTTGTTATCTACCAGAATCCAAACATTGAACATTCCGTAAGTTCATTGGAAAAGGCTGTTTATATTTTTTGGCAGCTGTTTACTGTTTTGGGAAAAAATATAAGCATCTTTTTCTCAACACTGTTGATATATCATCAACGAAAACTCACTGAGTTAATTAATAATGAGAGGTTTTATATGCATCAAGCTGAAAAAGATCTGACTGCGAAGGCATTTGGTTCTGCTCATAAAGCGAAATCCGTGAAAAGTCTGGCTGCCGGATTTATCGCAGCATCATTGCTGTTCAGCTGTGCTCAGGCATCAGCCAAAGAATCAACAAAGGTTGTTGATCTGAAGCCTATTGCTATAAAGGCGCAAAATGCCTTTTTCAAAGATTACAGTGAAACGGGCGTACGAAAATATTTTAATACTAATTATATTCAGCATAATCCAACGGTTCCTACAGGTATTGAGCCCGTTATTCAATTTTTACCGGTATTAAAGAAAAATGGAACGACCAGCACAACTCATCGCATCATTCAGGATGGTGAGTTTATTGTCATGCATAACACCTACGACAATGCTGAGGTTTTTGGGGCTCACAAAGTCGTTGCTTTTGATATATGGCGTTTTGAAAATGGTAAAGTAGCAGAACACTGGGATGCTATTAATCCTGTTGTGGAAAAAACGGCAAGCGGTCGTTCTCAGTATGATGGCCCTACCCAGGTAACGGACTTGGATAAAACCGATGCCAATAAAGCACTGGTTAAAAACTTCGTCAACGATGTTCTGTTGGGCAAAGCGCCACAGAAGATCACTGATTATATCAGCGCCAGAGAATACGATCAGCACAATATAAATGTCAAAGACGGTCTGACAGGCCTGCAGGAAGCCATCAAGGCGCTGAGTGCCAAAAATAATATGTTCCAGTATAAAACCGTACATAAAGTACTGGGTGAAGGTAACTTTGTTCTGACTCAGAGCGAAGGTGCATGGAATGGTAAACCACAAGCATTTTACGACTTATTCCGGCTCAAAGACGGTAAAATTGTGGAACACTGGGATATCATCCAGGAAATCCCGGCTAAATCAGCTAACAACAACACCATGTTCTAATTAACGCGCCACAAAGCGATTAGAAATAATCGCTTTGTGGTTATCCAGCCGCTGCGAGAGACGCACAGTACCCGCGCCAGGCTTTTCACTGACAATTCCGCCTGATGCTGTTGTATAAAACCGTATTTCACTTCAGGCGTATGGCGAAGCGGCTGGCCGCCTTTGGGAGGAGGGGCAGCGCCTTCTCCTGCTTGGCGAGTTGACGCCTGAGACGGGCAATTTTCGTGGTCAGTTACTGCTCATGTCCGGGCGCCGTGCTTTGTCGGCGTGGTTTACTTCTGCAGGCGTAAAGCTGACAATCGTGCAGGCCGGGCTGCGCCGATACGACCGCCGAAGAGTCGATAATTTTACTCTGCCGGCGCCGACTCTCGCGGCTGGTGTGCGAAATACCAGTTTACCGTCTGCCTGACCAGTTCTTCGGTGGCGTCGATATAGTTTTCTGGTCGCGTGCGGATGTCGGCAGCAAGAATAAGTGGAATCTCGCTACAGCCCAGAATGATTTTATCCACGCCATCGGCCAGCATGCGCTCTTTTATCGGATTCAGCAGACGCTGCGCCTCTTCTTCCCGTCCACCTTTCAGGGCGTAGATCGCCGCCATGACCTGCTGCTGCTGATTATCGCGGGGCGTAAGGCACTCCGCGCCGCTCTCCTGTAGCTTGCGTTGATAAATTCGCGCCTGGACGGTCGCCGTGGTCGCCAGCAGCCCCACTTTATTTATCCGGTAGCGATGGATTGCGGCGCAGGCGGCATCGATGATGCTGATCATATCGACCCGACTCCGGGATTTTATTTCATCAAACCAATAATGTGCGGTATTGCACGGTATGATAATGCAGTTAGCGCCTGCATTTTCCAGAATTCGCATATATTGAATCATTTTTTTCAGCGGGGAAAGACCATGATGCAGGATACATTGAGTTCGGTCAGGAATATCCGGAATGGAAACGGCAATAACCGGAATATGTTGCTGGTCGCTTAACGCCGGCGTGTTTCTGATCAATTTATGCATTGCGTCGACGGTGGCGCCTGGCCCCATTCCGCCCAGTATGCCAATCATATTGTTCATGTTATTTGTCCGTTGCTGATATAATTATCTGTTTTCTGACTTTCCGTTCCGGAAATAAAATAATAAGAGTTATATCTGTTCTCTGTTATTAATAAATAACAGACAGTATATTTTTTTATCGCGTTTAGTCGCCGCGTCAGGCGCGTTCTGTCCAGAAAATATGTTGGTACAGATAGTCGCATAATCAGTAAAAATGTGAATTGCTAAAAAAACATCCCCTATGTATGATTTGCATTTTTCTGTCCGGCATATTCTTTCTTCGGGATGTCGCCGGAGGCGCGGCAGGCACAGGGTGATGGGTAATGCTGAATAATATTGAAACAAAATGGCTGTATGACTTTATCACTCTGGAGGAGTGCCGCAGTTTCACTACGGCGGCGGAAAAAAGGAATATCTCGCAGTCATCGTTCAGCCGGCGCATTCGCGCGCTGGAGGATGCCGTAGGGTTCGATATCTTTGACCGGCGCTCCTCGCCGCTGCAGCTTACTGAGCCGGGGCGCGTATTTCATGCCCATATCCGCAACAGTCTGGACGATCTGGAATATCAGTTACATAAGCTGCGCGGCGGCAGCCATTACCGCAATAAAATTACTATCGCCGCCGCGCACTCTTTGTCGGTGTTTATTATGCCGGAGCTATTAAAAGACGTGCCGGAAATGCAGGAAAAGATATTCTATGTCGAATCTATCGATGTGGATGAGGCGGTATTGAATCTTAAAGAGGGGCGCAGCGATTTTATTTTCTCATTTTATAATGAAGAGCTAATGGCCGCGCCTTTTATGCACGAAAAGATCCTTGAGTCGCGCCTGTATCCGGTGTGCGCATGCGATGCGCAGGGAAAGGCGCTATTCGATATTCAGACTGCACCGCTTCCGTTACTTAATTACACGGAAAATAGCTATATGGGACGTCAGGTATCGCGTTATATTTCCACTACCGGTCGGGATAAATTTACCGTGACCTTCGTTTCATCCATGAGCGATTTGCTGAAGAGAATGGTAAAAAATGGCTATGGCATCGCCTGGCTGCCCGATTATTCGATTCAGCGCGAGTTGGAAAATAAAGAGCTTGTCATTCTCGATATGAATAAAGCGGTAATGAACATGAGCGCCTATGTGTACCGGCTGGATGCGCGGCTGAATATGTCATCAGAGAAGTTCTGGCGTCATATCAAGAATGTGTATACCCGTTAATGCAACGGCGTGGTGCGCGGCCAGGAGCGCCATGGTCGGAGAGCGCAGGAATGATGCGGCAAAGGCGAGTGGCGGAAAACCGGGCGGCGGGGTGAACACGCTTAGCGGCCGGTCGCCGCTAAGCGTTGCGCTTGTTTATTTGGCGCTATTTTACCTGTTCGGCGTAGACCTGTTCCGGCTCGCTTTCATGCTCCGGGTGGTCGCCGTGCTTTTTCTCCAGGCTGGCGACGACCGCCGTAGAGATACTGTTGCCTACCACATTCGTCGCGGTACGCCCCATATCGAGGAACTGATCGATCCCGATAATCAACAGGATACCGGCTTCCGGCAAGTTGAACATCGGTAGCGTGGCCGCCACCACCACTACGGAAGCGCGCGCGACGCCGGCCATGCCCTTGCTGGTAAGCATCAGCGTCAGCAGGATTAGTACCTGTTCGGTCAGGCTCAGATCAATATTATAGGCCTGGGCGATAAACAGAATGGCAAACGACTGGTACATCATTGAACCGTCGAGGTTGAACGAGTAGCCCAGCGGCAGTACAAAACTGCTGATCTTTTTCGGTACGCCGAATTTGTCCAGCGCCTCCATGGTTTTCGGATAGGCTGATTCGCTGCTGGCGGTGGCGAAAGCCAGCATGGTGGGTTCACGGATCAGTTTACCGAGAATAACGATGGATTTGCCGAGGAACAGATAGCCGATAAAGAACAGTACGCTCCACAGTATGACCAGACCAAGGTAGAACTCGCCAATCAGTCGGCCATAGTCGTAAATCAGCCCCAGCCCTTGCTGCGTGACCGCAGAAGCGATGGCGGCGAACACGGCGATCGGCGCCAGGCCCATCACATAGTCGGTGACGCGGAACATAACTTTCGCCAGTTCGCCGATGACTTTCTCAATCGCCGAGCCGGACGCGCTTTTGCCTTTGACAAAGGCGAGGGCGGAACCGAAGAAGATGGAAAAGACCAGAATCTGCAGAATTTCGTTATTGGCCATGGCCTCCACGATGCTGCGCGGAAAAATATGGCTGATGAAGGTCTTCAACGTAAAGCCGTCGGTATTCAGACCTGTAGCGACGTGATCATTGACCGGAATGGTCAAATTCATGTCGCTGCCCGGCTGGAAGAGGTTGGCCAGCGCCATACCGATAATCAGCGACAGCAACGATGCGCTGACGAACCAAATCATGGCTTTCAGGCTGATGCGGCCAACGGCCGAGGAGTTGCCCATACTCGACAGGCCGGATACCAGAGTGGCGAATACCAGCGGTGCGATGATCATCTTAATCAAACGTAAGAAGATGTCCGTTACCAGATTAAAGTAAGAAGACACTTCCTTTGCCAGACCCTGCTCTAAATAATGGTGACAAATCCAGCCCGCCAGTATCCCCAGAATGATAGCCAGCGCTATCTGTATTACTAACTTCTGCCGCCGCATACAAACCTCTTGTTGATGAATGAATCTCAGACGATTACCGTGATGTTCTGATAACTGGCCCATCGGGCCCACGTACCGCTATACCCGTTATACTTCATGCTGCAGGCGCGCTGTTCAAAACGACAGCGTTTGCCCTGCGCCCCAAATGATGTGGAGCTGTTATGTCAGCCCGGGCAGTAACCGAATTTTGTCGCCTGTGCCGCCCGTCAGGCGCCTTGCCTTATTTACCTGCGGTTAATTCAGGCATTGGCCGGACACGGAAAAACAAACAGTCTGTCTGCGACAGCGCTGCTGGCCGGCCTGATATTCGGGGGAGTCTATCTATACCTTTCACTTTTCAAGTCGCAGATTGACTGGCTGCTTCGTTATCGGCCCTTCCCGGGGCCGCGGCAATCCACATCTAAATCCGCGCCGGGCTGACGGTCACTCTGGCCGCCCGGTTTACATAATCTCTCCTGAGAATCGTTCGCGTGCCGCTTCCCTGCACCTTGAAATTTGAGGGGTACATTATCGATTTGTTGTCTATTACAGACAAAGTGGGAGCGTGATAATGATGATTTTCTGTCCACTACTGCCGTACTTTTAATAAGGGCAATATGTTGTACCTTTTTCTGCTTTGAGAGGAAATGCAAATGAAAGCACGGTTATGCAAAATTTGCATGACAAAGCTTATTTTATCGTGAAAAACGGAAATGACGATAAAGTGAGCATGCTAATGATATGATTTTTATATTGTTGTATTTTTTTTGCTCTCAGTGACTTTAATTAGTTACTAATCCTGATATTTTTCTCTGCTTCAGGCAGACGAAACACTGCGCGGCGCGTTATCCGCAGAATAATTGTATGGCGATGCATCCGGACAGGGATTAATCGCTGTCGTCCGGCCAGCGGTATAGACGCGCCTCGTCCGACGGAGCGTAAACCGCTCTCGCCCCTGGCGTCGCCAGGCTTTCAGTTAGTCGCCAGTCTGCCGTATGTCGGAGCGCTTGCCGCCACGGCCGGTCTTCGATCGCTCCGGGCGTAATTATTCCGGCCTTTTGACAATACAGCAGGATGTTCCGGGGCCGTACTGGAGTCGAAAAGGGAAGGGGGACTTCTTCAGCCTGCCGTTCTGTTTTTATGACCTGAGTCAATATTTCTTGCGGAAGGTAAGTGATAATGAAAACAGCTCTCATTGGAATGCCGTTTTCTACTTATGTCTATCTGGCGAAAAACACTTGTTCTGTGTTACTGGCTTCTGACCTGTTCTATGGCCGTGGCCGCAACGGATTATCAACCCTTCATTCAGGATATCCAGGGGCGTCTGGATAAGACTGCCGCGCTCTATCAGCAGCAGAAAACCGATGAAGCGCGCACCGAAGTGCAGATGGCCTACTTTGAGGTGTTTGAAAATCTTGAAGGCCCAATCCGCATCAATATCTCCGCACAAAAAAGCTACCAGCTGGAGGCCACCTTCGGCGAAATCAGGCGAATGATTAGCGTCGGTCAGCCGCAGGCTGAGGTGCAGGCCAAAATAAACTGGCTGAAAACGGAGCTGGATAACGTCCTGCCGGTCCTGTCCGACGGTCATCGTCTGGTGGCTCAGCAACAACACGGCGCCTACGACAACAACGACATCGCGCTTTACTGGCAGCAGAGTTTTAAGACCATCGACGATCTGCTGGCCGAAGCGGTCAGCCAGTATCAAAGCGGCGACTACCCGAAGGCCAGTCAGAGCGTACAGCAGGCGCACTATCAGGGCTTCAAGAACTCCGAAATGGAAATGTCGGTGCGGCAGAATCGCTCCTCCCGACAGGCGGCGGCCATTAACCAGCAGTTTAGCGCGTTGATCGCGCTGACCGCCCGGCCGGATCAGATGTCCGAAGTGGCGTATCGCGTTACCGAGCTGCTGCAGGATATTGAAGATGTGTTGCCCGGTTTACCTACTACGCGCGATTCCCAGCCGGTTTCCGCTCAGCCGGCGGCGCAGGCCGACAGCGCGGTCGACGCGGCAGCGGCGCCGGACGCCAACTGGGCGCAGGTATCGTCCAATATTAATCAGGCCATTGGCGCCGCCATCGACCAGTACCGGGGCGGTCAGGCGAAGGCGGCCATGATGGCGGTGCAGGACGCCTATTTCGACCTGTTTGAAGCCAGCGGGATGGAAAACAAAATCGGCTCGCGCGATGCGACGTTTAAATCCACGCTGGAAGGCTACTTCACCCGATTGGTCAGCCTGATGAAGGCGGGCCAGCCGATTGAACAGATAGAAGCGCAGGCGCAGGCGCTGCAGTCCGATCTGGCCAACGCCGTCGCCATGCTGGGCGAGGGCGGCGAAACCCACTGGAGCCTGCTGCTTTATAGCCTGATGATCATCGTGCGAGAGGGGCTGGAAGCTCTGCTAATCGTGGCTGCGATAGTCGCCTATCTGGTGAAAAACAATCAACAGGATAAGCTGGCGCTGATCCGCCAGTCGGTGTACGTCGCGCTGCTGTGCAGCGTGATTACCGCGGTGATTTTCCAACTGGTGTTCACCAACGCCGGCGCCAGCAGGGAGATGCTGGAGGGCATCACCATGCTGATTGCCGTAGTGATGCTGTTCTTCATGAGTTACTGGCTGCTGTCGAAAGTCGAGGCGCGTCACTGGAAGGCTTATCTGGAAGGCAAATTATCGCATTCGCTTAACAGCGGCTCGATGCTCGGGCTGTGGCTGACCAGTTTCCTGGCCGTTTATCGCGAAGGGGCGGAAACGGTTCTGTTCTATTACGCGCTGGTTGGCGACGCCAGCAATACCGCCGGTCATCTGTCCATTTTGGCCGGCTTTCTGATTGGCTGCGTGATTCTGTTTATCGCTTATCTTTTAATGCGCTACACCGTGGTGAAGTTGCCGCTCAAGCCATTCTTCATGTTCACCGGCTGTTTTATGTATCTGATGGCGTTTGTCTTTGCCGGCAAAGGGGTGCTGGAGCTGATCGAAGGCAAACTGTTCGAGCCGACCCTGTTGAGCGGCGTGCCGGAGCTGAGCTGGCTGGGTATCTATCCCTATGTGGAAACCCTGATCCCGCAGGTGATCCTGCTGGCGGCGGCGCTGGCGGCGCTGTGGTTTATGCGGCGGCGTAACACGGCCGGCGTAGCGTAATTTTTAATACTGGAAGTAGTAGTACGGTACAAGCCAAAACGACAAAAATACGTCATCCAATAGATTTCAGGGAACAGAACGGCGAAAGGCGATCGGATATCCCCGGCGGTTCAGGTCACGTATGGTGACGGGGAAGAGAATCGGACCGGCGCTCAGGCAACCTGAACATTAACGGGTGCACATGACTTTGATGACAAGAGGATGAACCAGATGAACCTGAAGAAAAGCATGATCGCCAGCGCCGTGGTCGCCGCTATTGTTACTGCGCCGGCCGCATTCGCTTTCAAAGAGTATCCTGCCGGCGAACCGGTCACTATTAACGAACTGGAAATCGCGGCCGTTTATCTGCAGCCGATCGATATGGAGCCGCGCGGCATGGGGCTGCCGGCCGCTAAAGCCGATATTCACCTTGAAGCCGATATCCACGCGGTGGAAGGCAACAAAAACGGCTTTGGCGCCGGCGAATGGATGCCCTATCTGACCATTGCCTACACGCTGACCAATACCGACACCGGCGCTAAGCAGGAAGGCACCTTTATGCCGATGGTCGCCAGCGACGGCCCGCACTACGGCGCGAATATCAAGATGATGGGCGTGGGCAACTATAAGGTTACCTATCACATCGATCCGCCTTCCAAAGCCGGGATGCACCGCCACACCGACAGCGAAACCGGCGTGGGCCGCTGGTGGAAGCCTTTTGACGTCAGTTATGATTTCAAATATGTCGGCTTAGAGTGATCCCCGACGGCGATAGCGGTAAGGTTATTGCAGTTTACACCTGCGCAGGGCGAGCCGGAGAGCCGGACAGACTTTCCCTGCGCAGGTTTTCCTGTCCTGAGTGTGCGTCATGAGTTATTTCTTTGTTACTACGCTACAGGCGTTTTTACCCATAGCATTGCTGTGTGGTCTTAACTGGGTTCGCCGTTCTGAACCAGGCATCCGCCCGCTGGCGTGGATAACTCTGCTGGCGCTGGTCGCGGGCACCCTGTTCGGCGCACATCTTCCAAAAGGGCAACAGTCGCAGCTGATTCTGATCGTGATCCAGCTGGCCGCGCTGTTGCTGTTCCTGCTGAGTCAGCTGCTTTCTTCTCCCCGCGTGGGCTATCTGTGGCAGGCGCTGTTGACGGCCGGCGCCGCGCTGCATTGGGCGAGCGACCCGAATCTCGGTGCGCTGACCGCCACTCACGTGGTGAATACCGAACTGTTGCTTAACTTTAGCGCGGTGGCCGTGGCCTTCGGCTGGATTGCCTTCTGCGCTGTACTGTGCGCGATGATGACGCGTCGCCTCGCGCGGCTGCGCTGGCCGCTGCTGCTGGCTCTGGTCGCGCTGCTGGCGCTGCCGCTCAGCGGAAATTTGCTGCTATTACTGATGAAGCTGCAGGCGATCGGCCTGACGAAGCCGCGCCTGAGCTATGTGGCGCACGTAACCAACAGCGCGCCCTGGCTGGCTTACCTGAGCGCGCTGCTGCTGGCTGTGCTGCTGGCGTGCTATCTGCGCCCGCTGCTGCGTTTGCGGCGAAGCATCGCCGGCGTGCCGGGCGCGACGGAAAAACGCAAGGCGACGGCGGGGTATCGCAATGCGCGCCGCACCGTGCTGGCGACGGCGCTGGCGGCGCTGGTGATCGTGCTCGGCCAGCTATATTGGGACCAGGTGGCTTCGCAGCCGCCTCGTCTGTCCGAGGCGTTGCCGGTGAGCGTGGCGGCTGACGGGCTGGTGCATATTCCGATTGAGCAGGTGCGCGACGGCAAACTGCACCGCTTCGTGTGGGTAGCCGATGACGGTAAGGCCGTACGCTTCTTCGTGATTAATCGTTATCCCGACCGGCTGCGGCTGGGCGTGGTGTTTGACGCTTGTCTGCTGTGCGGCGATCAGGGCTACGTGATGGAGGGTAACCAGGTGATCTGCGTCGCCTGCGGCGTACATATTTTTATTCCCTCGATCGGTAAGGCCGGCGGCTGCAACCCGGTGCCGATCGAAGGCTGGCGCAATGATGAGAAAGAGCTGACCATCGCCAAAGCGGATTTAGCGACCGGCGTTAACTATTTCTCGACCATCGTTACTCTGCAGGTAATCGATCCGGTCGATGGTTCGCACCTCACGAACGTTAAAGCTGAACATAAATACAGCTATGGCGGCAAACTCTGGTTTTTCTCCTCCGAAGCGAACTACAACCGTTTCCGCGATAATCCCACGCAGTTTGTTCCGGCGGGCAGCGTGCAGCCGGATGATGCAACGGAGGAACAGTAACCATGTTATGGCGCATGTTACGTCAGTCGTGGCGCAGAAATATCCGGCGTAAGTCGCTGGCGGTGCTGACCGTGTTCCTCGCCGCTGGGCTGATTTCGGCCCTGCTGGCCGTATCGATCGATATCGGCGACAAGATGGCGCGCGAACTGAAATCCTACGGCGCCAATATCCTGATCGAACCGGCCGGCCAGGCGGCGCTGCCGGCGCTGTTCGGCGAGCACGGCAATCCGCTGGCCGGTCAGGATTTTTTGGACCAGGCCGAACTGCCCAATATTAAGGATATCTTTTGGCGTAACAATATCATCGGCTTCGCGCCGTTGCTGAGCGGCGAAGTCGTGGCGGGCAGCCAGACGATCAGCGTGCTGGGCACCTTCTTCGCGCAGCCGGTCGATGTGCCGGATGAAGAGGATTACCGCACCGGACAAAAAACGATTAGCCCTTACTGGCAGGTGGCGGGCGACTGGCCGGCGGAGCCGGTCGCGGAAGGGCTGCCGGTCGGCGCGCTGGCCGGTCAGCAACTGGCGCGCCAGAACGGCTGGCGCGTCGGCGATCGGCTGCATCTTTCCGGCAGCGGCGGCGCGGCGGATATCGTGATTAGCGGTATTCTGACCAGCGGCGGCGATGAGGAAGGGCGGCTGGTAATGCCGCTGGCGGCCGTCCAGTCGCTGCTCGGACTGGCCGGCAAGGTGCAGGCGATTCGCGTATCGGCGCTGACGGTGCCGGAAAACGATCTGTCGCGCCGGGCGCGCGAGAATCTGGACGCGCTGAACGCCGAAGAGTATGACCTGTGGTATTGCACCGCGTATGTATCGTCGATCGCCCATCAGCTGGAGGAAGCGATCTCCGGCTCGGTGGTGCGTCCGATCTGGCAGGTGGCGGCGTCCGAAGGGGTGGTGATCGATAAAATTCAGCTGTTGCTGGCGGTGGTGACCTTCGCCGCGCTGGTGGCATCGGCGATGGGCATTGCTTCGCTGATGACCAGCACCATCATGGAACGCTCGAAGGAAATTGGTCTGATGAAGGCGCTGGGCGCCAGGCAGTGGCAAATTATGCTGCTGTTTTACCTGGAAGCGGCGCTGAGCGGTCTGCTGGGCGGCGCCGCGGGCTGCGTCGCCGGCTGGGGGCTGGCGAAGGCCATAGGGTTGATGTTGTTCGGCCTGCCGCTCAGCTTCGCCTGGATCGTGATTCCGTGCGTGCTGGTGATTTCCGTACTGATCGCGCTGATCGGCACCTGGTTCCCGGCCCGGCGCATCGCCCGGCTGTACCCGGTGGAGGTGCTGTATGGCCGCTGATTCACGCTGGAACGGCATGTTCTGGCGCCTGGTGCTGCGGGCGCTGCGTCTGCGTTTACAACGGGTGGGCGTGGTTTTCGCCGCGCTGACCGTCGGCGCAGCGATCGTCACCGCCATGTCCGCCGTGTATTTTGATATCAACGCCAAAATGAGTCAGGAGTTGCGTACCTTCGGCGCCAACTTCTACATCGGGCCGCAGCACGGCAACGTCCTTGAACAGACGACCTTTCAGCCGATCATCGACAGCGCGCCGCCCGGGCTAATCAACGCGGCCAGTCCCTACCTGTACGGCATGGTGCGCACCGAACTGGAGAAAGTGGTGCTGATGGGCGTCTGGTTCGAATCCCTGCGCCAGCTGGCGCCCTATTGGCAGGTGACGGGCAACTGGATCGGCGTCAGCTTCGACGATCGCAACGCGATGATCGGCGTTCGGCTGGCGGAACGGCTCAATGTCCGGGTGGGCGACAGCGTGACTCTGACCGACGACGGCGCGCGTCAGCGTCTGCAGATTAAGGGCATCGTCGAGGCCGGCGACGCTACCGACAATATGCTGATCGTGAATCTGGAGCTGGCGCAGCGCTGGCTGCATCAGCCGGGGCGCATGAGCAATGCGCTGCTGAGCGTCAGCAACGACGTCGGTCAGGTCGATCGCTTTGCCGCCCGCCTGCAGTCGCAGTACCCGCAGCTGGAAATTCGGCCGATTCGTAAGGTCTCGGCCTCGGAAGGTCAGGTGCTGGATAAGATAAAGGGGCTGATGGGGCTGGTGTCGGTGGTGATTCTGGTGCTGTCCTCGTTGTGCGTCAACACTACGCTGATGGCGATAGTCGGGGAGCGGTCGCGCGAATTCGCACTGCAGAAGGCGCTTGGCGCCAGCGGGCGCGATATCATCCGCCAGATGCTGGCCGAGACCGCCATCATCGCGCTCGCGGCGGTGGCGTGCGGCGCGCTGCTGGGTTATCTGCTTGCGCAGGTGCTGGGCATGGCGGTGTTTAACGCGTCGATTACGCTGCGCGCGCCGGTCTTCCCGTTGACTCTGGTTTCGTCATTGCTGGTTGCCGCGCTGGCGGCCATTGTACCGACCCGGCGCGCCATCAGCGTTGAGCCGGCTAAAGTTTTGAAAGGAGAGTAGCGCTATGCCTGCCGCAGAGATTGATCGACAGACGCCGGACGCGGTGATCGAAACGCGTCGCCTGTATAAGCGTTTCGGGCAGATTACCGCGCTGGACGATATTAACATCCGCATCGGGCGCGGCGAGTTCGTCGCCATCATGGGCGCGTCGGGATCGGGTAAAACCACGCTGATGAATATTCTGACCTGTCTGGATACGGCGAGCGAAGGCCAGGTTTTACTGGACGGCACCGACGCCGCGGCGCTGGATGAAGAGGGCCGACGTCGCTTTCGCGCGGATAAAATTGGTCTGGTGTTTCAGCAGTTCCACCTGATCCCGTTTCTGACCGCGCTGGAGAACGTGATGCTGGCTCAGCACTACCATAGTATTGTGGATGAAGAGGCGGCGCGTCGGGTGCTGGCTCAGGTCGGGCTGGAGCCGCGCGTCGGGCATCTGCCCAGTCAGTTGTCCGGCGGCGAGCAGCAGCGCGTGTGCATCGCCCGCGCGCTGGTTAATGAGCCGCCGGTTATTTTCGCCGATGAGCCGACCGGCAACCTGGACGAAGAGAATGAGCAGCGGGTGTTGGATCTGCTGACCGATTTACACCAGCAGGGGCGCACTATCGTGATGGTGACCCATAATCCGGAACTGGGTCGCTTCGCCGACCGAATTATTCGTTTGCAGCACGGTAAGTATCTGGGAGAGGAGGTCAATCATCATGCGGTGGAATAACGCGGCAGCGATCGCTTTGCTGGCGGGGCTGTGCATGCTGGGCGGCTGTAAAGAAGAACGGGCCAGCGTCGGTCAGCCGGCGCCTGCGCTGGCGGCCTGGGATTTACAGGGACAACAGGTTGATTTGAATCGCTGGCAGGGTAAGAATGTTTACCTGAACTTCTGGTCCGCCGGCTGCGGCGGCTGCCTTGCCGAAATGGCGACGCTGGCTAAACTGAGTAAGCAGTACGGCGACCGGATCGTAGTGGTGGCGATCAATACCGATCCGGAAAGCGTGGATATTCAGCCGCTGTTGCAACAGCAGAAGATTGACTATCCGGTAGTGCGCGATCAACTCGGCATTAGCAAAGAACGTTATCAGGTGATCGGTACGCCGACGTCGTTTCTGATTAACGCGCAGGGTAAGGTGCTGGAACAGCATCAGGGCAGCAGGAACGAGCAGGCGCTCAGCGAATTGTTCCGGCGCGTCGCGCAGGGGGTATAATGAAAAAAGTGTGGGCCGCCGCCGGCCTGTTGTTCTTGAGCGCGCCGCTGCTGGCCGAACCGGTCGATGGCGGATTGAAATATAAGAAAGAGTGCGCCGGCTGCCATGGCCGGCAGGCGGATAAAAAGGCCTTCGATAAAGCGCCGCCGCTGATTTCGCTGTCGCAGGATGAGCTCGCCAGCGCGCTGACCGCCCGACGCGATGGTAAAGTCGAGGGCGCCGGCAACCGCGCCAAGGCCCATTTGAGCGATGAAGATATTAAAGCGCTGGCCGCCTATATCGCTACGCTGAAAAAGTAATTGCGCCGACAGCACATATATTCCTGCGCGCGGGTTAAGCCTGCGGCGGGGAATAACAAAGGCGTTATCCCTGGCGCCGGATGCGGTAATAGAATCGCCCGCCTGTAACTCTGATTGTTTAGCGTGTATGTCTACCTTCATGCTTTAAGTTGCAGACGCGTTGGCTTTACTACTCACCCGAACGCTTAGACTGTGTCCCGCAATTATCTGGTCGATGAAAAATTGCACAACCTCTGCCGGAGATCAGCAGTCAAAACGCACAAAAAAGATCAAAAAAACAAACAAAATTAATGCTGTTTTCTCATTGCCAGTCAGCGAAAATGAATTGCGGGACACCGCCTGGGCTCGCCCCTGCAGAGCCGCCGCTCGCGGCGTTCAACTCTGCTGCCGGCGAATTTGTCGCTTACTGCGGTAAACTGCCGGGGATTAATGAGAGATATCCCGTTTCTCACCGAAGGTCAGTCGTTGGCTGGACAAATCCGTTGCCGACGGATGTGTTTTTGCGTCGCCGTCTTGCTGCAACCGGAATTATTTAGGGCGTATATATTAAATTGCTATGATTAATAGCCAACTACGCTAACCGGCGTGCGTGATTAACGGGGGCATTGGCCGGTTTTTTATTAATACCATGAAAAATAAAGAACTCTCTGTCGGTGTTTTTCCCGCCGTTATCACTTCATCTGCCGTTGCGCTTTTCTTAGTATAAAAAAATATAACCAAAAATTTTTCTTTATTTGTCCTGACAGCCATTACTCCGTATGAATGCCTGTAATGAAGAACAGGACTGATGGAGAAAATAGTGAATTTTCAGCAACTGAAGATTATTCGGGAATCCGCCCGCTGCAATTATAATCTTACCGAGGTGGCGAATACTCTGTTTACCTCTCAGTCTGGCGTTAGCCGGCATATTCGTGAACTGGAAGAAGAACTGGGGATCGAAATTTTTGTCCGTCGCGGCAAACGTCTGCTGGGCATGACCGAGCCCGGCAAAGAACTGCTGGTGGTGGCCGAACGGATTCTGAACGATGCGAATAATCTGCGCCGGCTGGCGAATGTGTTTACCAATAATGAAACCGGCCAGCTGGCTATCGCCACCACCCATACGCAGGCGCGCTACAGTTTGCCTGGCGTTATCAAGGCGTTTCGCCAGCTCTATCCGCAGGTGCGGCTGGTGCTCAACCAGGGCAACCCGGATGAGATCGTGGCGATGCTGCGCTCCGGCGAAGCCGACATCGGCATCGCCAGCGAACAGCTGATGAATGATGAGTCGGTGGCCGCTTTTCCTTATTACCGCTGGCACCATGCCATTGTCGTGCCGGAAGGCCATCCGTTGGTCAGCGAGCCGGCGATTACCCTGGAACGGCTCAACGAACTGCCGCTGATTACCTATCGTCAGGGCATCACCGGCCGTTCGCGGCTGGACAAAGCGTTCGCCGCGGCGGGGCTGACGCCGGATATCGCGCTGAGCGCTCAGGACTCCGACGTGATTAAAACCTACGTCGAACTGGGCCTGGGCGTCGGCGTGCTGGCCGATATGTCGTGGGATCCGGTACGCGATAAGGGACTGGTGCGGATAAACGCCGAGCATCTGTTTGAAGCCAATACGGTCTGGCTGGGGCTCAAACGGGGGCAGTTACAACGTAACTATGCATGGAAATTCATCCAGTTGTGTAATTCCGATTTATCGCTGAGCGCCATCAAGGATAAGGTGTTCTCCGACGGCGAAGAGAGCGTTATCGATTATCAAATCTGAACCGGCCGGGGCGCCGCGCGAATAGCGCGCGATCAGCCCTGTACCCCGCCGGCAGCCGAATAGCGACGGTGATGATACCGTCGTTAACCCATCGCTAATCCCCGACGTTTACCGCCAGTTGTGTCCGCGCGGAGTGGCAGGCTATGCAGTTTTGCGCTAGCGCAAGGCGGCGAATTTAACAAATGCCTTGATTGTAATTTGTCATATATAGTACTATCTTGAGGCTTAACAATAGTTTATGCCGTAACTCACTGTTTTAAGTAAAGAATAATTTTTTTATACTTTGAATAATTATGCAGTCGTCTTTCATAAATAGAAGAGCGATTTTCGCCACTAACTGGTTATCTCCGCAAGCCAGGGAAGGAAAATGGACCCATGGATAGCGCCCATAACAGCAACTGCATTCTGATTCTCATCATTTCTTTTTTTCACTTATACCCCATCGTTTTCAGGATGCGGCAAACTTTTTCGCCTGCGGTCTGAGTAACAAAGGGTATACAGACGTCAGCACCTTTTTCTGGCTGTTAAGCCATCGCCCTACGTTCGGGGCGGGGAAAGGGTATTAAGGAACGGATCAAACACATTATGAAGATTAAAAAAATCAGCCTTGCCTGGCAGATTCTTATTGCCCTTATTTTGGGGATTGTACTCGGTGCGGTGCTGCATGAGCAGGCCGAAAGCAGACAGTGGTTAATCGCCAATATCCTGAGCCCGGCGGGCGATATTTTCATCCGCTTAATCAAGATGATTGTCGTCCCCATCGTTATCACCACGCTGATTGTCGGTATCGCCGGGGTGGGGGATGCGAAAAAACTCGGCCGTATCGGGCTGAAAACTATCGTGTATTTTGAAGTGATCACCACGATTGCCATTATCGTCGGCATCACGCTGGCAAACGTGTTCCAGCCCGGCCACGGCATCGATATGTCGTCGCTGACGGCCGTAGATATCTCGCAGTATGAAAAAACCACCGCGCAGGTGCAAAGCGGCACGCACAGTCTGGTCGGCACCGTTCTGTCGCTGATCCCGCCCAATATTTTTGCCGCTATGGCGCAGGGGGAAATGCTGCCGATTATTTTCTTCTCTGTATTGTTTGGTCTGGGCCTGTGTTCGTTGCCGAAAGAGCAGCGCGATCCGCTGCTGAAGGTATTCCGTGCGGTGTCTGAAACTATGTTTAAAGTCACCCATATGATCATGCGCTATGCGCCGGTCGGCGTGTTCGCGCTGATCTCGGTGACGGTGGCGAACTTCGGTTTTGCCTCGCTGTGGCCGCTGGCTAAGTTAGTGATCCTGGTGTATGCGGCGATTCTGTTTTTCGTCTTTGTGGTGCTGGGGCTGGTGGCGCGCGTCTGCCGGCTGCGCATTACCGTGCTGATCCGCATCCTGAAGGAAGAGCTTATCCTCGCTTATTCCACCGCCAGCTCGGAAACGGTTTTGCCGCGCATTATTGAGAAAATGGAAGCCTACGGCGCGCCGAAGGCGATCACCAGTTTCGTGGTGCCGACCGGCTATTCGTTTAACCTGGATGGCTCCACGCTCTACCAGAGCATCGCGGCGATCTTTATCGCCCAGCTGTACGGTATTGACCTGTCTATCGGCCAGGAAATCCTGCTGGTGGTGACGCTGATGCTGACGTCGAAAGGCATCGCAGGCGTACCTGGCGTCTCCTTTGTGGTGCTGCTGGCCACGCTGGGCAGCGTGGGGATCCCGCTGGAAGGGCTGGCCTTTATCGCCGGGGTTGACCGTATTCTGGATATGGCGCGCACGGCGCTGAACGTGGTCGGCAACGCTTTAGCCGTTCTGGTCGTCGCTAAATGGGAAAATCAGTTCGACAGCAAAAAAGCGCGCGAATATGAGCTGACCCTGAAGAGCGGCGCTACGCGCACCGTCAGTCAGCAGCAACACTAAGTTTACCCTCCGGGTCATGTCCGTTTCAGGGCATGGCCCGCTCCTGCGCTGCGCTTTTTTCTCCACCAGTCTTTTCCCTTCACTTACTGCATCGCCCCGCCTGACTTACGCCTGAAAGTAAAATGCCCTGTGCACACGGGGTGAACAGGGCAAGGAACAGGGTGCGGATGCGCCGACGGATTCGGCGCGCCCGCAGGCGGCAAACTTAGAGAAAGCCGTACATGGCGGCGAATATCCAGCCGAAGACGCAGGAGGTCGATACGCCGATTAGGCCGGGCAGGATGAAGCTGTGGTTGATAACAAACCGGCCGATGCGGGTGGTGCCGGAGCGGTCGAACTGGATAGCGGCCAGATCGCTGGGGTAGGTCGGCAGGATGTAGTAGCCGTAGCAGGCCGGCGCCGAGGCCACGATATAGGCCGGGTCGACGCCAATCGCCAGCGCCACCGGCACGATGGCGGCCAGCGCCGCCGCCTGCGAGTTAACGAACTTAGACACCAGCAGCAGGATCACGGCATAGGCCCAGGGATAGCTTTGCACCAGTTCGCCCAGCGCGGACTTAATTTCCTCCAGATGGGCGCCGAACATGGTTTCCGCCATCCAGGCGATGCCGTAGACCGCCACGATGGCGATCATCCCCGAGCGGAACACTTCATTCTTCGAGATGGAGGCGGGGTTGGTTTTGGTGACGATAATGATCAGCGCCCCGGAAAACAGCATGAACATCTGGATAACCAGCACCATCGACAGCGGTTTGCCGCCAAAGGCCGGACGCAGTTCGGAAACGGCCCCCAGAATGGCGACGACGGCGATGGCGGAAAGGAAGATCCACATAGCGACCCAGTTGCTGCGCGGCAGTTTTTTATCCAGCAGCGTGGCGGTGTCGCCGTAAACGTACTCCTTGTTTTCCGGCACGGAGATAAATTTCTGGAAGTCTTGGTCTTTATCCAGATCTTTCCCGCGGAACCAGCTGAAAATACCAATGCCGAGTATACCCATCAGGGTTGACGGGATGGTGATCGACAGCAGATCGAGAAACTCCAGGTGCCTGCCGTTGAAGGTGAAATTAGCCAACATGGCGACCAGAGAGACCACCGCTACCGATACCGGGCTGGCGATAACCCCCATCTGCGCGCCAATAGAACTGGCGGCCATCGGCCTTTCCGGGCGGATATTATTTTTGATGGCGACATCATAAATAATCGGCAATATGGTGTAGACCACGTGACCGGTGCCGCACAGTATCGTCAGGATACAGGTGACAAAAGGGGCGATGATGGACACATATTTAGGATTGCGGCGCAGCAAACGTTCGGCGATTTGCAGCATCACGTCGAGACCGCCCGAAGCCTGCAGCGTGGCGGACGCGGCGACCACCGCGATAATCACCAGCATCACATCGATGGGCGGTTTGCCAGGTTGAAGGTGAAAGACGAAGACCAGAATAACAAGCCCGATGCCGCCCAAAAGCCCCAGCGCGATACCGCCTTTACGTGCGCCATAGAATAGACAGATCAGAACAATGGCCAACTGAATGATAAAGTCCATAGATTCCCCATTTATTTCTATACCGTTATCTTTCAGATCGCAGTTTGCCGGCGATACCCCTCATGCTTCAGCGCGCAGGCACACCGGCGTTATGCCCGGCCTGTCCATGGGCCGCGCCCCTGAGGGCCGCCTTCCCGCAACGCGAATTATTTTGAGTATCTATATTCAATGACGCGATCCATTTCTGGACCAGACCCTGCTTGCCCGCCAGGGCAGGTTCGCGGGGATTGCTCATTTACCGCCGTACCGCAATGCAAAATCTATTGGGTATAATTTGATGAACTAATTTAAATAATCATGTTTTTGTTGTGGTTACTATAGGGATTATTGCCGTTGCTTTTTTTTGATCTATGTCTCTTATTTCACATCTTTTATTTTTTTATCATTAATAAAAGAACCTGATCGCATTTAATTTAAAAATTAATTTATTTAGTTTTTTAACTATAAAATTAATTATATAAATGAATGGGTCATTATTATTGTGCTGATGTGGCAATATCTCATTTCGGCAATGACAATGTTGTTTGTATTTTGTGTTTATATTGTTGTGATTATTTTCAGCGCGTTATAAGACCAATAATTCGCACGGCGAGAGGAAGGCGATCGGGGAGAAAACCGGTTTTAATCGAATTCGCGTTACCCGAACCCGGTCGCCAGTTGACGCCGTATTTGTTCGTCCAGCGTAACGCAGTAGCGCAGTTTAATGGTCTGCATTTGTTCCTCTTTTTTCTCTTTCTCTTGCGCCGTCCACGCATAACGTCCGGCGATGTCCGGCGCTTCGATAGCGTCGGCGTGGCGCTGGGGCGTTGGCCTGCCGGGTGGCAGGAACGGCGGTTGTTCGCCGTCTGCGTCAGCGGCGTCCGGGGGGCACTGATTTAGCCACGCCATACCGGCCCGCGTCAGCCGACTGAGCTTAGCGCTGAACCAGACTGATTTCCTGGAAGCCCCGGAATTATTTTCATCCATATTGCCGGGTGTGGCTGGCGTCACCAAATAGCGGTGCTCATTCAGGCGTCCGGCCATCCTGTAGCCAGCAAGAGCCTTGTCGTACTGAACTAAAATTTCCTCTCACTTTAATTTAACGCGTTATGCGTAAAGCTTTAGCGGCTCTCCTCAGAATGGGCGGCGAAAACCTGAACCGTGCCGCCCATTTTTTGGCGTTCGGCAAGGAACATTAGAATCTATATTCCAGCCCGGCCTGTATTGTTCTTCCCCTGCCCAGGGTGTAAGAGAGAGAGTCGCCATAACTCACGATATAAGCGCGGTTGGCGACGTTTTCGATGGATCCGCGTAACGTGAGCGCGTCGGTAACCTTATAGTTGGCATATAGATCAAACAGCGTATATTTCGGCCAGTCGGCGACATAAAAATCGCTGACGGCGCCGCTGGAGCTGACCGCTGAGTGATCCTGGTAGCCGCGGTTGTATCTGATCACCATGCCGAAATCGAGCTGGCGGTCGAACGCTCGTCCACCCAGCGTTAGGGTACCGCGATCGCTGGGTAAATAATTCAGGTTACTGAATGGCGCGCTTTTTAATGTCGAATAGCGGCATGCTACAGAGTTATCTTCATATTCAACGGGATACCAGTTATAGGCTTCGCCGCCGAATTCGATTTTGTTCCCCAAATAGGCCACTTTGGCGCAGAAATCGTTAAAGCCGATAATGCGGGTATAGGTAAAGTCAACATAGAAGGTTCCGGCGTCATAGTTGAGCTGGTATTCCAGACCGCGGAAACGGGTTTTTGCCAGGTTATTCACATAAGCGGCAGATCCTGAGCTCACTAGTTCACCATAGCCTGGCAACATTCGGTTGGTCGCCAGAGAGGCGTAATTATTGACGCGGGTATCGAAATAATTGACTTTAGCGACCAGCCTGTCGTCGGTGAGGAACAAATCAGGCTTTTGAATATTAAAACCGACTTCCCAGGAGCGCGATCGTTCCGCCTCCAGATAAGGGTTGGGGTATTGCGTCGCCGAACTGTGCGCGCTGCCGGAAGTCAGCGTTTCGGTGATGGCGGGGGGACGCCAGGATTTTCCGTAATTGGCGAAGAACTCCAGCCATTGGACGCCAGGCTTAATGCCCAGCCCCAGAGTGGGCGAGAATTTTCCCTCCCCTCGATCCACATCCCAACTCATAATGTCCTGGTAAGTACAGGATGCTTTACGTCTTTCCGTGCAGGGGTTTTTAATATTCCAGACATTCATGCTGGTATTCCCGCGCAATCGATAACGATCGTAACGTATGCCGCTTTCCAGCCTTAACCAGTCGTCATAGCTATAAGTCAGATTGGTAAACAGGCTCGTCATCATTCGGTTACCCGACGGTGTGACGCCGACCATCGTTTCTTTGGTCGATTCGCTGTTGGCTTTGTCGTAGAAAATATCCAGTCCATAGTTGGCCTGCAGATTATGTATGGCCGGCAGATTAAAATAAGAGGTGTTTTCCGCTTGCAGACCATAAGTCTTCATCTGGGTTTGCGCCGAATAGCCGTTATCCGTCGATGTGCTGGTGCTATAAATCGCCGTATCGTCGTTGGTATTGACGTAATAGAGCTTAGCGTTGAAATCGAGCCAGTTCTGGTCGTCAGGCTGCAAACTGTAATCCAGGGCGGCGCTGCGCGACATGACTTCGCTGAATCCTGAGCTTTTCCATCCCAGAGTGTAGGGCCCTTTGGTATTAGCGGGATCGTCATAGATGGCCGTGATCATGCTGGCATTCGGCGTGGACGTTTGAGTTTGCAGATAGCTGAGTTGAATTCGCTGGTTAGCCGGCAGGTTCCAGCCGATTTTGGCCAGGCGGGAGCGCATGCTGTAGTTCGAGTCGAGAACTTTAGTGTGCTTAAGCGCATCCTGAAGGCTGTCGGTGGTGGTTCCGGTATTGTAGACATCGCTGGTTGAGGTACGAATATCGCCGATCTCGCCCGTATTGCCCGGCCAGTAGTCGCCGAAGTGACGTTCGCTGGCGCCGATCAATATATCGCCGGTTTCGCTGCCCAGCGCCAGAATGCCACTGCCGATAAATTGCGTGCCGTTGTCACCGGTACTGGCGTGCAGCTTGCCGCCGATTTCCTTGCCCGGCGCCAGAAAGTCGCTGGCGCTGACGGTATTAAAGGTGGCGATGCCGCCGAAGGCGCCGGCGCCGCCCATGCCGCTGGTAGCGCCTTTTTCGATGGTTACGTCGGAAAGCAGTTCGGAGTCAATGTACATCTGGCCGTTGCGCTGGCCGTGGCCGCTTTTCTGAAAGTTCTGGCGCATGCCGTCAATGTTCATGTTGACGCGGCCGTAGTCCTGAATGCCGCGAATATTCACCGACAGCGCCGGATCCTGCTGGCTGACGCTGGAGTAGACGCCGGCGGATTGTTCCAGCATATCGGCGGCATGACGCGCCGGTCGGTTGTCCATCTGTTCGCGCGAAATCACGCTGATGGCGCGCGGTTGATCGTAGATCCAGTCGCCTTCGTGCGCCACGCTCAGCGCGCGCACGGTGATGACGTCGTGTGCGCCGCCGCCGCTGATGACCGGTTTGCTCAGGGTTATCTGGCCCGTCGGGCTGATCTGATAGTTCACCGGGTTGCCGCCGATCAGCTGGCGCAGGCCCTGTTCGATTGGATAGCGCCCGCGTAACGGGGACGACTGCATGCCGTCCAGCTTTACGTCGGCGAAAAACACCTGTAGCCCGGCCTGTTCGGCAAAGCGCAGCAGCGCGCTGTTGAGCGGCTGCGCGCTAATGGCGAATTCGGCCTGTCGATCGCTGCGCGGCGCGCCGGCAGCGGGCGTTTCGGCTCTGGCGCAACAGGGCTGGCTAAACACGCTGAGCGCCAGTCCAATAGCCAGCGCAAGCTGGCTGGCTGAAAAGGTAATTTGTTGTGATATTTGCATTTTTCTGCGCAATCCCGGTGAACATGTCGAATTAAAGGGAGTGAAAACGACCTGTTAAGGTTCTGGTCTATTTAGGAATGAAAATGATAATAAAAACCATTCCATAAGTATAAGGACGGAGATAACGGTAAAAACCGTAAAATTTTTTTACTGGTCGGAGGAGTTGATGGGCGTGCCTGTGTCATTCGCACGACTAACACAGGAAAACGATGAGAAGTTAGTACAGTATGATGAGCCCGGGCAGCGTTAACTGTCTGGCGCCCAGTTCGCGGCTAATCGTGGTCAGCGCGTTATCCAGATCGTTGAGGAAAAATACGCCGCTGACCTGGCTCTGCTGCAGGCGCGCGCCGCGAACGATTATTTTGCCGTGGTGGTAGCGGTTGACTCGCGCAATCACCTCGGTCAGAGGTTGTTGATTGAAGATCAGCAGGCCGCGCCGCCAGTCGCTGGCGCCGCTGCTGTTCCAGTCAACCACGCGTTTCAGCCCCCGGCGGGTATCGTAGGTGGCGGCCTGTTGCTCTTGCAGGACAAGCGACTGTGGGCCGGCGTCCACCTGCACGCTGTGCTGCGCGACGCCCACGGTGGTGGTGCGGTCGTCATACTGCACCATAAACTGCGTGCCGAGCGCCTGAGTCACTCCGCTATCGGCCGCCACCCGGAAAGGGCGGGGTTCGCGCGGCGTGAGCGGCGCGACGGTAAACCAGGCGTTGCCGCGTAATAGTCTGACGCGCCGTTCGCTTGCGCTGTACTCCAGGGCGATAGCCGTATCGCTGTCCATAACGATTTGGCTGCCGTCCGGCAGGCTTAGGTGGCGAATTTGTCCGCTGGCCGTGCGGTAGTCGGACTGTATGTCAACCCAGGCGTCCGGCCCCCACAGCGCGCCGGCGCCGATCGCCAGCAGCGCGCCGGCGGCGATGCTCCAGCGCGCCAGC
The DNA here is from genome assembly GCF_008710095.1 of Affinibrenneria salicis. Next base: position 74,261 of record NZ_VYKJ01000004.1, read on the forward strand.
GCGCGACGCGGCCTGGCGGTTTTGTGTCCTGCGCCTGACTGCAGGCGGCTTTGCTGTTCGCTGTTGAGCGCGCCCAGCGTCCGCCAAAGCGCCTGCGCCTGATTCAGCGCCGATTGATGGCGCGGATCTTGCGCCAGCCACTGCTGCAGCGCCTGTTCCTGCGCGGCGTCCAGCGCCGATTCAGTCAGTCGCACCGCCCATGTGGCGGCCTGTTGCCGGATCCCGGCGGGGTTGTCATTCATGGTATATAGGCCTGGCGAAAATAAGGTCTCTGATTATGTAGACGTCTGGTAATGCAAAACCCGTAAAATTTCTGTGATTAATTTAAATGACGCGCAACATCTCCGCCAGCGCGCTGGCGAGATGCTTTTCTACCGTGCTGACGGAAACGCCGAGCCGCCGGGCGATTTGTTGCTGGGTCAGGTGCTCCAGCCGGTGCAGCTGGAATATCTGCTGCGTTCGTTCAGGCAGATGCGAGAGAACCTGCGCCAGCAACTCCAACTGCTGCCGGTTGATGGCCATTTGTTCCATTTGCGGCCGGCGATCCGGCAGGTCGTCCAGCGGCGCCTCGCTATCGTTGGCCGGCGTCTGCATTTGCCAGCGCGACTGGTAGCGCTGATGATCGCGCACCAGATTATTGGCGGTTTTAAACAAATAGGCCTTTTTATCGATGATGATCTCTTGTTGCTCCAGCCGCTGCGCCAGACGCAGGAAACACTCCTGCAGCAGATCGGCGGCCAGATGGGGATCGCGCACTTTACGCGTCAGATGCCGTTGTAATGCCTGTGAATAATGACTGAAAAGGTGCTGTAGATCCGACTCTGACATCTTAACGCCCTGCCGGACCAAAGGGACCGACGTTGTAGGTTAACCTAACTGATAATTATTATCACAAAGCGCCGTGCGGATAAACGGGATTCGGCGCGGCCGCGGCTGCCCGCGTCGTGGCCCGCCGATTCGTTTCATTCTGCCAGCGCCGACCGCTTTCGTACCGCCATGAATAAGCGCGGCGCGTTTGACGAATCGTGCCGCCTAAAGGGATAACGCATCGAATGGGGCGACGTGTCGGGTGAGGGGTATATACTTAATGAGGGTATATATAAGGATAGTGAATATGAGCGAGAAAAAACCAGAACAGGTTTCAGTGAGCGACGGCCTGGTCGAAATGCATAAAGCGTCCGAAAAACTGACGGATGAACACATTGAACAACTGGCCGAAGAGGCGCGTCAGGCCGCGCAGAAAGCGCAAAATGAACGGCGGGCAAAACAGGCATGATCGTTCTGCGTCGGCCAGCGGCTCGCAGACGGCGAAAATGCCCGCTTTTTGCACTTCATGCACCATAATGATGCATTTGCCCTCCGGGCGGAGATCGGCGCCATTGTTCGCTGATTAACCGGTTCGACGGGGCGATTCGTCACGCTTTGCCTTTACATTCTGTTCAGCGTGGCCGTTCTGGCATAAGTTTTGTTTTATGATGCCGATCGACTTTCTGACAGATATTTATGCTTTATTACTTTTGTGTGAGGCAGAGTGGCGCGATCTGTGCATTAATTAGATCGATATCATGTGATATCAATCTAACAGGAGTGCATTTTGTCCAGATCACACGAGGTACTCACCCCGCTAGAGTGTACTCAGCGCGCATTACAATGGATTGGTAAGGAAAACTTAACTCATGATGAAATGGTATCTCTGAATCAGGAGGTGCTGCATAACTTCAGAGAGTACGTTAACCCAGGTTTTACCGAATATCGAAAATCCGTCACCGCCGGCGGCGATTACGGCACGGTGGAATGGCGGGCCAGCGGCCCTAACACGCTGGTGGATACCCAGGGCAATGAGTTCCTGGACTGTCTCGGCGGCTTCGGCATCTTTAACGTCGGGCATCGCAACCCGGTGGTGCTGGACGCGGTACAAAAGCAAATGGCTAAACAGCCGTTGCACAGTCAGGAATTACTCGATCCGCTGCGGGCACTGCTGGCAAAAACGCTGGCGACACTCACCCCCGGCAACCTCAAATATACCTTTCTCAGCAATAGCGGAACGGAGTCGGTGGAAGCCGCTCTGAAACTGGCCAGAGCCAGACAGGCTCCGCGTGGAAAACATACCTTTATTGCTGCGAAAGGCGCTTTTCACGGTAAATCGCTGGGCGCGCTGTCCGCCACGGCGAAAGACGCCTTCCGCCGTCCCTTTATGCCGCTGCTGGCTGATTTCCACCATGTTCCGTTCGGCGATATTCAGGCGCTGCGCAAACAGGTTTATGACTGCGAGCGTCAGGGCAACGGCGTGGCGGCGATTATTCTGGAGCCGATTCAGGGCGAGGGCGGGGTGATCGTGCCGCCGGATAGCTGGCTGCCGGCGGTGAGGCGGCTGTGCGACGAAGTCGGCGCGCTGCTGATTCTGGACGAGGTGCAGACCGGTATGGGGCGCACCGGCAAAATGTTCGCCTGTGAGCACTATGGCGTGCAGCCCGATATTCTGTGCCTGGCGAAAGCGCTCGGCGGCGGCGTGATGCCGATCGGCGCCACGGTGGCGACCGAAGAGGTGTTTTCGGTGCTGTTCGACAATCCTTTCCTGCATACGACGACCTTCGGCGGCAACCCGCTGGCCTGCAGCGCCGCGCTGGCCACGATTAACGTACTGCTGACGGAAAATCTGGCGGAGAAGGCCGCGCAGAACGGCGAATACCTGTTGGACGGACTGCTGGCGCTGGCCGAAGAGTATCCCGATCTGCTGGTGACCGCGCGCGGCAAAGGTTTACTGCTGGCGCTGGAATTCCGGGCAAATGAGATTGGCTACGCTTTCTCCAGCGAAATGTTCCGCCGACGGATACTGGTGGCCGGCACTCTGAATAACGCTAAAACGGTAAGAATCGAGCCGCCGCTGACGATTACTCTGCCTGAATGTCGGCGGGTATTGAAAGAGGCAAGGGAAGCGCTAAAAAAGATGCGTGCGGAACGGATGCATGAAAAACAGCGGGACGAAGAACTCCTGCTTCAGTAACGGCGCGCTATAGCGGCGATTTACCGCCGTTGTGTTCGCATCCACGCCAGCAAAGTCAATAACGCCATATCCCTGGCTGGGTATGGCTGCTTCAATCTGTGCCCGGTGCGGGCCTTGCCGCACCGGGCATCTCCGCCGCAAGGCTTCTTGCGTTCTCTTCCCACAGTCCGTGATTATCGCGCGGCGCGCCGATGGTCTTCGCCTGCGCGGCGCAGGTCTGGCTGAGGTGATTAGCCCGCCAACTGCGGGGGAAACACCCGCTGACAAAGAAAGTCGACAAAGGCGCGCAGACGGGGCGTCATAAAGCGGCCGGAGGGCCACAGCACGTAAAACGCTGACTGACTTTTGCACTGCGGCAGCACGATCTGCAAGCGTCCGCTGGTCAGTTCGTCGCGCACCGCGAATTCCGGCAGCCAGGCGATGCCCAGCCCTTCGCGGGTAAAGCAGACCCGGGTTTCGATATTATTGCAGACCATGGCGTGCGGCAACTGGCGCATCACCTCCTCAGGCAGCGGCCATTTTTCCCGTTTGCCGCTGTTGGAGTAGCGATAGTGCAGACAGCGATGGCGCAGCAAATCGGTTGGTTCGCGCGGTTCGCCATAGCGCGCCAGATAGTCCGGCGACGCCACGATATGCTGGCGGTATTCGCCCAGCTTGCGCACCGACAAGCCGGAATCATTTAACTCCCCGGTGCGCACCACCGCATCAAATCCCTCTTCGATCACGTCGACTACCCGATCGGTAAAGTCGAGATCCAATTCAATCTGCGGATAATGGCGCATAAAATCGGCCAGCACCGGCAGCATCAGCGCGCTGACCAGCGGCAGGCTGACGCGCAGGCGACCGCGCGGCTGGCCGGTGGCCTCCGACAGCTCTTCGCGCGCGGCTTCCATCTCCGCCAGAATGCGCCGGCTGCGTTCAAGGAACAACAGACCTTCCTGGGTCAGCGTGATGCTGCGCGTGCTGCGATGAAATAGCCTGACGCCGAGCCGGGTTTCAAGCCGGGTAATGTTTTTGCCGATCGCCGACGCCGATATCCCCAAATTACGGCCGGCGACGACGAAACTGCGCGTGTCGGCCACCTGCACAAATACGCTTAGCGCGTTCAGACTGTCCATCGCCGTCCTCATTGTGGATGAAAATGTCCTGTAATAATGGAAATCTAGCCTGGTTTTTCCGTAATGAAAACACCGTTAAGATAACCGACTGAGCGGAAACGAGTAAGGAATAGCCTGACATGCAGCAACAATATGATAAACCCAGCCTGACCGCCGCCGTCGATCGGGTGATCGACCAGGCGCTGGCGGAACAGCGTCTGGTGGGAACGGTGGTGCTGGTCGCGCATCGCGGCGCGACGTGCTATCAACGCGCCGCCGGACTGGCCGATCGGGAAGCTGGAGCGCCTGCGCGCCTGTCGACGCTGTTTCGCCTGTCGTCCGTCACTAAACCGCTGGTGGCCAGCGCGGCGATGGTGCTGGTATCGCAGGGAAAACTGGCGCTGGATGAGGATATCCGCTGCTGGCTGCCGGCGTTTGCGCCGCGTCTGGCGACGGGGGAAACGGCGCGCATTACCCTGCGTCAGTTGCTGAGCCACACGTCGGGTCTTGGCTACCGTTTGTTGGAACCTGACGATAACGGTCCCTACGCGCAGGCCGGCATCTCCGACGGTTTAGACCCATTCGAGGGCTCGCTGACGGAGAATCTGCGTCGGCTGGCCGATGTCCCGCTGCTGTCTGCGCCGGGTACGGCGTGGCGTTATTCTCTGGGCATGGACGTAGCGGGCGCAATCATTGAGCGCGTCAGCGGCCTGCCGCTCGACCAGACAGTGCGCCGTCTGGTGACGCAGCCGCTGGCTATGACGGACTGCGCCTTCAGCACGAATGAGGTTGAGCGGCTGGCCGTTCCCTACGTTAACGATCGGCCGTCGCCGCATCGATTGCGCGAGGGAGAATGGGTGCCGTTTAGCGAAGGGGAAGGCGGCGTGCGTTATTCGCCCGCGCGCGTGTTGAATCCGGCGGCTTTTCCGTCCGGCGGCGCCGGTATGGTGGGGACGGCGCCGGACGTGCTGCGTCTGCTGGAGGCGCTGCGTCAGGGCGGGTCCTCATGGCTGCCGGACCGCTGGATTGATGAGATGGCGCGAGATCAGACATATGGCCTGCAACTGGACGGTCTGCCGGGCATGGGGTTTGGCATCGGCTTCGCCATTGTGCGCGATCCGGCGCTGGCGCAAACGCCGGTCACGGCCGGCAGCTGGTGTTGGGGCGGCGTGTACGGCCACTCGTGGTGGGTCGATCGACGGCGCGAACTGAGCGTGGTGGCGTTGAGCAACACGCTGTATGAAGGCATGTCAGGCCGGTTTGTCGGCGATCTGCGCACTGCGGTTTATCAGACGCTGGAGGGCTGAATCATGAGCGAAAAAACAGGTTCAGCACTGCCGCTGGGGGCGCTGCTGGCGCTGGCGATGACGGGATTTACCGCTATCATGACGGAAACGCTGCCGGCCGGTCTGCTGACGCCGATCGCGCTGGCGCTGCAGATTTCGCCGTCGCTGGCCGGTCAATTGGTAACCAGCTACGCGCTGGGATCGCTGCTGGCCGCCATTCCGTTGACCAGCGCGACGCGTCACTGGCGGCGTAAAACGGCGCTGCTGGCCGCCGTACTGGGCTTTCTGTTGTTCAACACGCTGACCGCGCTTGCGCTCAGTCCGCTGACCATTCTGCTGGCGCGTTTTCTGGCCGGCGCGGCGGCTGGTCTGGCCTGGGGCATTATCGCCGGCTATGCCCGCCGGCTGGTGGCGCCTGCGCAGCAGGGCAAAGCGATGACCATCGCCATGGTCGGCGTGCCGTTAGCGCTGGCGCTGGGCGTGCCGTTGGGCACCTGGATCGGCAATCTGCTGGGCTGGCGCATGGCGTTTGGCGTGATGTCGGCGGCGACGCTGCTGCTGAGTCTGTGGATCATGCGACGGATGCCCGATTTGCCGGGGCTGCCGCGTCAGCAGCGCCGCAATCTGCGCCAGGTGCTGCTGTGGCCCGGCGTGCTTCCGGTGCTGGCGGTGGTGTTTGGTTGGGTGTTGGCGCATAACCTGCTCTATACCTACATCATTCCGCTGCTGACGCCGGCCGGGCTGAGCGCCCGGGTGGATAGCGTGTTATTGATCTTCGGTCTGAGTTCGATAGCCGGCATCTGGCTGACCGGCATGGCGGTCGATCGCTGGCTGCGCGTTAGCGTTCTGTTGAGCCTGACCGTCTTCGCCGCGCTGACGCTGTTGTGGAGTATGGCGGGCAGTAGCGCCGTTGCGGTGTGGATCTGTATGGTGCTGTGGGGGATAACCTTTGGCGGCGCGGGAACGCTGCTGCAAACCGCGATGGCGGATACCGCCGGGACCGACGGCGATGTGGCGCAGTCGTTGATCGTGGTTACCTGGAATCTGGCGATTGCCGGCGGCGGCGCACTGGGCGGCGTGATGCTCGACAGCGTACCGCTGCGGCTATTTCTGTTGGCCGCGCTGCTGCTGATTGCGCTGAGCGCGCTGGTGGTCTGGCGGGCGTCGGCGGCCGGTTTCCGTCCGGGTCACCGGCTGGGCGCATCCGCGCCTTCGTCCGGGGCGCGCCAGTCGTCCTGCGCGCCCAAAAACGGCTGCCGGCAGCCGTGAGGCGTGCCGGATAAGGGCAACGGACGCCGTCCCTGTATGGCGTCGCGCGTCCGGCGCTTAACGGAACGGCGGCTCATTGAAGGTGCGCAGTTTGCGCGAGTGCAGGCGATCGCCCTCGTTGCGCAGCAGGTCGATCGCGCAGATGCCGATTTGCAGGTGCTCGGAGATCGCCCCTTCATAAAAGCGGTTGGCCTGGCCGGGTAGCTTGATCTCGCCGTGCAGCGGCTTATCGGAAACGCACAGCAGCGTGCCGTAGGGGACGCGGAAACGGTAGCCCTGGGCGGCGATGGTGGCGCTTTCCATATCCACCGCCACCGCGCGGCTAAGGTTAAAGCGCAGCGCCGAAGCGGAATAGCGCAGTTCCCAGTTGCGGTCGTCGGTAGTGACCACGGTGCCGGTGCGCAGGCGCTGTTTTACCTCTTCGCCCGGCATGCCGCTCACCGCTTTGGTGGCGTCGTACAGCGCGCGCTGCACTTCGGCGATGCTGGGGATAGGGATATCGGGCGGCAACACGGAATCCAGTACGTGGTCGTCGCGCAGATAGGCGTGCGCCAGCACATAGTCGCCGATAGACTGGCTTTCGCGCAGGCCGCCGCAATGGCCGATCATCAGCCACGCTTCCGGGCGCAACACCGCCAGATGATCGCAGATGGTTTTGGCGTTGGACGGCCCGACGCCGATATTGATCAGCGTGATGCCGCGCCCGCCGCGGGTAATCAGGTGCCAGGCCGGCATCTGGTTATTTTTCCAGGCCAGATCGGATACGGCCTGTTCCGGGTTGGGCGTGTCGGCGGTGATATAGATGCCGCCGGCGCAGGACAGGGCTACATAAGGGCCGTCGGGATCGGCGAGCTGGGCGCAGGCCCAGCGCACAAACTCGTCGACGTAGCGGGTATAGTTGGTAAACAGCACGAACGGCTGGAAGTGTTCGACCGGCGTACCGGTGTAGTGGCGCAGGCGGGCCAGCGAGAAATCGGTGCGCAGCGCGTCAAAGTGCGACAGCGGGAAGGCGTCGGTGGAGTGAAACAGACCGTCCGCAGTTTCATCGCCAATGTACGCCAGTTCGGTCGTCGGGAAATGCTGCGCCAGTCCGGCGCTCATCGAACGATCCAGCGCCAGATTCGAACCGTCTATCACATATGGGAAGGGGATCTCCTGGCGTGACGGCAGGACTTCAATCACTGCGCCGTACTCGCCCTGCAGCAGTTCCAGTTGGGCGGCGAGATAATGGCGGAACAGGCCGGGACGGGTAATGGTGGTGCTGTAACTGCCGGCGTGGGTAAAGCGTCCCCAGGCGCGGGTGCGGCTATGGCCGGAGGAGGCGCCGTCCCAGCTTACGCGCAGTTCCGGGTAGACAAAGAGTCCGCCGGCGCGGGCTTGCTCGTCCGGCAGACGGCCGTGGCTGACGAAATCCTGCACGGCTTCGCGCAGCGCGGTCACGGCATCATCATAGAACGCTTCCAGTTTATCCAGCGCCTGGGCGGCGCTAAGGCGGGAACGCTGTTTATTGCTAGTCATCTTAGTCCTTATTTTTCGCAACCTGCATCGCGCGGTTCGATGGGCGATGCGGATTATGTCGTCGGTCAGTGACGCAGCTCGTCTCTTTAATCCAGCGAAGGTATAAAAAGCCGTGGCAACAATCAAGGCGATGTTGCATCAAGGCTGTTACATAATTGTTGCGATGCATGGCGGCGGCGCGGATAAAAAAAAACGCCGCCGGCCATCGGCGGCCGGCGGCGCACAGCGCCATTAATGGTTACAGGCTATGCAGTTTGGCCAGTAAATGGTCGTAATAGTCGCCGCAGGTTTGCAGACGCAGCGCGGCGCCAAAATAGATTTCATCCATGGCGGCCGGGTTCTCTTGTACGATAGGCGCGATGACGTTATTCAGCCAGCCGTCGGCGTGCACGACATCGATCTCGATATGTTCGGAATAGTAGTGTACGTCCCGATGGTTCAGTCCGATGCGCTTACAGCCGCTGACCAGTTTTTCGTACTGCGATGGATCCAGCAGCTCCGTCATGGCCAGCACGCCGATAAACTTGTAATAGTGTTGGCGGTTGACCGCGCCGAGCATAAAGGCGTTATAGCCGGCCAGTCCCTGCCAGTCATAGAGGTGCGCATAGTGATCCTGCGGCAGCGCGATGCCGCGCCGGCTGAGCAGATCTTTATACAGATTGACGTGGGTGAATTCGTTGCTGCCTTCGCCTATTTCGTCCCACAGGTTGCGGCTGATTTCTCCCCGGGTTTCCGGTTTTGAACCGACCAGCGACATCGCGACCAGATCAAAAAACAGCAGGTTGAGCGCGCTATCGCTTTTGAAAAAATAGTAAATCTGTTTTTCGTTCGCCTGACGGGCAAGAAAATCAAACAGCGGATGGTGCGATGACGGGTGCGAGGACCATAGCTCGCGCAACTGCACGGTGAACCGGGCGGCGTCGGGGGTATGACGATAACGGCCGTAACGGCGTTTCTCCGCATCAAGCCAGGCCTGCTCGATCATCTGGCGCACGTCCGTCAGCGCCGGCGCATATTGATTACGGCTGGCCGCGGACAGCGGTTCGGCGAGATGGCACTGATACAGCGTGAACAGCGCCTGCTGCGCCGCGCGCTGGCTGCGGCGGTTATTATCGTGCCAGGCGTCGCGCACGGTCGAGCGCGTCAGCGTCATCAGCTGTTGCGCGGCCTGTGGATTGCCGGCCAGCCATGAGGATAAGTCGGGCTTATTGATCAGTTGGCTAACTACCTGGTCAATGGCGCCGGAAATGGACAGACCGTCGGCCTGCATCTGCTGTTTTTGCGGGGAGACCGCTGCGTTGTTCATCCTTTTACTCCTTGAGTGAAACAGAATTTAACCGTAGAACGTACAGGGCGGTAATTCCATTATTCACAACAGAAAAACAACAAATGAAATGTATTTAGACAATATTTATCCGATAATTAAATGCATCTTTAATTATTGATATTGTTAATATTATTTATTGATGTCGATCATAAGAATGTCGGTGCCGGTTAGTATAGTTTGGTGACGAAGACAACGCAGGAAACAGATTGATGTCCTATTTATTACTCACGCTGGCCGCGATGTTCTGGGGCGGAAATTATGTGGTGGGGCATATTTTAGTTGGCCGCATTAATCCGCTGGTGCTGACCGAAGCGCGTTGGGCGTTAACCGCCGCGCTGCTGATGGGGCTTTACTGGCGCCAGGCGTGGGCCAGTCGCGCGCGCCTGCGTAAGTCATTTCCCGTGGTGTTGTTTTTATCGCTGTTCGGCCAGGTGCTGTTCCCGCTGACGCTCTATATCGGCCTGCAGTACACCAGTTCGCTGAATGCGGCGATTTACATGTCCGCCACCCCTTGTATGGTGCTGTTGATTAACAAGCTGGTGTTCCGGGATAGCATTACGCGTAATAACGTATTCGGCGTGTTGATGAGTTCGCTGGGGGTGATTTATCTGATTCTTAAGGGGCAGTTCAGCAGCCTGGATGTTTTCCGTCATATGAATCAGGGCGATCTGTGGACGATGGGCTCGGCGCTTAGCTGGGCTTTTTACTGCTCATTTCTGCGTAAGAAAGATCGTCAGATACCGGGTAATGCGTTTGTCGCCACCAGTTCGTTGCTCGGTGCGCTGATGCTGATCCCGGTGGTGGCGCTGTGCGTCAGCGGGCAGACGCTGACGGATCCCGCGCCCTGGCGCGACGGCGGCCTGTTGGCCGGGCTGGCTTATCTGATTATTTTCCCCTCCTGGCTGTCCTATGTGTTCTGGAACCGGGGCATCGCGGATATCGGCGCCACGCGCGGCGAAATCTATACGCATATTATTCCGCTATCGGGCGGCGTGTTCAGCGTGTTGTTTCTGCATACCTCGCTGGCCTGGTTTCATCTGGTCAGCTCGCTGCTGATCGCCGTCGGTATCTGGCTTTGCTCGAAACAAAAGGCGGCGTAGCCGGCGCCTGAATTACCGCCTGCCGCCCTCCGAACCGCCGCCGACCCGTTTTGCTGACGGAGCCTGTATCCCGTTCGCCAGGCCGGCGTCAAAATTTCTTCACCTCGATCTGCAGTTTGTCCAGCGCATAGTAGAGCTGACGCGGCGTGATGTTGAGCAGGCGCGCCGCTTTGGCCTTTACCCAACCGCTTTTTTCCAGCGCGACGATAAAACGGCGGCGGATTTCCGCGCTGTCGTCGTAGCGCGTGTCTTCCGGTCCTGGCGGACAGCGAACATTGGGCGGCGCCGCGCAGGGGTCCCAGCCGGGCAGAGCGTCGGCCGTTTTCCGCCGGGCGCCGGCGCAGCGATTGATTTGCAGATTGAGCTTCTGACGCTGGCAGCCACCGGTTATGCAGGGCAACCGGCCGATCAGATCGCTATCGCGGTGCAGGGCGGCATACTCGAGGCAATTTTCCAGATCGCGCACGTTGGCCGGCCAGCTGCACAGATAGAGCGGCGACATAGCCGACTCGTCCAGCGCGACGTTCAGCTGGTTTTGCTGGTTAAAGCGTTCGAAGAAATAGCCGACCAGCGCCGGCAGATCTTCCTGGCGTTCGCGCAGCGGCGGCAGCGGCAGGGTGGCGACGTTCAGCCGGTAGTAGAGCTCCGATAAAAATTCGCCGGCGGCCAGCCGCTGTTCGAGATTTTCTTCGCTGGCGCAGATGATGCGTACGTCGCCTGGCTCCGGCGTATCGCTGCCCAGCGGGCTGTAGCTCCCTTCCTGCAGCAGCCGCAAAAGGCATTTCTGAATGTGGCGGCTGAAATAACCGATCTCGCTGAGAAACAGGGTGCCGTGGCGCGCCAGCGCGATGGCGCCCGGCTCGATCTGCGCGCCGTTTTTCTGCCCGCACAGCCATTTCAGCGTCGCTTCGTCGCCGGCGTATTCGCAGCTCACTTTAATAAAAGGCTCGTCGCGTCGCGGCGAATAATAATGAATAGCGCGGGCGATCACGTCTTTGCCGGTTCCCGGTTCGCCGCGCAGCAATACCGGCGAGGCGGTCGGCGCAAAGCGTCGCAACTGCTGCATGACCTGCTTCATGCTGCACGAACGCGCGACGATCCGCTCCACCTCGTGGCGCGCCTGCGTTTTTCGGCGCGGTCCGCCGGCGTGGTGGCCGCGCGCCGGGGTCAGGGCGCGTTTGTTCATGGCTGCGCCCTTCGCCGGTAGGTTTTATAATCGAGCTGATATTTTTCCATGCGCAGACCGAGCGCCCGCCGGGTCATGCCGAGCTGGCTGGCGGCGCGCGAAATATTGCCGTGGTGTTGGCCCAGCGCCTGGTCGATCAGATCGTATTCAATCTGCGCCAGCCGGGATTCTATGCCGCCGTTCGCCGTACTGTCGGCGCCGACCGGCGGCGGCTGCATGTTAATCATCAGATGGTCGCAGTGAATGATGCCGTCCTCCGCCAGCAGCACCGCGCGCTCCATCATGTTTTCCAGTTCGCGCACGTTGCCGGGCCAGTCGTAACTGAGCAGCAAGCTCATGGCCGGAATAGAAATTTCCGGAATCTTGACGTTCTGTTCGCGTGCGAACTGTGCGATGAAGTGGTCGGCGAGGATCAAAATGTCGCTGCCGCGATCGCGCAGCGGCGGCACGGTAACCGGAAAAACGTTCAGTCGGTAGAACAGGTCCTCGCGAAAGGTGCCTTCGGCCACCATCTGGCGCAGGTTGCGGTGAGTGGCGGTCAGGATGCGCACGTTGACGCGCAGCGTCTGATTGCTGCCGACGCGTTCGAAGCTGCGTTCCTGTAAAACCCGCAGCAGTTTGGTCTGTACCGACGGCGAAAGCTCGCCGATTTCATCCAGGAACAGCGTGCCGCCGTCCGCCTCTTCAAAACGCCCGGCACGGCGCGCAATGGCGCCGGTAAACGCGCCTTTTTCGTGGCCGAACAGTTCGCTTTCGATTACGGTTTCCGGCAGCGAGGCGCAGTTGAAGCGGATGAACGGGCCGCGCGCGTTGCCGCTGTTATAGTGGATCGCGCTGGCGATGCGCTCTTTGCCGACGCCGCTTTCGCCCAGAATAAGTACCGTGGTGCTGGCCGGACTCACTTTCTCCAGCAGCCGGTAAATCTTTTGCATGGGGCGCGAGTTGCCAATGATGTTGGCCGGTTTAAATTTCTCGATCAGGGCATTATTTGCCACCGTGCTCTGCTCGCGCAGCATACGGCGGTGGGTGACCTCCAGCAGATGCAGCTCCACCGCCTGCGCGATGGTGGTGGCGACAATGCCCAGCACCTCCAGATCGAGCAGCAATAGCTGGTTGTTGTTGTACAGCCGCTCCATGCTGATGGTGCCCATCACTTTGGCGCCGCGGATAATCGGTACGCAGATAAAAGAGAGATGCTCCTCTTCCCGCTGTTTCCAACTGCCGGTGCGGTTCAGAAAGCGCGGTTCATTGACGATCAGCGGCACAATGATCGACTGGCGGGTTTCTATCACCTTGCCGGTGATGCCTTCGCCGGGATAGTACACGCCGCGTTCGACTTCTTCTTTGGTCAGGCCATAGCTTTCATGAATGAAAATTTGATCGCAGCTGGTGTCATATAGCGAGATCATGGCCCGCGCCACGTGTAGATGTTTCTGCAACAGGTCCATCACCAGCGTTAAGGTTTTGCCCAGCGTTCCGCCCGCGCTAACCGCTTTACTGACTTCGGACAGCAGGGGCAGCAGTTCGGAGCGACATTCGCCCAGCAGGCAGGTAAACGAGAGCGGGACCTGAAGCGCGTGGCGCTCAGGGCTTCTCGCTGTATAAATATCTTTATAGCGACCCATGACGTTCTCCCCCCGGTACGTTTAGCAGAGAAAGGCAATCTCATGCGGCGGCACGATCGTCGCCTGCCCGGATAACCAACAGAAAGCAAGATTGACGCCACTCTTTCCGTCAGTGAGCTATCGCATAACAAATTGATAAATAATTATTATTTTTTTCATGCCGTCGGTTGGCGAAGGTCGGATTGTTAGCGCCGGGCACAAAAAGCGACAATTTTGTACGCAATCGTACAAACGGCCGCCCGACGCTCAGTCGGCGGCGTGGCGCACTCTGGCGCGCAGCTGACCCGGCGCCTCTTCGCGCGTGCTAACGGTCAGATGAAGAACGGCCAACTCGCGCGCGAACCATTTAGGCAGGTGGTCGCACAGGACATCGACCTGAGTGAACTGACCGCTCTGCAGCACCGGCAGCAGCACCTGGCGGGAGGTCAGCGCACTGTTCGCGCGCAGCGCCGCCGCCAGATCGATCTGCAGCCGTTTTCCGTCATCGGCGGTGCTGATGAACTCGGCGGGCGTCGCGTGCCGGCGCTGATTTTTGCGCGCGATAAGCTGACTAATGTGATCCAGCGCCGGCAGGGGAGCGCCGGTTAGTTGCCACATGGTAATGCCCATGCCGTCGAACCAGGCGCGCAGGGCGCCGGGAATAGCGGCGGCGGCGAAATGATGGCAGCCGGTCAATTGCTCGAACAACCGGCGGGCGGCGGCCTGCACCTCGCGCAGCGGCATATCGGGTCGCAGGGACCAGTCAAATGAATCAACCACTTGCCAGCCATCCTGACCGCGACGGTATACCCGCACGCAGCCCGCGTCGTACAGCGCGGCGCTGTCGCCGCTGGCGTTGGTAAACACCGCGATTTTCATGTTTGATCTCCGGCGCTGATTAGATTCCGTGTTTCTTACCCTTGATCGACACAATGTCGATGCGGATAACCCGCGTTGCTTTCAGGTTCTCTTTCGGATAGGTGAAGCGCTGGTCGGTAAACCGTTTTACGATGGCGTCCAGCGCGCGGATTTTCGCCTGCTCGTCCTCGACGAACTGCGTCTCTCCCAGGCCGATCGCCGTACGGTGGCGCGCTTCGAAATTACAGGCGAGCGCATCTTCTATCACGCCCTGATCGAGAGAAACTGCGAAGCACACCTTGTTGTTGCGCTGCATGATGGCGATTTTGCTGCCGCTTCTGGCCGAATGAAAATAGAGCGATTCGCCATCCCAGGCGTAAAATACCGGCACCAGGAAGGGAACATTGTCATCCGCCAGCGCCAGATACATCACCTTGCCGCCGGCCAGAATCCGATCGATTTCGGCCCGGTCGGTAATCTCCCGTTCATCCCGCCGCATCTCGCCGTGCGGATGGGCGCCGGCGACATTCATACTGTGCATGTTAATTCTCCATAATGATCGGATCAGGTTTGATCAGCGATTGCAGTACGGCCTGCAGCCGGTCGCAGATGCGCAGAATGATCTGCTTATCCTCCGGTACCGGTTTACCGTGGTGATAGTCGTCAATGGAACAGATGCCGAAGAGGGTATCCAGGTGCGCTATATCGGCGCGCAGCGCCGGATCGAGCGGCATGACCTCCTCCACGGCGGCCAGCAGGCTGGCGTAGTTGTGGTTCATCGGCATTTCGCCGAAGCGCGCGCACAGCGCAATCAGATAACACTCCACCGCGATGGCGGCCACGTTAAACACCAGACTGTGGCCGTTGTTTTGCGCGTCCATCAGGCCGGCCCGCCGGTGATAACCCTGAGCATCCCGATAGCAGCGGTCAAAGCGTTGCTGATCGCTTTCAAAAAGCGCATGTGCCATTGCTGTTTCCTCAGTAATGACTGGCGCGAACGCCAGTCAGGATGGAAGGAGGGGCGCCGGTTAACACGGCCGACAACGTTTGTTATCCGGGCGTGCGCCAGGCACGGTATCTCCGGCTCACCGGCGACGTTATTCGCAACCTTGCCGGCTCGCGTTAGGCCGGCGGCGCTTACCAGACGTTAAGCAGCCACTCTTTTTTCTTCTTGTATTCCATATCGGTAAACAGCGCGTTGGCCATTTGCTCGGCCAGCCAGATGGCGCCCGCGTAGCCCACTACCGGATGGCGGTAATGGCCGGCGCGGTCATAGGTGGGAAAGCCGACCCGCACCATCGGGATCTGGTTATCAATCGCGGTGAAACGCCCTTTGGAATGGCCCAGAATCAGATCCAATTCCAGCCCTTCGCGCGTAATGCGTTTTTCCAGCTCCCACAGATCGGCATTGGTGACGATTTGCATGTCATAGCCGACATTGTTTTTCAGTGCCTGAATGCGCGGATCCTTAGCGTAGTTGCTGTTATCGTCGCCGAGCAGCAGCAGGACCGGCTTCATCTCCAGATCCAGACAGAACTCCGCCAGACCAATCACCAGATCCGGGTTGCCGTAGATGGCGACCTTTTTATCGGCCAGGAACATGTGCACCAGATCGGTCAGCGCATCAATGGCGATGCCGCGTTCACGCACCAGCGATTCGGGGATCGGCTTACCGGTCAGCTCTTTCAGCGTTTGCAGAAAGGTATCGGTATTGCGAATGCCGATCGGCGTCGGGCCAATGACCGCCGGCACCTGGCAGTTATCCTCCAGCCATTTCGCCGCTCTGCTGCCTTCGTAGCGGTTGAGCGCCAGCGTGGCGAGGGCGTTTCCCGTGCCGGTCAGATCTTCGATGGTGGTGCTGCCGTGCGAAACCGTGTTGCCGTAAGGCATCAGCGGCGAGTCGAAGGTTTCGATCTCGAACAGCACCGTGGCGTCGACCTGCATTTCGGCCAGCAGGTGCTTCAGCGCCGTGACGTCGCCCGGATTGACCCAGCCGGTCAGCAGATTGATCTTGTCGTTAGGCTCGCTCTTTTTGGCGAAGTAGCGCACGAAATCACGCACCGCTACGTCGTAACCGCTGATCATGCTGCCGACGAAACTGGGCGAATGAATCGGAATCAGGTGCACTTGCCGGCCGGCGAATTTCTCTTTCAGCAGGCCGTTATTCAGCTTGCGCACCACGCCGTCGACGTCATCGCCGATCACTTCGGTTGAGCAGGTAGTGATGATCGGCACCACCTTGACGTGCGGATAGCGCATCAACAGCACCTCGACCGCTTTCTCCACCCGGTCGAGCGCGCCGAATACCGCGCCATCTTCATGCACCGAGGAGGAGGCGATCTCAAAGCTCTCTTTCAGATGCTGAGAAATCAGCAGACGTACAAACATTACGCAGCCCTGGCCGCCGTGCACGATGCCGATGCAGTCTTTGATGCCGATGCTGGCGTACTGCGCCCCCGCCGGCTGGCAGGTGAAAATGGGGTTAATCACCCCGGTGCGATCTTTCGCAATTAATTCACAGGACATGGTCAGAATCCCCTAATAGCGTTTATCGGTCAGCTCGGCGTTCAGCGAGCCGGTAATGGTCAGGAAATTCAGCCGTTCGTGCAGCGTCTGCACCAGCGCGGTCAGCCCGGCCTTATCCATGGTATTGATCCAGTCGAACTTCTGGCGCCAGGTTTCCGCCATCACCATGGCGTCGACCCAGTAGCAGCGGTCCGCCGGAGTGCTCAGATCCACCGGCTCCTCGCACAGTAGCTGGCGAGTTTTCAGCATGATGCCGGCGTTTTGCTTTTCCCGATCCCAGGCGCGGGAGTGAAACTGCCACAGGCAGTTCTTCATGATGTAGTCGACGAGCAGTTCGACGCGCTCTTGTGTTTCATTTGCCATGTCCGTTCTCCTCACGCGGTTTCACTGGTCTCGTTAGCGGTGAAACTGGGGTAAACCCGTTCGCGCAGTTTCGATACGCTGTCAAAACCGCCGCTGTATTCGCGCAGACGGCTATCGTTGCGCACCTCATCGCTCAGCGCGCTGTCCGACAGCATTCCGGCGGTGACGAAACTGGCGTCGGTCGGGATCGGATCTTTACTGATGTCGCGCAGCGCCAGCTGGTGAATCGGCGAATAGATGGCGTTGTAGATATCGCGCGCGAAGCGCACCCAGCCTTCGAATCCCTTGTAGGGACCGTTGTGGTAGGCGTGCGCGTTCAGATAGGGCACGCGGATCTTCTTCGCGACCTCGCCCGGCCGTTTACCGGTGAAAATCACGTCCGGCTTGAGCTTATACATCGCTTCCAGCGACTCCAGTTCGTTGGGATCGTCGATCGCCAGCGCGCCGACTTCGCAGCGGGCGATGCCTTTCTCCATATCGCCCTGATGGCCGAATTTGGTGTAGACCGACACCACCTCCACGCCCATTTCCGCATGAAGAACATGCGCCCAGTGCCACAGTTTGGAGCCGCCAGGCCACAGGCATACTTTCTTGCCCTGCAGGCGCTCCCGATACCAGTCGAGCTCAGGCTTCCAGCGCGCGACTTCTTCATCGATAATCGCCTGCGCGCGATCCTCAATGCCGAAAAACAGGCCGATCTTGCGCAGCGAGTCGGACAGCGGCCCGAAGCCGAAACCGTCGATATCCAGCCGCGGAATGCCGTAGCGCACCCGCAGTTCGTTACAGATGTATTCCGCCGAGCGGGCGCATTCCAGCACGTTCAGGTGGGCGCGATGCATGCCGCGCAGTTCGTCATACGAACCGTTGCCGGTAAAGGTGGAGAGGATCTGAATGCCCATGCGCTTGAAGTAATCCTGCATCACCTCCTGATCGCCCTGGATGTTGTATTCGCCGACGTAATTGATAACGTAATCGCTGGTGATTTTCGGTTCGACGGTGCCGACCTTTTGGTTAATCCAGGCGATATTGATCTTATGATGTCCGCCGGACTGACTGGGGCCGGCGAAACCCGGCGAGTTACAGACGAAGATATCTACGTCGGGGCGTTCATCCATGATGTCCTGAGCGACGGCGGCCAGATCGTCGCCGATCAGCGCCGTGGCGCAGGTCTGGTAGATAGTCATGCGTTTAATATTCGGATGGGCGTCAAACGCCTCATGGATATTTTTCTTCAGCATCGCTTCGGCGCCGAATACGATATTCTTTTCTTTCATATCGCTGGCGAAGGTATATTTCAGCTGAAAGTTATCGTTATCGCTGATATAGCGTTTGGTTTGCCAGGTGTCATAGGTACAGCCGACCGGGCCGTGACTTAAATGAATGACGTCTTTCATCGGCGTGCCGATAACGTGCTTCGCGCCGCAATAGGCGCAGCCGCGCTCCGAAATCGTGCCGGGGATCGTGTTCAGATAGCCTAACGGCAGCGCGGAGGTGATATCTTCACCCGGGCCTTTTTGCACCGCATGCTCTTTACGCTCCGGGATGCATTTACTGCAGTCAAATTCATAATGGGGCATAATCGTGTCTCTCCGCTGAGAATAGCGATAGTCTTAACGTGAAGTTTAATTCTTCGCTTTATCGGTCAATCCGCGATGCCGTATTTCACCACCATGTTTTCCAGCTGATCCATGGTCAGCGGGCTGGGAATGACGAAATCGGTATTTTCGATAATCTTTTTCCCCAGTTCGCGATACTCCTGGGCCTGATTCGCTTCCGGATCATATTCGGTGACGGTTTTTTTATTGAACTCGGCTTTCTGTACGATATTGTCGCGCGGCACAAAATGAATCATTTTGGTGCCGATGGCCGAGGTGAATTCTTCGAGGAATTCTTTTTCGCCATCCACATTACGGCTATTACAGATAATGCCGCCCAGCCGCACGCCGCTCTGTCTGGCGTATTTCACCAGCCCTTTACAGATATTATTGGCGGCGTAAATCGCCATCATTTCGCCGGAGGCGACAATATAGACTTCCTGCGCCTTACCGTCGCGAATAGGCATGGCGAAGCCGCCGCACACCACGTCGCCCAGTACGTCGTAGAAAATAAAATCCAGATCTTCGGCATAGGCATTATTTTCTTCCATCAGATCGATGGCGGTGATAACTCCGCGGCCGGCGCAGCCGACGCCCGGTTCCGGGCCGCCAGATTCCACGCAGTTAATATCGAATACGCCTTTTTTCACCACCATTTCGTTAGTGATTTTTTCCGCGCCGTATTCCCGCAGCACATCCATCAGGGTTTCCTGCGGTTTACCGCCCAGAATAAGCCGGGTTGAATCCGCTTTAGGATCGCAGCCGTGAATAAAAATCTTCTTACCGTGAAAATAAGCCAGCGCAGCCGCCGTATTCTGCGTAGTGGTTGATTTACCGATACCGCCTTTACCATAGATTGCTAATTTACGAGTCATGTCAATTTTCTCCGCAAGTAAATATTTTCAGTGATATCCGTCGCCCCAGTGATTGAGCAAACGCTGTGCCAGCCATGAAAAAAAAGGCTTATTTGCGCCGGATTAAAATTTAATGACTGTTTTATAAAGCGCTATTTTTTCTGCGTATGGAATTCGCCGGCAATAGCCGGCGGGATCGTCCCGGCGTAAATAGTTCCTGATGGTACTTATGGCGGGTAAATAGTACGTTCTGGTATGGCGCGGCGAGCCGTACGCCAGGGGGCGCCGGGGCAGATGACGGCGTCGGTTAATCCCGCCGCCGGAGAGGCCGGTATTCGCAAGGGCAACGGAAAACGCCCCGCCGGTTTTTCAACTATCGGGTAAGTCGGCTATAGGGATAATCATCTGTGCCCGGCAAATTGTAGTTGCAGTTGCAGTTGCAGTTGCAGTTGCAGTTGCAGTTGCAGTTGCGCTCAATTATTCGGCCGGTCTCTGACGTTCACTCGTTGGACGACGCCTGCGCGGTTTAAATTGGCTCCGGACCGATTTGAACCGCATTGCCTTCGACGATGATACGTTTCGCCCTGTGCCGCGGCTGGCGCCGTTCTCCACGCCCGGCGTCGCGTTTGTCGGCTGTCCATCAGGTAAAATTAGGTAAAATTAGTTTCAGGGTGGTTAAATTTTATCTTTTTTGTGTTAATCGTCTGTTTGGTTATGAGCTGATTAGGCTGAAAGGAGCACTAACTATGTCCCGTCTTACCGCGAAAGATTTTCCTCCAGAGCTGCTTGAGTATTACGACTATTATGCGCACGGCAAGATCACTAAACGCGAGTTTCTGGAACGGGCCGCTAAGTATACGGTCGGCGGGCTGACCGCGCTGGCTCTGCTCGGCATCATGAGTCCCAACTACGCGCTGGCGCAGCAGGTTGAATTTACCGATCCCGATATCATCGCTGAATATATCATGTACCCGTCGCCCAATGGACACGGCAGCGTGCGCGGGTACCTGGTGCGTCCGGCCGCCGCATCCGGCCGGGTCGGCGGCGTGGTGGTGGCGCATGAAAACCGCGGGCTGAATCCTTATATCGAAGATGTGGCGCGCCGCGTCGCCAAAGCAGGGTTTATCGCCCTTGCGCCCGATGGCCTCAGTTCGGTCGGCGGCTATCCGGGCAACGATGACAAGGGGCGCGAACTGCAGCAGCAGGTGGATCCGACGAAGCTAATGAACGACTTCTTTGCCGCGATCGAATTTCTGATGAACAGCGAGCAGACCAACGGCAAGGTCGGCATTACCGGTTTCTGCTACGGCGGCGGCGTCGCCAACGCGGCGGCGGTGGCTTACCCCGAGCTGGCCGTGGCGGTGCCGTTCTACGGCCGTCAGGCCAGGACGGAGGATGTGCCGCGCATCAAGGCGCCGCTGCTGCTGCACTATGCCGAACTGGATACCCGTATTAACGAAGGCTGGCCCGCTTACGAAGCCGCGCTGAAGGCGGCGAATAAGACCTATGAGGGCTACATTTATCCCGGCGTTCATCACGGCTTCCACAATGACTCCACCCCGCGTTATGACAAGGCGGCGGCCGATCTGGCCTGGGAGCGGACCCTGACCTGGTTCCGTCGCTATCTGGCCTGAAGCCGGGCGTTTATCGCTGCGTCGTAAATAAGCGGTTCGTGCCGGCGGGGGGGCCATCGCGCGCAGGTCCGTTAACACGGCTTCCGCCGCGGCGCTCTCCTTCTGGCGCATGCGATTGAGCGTGCGGCGTCTCTCATCCGCTGCACGCTGAGCCGCCGATCGCCGTCAGATTTCAGTCTCTGGCGGCGCTCGGCGGTGATTCGGCGTCGTCCCTGATTTTATGCCGGCGCCGCTTACTTTCTTCCCTCAATATTTTTATTTTTAATCAGATAACTGCGTAAAATCCAGCCCGGTTAGCGTCCTTCTTCTATCGCGGACCAATGCGTTACGTTATTCACCGCGATAAGGTGCCGGATAATGATGAGTATGGACATCGCATTATCCGCAATATACCATACCTCCCTATACTAAAATCAGGGAATCGACATGAGCCACACGATTCGCGGAAAGAAAAAGCTCCTCGCTCGCGTACGGCGGATTCGCGGCCAGATGGAGGGCATCGAGCGCACGCTGGAGGCGGAAAAACCCTGTGCGGACGTTCTGCATCAAATCGCTGCCGCGCGCGGCGCGTTGACCGGGCTAATGCGTGAGGTCATGGAAGGGCATATTCAGTCGCATATCGCCGACCCTGCTATCACCAGCGACAGCGAGCGGGAGCAGGGCGCGGCCGAACTGATTTCTATCCTGCGCGCCTATCTGAAGTAATCGCCCGAATGTTATCGCCGTCCGGGGAAACGTTTACCGTTATAGTTCAGGAGAGCGCGATGTCAGCCAGCAATGACGACCCAGCGTCGGGTCACGACCATGATCATGCAAGCAGCCACGATTGCCGGCCCGCGTTCGGCTGGGCGGAGAGCGTGCGTATCGCGCTGGTCGCCGTCGCCGCGCTGGCAGTCTGGTTTCGGTGGTGGGAGCCCTGGCAACACGCCAGCGTTATCGGTATGGCAGGTTTGCTGATCGGCGGCTGGCCGATCCTGCGCGAAGCGCTGGAAAACAGCATGGCGCGGCGTATGACGATGGAACTGTCCATGTCTATCGCCATCATTGCGGCGGCGGCCATCTCCGAGTTCTTCACCGCGTTAATCATTACCCTGTTTGTGCTGGTGGCTGAAGAACTGGAAGGGCTTACGGTTGGACGCGGGCGTAAGGCCATTCGCGAGCTGCTGGCGTTTCTGCCGCGTGAAGTCTCGCTGCGCAGAAACGGCGTCATTTGCACCGTTTCTGCCGGCGAACTGACCGTCGGCGACGCGATCCTCGTCGCGCCGGGCGGGCGTATTCCGGTCGATGGCGTGGTGATATCCGGTCATTCTTTTACCGATGAATCGCTGATTACCGGCGAATCGATGCCGGTGGAGAAGAGCGCCGGGACGCGCGTGTTCGCCGGCGCCATCAACCAGTCCGGCGCGCTGGAGATTAAAACCGTGCGTATCGGTCGCGACACCAGCTACGGCAAAATTATCGAAGCGGTAGAGCGGGCCGAACGATCGCGGGCGCCGGTTCAGCGGCTGGCCGATCGTCTGGCCGGCTATCTGGTCTATTTCGCGCTGACCGCCGCCGCGCTCACCTGGCTGTTGACCCATGATATGCGTTCGACGATTTCGGTGATTATCGTGGCCGGCGCCTGCGGCATCGCCGCCGGCACGCCGCTGGCTATTTTGGGCGGCATTGGCCGTTCGGCCCGACTCGGGGCGATTGTCAAAGGCGGCGTACATCTGGAAACGCTCGGTAAAGTCGATACCGTGGTGTTGGATAAGACCGGTACGCTGACTTTCGGCCTACCGCAGGTGCAGCAGGTGTTGCCGGCGCCGGGCGTCGACGCCGCGGCGCTGCTTGAAGCGGCGGTGACGGCTGAATTGCATTCGGAGCATCCGCTCGGTAAGGCGATCCTCGCCTACGCCCGGACGCAGGCGATTGCGAACCATGAGCCCGAACAGTTTAGTTATCTGCCGGGCCGAGGTATTTCGGCCCGCCGGGCGGGAGCGCGTATCCTCGTCGGCAACCGGGCGTGGATGAGCGATAATGGCATCTCGATCAGCGGCGGACCGGCGGCGAACGTCGGTTCCGAGCTGCTGGTCGCTCGCGAGGGCCGTCTGCTGGGCGTGATTACCGTGGCCGATACGGTGCGGCCCGAAGCGCAGCGGGCGATCGCCATGCTGCGCAAGATGGGCGTGCGAACCCTGTTGTTGACCGGCGACAACCGCGCGGTGGCGGAGGCCGTCGGCCAGCCGCTGGGGCTGCAGCAAATTGAGGCCGGACTTTTGCCGGAAGACAAACAGGCGCGCATCGCGGCACTGGTGCGGCAAAAGCGCACGGTGGCGATGATTGGCGATGGAGTTAACGATGCCCCGGCGCTGGCTGAGGCCAGCATCGGCGTGGCGATGGGGTCGGGCACCGATGTGGCGCAGGAGAGTGCGGACATCGTACTGCTGGGCAACGATCTGTACCGTTTTGTCGAAACGATGCGGGTGGCGCGCCGCACGCGGCGTATTATCTGGCAGAATTTCGCCGGCACCCTGGCGGTTGATCTGTTGGGGATCCTGCTGGCCGCCTTCGGTCTGCTCGGGCCGCTGCTGGCCGCTTTTATTCACGTGGCGTCGGAGCTGACCTTTATTTTGAATTCCGCCCGGCTCCTGCCGCGAGCCGGGGGAGCACAGGACGCGCAGTCGGCGATCGCGGCGGAAAAACGGCCCGATGGCGGCACGGCGCGTTAATCCGAGGCGTTCGTCCTGATAACCAACGTCGTCATTAGCCTGACGCCCTGCCGGACAGGGCGGTTTTTCTCAGCGCTTATCTCGTCAGAACTCAACTTTAACCGTGAACTGCAGTTCTCGCGGATCGCCAATCTGGTTGCCCAGATTATTGGTGCCGATGGAGGACGTGTAGTAGGTCTTATCGAAGATATTCTTCAAATTGAGCTGGAGCGTGACCGGGTTTTGGGCCTGAATACGGTAGGCGGCGAACGCGTCGGCCACGAAATAGCCGGGCAGATAGTAGGTGGCGCCGGACGCGCCGGCGCGCCGGTTGACGCCGTGGCCGCCGGCGCCCAGCGTCAGCGTGTTGCCGCCGATGACGTTGTGCACGTCATAGGTCATAAACAGCGAGCCGGTATGGCGCGGCACGTTGACCAGCGGCTTGCCGGCGTAGACGGGGTCGTCGATGATTTTTGCGTCGGTATAGCCGTAGCTGGCGATCAGATTAAGATTCTGCGTCAGCGCCCCGGCGACATCCACTTCCAGACCGCGCGAGCGTACCCGGCCCGCCGTTTTGGCGTAGGTTTCGCCGCCGATGGTTTCGTTATACAGCACGTTGTGTTTATCGATATTGAATAACGCCACCGTTGCGGTCAGGCCTTCGAACAGATCGAATTTCGCGCCCAGTTCGTAAGCGGTCGCCGTTTCCGGCGGCAGGCTGCCGATATAGTTGGCGATTGAATATTGCGGCATAAATGAACGCGAAACGTTGCCGTAGAACGACAGCCATGGCTGCGCTTTATACACCAGACCGAATTTCGGCACCCACTGACTGTCGGTGCTGTCGGTATTGACGTTGAACGGGCGGCCTTTACCGGCGAATTCGGTAAAGTACTGATAACGCATAGCCGCCACGGCGATCCATTTATCGGTCAGGTAGAGTGAATCCTGCAGCCAGGCCGAGTAGCTTTCCTGCTTAATGCGCTGGTCGCTGTCCGAGGCGGAAACATTGGTGCACTTCGAGGCGCGGCCGTACTGCGGATTATAGATATTGAAATCCTGGCTATTGCTGCAGCGGATCATGTCGGTACGCAGCAGGTTGTAAAATTCGTACGAGACGCCGGTCATAATCTCATTATACAGGCCGCCAATCACCACGTTGCCCTGCAGAAGCGCCCGGCTGGCGTGCATACGCTGCATCGAACCCTGGGTGGCGTCGACGCGCCTGGTCAGATTGCCGGTGCTGGCGTCATAGGCCATAACGCGCGACTGATTATCGCTGTATTTATCCTGGCTGTAACCGTAATCAAATTTCGCCGTCCACGCATTATTAATCCGGTATTCGGTATTGATCTGAGCGACGTCGCTATAGCCTTTGGTGATATTAAACGGCTCGTCAAAACGGGTTTTTCGATCGACATTGACCGCCTGTCCGGTATTCAGGTCGAATACCGTACCGCGATCGAAGGGCATAGAGTAATCGCGATGGGTGTAAGACACGTTAACGGTGGCGTTATCGCCGTACCAGCTGAGCGAGGGCGCAATAAATTTGCTTTTCTTTTGACCGAAATTGCGCCAGTAATCTTCATCCTGATATTCGCCGATCAGCCGCCAGGCGAACTGCGTTCCTTCAATCGGGCCGGTCAGATCTATCTTGCCCGAGCCGCCGCCAAAGCTGGTCGAGGTTGCCGACAGCGAACCGCCGAAAGTCGTCTGCGGACGTTTGGTGATAACGTTGATCAGGCCGCCCGGGTCGAGAATGCCGTACAGCGTGGAACTGGGGCCTTTCAGCACTTCTACTCGTGAAACGGTAGGGTTAAAGCTACGCGGCTGCACGGTCTTTAAGCCATTGGTCAGGATCGAGCCGTCGCGGTTGTCGCCGAAACCGCGCCGGACGAACGAATCCTGGGTGCCGCCGAGAGTATTGGTTTGCACGACGTTGCTGATGTTATTGACCACATCGTCCAGCGAACGCGAGTTTTGATCCTCAATGACCCGATCGCTGACGGTATTCACCGCCTGCGGGATATTCAGCAGCGGCATGGCGGTCAGGGTCGCGGTGGAGGAATTTAACGGCTGATAACCGAGCGTCGCGTCATCGTTGGCGGCAGAGGGAGTGGCCGTTACCGTGATGGTTTCATTTTCCTTATTCTTATTCTCGTCGGCGTTTTGCGCCGGCGCTTTTGCGCTCGTATTCTCTTCCGCCGCGCGAAGCGGAGCGGAAGAACATATACCGATAAAGAGCATGGAAAATAAAAGCCGCCCTTTTTTCCCCTGAAAAGCAGGTGTTAATTTATTCATTTATCCCAATTCCCGCGTAAATAGCATTACCTTTGGTAATGAGAAGTTCAGTTATATTTTCATTGCTCGAAAACAGGGAATGCGCCAGGCATTCGTTATCATTATTTTTATCAATTTCCATACCCGGTGAGATTTCGCTCTGCCGGCGGGCGCGAAGCGCGCGTATTCCCGCGACTTAGCGAACTAAGAAAACGAAGGAACACACGACGCCGGCGCGCCGGCGGTCTGGCAGATGAAGGGGGTATATGAAATTAAGAATCATTCAACCATGTAGTGATGTAGTAGTAAACGTTAAACCGGCGAAAAAAATCATGGCGCCGCCGCACGGGGGAATACGCGTCGGCGTAATAAGGGGTATTTATTTAATACGATGATATTTATTGTTTTATTTGCATTTTCTTGTCGCATTGAACATAGGGTTATTGCGCGTGGGGTGCTGTAGTGAATGCGGTTGATAAAGACTTGACTACTACAGCAATGCTGCGCATTATTTGCGTAATTGAATGAGACTTATTTGTGTTTTCCTGCGATGGCCTGTTGACAGGCAGTCAGGCGGGTCAATGCGGGAGTTTAGGCATGCCACACCATGTGGAAGACAAGACATTATACGGGGGAATCTCCGCCGTCAATCTATCCGCAGGCTATGGCAAGACGCTGATTATTGATGACATTACCTTAACGCTGCCGCCTGGCAAAATGACGGTGCTGGTCGGCGCCAATGGTTCCGGCAAATCAACGCTGTTGAGCACGCTGGCGCGCCTGCTGAAACCCTTTAGCGGCAGCGTGCTGTTGGACGGCAAGGCGATTCACGAGATGCCGACGAAACAGGTGGCTCGCCGGCTGGGGATATTACCGCAAACGCCGCTGCTGCCGGAAGGGCTTACGGTCTTTGAGCTGGTGTCGCGCGGGCGTTTCCCGCACCAGAATTTCCTGCATCAGTGGTCTTCCGCCGACGAGCAGGCGGTCGGGCAGGCGATGCGTCTGACCGGGACCCAGGATTTTGCGCATTTGCCGGTGGACAGTTTGTCCGGCGGACAGCGCCAGCGCTGTTGGATCGCCATGGCGCTGGCTCAGGAGACGGATATTATCCTGCTGGACGAGCCCACCGCCTGGCTGGATCTGCGCTACCAGGTGGATATTCTGGAACTGCTGCACGATTTAACGCGTCATCACGGCCGTACGGTGGTGGTGGTGCTGCACGATCTAAATTTCGCCGTTAACTATGCCGATAACCTGATATTCCTTAAACAGGGGCGAATTGTCGGCCAGGTGGACGCCGACGGCGAGTCGTGCAGTCCGGCGCTGATTAAAGCCGTGTTTGATGTCGATGTGCAGATGTCGTTCAATCCTGTGACGCGCAAGCCTTTCTTTATCCCCTTTCGTCCGCGCGAGTCATCCGTTTCATGACGTCGCTTCTTTCCGCGTCCCGTCCGCGGCGGGCGCGCCGCGCATTGAGCAACGGCGCCGCGCTGCTGCTGGCTCTGGCCGCGCTGCTGCTGCTTTCGCTGGTGCAGCTGGGGCTCGGCGCGCGCTACATTGATCCGTTTACGGTGTGTCAGGCGCTGATCGCATACGATGCGCACAATTTCGATCATACGGTGATTGTCGAACTGCGTTTGCTGCGTTTGATCGCCGCGCTGCTGGTCGGCGCGGGGCTGGGCATCGCCGGCGTGCTGCTGCAGGCGGTGATCCGCAACCCGCTCGGCGAACCGCATATTCTGGGCCTGAATGCCGGCGCGGCGCTGGCCGTGGTGATCGGCTCCGCCGTCGGGGCGAGCGGCAGCGAGACGCTGTTGGTTCGTCCGCTGCTGGCGGCTTGCGGCGCGGCCGTGCTGTTTCTCTGCGTCATGCTGCTGGCCTCCGCCGGGCGCAGCGGGCTGACGCCGCTTAAGGTCACGCTGTGCGGCGTGGCGCTCTCTTCCTTTGCCTCGTCGATCACCGCCGCCATTTTGATTCTGGATGAACAAACCCTGCTGGATATGCGCATCTGGCTGGTCGGCGATCTGGCCGGACTGAGCTGGCCGATCCTGCGGGCGGCGGCCGTGCCGATGTTGCCCGGCGCGCTGCTGGCGCTCTATATCGCGCCGCGTCTCAACGTGCTGGCGCTGGGCGATATCGTCGCCAGCGGGCTGGGGGTGAATATCGCGCGCACCCGTTTGCTGGGGCTGATCGCGGCCGCGCTGCTGTGCGGTTGCGCCGTGTCGATCGCCGGGCCGATCGGTTTTATCGGTCTGGTGGTGCCGCACATTGTGCGCCGTCTGTTTACCGATGATATTCGCATGGTGATCCCGCTGTCGGCCGTCATCGGGGCGCTGCTGCTGTTGATCGCCGATATCGCGGCGCGCACGCTGGTCGCGCCGCAGGAACTGGCGACCGGCGTTATGACGGCGCTGGTGGGCGCGCCGGTCTTTATCCTGATTGCTTCGAGGCTGTTCAAATGAATCAACGACTCAGCGCGTATGAATTCCGCCGTCTGGCGCTGGGGCCGTTTTCGTTGCTGCTGCGGCCGCGCATTCTGTTGGCCTGCGCGCTGCTGGCGCTGGGGTTGCTGGCGGTCGGCGTGCTGGGCTTAACCCGCGGTTCGCTGCCGATCCCGGGGGCCGGCATCTGGCAGGCGCTGTTTTACCCCGCCGATACGCCGGCGCAGCAGCATTATATTGTCTGGGATATCCGTTTGCCGCGTTTGCTGATGGCGCTGCTCAGCGGGGCGATGCTCGGGCTGGCCGGCGCCGCCATGCAGTCCATTACCCGCAACGGTCTGGCCGATCCGGGACTGATTGGCGTGAAAGAGGGCACCAGCGCGGTCGTGTTGACGCTGATCCTGCTGTTTCCGTCGCTCAACCTGCTGTGGCGGCCGGTCGCCGGTATGGCCGGCGGTCTGCTGGTGGCGCTGCTGGTGGTGGCGCTGGCGCGGGATATCTCCCGCCCGCGTTTTATTCTGATCGGTATCGGCGTCTCCTGGGCCTTTTCGGCCGGCGTCGGCATCTTTATGACCACCGCCGACGTGCGCGACGTGCAGACGGCGCTGGTGTGGATGGCGGGCAGCCTGCACGCCGCCACCTGGAACATGCTGGGGGTCGCCGCGCTGTGGGCGCTGCTCGGCGCAATCATCCTCTACGCCACCGCCAGAGCGTCCGACGTCGCGCTGCTCGGCGACCACGCGGCCACCGGGCTCGGCGTGCGGCTGCGGGCGCTGGCCCTGTTGCGCTTTAGCGCGCCGGTGCTGATGACCGCCGCCAGCGTTTCCTGCGTCGGCAGCCTGGGGTTCGTCGGGCTGATCGCGCCGCATATGGCGCGTTTCTTACTGCGCGGCGGCCAGGTCGCGCTGCTGAGCGGCAGCGCGCTGCTCGGCGCGTTGCTGGTGCTGGTCACCGACAATATTGGCCGTCTGGCCTTCGCGCCGCTGCAAATACCCGCCGGGATTGTCATTGCCCTGATTGGCGGGCCGTTTTTTTTACTGCTGCTGTGGCGTCGTCGCGACGCACTGTAACCGGATGATGAGAGAGAAACATGATGCGCAAAACCCTTGCCGTACTGGCGCTGCTGGTGCTGGCCGTCCCACTGCCTGGACGGACCGCCGCCCCGCAAACTCAGCTGTTTACCGATGATCTCGGACGCCGCGTCGAGGTGCCGCGTCATCCGCAGCGCATCGTCTCGCTACACGATCTGGATATCACCATCCCGCTGATTGAGCTCGGCGTGCCGCCGGTGGCCAGCCACGGCCGGACGCGGGCGGACGGCACGCATTTCCTGCGCTCCAGCAATATTCTGACCGGCGTCGATTTCAATAATTCGGCCATCAAGTTCATCGGTACCGCGGATATCGATATCGAGGCGATTGCGGCGGTCAATCCGGATCTGATCATTACCGAACCCAGCCGCAACGTGCCGGTGGAACAGCTGGAAAAAATCGCGCCGACAGTCAGTATCGACCATCTGATTGGCGGCGCGCCGCGCATCTACGCCAAACTGGCGCAGCTGACCGGCAGCGAAGCGCAGCTGGCGATTCTGGAAAACCGCTATCAGGAGCAGATTAAACAGCTGCGGCACGTGGTGGACACCGACAAGATTACGGTTTCGGTGCTGCAGGCCAACAAGGGCAAAATCACCGTTCATCACACCTACCGTGCGCTGGGCCGCGTGCTGCGCGACGCCGGATTCCGCTTTCCCGCCATTGTCGAAGGCATCCCGGAAGGGGAACGCATCGACGTCAGCGCGGAGCGGCTGCCGGAACTGGACGCCGACTTTATTTTCGATACCTGGCGCTCCGATGCCGGCGGCAGGCCGCAGGATGAAATCGACGAGATGAACAAGGTAATGCCGCAATATTGCCGTTTCCTCAGCGCCTGCCGCGCCGGGCGTTACATTATTTTGCCGCGCGAAGAGACCATATCCAACTCGTTCGCCGCGCTGAATCTGATGGTGTCGCTGGTGCAGTCGCATATTTCCGGCCGGCCTCTGCCGGAGGCGCAAAAGTGATGGCGTTCGATGTCCGCGCGCGCTAAGCCGAAGATCGCCCGCGCTCACCGGTTATTGCGCTGGCTTCATTGGTTTCTGGGCCTCACGCTGGGCGGCTGTCTCTCCTTTATGGCGCTGAGCGGCGTCATGATGAGTTTCGAAGATGAAATTATGCTGGCGATCAGCCCGCAGACGCGGGTGACGGCGCCGGGAAATAGCCGGCCGCTGCCGTTAAATACGCTGATCGCCAGCCTGCGCGAGCAGCGCCCGCAGGAAACGCTGGTCTCGCTGCAGATCGAACGGCGGGCGGACAGCGCATGGAGCGCGGCCTGGAAACGCCAGCGCGGCCAGCGCAACCTGCGCGAGTTCGTCGACCCTTATCGCGGCGTGTTGCTCGGCGAGGCCAACGGGGCGGCTTTTTTCGCCACGGTGCGCAATCTGCATCGCTATCTGGCGCCGGGCGGCAATAATCCGATCGGGCGTAATATCACCGGCCTCTGCGCCATCGGCCTGATCTTTTTCGCGCTGTCCGGTCTGTATCTGCGTTGGGCGGCCGGCACCCGGCGCCTGCGCGACTGGCTGCGACCCGATTTTCGCCTGAGCGGGCGCCACTTTTACCGAATGTTGCACGGGGTGTTCGGCAGCTGGCTGGCCTGTTTCTACCTGATCAGCGCCGCCTCGGGGCTCTGGTGGTCCTACGACAGCTACCGGCAGGGCGTCATCTGGCTGTTGGACGATGCGCCGGCGAGCCTTGTCGCGCCGGCGGCCAAAAAAGCGCCGCCGGATCGCGCTGCGCCCGTCGACTGGGACCGCGTCTGGCGCCAGCTGCAGCCGTTGTACGGCGAGCGGTACGACTATGCGTTAATTTTTATACCGGCGCCGGGCAAAGATATCCGCATCCGGGTCCACGTATCCGACGGCTATCTGCAGGCGTTCGATGAACTGAGAATCAACGGCCGTTCGCTGCAGATTCGGGCTTTTGAACCCTTTAGCCGTCAGTCGTTCGGGCGCCGCATTCTGAATAATATGGATCCCATTCATACCGGCGATCTGTTTGGTTTATCCGGGCGGATACTGATGGCCATTTCATCCTTTTGTATACCGCTATTTTTTATTACCGGCTTGTTGATGTACTGGAAAAGGCGCCGCGCTCAACGCGCCGCCTCCGATGCCCGGTCATCGCAGGAATAGCGTTTATCCCGACTGGAGATTCGATATTGAACAGCCATCCCGCTGCGCAGCAAGACACGACGTGGACGCCGCGCCCGCTCGATCCGGCGCTGACTGATTATCACCCTCAGCCGCTGCGCCCGCCGGCGGACGCGAGCTACCTGACGGGCGGCGGCGCGGCGCGCATCAGCGGTTCCGGCCACTGCCGATTTATACTGGAACGGCTCAGCGCGGCGTTCCGCCGCCTGCATCCCGAGGTCGACTTTTCCATTGAACTGCACGGCACCCCGTCGGCCATGGCCTTTCTGATCAACGGCAAGGCGATGCTGAGCGTGATGGGCCGGGAAATCACCGCCAATGAAACCGTTCCTTATCGCAAGCTGCGCGGCGCCGAGCCCTTTGCCATTCGCGTGGCCAGCGCGGCGCAGGAAACGCGCCAGCATCTGGCCACCTCGCTGGCGGTGTATGTCCATCGGGATAACCCGCTGCCGAAGATCGATTGTCAACAGTTGGCGAGGATTTTCACTCAGGGCAACCCGGGCGGCGACTATAGCCGCTGGGGGCAGTTGGGGCTAACCGGCGACTGGGCGATGCGCGCCATTCAGCCGCTCACCACGCATGAGTTCAGCGGCTTCGGCACCTATATGCAGAAACATCATTACGCCGGTCGCGTTCATCAGGCGAACTGCGAATATTTTACCGGCACCGACGCGCTGTTGACCCGGCTGGAGAATGAGCCCGCCGGCATCGCCGTCGCGGCGATCGGCCGCGCCAATGCGTCGCTACGACTGGTGCCGCTGGCGTTTAACGACCAGGGACCGTGGCTGGCGGGCAGCGCGCAGGAGGTGACCGACGGCGTTTATCCGCTCGGTCGGTTCATCTATTTCTATCTTCCTGTCAGCGCCGATAGCCGGCTTGACGCGGTCACGCACGCGTTCATGCGCTTTATTCTGTCGCGTCAGGGGCAGGCGATCGTGGCCAGCCAGCCTTGCGGCTATATTCCTTTAAGCGCCGTGCAGGCTGCGCAACAGCTGGCGCGTTTACAGACGCTGGAGATCGCCTGATGACCCATACGCGGATTACTATCGTCGGCAACGACGGCATAGCTTCATTGCTGCAGCCGTGGTGTGCGCTGTTCCGCCGGCAGCATGCGCAGGTTGATTTCGCTTTAACGCTGAAAGGTTCATCGACCGCCATCATGGCGCTGGCGGCCGATGCCTGCCAGCTGGCGCCGATGTCGCGCGCTCCCTGGGCGCAGGAACTGGCGGCGTTTCACAAGGTGAAAGGCTATGCGCCCAGCGCCATCCGCCTGGGGTACTGCGGCTACGGGCCGCGGACGGGCGCCAAAACGCCGCCGGCGATTTACGCCCACTGCAGCAACCCGCTGCCGGGTCTGACCATGGGACAACTGGCGGCGGTTTTTTCTTCCGGCGCGCCGCAGGGCGATATAACCTGCTGGCGGCAACTCGGCATAGAGGGAGGCTGGCAGTCGCGCCGTATCCATCTTTACGGTCTGCGCGA
Source organism: Affinibrenneria salicis (assembly GCF_008710095.1). The sequence goes on from NZ_VYKJ01000004.1 coordinate 107,622, forward strand.
TGACGGCAAATACGCCAGCGCTTTTCGGCGTGCGCACCTCGCCAACCGATTTTTCCCCCGTCACTATGAGGCGCTGCCGGATCGCCGTACGGTGATCGAGGCGGTGGCGAACGATCCTTTTGGCCTCGGCGCGACGGGCTGGTTTGACGCGGCGGCGGTTTCGTCGCAGGTGCGGGTGGTGGCGCTGACCCGTCGGGAGCAGGGGCCGTTTTATCCGCCGTCGCTACAGGCGGTCGGCGCGGGTAATTACCCGCTGGCGGGCGAACTGGCGCTGTGGTTCGATCTGCCGCCCGGCGGTCGGCTGGCGCCGCCGATCAAGGCGTTTCTGCAACTGGCGCTATCGGATGCGGGGCAGGCGGTCATTGCGCAACAGACGGATTCGGCCGAGGGCTATGTCGCGCTGGACGCCGACAGTCTGGGCCGCGAACGGGAAAAGCTGAGCGGCCTGCAGGCGGATTAACGACGGGAGGATCAATGACGTCTCCGCGAACAAAAAATCAGAAGGCGCGCGTCGATTTGTACGGCGAGCGTTTCAGGGCGCGCGCCCACCTCTTGTCGCCTGGGCTGCAGACGGTCGCGCGCTATATTAATGAGCACCGCGAGGTCGTGCTGGATCACACGGCGATGGAGATCGCCGCGGCGACGCAAACGTCGGACGCCACCGTGGTACGGGCTATTCAGGCGCTGGGTTTCGCCGGTCTGCGCGATTTAAAGCTGACCATGGAGGTCTTTTTCGGCTCGGCCGTGTCCACCGAAGAGAAGATGAGCGCCACGGTCAATTCGCTGACCTGCGACGTGAATTCCAGCATCGATTTCGTGCTGCAGGGCTACGAACGGGCCAGCAAAACGCTGTCCGGCGCCGAAAACCGCGCGGCGCTCGCCCAGGCGGTATCGCTGTTGATCGGCGCCGGGCGGGTGGGGGTGTTTGGTATCGGCGCCTCCAGTATTCTGGCGGAATATGCCGCCCGTCTGTTCAGCCGCATTGGCCTGGCGGCCTATCCGCTGAACCGCACCGGCGGTTCGCTGGCCGAACAACTGATCAACCTGCAGCGCGACGACGTGCTGATTATGATGGCGCAAAATTCGCCTCATCGCGAAGGGATGACGACGCTGCGCGAGGCGCGGCGGCTGGGGATTCGTACGATCTTGCTTACCGGTTCGGTTAACTCGCTGTTCAGCCGCGAGGCGCACACGGTGATATTTGTTCCACGCGGTGAAGAGAACGGCAAGGTTCCGCTGCACGGCACCATCCTGGTGTGTCTGGAGATGCTGGTGTTGTCGGTGGCCTCATCGTCGCCGCAGCTGACGATGAAATCGATCAAACGCCTGAAAACGATGTATAACGCGATCAGTAAAAACAGCCGCGGCAATAAGCTCTCGGGCTGAAGAAGACGGGCCGGGGATGCCCGGTGGGGTGCGGCGCAGGCGCAGGCCCGGCGCCGCAACAGGCGGTGCGGCGAGCCGCCGCCTTATTTCACGCTCATATCGATATCGCCGAAATACTTCTTCGACAGGGTGGTGACGGTGCCGTCGGCTTTCACTTTGGCAATCGCCGTATTCAGCTTCTGTTTCAGCGCGTCGTCGCCCTTGCGCAGACCGAAGGCGATACCGGCGCCGAGGATGCTTTCATCATCGACTGCGTCGCCGACAAAGGCGAAGCCCTTACCGTCAGGACGCGAAAGGAAGCCGGTCTGCCCGGCGGCGGACATCACCAGCGTGGCATCCAGCCGGCCGGAGGTCATGTCGAGATAGATCTGGTCCTGATCCTGATAGGACACTACGTCCACGCCTTTCGGCGCCCAGTGCGCCTTCGCGTAGTTTTCCTGCACCGAGGCCTGCAACACGCCGACGCGTTTGCCGCGCAGCGATTCGGCGGTCGGCAGCAGGCCGCTGTCGGCTTTGGCGATCAGCTTGCTGGGCACATGGTAGACGATATCGGTGAAATCGATCGACTGGCGCCGTTTTTCGGTGACGTTCATCGCCGAGTTAATGGCGTCGAATTTGCGCGCCTGCAGCGCCGGGATTAGCCCGTCAAACGAGGTTTCCACCCATTTGCACTCCAGCTGAGCGGCGACGCACACCGCGTTGCCCAGATCAATATCGAACCCTTCCAGCTGGCCGGCCGGGGATTTGTATTCGAACGGCGGATAGAGCGCCTCCAGCCCGAAACGCAGCGTGTTATCGGCCGCCAGCGCCGCGCCTGCGCTGGCCAGACAGCTCAGCATCAGCAGTGTCTTTAGTGTCTTTAGTGTCTTCAACGGTTATTCTCCTTTTTTCGTCATCGGGTAAGCGGAAATGCGGCGCATCATACCTGACACAGCCGGCGTGCGCCTTCGCGCAGCGTATCGTCATCTTTGGAGAAGCTCAATCGGATCAGCCCGGTATCTTCGCCGTCGCTGTAAAACGCCGAGAGCGGAATGGTGGCGACTTTATACTCGCGGATCAGCTTCAGCGCGAAATCATTGTCGCTTTCGTTGCTGATGCCGCTGAAGCGGGCCAGCATAAAGAAGCTGCCGTTGCTGGGCAGCAGCTCAAAGCGCGAGGCGCTAAGCGCGTCGCTCAACAAATCGCGTTTGTGCTGATAAAGGGCGGCCTGACCGAGATAGCTGCGCTCATCGGCCAGCGCCGCGGCGAAAGCGTATTGCATCGGCGTATCGGCGGAAAACACCATGAACTGATGCACCTTGCGGATTTCTGCCATCAGTTCGCGCGGCGCCAGGCAGTGGCCGACGCGCCAGCCGGTTACATTGTAGGTCTTGCCGAACGACGAGATCACCACGCTGCGCTGCGCCAGCTGCGGGTGGCGCGCCATCCCATGGTGAACGGCGCCGTCGAAAATCACGTGTTCGTACACTTCATCGGACAAGATCACGATGTCGGTGTCGCGGGTCAGGGCGGTCAGGCGCTCGATATCGTGCTGATCGAAGATCGTTCCGCTGGGATTGTGCGGCGTGTTGATGATGATCATGCGCGTCCGGCTATTGATGGTCGCGGCGACTTCGTCCCAGTTAATGCGCAGATCGTTCAGCGACAGTTTAAGCGGTACCGGAGTGGCGCCCTGCAGGCGCACGATCGGACCATAGCTGTCGAATGCGGGTTCGAAGTAAATGACTTCGTCGCCGGGGTGCACCAGCGCGCTGATGCTGGCATACAGACCTTCGCTGGCGCTGGCGATGACGGTGATTTCGTCATCCGCGTCATAGCGCGTGCCGTATAACCGTTCGGTCTTGTCGGCCAGCGCCTGGCGCAGCGCGCCCAGTCCGGTCATGGACGCGTATTGGTTATGCCCGTCGCGCATGGCTTGCGCCACCGCCTCCACCAGCCCCGGCTGGCAGGGAAAATTGGGCGCGCCCTGCGACAGGTTGAGCGCCTGATGTTGCGCGCTGAGCTGGCCAATTACGGTGAAAATGGTGGTGCCGACATCCGGCAGTTTGGAACGGGAAGAACAGGCACTCTGCATGAATGGCTCCTGTGACTGTATGGAAAACAGAGTTTGATTAACTAACAGAAGCGGCCGGGCGACAAGGGAAACTTTGTCATGGCTGGTATGCATAAATATCATAGCGGCGGCGTGGTTCGCTCCGGCCGTTTGCCGGCGCGCGGTCGCGCGCGCCGCTTGTCGCCGTCCTTGTCCGGCCGGGCGAGCGATGAAGCCGACCGTGCGGCGCGTTGTCGCCGCTGATTTATCGCCGGACCATGATAGCGGCGCATGGCGCCCGGGCGGCAAGAAAAGGGTTGCCATATGTCGCCGGTAAGCGAATGATGATTCGTTGTCACCCGAACGATGCCCGGCTGCGGGAAGCGGTTTCCCGGCCCCCAGGCTATTTAGCGTATGACGCAATTGAGGATGTGCATGGCACTGAAACTCCCTTCGCTCGATGTGCTGAAAACCTTCGCCGTGGTCGCTCAGCACCTTAATTTTACGCACGCCGCGCAGGCGCTGCACCTGACTCAGGGCGCGGTCAGCCGACAAATCCTCGGGCTGGAGCGCCAGTTGGGCTACCCGCTGTTCAGCCGTCGGGCGCGCGGCTTAACGTTGACCCCGCAGGGCGCGCAGTTGCTGGCGCCGGTGCGGCAGGCGCTCAGTATCCTCGACGAGACGCTGTTGCGCGCGGCCACGCGGCCCGGCACGTTGCGCATCAAATGCCCGACCTGCGCCATTCGCTGGCTGTTGCCGCGGGTGATTCAGCTGCAAAACGACATGCCGGAGGTGCACATCGAACTGACCGCATCGGTGTCGCACGGGCTGGATTTCGACAATGAACACTTCGATGCCGCGGTGGTGTACGGCCGGCCGGCGATGCGCCGGCTTACGCTGCACCCTCTGTTTGATGAAGTGCTGACGCCGGTGTGCGCGCCGGCGCTGCTGCCGGCCGGCCGGGCGATGACGTTCGACGACCTGGCCGATTGTACCCTGCTGCACCCGACGCGCGATCGGCGCGACTGGCTGCTGTGGCTGAGCGCGGCGGGGCAGACGGCGCTGCCCTCCGGCAAAGCGCAGCATTTCGATACGCTGGATCTGGCGATGGGCGCCGCGCTGCAAGGCTTCGGCGTCGCCATTGGCGATCTCTGCCTGCTGGAAGAAGATCTGCGGGCGCAGCGCGTCGTCGCGCCGTTTCCGCTTAGCGTCGCCAGCGGCGCGGCCTATTACCTGGCTTATCCGCAACGCAACCCGATAACGCCGGCGCTGGCCGCACTGGTCGACTGGCTGGAGCGGGAAGCGGCGTGCAGCCGGGCGCGTTTGCCGCAGGCCGTGGTGCGGCCAGGCATGACGAAAACGCATGGCGTCGATGATCAATTTTCGCTTGTTGCCGCCGGCCGGGCTTCATAGTATGCCGGAAGCGCCGGGGCACCGACCCCGGTCGTGTCCTGCGTACGACCCCGTGCATCGGCATACAGGTTGCCGGCGGCTTGCCGCCCGGCGTCTCATTAACCATATTAAACCCGATGGCGAGCAAGACTGCGGGCGATTCCCCGCCGGGTTTTGAGCGCTGAGGGCCTGACTGTGAGAAGGATAAGGAATGGAGAGCAAGCAGACTGTATTCCCGGCGCACGTGCTGAGCGGCGCCGGAGTCATCCGTCAACTGGGTGGATTGTGCGCACGCTATGGGCGGCGGGCTCTGTTGATCGGCGGCGTACGTGCGCTGGCCGCGGTCCGCGACGCGGTCGGCGCCAGTCTGCGCCAGGCTGACGTCGAGCTGGCGGGATGCGAAGCCTACGGCGGAGAATGCAGTAAGATAAATATTGACCGGCTGAGCGCGCAGGTCCGCACGCTGCGGGCGGACGTGTTGATCGTCGCCGGCGGCGGCAAGGCGCTGGACTGCGGCAAGGCGGTGGGCGAGGCCGCGGCCTGTCCGGTGATCACCTTGCCGACCATTGCCGCGACCTGCGCGGCGGTTACGCCGCTGAGCGTGCTGTATCAGGACGATGGCCACTACTGCGATCTGCTGCATCTGGCGCAGGCGCCGGCGGGCGTGGTGATCGACAGCCAGTTGCTGGCCGGGGCGCCGCTGCGCTGGCTGGCCGCCGGCCTGGGCGACACGCTGGCTAAATGGTACGAATACCGGGCGATCCGACACGGCGAGGCGCTGGACGGCCGGGTGATGGCGGCGCAGGCCAACAGCCGTATCTGCTTTGAATTGATCGAACGCTTTGGCGCAGAAGCCTGTCGCGGCGCGGCGCAGGGGCAGGCGACGCCGGCGCTGGAGCAGGTGCTGGATGCAATCTTTCTGTTTGCCGCCTTGACCTCGATTATGGGCAGCGGCAATCATGCGGCGGCGTCCCATGGGCTGTTCGAGGGGTTTACCGTCTGTGATAAAACGCGCGATTTCGGCCACGGTCTGCTGGTCGGCTACGGCAACCTCTGTCTGCTGGCGCTGGAGCAGCGCAGCGACGAAGAACTGCTGGACGCGCTGCGCCTGGCGCGCGAGTGCCATATTCCGCTAACGCTCGCCGCGATCGCCGCCGATTTGAGCGAGCAGGAGAAAGAAGCCATTATGCGTGCGGCGGTGGCGACGCCGGATATGGCCAATATGGCGCAACCGGTGAGTCTGCACCAGCTGGCGCAGGCGATGGCGCGGGTGGATGCGCTGGCGGCTGGTCTGGACGCGGCCTGACGCATTAACCCCGGCCGCGCGCCGGGGTTAATGCAAGGGATGGGCGCCCGGAGCGCGGCGGTTTTTTTCGCCGCGGCGTTATCGGACTATCGTCATTCAGCCGCCGCGTGGGCCATCTTTCGCAATAACCGCGCCGCTCTCGCTATTGCTTAATGTGAACTCATAACGTTCCGGCCGGATATAAAACAGCGAATGCTCCGCGCAGCGCGTATCGGCAAACCACGATGTCCGCTCAAGCAGAAACAGGGGCGCGCCGGTGGCGACGGCCAGCGTATTGGCCAGGGTTTTATCGGCATAATGCAGACGGATGGCGATATCGGCCCGGGTGATGTTCTGCCCGGCGCTCTGCTCCAGCAACGCCCAGGTGGGGCGGACTTCAATTTCTTGCCAACTGAGCGTTGGGCTGAATATCGAAAAATAGCTGCGTCCCAGCGCAATGGGTTCGTCATCCACGAGGTGCAGCCGCTCGATGAAGGTCAGCGTCGGCGTTGCGTGGAAAAAGCGCTGCAGGCGCTCAGAGGTCGGCTGATTGTTTTTGCTCAACAGGCGCATGCTGGCATTCAGCCCCTGCTGGCGCAACGATTCATGAAAACTGCGCATAATATTGATGCCGTGCGCCACCTTCTTGCCTGAGACATAAGAACCTTTTCCCTGTTTGCGTTCAATCAGCCCTTGTTCCGTCAGGTGCCTGAGCGCCAGCCGGACGGTTACCCGGCTGACGGCGAACCGTTTTTCAAGTTCGGATTCCGACGGCAATTTACCGCTGGGGTTGTAGCGGCCGTCGTTGATCTCCTGTCGCAGCGTGTCGGCGATCTGTTGATACAGCGATGTCATATTTTCCCGAACCAATTCCATTGCTTACCTCGTCTTTCTGCGCGTCTATTCCGTCTGGTTCTAAATTAGCGTAAAGCGATCTTAGGTCAACTTGTATTAATACGTATTATATCAGGTACCGCTATAAATCAAAGCGAAGAGGACCGCTCTGCCGATGACTATTTCAATGCCCGCCGCGCTGGCGGTCAACAATATCACTTTCCGCTATCCGGGCGGCGCGCCGGTATTTCGCGAGTTTACTTTCCAGGCGCGGGAAGGGGAATTCGTGGTGCTGTTGGGGCCGTCGGGCTGCGGTAAAAGCACGCTGCTCAACCTGCTGGCCGGATTCACCACGGCGGAAAGCGGCAGCATCCATGTGCGGGGCGAACCGGTTCGGCCGGAGAATGCCGCGCTTGGCTATGTTTTTCAACAACCGCAGCTGTTTGGCTGGCTGACGGCGCTGGAAAATGTGCGTTTTGGCTTGCGTATGCGTAAGCGGGGTGACCGGCAGACGCAGCGTGAAATCGCCCGGCGCTATCTGGCGCTGGTCGGTCTGGCGCACGCCGTCGATCTGCTGCCGAATCAGATGTCCGGCGGCATGCAGCAGCGCGTGGCGCTGGCGCGCGCGTTGGCCCTCGAACCGCAGGTCTTACTGATGGATGAGCCATTTGCCGCGCTGGACGCGATTACGCGCAGCGACATGAATGAAGAGACGTTACGGCTATGGTCGGCGCTGGGGCAAACCACGGTATTCATCACGCATGATATCGAAGAGGCCGTCTTTCTGGCCGATCGGGTGGTGGTGCTGAATCTGGCGCCAGGCGGGGTGCACAGCGAGCTGGCCATTGACCTGCCGCGGCCGCGCAGCAACGTCGTTACCCGCCAGCTGCCCGACTTTCTTGACTACCGAACTGAATTATTACGCCGCATCGCCGGGGTGATGCAGGTTTGCCAACCCACCAGAAACATAAGTGACGGACAATTATGCTGAAACGTTATTGTGCTGTGCTGATATCAGGAATGTTAATGACCAGCTCCGCCTGGTCGGCCGCGAATACCCCGCTACGTATCGGCTGGGTGTTCGCCATGGCCAATGCGCCGGCGCTGATTGCGGAAAAACAGGGGTTCTACCAACAGGAAGGGCTGAATGTTGAATTAAAAGCGTTCGGCGACGGACCGGTGATTCAGCAGGCGCTCGCCGCGCATGAGCTGGATGCCGCCTATATCGGCGCGCCGCCGGTTTATCAGTGGTTTGCCCGCGGGTTGAAGGGGCAGATTATCGCCGGGGTCAACACCGGTCAGGCGGCACTGATCGTCGGCGAGAAAAGTCCGATCGCCAGTCTGGCGGATCTACGCGGCAAGCGCATTGCCGGCGTGAATAAGGGCAGCGGCATGGATGTCTTGCTGCGCGGATTGGTGCTGCGGCAGCATGCCGGGCTGGAAGCGGATAAAGATCTCAGCGTGGTGTCGATGCCGGCGGGCAATATGCAGGCGGCTTTACGTCAGGGCGTGGTTGATGCGGCCTTTACCTGGGAACCCTTTGTCAGCGAGGCGCTGTTGCGCGGCGAAGCGAAGCTGCTGTTCGATGTCAACCAGGCGCAGCCGGACTATCCGTGGTATGTGGTTATGGCGCTGCCGGAAACGCTGAAAGATCGGCCGGACGATGTGGTAAAGCTGCTGAAGGCGCATAAAAAAGCGGTGGATTTTCTCAATCAGCAGCCGGAGAAGGCGAACGAAATTATCGCCGCCGCGTTCAAACTGCAGGCGATTGAAACGGCGCAGGGCCACAGGATCGCGCCGGCGGCGATCGTCGATGAAGCGCGAAAACGCATTCGCTGGTCGGCGACAATCACGCCCGCCGCGTTGACGTTTATTCAGCGTCTGATGAATGACTCGCTGGCGCTGGGCTACCTGCAGAAACCGATGAAGGCGCAGGACGTGGTCGATCCGCAGTGGCTGCAGAAAGCGGGCATTCAGGATACGCCATGAAGAGATTAACACCTTCCTGGAGCTGGGCCTCTCTGCCGTTCCTGCTGATTGTCTGGATTCTGATCGCCAGTCGTTTTCCCAGCTATGTGCTGCCGCAACCGTGGGAGGTGTGGCGCGAAGCGCTGCGCTGGATGGCGGACGGATCGCTATGGCCGCAGCTGCGGGCCAGTCTGCTGGAGGAGTTTGCCGGCTTTCTGCTGGCGGTCGTGCTGGCGCTGGCGCTGGGCGTCGGCGCCGGCCTGTCCGATCGTTTTCGCGATTTTATTTCGCCGCTCAACAGTCTATTCATGGCCATTCCGCCGATTGCCTGGGCGCCGCTGATGCTGCTGATTTTCGGCCTCGGATACCTCTCGATCATCGTGGTGATTGTCATCGCCGCGCTCTTTCCCATGTGCGTCACGATCCAGGAAGGCATCCGCAGTATCCGCGGAGGGGAAGTGCGCGCGGCGCGCACGCTGGGCGCAAATATGCGTCAGCTGCTGCTGCATGTCTATTTGCCCAGCTCCTTGCCCTTTATCACCGCCGCGTTGCGCATCGGCTTCAGCCAGGCCTGGCGTGCGCTGGTGGCCGCCGAAATGCTCGGCGCCTCGCAGGGGATCGGCTGGATGGTGGCGATGGGCGGACAAATCGGCAATAGCAGCCAGGTTCTGCTCGGCATTTGTTTGATCGGCCTGATTGCCTGGCTGATGGAAAATCTGGTGTTTCGCCGCATCGAACAACGCTACCAAAGCTGGCGTGTCTGTTAATTTACTTTTCTACGGGGTTGATTGTGAGCCAATTTGATATCCGGGACGCGGGCGATTACATCGCGCCGCAGGGGCTGTATCAACAGAACAAAGCGCGTCCTTTTCTGGGCGATATACGCTGCTCTCATCGGCAGGTAACCGCCGGCGCATGGGAGGAGATCCAACTGGTTTATACCGTCGGCGCCAGCGGGCTGGCGGACGGCGCCTGGATCAAGCTGGCGTTTAAGTTTTATTCCGACTGGGCGCTATTTCAGACTTCCGAACCGACAGCGGCCAATTTTATCAGCGCCGAATATCAGGCCGGTCCGCTGGTGCCGGGTCAGAGCCCGGCGACCGTGCAGCATCTGGCGGTGCGTTTCGACCAGAAGGGGCACGAAAGACCTTTTCAGAAGGCCATTTTGATCGACATTGTTGACGGCTACCTTAATCCGGGCGATCGGATCATTATCCGGCTGGGCGATCGCCGTCATGGCGGTGGCGGTACGCGCGTACAGAGTTTTGTGGAGAAGGATTTTCGCTTTCGCCTGTTTGTCGATCCGCTCGGCAGCTCAAAGTTCGCCGAGGTGCCGGGCGACGTGCTGCTGGATATTGTACCGGGGGCGCCCTATAAACTGTCGGTGATTGCGCCGCGTCTGCTGCCGGCGGGGACGTCATTTGATGCCATCGTCCGGCTGGACGATGTGTGGGGCAATACCTGCCGCGACCTGCCGCTAAGCGGTCGACTAACATTCACCCCTCAACGCGGCGTCCCGCAGGCGGCGCCATTTACCCTGGCGCAGCAAGGCTGGGCGGTTGCTCGTCTGAGCGGCGTGCAGTTGACCGCTCCGGGCGAATGGCGGCTGGAGGCGGCGCTGGCGGATTATCCGCAGGCGGCTGGCCGGAGTCATATTCGCATCGATGATTCGCCAAACGCGCGGCGCCCGCTGTATGCCGATTTGCACGTCCATTCCGATGATACCGTCGGCACCAATGATACGCTGTATAACCTGAGCTACGGGCGGGATGTCGCCGGGCTGGATGTGCTTGGCTATACCGCCAACGACTTTAACATTACCGAAGCGCGCTGGAACAGCGCGGTGGCGCTGATTAATCAACTCAATCGGCCGGGCGTTTTCGTCTGCTATGCGGGAACGGAGTGGTGCGGCAATACCTGTGCTGGCGGCGACCACAACGTCGTGTTTCTGAGCGACGACGCCCCGCAGTTTCCTTTCGATCGCCAGGGACGGCTGGTGCGTTCGTTTGAGTGGAATGAGTTTACGGCCGGCACCATTAAGCCGGGAGCCTGGCCGCTGGATGAACTGTATGCCGCTTATGCGCGCGAACCGCACAAACACCTGCTGATCCCCCATATCGGCGGACGGCGCTGTAATCTCGACTGGCACCACCCGGAGCTGGAGCGTCTAATCGAAGTCAGTTCCGCCTGGGGGCAGTTCCATTGGGTATATGCGGAAGCGCTTGAACGCGGCTATCGACTGGGCGCGTCGGCCAACAGCGACGAACACCAGGGCCGTTGCGGCGGCGGCGTGCCGGCGACGGCGGTGTTCGGTTCACGCGGCGGCCTGACCGGCGTGCTGGCGCGGCGTTTCGATCGGGCCGGCGTGGCTGAGGCGCTGCGGGCGCGCCATACCTTTGCCACCACCGGCGAACGCAGCTATGCCGAGTTGCGTTACGGCGACGCGCTAATGGGCGATGTGGCGCCCTGGGATGTCGCCGTTCCGCTCAGCTACCGCCTGTTGGGCGACGCCGGCTGGGAATCGCTTACGCTGTATGACGGCGCCAGCGCGCTATGGTCGCGCGATCTGCATCAGGAGCTGGGGCGTTCGGCGCGCCATGTCCGCGTGCGGCTGGGCGGCGCGCGCATCCGGGATCGTTATCGCGGCGCCTGCTGGCGGGGAACCATTGACATCACCGGAACGCCGATTAACCATTTCGCGCTGGTCGGCGCCGATCACCCGGAGCAAACGGTGTGGCGTGCCGGTCACACGCAAATAGCGCTGCGCACCGATACCAACGGCGACAGCGACTGTATAGAAATCGGCGTGGGCGCGCTGCGGGATGCTGCGCTGCATATACGCCTGACTATCGACGGCTATGTCAAAGTGGGCGACGCGCGAACTCCGCAGCCGCACGCGTTCGCGCCAACGTTTGAAACCGAGGTCAAGGGGGCCGATCTGCTGGCGCGGGGCAAAATCGGTTTTTCTCTGGCCGGAGTTGAACTGGAGGTGGAGATTGAAGCCATCACCGCAGCGGCGTTGCCGATCGAGGTGGCGGGGGAAATCGAGCTGAGCCGTTTAACGATGGCCGATAAAAAGGAGCACGCGCTGTTCCTGAGCGCCCGGCAGAAGGATCAATCGCGCGTCTGGACGTCGGCGCTGTTCCTGACCCGTTGATGATCCGATACCTGCGGCGCGATCCGAACGCGGCGCGGAACAATCCGCCACGGGGGCAGGCCGCGTCTCCGGCCACCGCATGGCGCGGTTCACAAGGTTAACTCATCGGTAAAGGGCCAGCGCGTTGTGTTGTATAACCCGACAACGCGCTGGCCTGCGGCGTGAATGATGAGGGCGGAGTCAGTAATATGGCGGGATAAGCGTACGTCGGTATTAAAAACGTCCGCAGGTTTATGAATGGTTAATCGTTAGGAGGAATAACGGCTTTCTTTATCGACAGAATAAAATGGTTCTCTTTCTTGACTATTTTTCCGCCTCGTTCACCAATATCCATAGCGAGATTGAAAAATTCATCGCTATTAATATCAAACGCCAGTTTTATTTTTCTTACTATCCCGGCGGCAATAAGTTCTTTAGCTTCTTTAAATGAATGCGCATCGACCAGTGGCATATCTATACATCCCTCATAAATAACTGGCGTTATAATATCTTTCATTTATGTCATTATCATGACAGTAAGGTGACAGCCGGACAACGTGCGGTCGCGGGGTGTTTTTACGCCGAATGGCGCGTCGCGGCCCGGTTATTCGCGCTTCAGGCAGTAAAAAAGGGTTATTTAACAGATGGCTGATTAGGTAAAATTGCGCAGACCGAATAAGCGTCCGTCGGAGGAACTGATTGGTTAAATCTATCGTGTGGCGGGAAATTGCGCGGCGACGGCGGAAGACGAGCGGTAAAATAAATCGCCCCGACGGCGCGGGGCGGAAAATATTTCGGCCGGCGGCAGGGGGATGAACCGCCGGCCGGCGAACGTTGCGCTTATTTCACGCCCATGGCGGCGCGCATGGTGTAGAACAGATCGGTCTGATCCGTCAGCCCCACCACATTGGCCGCGTGCGGGCCGTAGGCGGCGATACGCAGTTGCGTGCCGGTATGTTCCTGAGATTCCCCTTCGGCGTTGCCGTAGCTGATGGCCATGATCGCGCCGTCTTTGGTGGTCAGCGCCTGAGTCAGACCCGGCGCTTTACTGTCGGCGGCGATAATCTGGCTGGAATGCGCGTGGTCGGCGGTGACCACCACCAGGGTGTTGCCGTCTTTACGCGCGAAGTCGAGCGCTTTTTGCACCGCCTCGTCCAGATCTACGGTTTCGCCAATCTGGCCGCAAGGGTTGGCGGCATGATCCTGTTTATCAATCGACGCGCCTTCCACCTGCAGGAAGAAACCTTTCTCGTTCTTATCCAGCAGAGCGATGGCTTTTTCCGTCATCTGCGCCAGCGTCGGCACGCTGGCGTCGCGTTTCGGGTTGGGGGTACAGGTGACGGCGGGGTTGTCGATATTGCCGTGATAGCTGGCTTTCGGCCCCTGCCAGCGTACCGGCATATTGCCGTCGGCGAACAGGCCCAGCAGCGGTTTCTTCTGGTTCGCTTCGCTAATCGCGTTTAAGCCGGTCAGATTATCGATCAGCTGGTAGCCGCGCAGATCGGCCTGCTCACGCAGGGTTTTTCCCTGCCATTGGCCGGCTTTGGCGATTTCCGTAAAGGTTTTGGCGCCGCCGCCTAACGTGACGTCGGCGCGGGCATTCAGCAACTGTTCGGCAATCGAGCCTTTGCCGCCTTTTTCCAGCGCGTTGTCGGCGCATTTTTCGCTGGTGACCGTCGGTCCGTAGCATTTACGCGAGGTGACGTGCGAAATCAGCGCCGCCGGCGTGGCGTCCTGAATTTCGGCGGTCGAGACGTTGCCGGTGGCTTTGCCCGCGGCTTTGGCCAGTTCCAGAATGGAGACGTGATCCTTACCGTTTACGTCCACGCCCAGCGCGCCGTTATACGTTTTGACCCCGGTGCTCCAGGCGGTGGCGGAGGCGGCCGAATCGGTAACGTAATTCGGCTTATGCGTTTTTTTATCGAGAGAGTAGTGGGTGTACTGACCGGTTAACGGCAGCGCGTCGATGCCCCTGAAGAAGCCGCCGGCCCCTTCGGCGTAATTACGCGCGGCGGTGATTTCTGAATCGCCCATGCCGTCGCCAATCAGCAGAATCACATTTTTCGCGGTTTTATTGTTTAACGACGCCCGCAGGGCTTCGGTCTGGTCACCGCTCAGGCGCTGCGCGCCGCCAGGCTGTGTAATATCGCCCCGCGCCGTTCTTTGTTCCAGAACGGGATAGCTGGTGTTCGCCTGAGCCAGACAACCGGCCAGCATCAACGGCAGCAGGGTGACGTACAACATGCTCTGTTTCAATTTCTTCTCTCCTGATTATTCTCATTATTTCTGTAAAAGCGCTGCGATTATGCAAAGGCTATATTTCATTAATATTACAGTTCGCGCCGGGCTGCGCGCCGTTGCCGCCCGCGCCGCGGCGCTTCCCGGTCGCCCGCAGTAAAGGGTTAAGTTGCCGGGATGTGATATTGAGTGGGGAGTGTTGTTGATGAATTGAGCGGGCCGCCAGCCATCGTTTCGATGTCTGTTATTGGCTGTAGCGCGCGTCTGTCGCCCGGCGACGCCGCGACCCCGCGTCGCCGGAACGGCGGCCCGTTAATATCCTGATAAGGTCCACGATGATGAGTAAGACAACATCGCCGACGGCGGAACAGTCCGGCGGGCAGAGTGGTGTGCGTCAGTCCCGGCGACGGAGCGTAGCAAACGCTGATGATAATCAGAATATTGAGCGTGCCGCGCGGCGTCAGGGTATGCTGCGCCGCCCGACAGCGCATCTTTTCGCAAAAGATGCGCCCGCCGGTTATCTGCAGATCCTGCAGATAACCGGCAAACACGCCGGGGGTTAACTGGTTGTAATGCTGCGGCCACAGGCTTAACGCTTCGGAATGGGTCAGGATGTCGTCAAAAAACAGAGTTTTCAGGTGAATGCTATCTCCGGACGTCATCGATCTTCGCAGCGCGAAAGCAAACAGAAATCATGCCAATGCCGACTGCGCCGGCAGGCGCAACGCAGCGCGGGCGGCGGCGTCGAACAGGCGCGCGTCGTGCACGCGCAGGGCGTAATGGCCGCTCGTCCGCGATCCGGCGGGGCGGCGCTCAGCGTCGGGCGGGATAAATAGGGCGCCGACATTGTGTATCGGCGAAATAACTCATATCTTGACAGCAGACGCTGTCGGAAAAACCAAAAACATAAACCCGGATATGAGCGATAAAGAATTGTTATTTTTTATAATTTTATGTTTTTTAAGGAAAGCTAATGGCCGTTTTTAAATTGGTATTGCTCAGGCATGGCGAGAGCCTGTGGAATGATGAAAACAGATTTACCGGTTGGGTGGACGTTCCCCTGACCGACAAGGGACGGCAGGAGGCCCGACGGGCGGCCGCGTTGCTGCGGGAAAACGGTCTTGAGTTCGATGCGGCCTGCACCTCAGTGTTAACCCGCGCCATCCATACCTTGTGGATCGTACTGGACGAACTGCAACTGCAGTGGCTGCCGGAGGAGAAAAACTGGCGCCTCAACGAGCGTCATTACGGCGCGCTGCAGGGTCTGAACAAGGCGGAAACCGCCGAGCGGATGGGGCAGGCGCTGGTGCAGACATGGCGTAAAAGCTATGACGTACCGCCGCCGGCCATTCACTCTACGGCGGATCCATTCTCGGGCTATGACGCGCGCTACGCCGGTCTGGCGGCCGGAGAATTCCCGGGCGGGGAGAGCCTGAAAATGACCGCCGAGCGGCTGTTGTCCTACTGGCAGCAGTCGCTGGTGCCCCGCATTCGTCGCGGCGAGCGTCTGCTGGTGATTGCGCACCGCAACTCGATTCGGGCGCTGGTCAGGCATCTGAGCCATCTTTCCGATCAGGAGGTGATGGACGTGCAAATCCCGACGGGCATCCCGCTGGTGTATGAATTTGATGAAAATATGGCGGTGGAAAGACGCTATTTCCTTGATAAGGACGTCAGTCTGATCGCGCATTAAGCGACTGCGGCGGTCCGGCATGGCGCCGGGTCGCCGCCAAACATTTATTCGGCTCATTCCTGCGGGCCGCGTTTGCGTTGCTCAAATTGTCCCCGGTCCCCCATTTATCGTTCGCTTGCCGCCTGATGACGCGCCCATAAGGGCGTTATTCCAAATGATACAGGCGCATATCCCCGCCCTTATAGCGCGCCGCTGGTAAAATGCTCCGGGTATTCCATCAGATCGGCGACGATAGTCAGATTATCCTCACACAACTGACGGTTCAGCGCGCCGCCGAGGCACAGGCGCAGCGCGGCCGGCGGGTTATTATCGGTGCTGAAAGCCGCGCTGGATACGGCGCTGACTCCCTGCTCGCGCAGCCTGATCGCCACATCGGACGGATTCCAGTGCAGCTGTTTGGGCAGATGCAGCCACAAATGAAAGCCGTCGCAATCCGCCTGATAGTGGAACTTATGCAGGTGTCTGGCCGCCAGCTGTTGCCGCAGGCGAGCCTCCTGGCGGATGGCGCTCAGCACGTTGTCGGCGGTGCCGTCGCCGATCCACTGGGTCGCCAGCGCATTGGTGATCGGGCTGGACATCACGGTCAGCGCCCGCAGCGCGCCGGCCAACAGCTGGGTGGATCGTCGGCCCGGTCCCTTGACATAGGCGATGCGCAGGCCGGCGCCAAAGCATTTTGATAACCCGGTGATATGCCAGGTCAGCTCCGGCGCCAGTTCGGCGAAAGGGGCGACGCCGCGTTCCGGCAGGGCTGAATAAGCGTCGTCTTCAATAATCGGCACGCTGTAGCGCAGCGCGATATCGGCCAGCGACTCGCGGCGGCGCAGCGGCACGGTAATGGTGGTGGGGTTATTGATCGTCGGGTTGAGGTACAGCGCGCTGATTTGGCCGGTCTGACATTGATTTTCGAAGGCGCGCGGCAGCGGGCCGTCGCCGTCGCATTCCAGCGCCCGCAGCGTGATATTCAACTGACTGGCGATGGCCTTCAGACCGGGATAAATCAGACTGCCCACGCAGATCTCGCCGCCTTTACGCCCCAGCAGGGTGACCAGCGCCACCAGCACGCTGTGGATCCCCGGGCAGACCAGCACTTCATCCAGTTCCAGTTTCGGCAGCCGCTTACCCAGCCAGATCATCGCCGCTTCCTTATCGCTTAGCGTGCCGCCAAAGTCCTGATAGCGCAGCAGACTGTAGATCTCTTTGTGGGCGAACAGATTGAGCGCGCCCTGACGAATGGCCTCCGCCACGTCGGGCGCTGCCGGCTCAATCGGCGAATTCATGGTCATATCGTAACTGCTGCCGCTGCTTAGCGGAATGGCGGGCACCTTGCCGCGAATAAAACTGCCCATGCCCGGCCGCGAATCGATCAGGCCGCGTTTACGGGCTTCGGCATAGCCGCGCGTCACCGTGGTGTAGTTGAGCGACAGGACGACGGCCAGCTCACGCAGCGGCGGCAGGCGGTCGCGCGCCTGAAACTCGCCGTTGTTGACGCCGTCGGCGATCAAATCGGCGATCAGCAGGTAGGCCGGCCGCTGCGTTTGCTGGCGCAAACAGCTGGCCCAGCGTTCGTAAATGCGATCAATCATGGCGTGACACTCTCCTGGTTTCGCTGCGCTGATTTTGCTGCGCTTTTGTTATTGTCGCGCTTCCGTCATTTTCAGCCTTTGGGCTGGCCGTCGAGCGGGCGTGAATCGCTGGTCGCGCCGTCGGGAAAACCACGCGCGCCGGGTCGCCAGCCTGAAATCAGGACGGCCACTGACGGCATGATGTCACTTTAGGCCAAAAAAAAGACGATAATCAATCATTAAATTATTGATTGCATCATTGATTGCATATTGATTTTTAGTTGTGTGCATTTTTAGTGCATTAAATCATCAAAATAGTGCATGCGAGGCGCGCGGGAATGCGTTTTTGTTTGTTATTTGTGAATAGAGGTGGGTTAAAGTAAATTTTTTTGGTCAGTTATCGGGCTAATGATTTAGCAATGATTGCATCACCGGTTTTTGCGCTGGCACAGGCTTTGCTCTGGCTATGGCGTCACGCTATTTGCGGGATACATCGCAACGGGAAGCGTCAGGCTTCCCATCTGTAACAGAGACAATGCGGAGCACACCATGCCAACAGTGACTTTACCTGCCCATAAAACCGGTGATTTTCTGGTCGACTATGAAGAGAAGGTGTTTGAAGACGTGAAGGCTGAGCCGGGACAGAAAGCCCTGGTGACATTTCACACCGTCGCGTTTGAAGGGTCGATCGGCTTCGTCAATATGCTGCAGGCCACGCGGTTACAGCGTAAAGGCTTTGAGACCTCAATTTTGCTCTACGGTCCGGGGGTGACGCTGGGCGTACAGCGCGGTTTTCCAACGCTGGGCGCGGAAGCGTTTCCCGGTCACCAGAACTACAACAATCAGCTAACCAAATTTATGGCGGAAGGCGGCAAGGTGTACGCCTGTCGCTTCGCGCTACAGGCGCTGTACGGCCATGGCGAACCGTCGCTGATCGAAGGCATTCGCCCAATCAATCCGCTGGACGTACTGGATCTCAAGCTGCTGCATATGCGCGATAACGCGCTGATTATCGACACCTGGACGATGTAAGCGGAGGCGCAGGATGGCTCAGTCACGTACGGTTCGTGCGGCGGCGGTTCAGATTGCGCCAGATCTCCACGAGGCCGGCAAAACGCTGGCCCGGGTTCTGGACGCCATTGATGAAGCCGCGGCCAAAGGGGCGGAGATTGTGGTTTTTCCGGAAACCTTCGTTCCCTACTATCCCTATTTCTCTTTTATTACCCCGGCGATGACGGCGGGCGCCGCTCATCTGCGGCTGTACGACGAGGCGGTGCGCGTACCCGGCCCCGTCACCCAGGCGGTGGCGGAACGCGCCCGGCGGCGGGAAATTGTCGTGGTGCTGGGCGTCAATGAGCGGGATGGCGGCACGCTATACAACACTCAGTTGGTTTTTGACGCCAGCGGCAAGCTGGCGCTAAAGCGGCGCAAAATCACCCCGACTTACCATGAGCGCATGATCTGGGGGCAGGGCGACGGTTCCGGGCTGAAAGTGGTGGATACCGCCGTCGGGCGCGTCGGGGCGCTGGCCTGTTGGGAACATTACAACCCGCTGGCGCGCTACAGCCTGATGACCCAGCATGAAGAGATTCACTGCAGCCAGTTCCCCGGCTCGCTGGTGGGGCCGATTTTCGCCGAGCAGATGGATGTCACCATTCGTCATCACGCGCTGGAGTCCGGTTGTTTTGTGATTAACGCCACCGGTTGGCTTAGCGATGCGCAGATTGAAGCGCTCACGCCCGATCCGGCGCTGCAGAAAGGACTGCGCGGCGGTTGCAACACCGCCATTATTTCCCCCGAAGGGCGGCACCTCGTACCGCCGTTGACCGAAGGCGAAGGCATTTTGATCGCCGATCTGGAGATGAACCTCATTACCAAACGCAAGCGCATGATGGATTCGGTGGGGCACTACGCCCGACCGGAGCTGCTGAGTCTGCGTCTTGACGATCGCCCGGCGCGTTATGTGGTGCCCGGCTACACCGATTCTGTCCGTGAACGTGAAGGAGATAATGATGACGACCTCCAGCCTGTCCAGACAACAACTGATCACTGAACTGTTGACGCAGGGCGTCAACGTGGTGAACCCGTCGGCGCAGCATGTCAGCCGCCACGGCGGGGCCGGACCGTCGGATCATCAGGCGGTGACCATCGACGACGTCACCGTTATGGTGCCGATCTATACCAGGACGGCGCGCGACTCGGCGTGGCAGGTGCAACACGCCGGGCAGGGGAAAACCACTTTACTGAAAAACAGCATTCCGGTGCGGGATATTACCTTTGCCCGTAAGCCGAAGTTTTACGATTTGCAAACGGAAGATGGCGTGCCGTATTCCCATATCGCCACGCTGCACGGCACCGATGTGCTGGCGACCACGGTGCTGCAAACCTGTATCCGCTATGAAAATCGGCGCAAAGCCTGCCAGTTCTGCGCTATCGGCCAGTCGCTGGCGGCGGGACGCACCATTGCCCGTAAAACGCCGCAGCAGCTGGCCGAAGTCGCTAAAGCCGCGGTGGAGCTGGATGGCGTAAAGCACATGGTGATGACCACCGGCACGCCGTCCGGCAGCGATCGCGGAGCGCGCATCCTGGTGGAAAGCGCGCTGGCGATCAGGGCCGCCGTCGATCTGCCGCTACAGGGGCAGTGCGAACCGCCCGGCGATCCGCGGTGGTTTAACCGCATGAAAGAGGCGGGCATCGATGCGCTGGGTATGCATCTGGAGGCCGTTACGCCTGCGGTGCGCGCCCGTATTATGCCCGGCAAGGCTCAGGTCACGATTGAACAATACCTGATCGCATTCGAACAGGCGGTGGCGGTGTTCGGGCGCGGCCAGGTCAGTACCTACATTCTGGCGGGGATGGGCGATACGCCGGACGCGATTCTGGCGATCTCGGAAAAGTTGATTGCGCTGGGCGTTTATCCGTTCGTGGTGCCGTTTGTGCCGATCAGCGGTACGCCGCTGGAACATCATCCGGCGCCGGACGCGGCGTTTATGGCGTCGATCCTCGAACCGCTCAGCCGTATGCTGCGCAAAGGACAACTGCGCTCGGCGGACATCAAGGCCGGCTGCGGCCGCTGCGGCGCCTGTTCGTCTCTGGCCAGCTACGAAAAAGCCGGCGAGCAGCAAACCGGCCCTGAAGCGCGCGGCGATAAACGTCCGGCGTTTGAAACGCCCAGGTTTGACCTGTCCGCCCTTAAAACGGCCCGCGCCTGAAGGAGAAACGCCATGTCCGGCTACCCCGAATACACCATTAAATGGGTCACGTTGCCCTGGGAGCGCCGCCAGGCTTACGCCCTGCGCCAGCGCGTGTTTTGTCGGGAACAAGGGTTGTTTGAGCAGCACGATCTCGACGATATCGACAATCAGGCCAGGTTGCTGGTGGCGCTGGGAACGCTGGCGGGCTGGCATGAGGAAGTGGTGGGAACGGTGCGTATTCATCAGCCGCGGCCCGGCATCTGGTTTGGCTCCCGGCTGGCGGTGGACGACCGCTTTCGCCGTCAGGGACAGCTCGGCCCGATGTTGATTCGCCTGGCGGTCAGCAGCGCGCGCGCGCTGGGCTGTGAGGCCTTTTATGCTCACGTCCAGCAGCGGAATGAGCCGCTATTCAGGCGGATGCACTGGCACTCGCTGGAGACGGCGACGCTGCGCGGCGCGCCGCATGTCTTTATGCAGGCCGATCTCGCGCATTATCCGCCATGCCACGATCCGCTGAGCGGGATGGTGCTCGGCAGCCGTTTGCCGCGCGTGCCGGCGGAACTGGCGCCGCTGATGATGAGGATCGCCTGATGAAAGGGGATTTACAGGCGCTGCTGGCGGCGGTGCGGCAGTCCGGCGGCATCGCCCATAAGCGCGATATTCAGCTTGTCGCCGATGCGCTGCGCGAAGCCTGGCCGCGGCATGCGCATCCGAACGGCGACGACTGCGCGCAGATCGACACCGCCGGAGGGGTTAGCCTGCTGGCGATGGAGGGCTTTATCAATAGCTTTGTGGCGCAAGACCCGTGGTTTGCCGGCTGGTGCGGCGTGATGGTCAATCTTAGCGATATCGCCGCGATGGGGGGACGCCCGCAGGCCATCGTCAATGCGTTGTGGAGCGCGCGGGACGATCAGGCGCAACAAATTTTACAAGGGATGGCGGCGGCCTCGCGCGCTTATCAGGTTCCGATTGTCGGCGGACATACCAATCTGCGCAGCAATCAGTCGCAGCTGGCGGTGGCGGTGCTCGGCCACGCCCGACGGGTACTGAACAGCTTTGCGGTCAGGCCGGGGTTAACGCTGGTGGTCGCCATTAATTTAGCCGGCCGCTGGCATCCGCCCGGTTTGAACTGGGACGCGGCGACCGATGCCGACCCCGCCGCGCTGCGTCGTGCGCTGGCTATTCTGCCGGCGCTGGCGGAAACGCAGCAGGCGGTGGCGGCCAAAGATATCAGCCAGGCCGGCCTGCTGGGCACGCTGGTCATGATGATGGAAAGCGCGCGGCTGGGCGTCAGTCTCGATCTTAACGCGATCCCCAGACCGGACGAATGCGACTGGCAAGACTGGCTGTGCGCCTTTCCCAGTTTTGGTTTTCTGCTGGCCGTGGAGCCGCAGCGGGTTGACGCGGCAATCGCCCGTTTCGACGAGGCGGGGATTAACGCGGCGGCGGTCGGCGCCTTTGATGACTCGCGGCGTCTGACCGTTTACCGCGATGGTGAACACGCCTGCTTTTGGGACTTAAACACCGCACCATTAACCGGCATGGGCCGGTAACTGAAGGAGAGGTAAATATGCCCGCAATGAACTTTGTCGTGCGCTGGCCGGACGGCAGTAAGGAAACGTGTTATTCCCCCTCCACCGCGATTGAAAGGCATCTGATCGTCAATCATCCCTATACGGTGGAAAGCTTTGTGCGTAGCGCCCGGACCGCCCTGTCTGAGGCCAGCGACCGCGTGGCGGCCAAATTCGGCTATGCCTGTTCCAGCGCGCTGGATCAGTCGCGGGCGATTGAACAGTCTGCGCGCCGGTTCGCCGCCACCGATCCGGTGGTCGTGGAAGAAATTACCGTTATCGGCCCATAAATCAGGTGGAGTTCAGTATGCAGCGTAAATATTTTCCGGTGGTGATTATCGGCGGCGGTCAGGCGGGGCTTGCCATGAGTTATTGTTTGACGCGGCGCGGCATTGAACACGTCATCCTTGAACGGCACCGGCTGGCCTGGGCGTGGCGTGCGCAGCGCTGGGATAATTTCTGCCTGGTGACGCCCAACTGGCAGTGTAAACTGCCGGGCTTTCCCTATGACGGCGCCGACCCTGACGGTTTTATGGTGAAAGAGCAGATTATCGCGTATATCCAGCGCTATGCGGACAGCTTTAACGCGCCGCTGCGCGAGGGCGTCAGCGTCAGTCGCGTCAGCCGGCGCGGCGAGGGGTATCTGCTGACTACCAGCGACGGTAATTACCATGCCGGGCAGGTGGTGGCGGCGGTCGGCAACTATCATCGTCCGCGTTTCCCGTCGATGTCAACGCGCCTGCCGGCGCACATCACTCAGTTGCACTCAGCCCATTACCAGTCTGCGCGCCAGTTGCCGGCGGGCGATGTGTTGGTGGTCGGCTCCGCGCAATCCGGGGCGCAGATTGCTGAGGATTTGCACCTGAGCGGCCGCCGGGTGCATCTGTGCGTCGGCGGCGCGCCGCGCGTGGCGCGTTTTTATCGCGGGCGCGATGTGGTCGCCTGGCTGGAGGACATGGGGCATTACAAACTCACCGTAGACGATCATCCGCTGGGCGAAAAGGCCCGACGTAAAACCAATCACTATGTGACCGGGCGCGACGGCGGGCGGGATATCGATCTGCGCGCTTTTGCGCTACAGGGTATGCAACTTTACGGACGCCTGACGGATTACCGCGACGGACGGCTAATCGTCGCCGACGATCTGGCCCACAACCTTGACGACGCCGATGCCGCCTCGCAGAAAATCAAAGACGGCATTGATGAGTGGATTGCGCAGCAGGGGATTGACGCGCCCGTCGAGCCGCGCTATCAACCGCCGTGGCGGCCGGAGAATCCGCCGACGGCAATCGATCTGAACCGGACCGACATCAGCACTATTATCTGGGCGGTCGGCTTTGATAGCGATTTTAGCTGGATCGAGGCGCCCGCTTTTGATAACCACGGTTATCCGGTGCATACCCGCGGCCGATCAACCGTGCCGGGCCTGTATTTTCTCGGGCTGCCGTGGCTGTGGACCTGGGGGTCGGGGCGTTTCGAGGGGGTGGGCGAGGATGCCGAATATCTCGCCGGCTATATCGCCGGGCGCGCCGCCCTTGTCTCGGCGCCGGATAAGGCGGTGATCCATGATGATGCCCGCGGATAACGCCCCGGCGCCAGACCGGTTTCGCGACGCCTTCTGGCGCCGTCAGACCCGTCTGCCCGACCGGCAGATATCGTTTGAGCGGGTGGATTACGCCCGCAGCAAGCGCGCCCGGCGGCTTTATGGCTTTTTGCGCCCCGAATCGGTAAGGTAAGGCCTACCCCCGGCCTCATGCGCAAGCGATTAAATGAATACACGCGAAAAACAGATCCTTAAAATTCTAAGACGCGACCCTCTGATTCAGCAAAATGAAATTGCGAAGATGTTAGGCATCAGCCGCTCGCGCGTGGCCGGCCATATCATGGACCTGATGAAGAAGGGCGTGATCAAGGGCAAGGGGTATATCCTGACCGAACAGGATTATGCGGTGGTGCTGGGCGCGATCAATATGGACGTGAGCGGCGTCGCCGATCCGGCGCATCTGGGCGCCGTTTCCTGGCCCGGTCGGATAGCCTGCTCGGCGGGCGGCGTAGGGCGCAATATCGCCCATAATTTAGCGCTGCTGGGGCGCGATACGCATTTGATTTCCGTGGTGGGGGATGATTTTTATGGCGAAAATTTGCTGGAGCAGACAAAGCGCGCCGGGGTGAACATCCAGGGGTGCGAAAAAATCCACGGTCATCATACCTCCACCTATATCTCGGTGGCTAACGATCGCGGGGAAACCGTGGTCGGCATCAATGACATGGTGATCATGAACAGCCTGACGCCCACGCTGCTGAACGCCAACCGTGAGCTGGTTCAGCACGCCGGCGCCATCGTACTGGACTGCAACCTGTGCGAAGACGCCATCGCCTGGGTGTTCGCCAATGCCGCCGACATTCCGGTGTTCGTCGATACGGTCTCCGAATTCAAGGCGCAGAGGATTATGGCATGGCTCGAGCGGGTACATACGCTCAAACCCTCGCAGCACGAGGCTGCGGCGCTGTGGGGCAAGGCGATCCACTGCCGGGCGGATGTCGAAAACGCGACGTCATGGCTGCACGACAAGGGGGCGGCGCGGGTGCTGATTCATCGGGATGATAACTCGCTGTTCTACAGCGAACGCGAGGGACGGCATCTGTGGCTGCCGCCGCTCGATTTACCGCTGGTCGACCCGGTCGGCGCCGACGAGGCGTTAATGGCCGGTCTGGTGAATGGCTACCTGGACGGCAACGACGCCGACTATAGCGTCAGGTTCTCTCAGGTTTGCGCCGCTCTGACCAGAAGCTCTCCGCTGATCAACAACCCCAGCCTGTCGCCGGAAAGCGTACTCAATATCATTAAAAGCCGGGGATGAGCGGGTGAGGCGCGCGCCGCCCAGCCGCGCCATGGATCTGCTGGCCGGCTCAGGCTAAACCGATAAAAAATCCCGCTATGGTGGCGCTCATCAGGTTCGATAAGGTGGCGGCGGCCAGCGCTCTGACGCCGAGCTGCGATATTTCGCCCGCCCGTTCAGGCGCGATCGCGGCGAAGGCGCCGACCACCACGCCGATGGAGCCAATATTGGCGAAGCCGCACAGCGCAAAAGAGATCACGGCTACGGTTTTCGCCGTCAGTTCGCCGCCGCCGTCCTGCAAATAGGGGGAGAAATTCAGATAGGCGACAAATTCGTTGATCGCCAGCTTCTGCCCAATCAGGCTGCCCGCCAGCGAGGCCTCGTTCCAGTCAACCCCCATCAGATACGCCAGCGGCGAGAACAGGTAGCCGAGAATGCTCTCCAGCGAGAGATGCGTCAGACCGAACAGGCCGCCCAGCGCGCCCAGAATACCGTTCAACATGGCGAGAATGGCGACGAACGCCATCACCACCGTGGCTACGCCGGCGGCGATTTTTAACCCGGTCATCGCGCCGCCGGCCGCCGCTTCGATAATGCTTTTGGCCGGCCGTTCAGAAAACGAGAGCTGGTCGAAATCGACGGCTGAGGCTTCGGTCGCCGGGCTGAGCAAGCGGGCAAACAGGATGCCGCCGGGAATCGCCATCAGCGAGGCGGCCAGCAGATAGTCGACCGGCACGCCCATACCGGCGTAGCCGACCAGCATGGAGCCGGCGATAGACGCCATGCCGCTGCAGATGGCGGTAAACAGTTCATTGCGGTTGAGACGGCCTAAAAACGGTTTGATAATGGCGGGGATTTCATTTTGACCGAGGAAAATAGTGGTCACCGCGACAAAGGATTCGATCTTGCTGATATTAAGCAGTTTCTGTAACGAGCTGCCGATGATTCTAATCAGGAACCCCATTACGCCGATATAGTACAGCATGGAGATCAGCGCGGTAATAAAAATAATGGCCGGCAGAACCCGGAAAGCGAAAATAAATCCGGCGCCGTCAAACACGCTATCCATTTTAGGGCTGACCAGCGCGCCGAAAATAAAGGCGCTGCCGGCGTCGCTGAATGACATAACCTTGTGTATGCCCATCGCCATTTTTTCCATCAGCCATTTTCCCGGCGGGAAATAGAGCATGATGCCGGCCAGCGCAATCTGCAGCAGCAATGCGGCGCCAACGGTTCGGAGGCTAATTTGTTTTTTATTGACCGAAAGGATAAAACCTATCGCCAGCAAGACGAGAACGCCGATCGCGCTTCTTAATAAATCCATCATCATGACCCTTTATCAATCATAATCCGCCTTGTCCGGCAGGTTTTATGGATTAACGATCCACACCGCTTTGATGTTTTTAGCCTGCGTGCGGCACTAACGCCTGATATTCTCTGGCGATGCCCGCGGCTAAAATGGCGTTATTGAAAACCAGTTCGATATTGGATTTCAGACTGTCGCCGCCCGTCAGCTCGGCGACGCGCGCCAGCAGGAACGGTGTGCTTTCTTTACCCACGATGCCCTGCCGATCCGCTTCGGCGATCGCCTGATCGATCGCCGCGTTGATGGCGTCTTCCGGCATAGCGCTGGACGACGGGATCGGGTTCGCCACCACCAAACCGCCGTTGAGACCGATTTGCCATTTAACCCACATCGCTTTAGCGATCTCTTGCGGCGAGTCGAGCTGAATGCTGACTCCGAACGGGCTGGTACGGCAGAAGAAGGCAGGCAGCGTGCGGGTTTGATAACCGATCAGCGGAACGCCCTGGGTTTCCAGATATTCGGTGGTCAGCCCTAAATCCAGAATGGATTTTGCGCCGGCGCACACCACGGCTACATTGGTATGGGCCAGCTCCTGCAGATCGGCGGAGATATCGAAGGTTTTCTCCGCGCCGCGGTGCACGCCGCCGATACCGCCGGTGGCGAACACCTTAATGCCGGCCAGCGCGGCGATAATCATGGTTGAGGCGACGGTCGTCGCGCCGTGTTTACCGGCCGCGATGACAAACGGCAGATCGCGGCGGCTGACTTTGGTCACGTTATGGCCTTCGCGCCCGAGCAGCTCGATCTCTTCTCTGCTTAGCCCAACCTTCATCCTGCCGTGAATCACCGCGATGGTGGCGGGGATCGCCCGCTGACTTCTTATGGTTTCCTCGACGTCAATCGCGGTCCTGGCGTTTTGTGGAAAGGGCATGCCGTGAGAAATGATGGTGGATTCCAGCGCCACCACGGGGTCTCCGTGCGCGAGGGCGCGGCTGATTTCGGGAGAAATATCGAGAAATTCACGGGAAATAGGGGCTTCAGACATGGTCGGACTCCAGTAAAGCGTTCACATTGCTAAAAGATAATTCGGGGCTGTTGGTAAATTCCGAGGATAGGGTCAGCGCGGAACAGGCCTGCGCGAAACGTACGCTGGCGGCCAGCGGCAGCCGATCCAGCCAGCAGGACGCCAGGCCCGCCATCATGGCATCGCCGGCGCCGGTGACGTTGATTACCGTTGTTTGCACCGGCGGCGACCAGCCCGCCGCGCCATTGCGCTCGCTGTAATACACCCCCTCGGCGCCCATGCTCAATATCACGCGTTTCACCGCTTGCCGGTGGAACCAGGCGGCCGCCCGCTCCGCGTCTTGCCGGCTGACGATAGCGAGGCCGCTTAGCGTTTCCGCTTCGAGCCGGTTGGGTTTTAACGTGTGAATGGCGTGCAGCCAGTCCTGGATTTTTACCGACTTATGGGCCGATACCGGGTCGACGAAGATGGGCGTGTCGCCGGCGTGGCGGAATAGCCAGGCCAATGTCTCTTG
The DNA here is from genome assembly GCF_008710095.1 of Affinibrenneria salicis. Next base: position 135,597 of record NZ_VYKJ01000004.1, read on the forward strand.
CGACAGGTTACAGTCGGCGATAATCAGGGCGGCGTTACGAATAAAGGGAAGCTGTTGCTGCAGCAGCGTCGGACTCAGTCTGTCGACAATTTGCATATCGTTGATGGCGACCAGCATTTCGCCGTTTTCATCCAGCAGGGACAAATACGACGAAGTATGAGCATCATCGATAACCACGCATTTTTCGACGTTGACGCCGGCGGCCTGAGTGTGTTCCAGAATGGTTCTGCCGTAAAAATCATTGCCCGTTACGGAAAACAAGAAGGATTGCTTACCTAATAACGCCAGGTTTTGCGCGATATTTCGCGCTACGCCGCCGGGCGTGAACCTGATTTTCCCTGGGTTGGAATCGGCATAATTAAGGCAGGCTTCAGGATATCCGATAATATCCATATTTATCGAGCCAATGGTGACAATATAATGTTGTTCTAACACAATGACACCTCGTGGGTAATTGTATTATCCCGTCATACCTCAGGCCGCCGGCGTATTGTCTGCGCTCGATTATTCGGCCCATGCACGGGTCATACCCCGGCGGGCCGGCGCTTTGCATTGTTCAAAACGATAACGCGCAGTCCTGCGACTCGAATTATTTAGGGTGTAAAGGCCATTTGTTTTATTACCACATGGCAAATACATGGCCCTCTGTTTAATAAGACAGATTTTATTATTATATAACTTAAACATATGACCAATATCGAACACTTGTTTATATATAAAGGCCCGTGCTTATAAAGTAAACCCCTGATCAGGTCGATTATTGAGAAAGATGAGAGCAGTCACATTGCGGAATCAGGATGAGTAACGGCTGGAATTAATTTAATACAATAATAATCAATAAGATAAATTATATTGGCGGGTATGAGGCGTAGAAGATATTCTTCTGCTCCACGTCTGAGGTATCACAATATGATCTGTCTCTCCGTCATACTTCAGGCCGCAGGCGCGTTGTCTGCGTTCAGGCATTCGGCCCGGCAGGACGGCAGGGCGCCGACGTTCACGGCGTCGGCGTCCGGCGTTACTTCGTTGTTTCCTGTGCTTTACGGTTCCACGGCATTTTCATCAGCACGCGCGCCAGACCGCAGAAACCGGAGACGCCGGCGAAAATCAGGCCTGCGCCGACAAACCCCGACAGAATATGAAACCAGGGCGAGATCGTCAGGCCCAGAAGGAAGCCCAGCACCACGATGCCGCCGGCCGCGATCTGCACCTGGCGATTCAGCTCCAGCGGCCGATCGCGGTCGATAACCGTGGGCAGGCCGGCCTGCTTCCAGCCCTCCAGTCCGTCGGTCAGAATATAGCTGTCGCACTGTAAATCCGCCGCCAGCGCATCGGCATGCATGCGGGTGCGTTGGCCGGAGCGGCAGTGGTAAATCACCGCGCGGCCGCCGTTAAGCTGCGGTTTACGGGCGGCAAGCTGCTCCAGCGGAATGTTTTGCGCCTGGGCGATATGCTCGCGGGCATAGTCGTCTGCCGCGCGGATATCGATCAGCAGGGCGCCAGCGTTGAGTTTCTCCAGCGCGACGCGCGGCGGAATGTTCGTGATGGACATCATGGTCTTCTCCGGCGAATCAGGAACAGAAAATGTTTTTGAGTGTGGCGATCACCTTTTCCACATCCGGGTTTTCGATGCTGTAGTACAGCGTTTGCGCTTCACGTCGGTAAGTAACCAGCCCTTCCTCGCGCATCTTCGCCAGGTGTTGAGACAGTGCGGACTGGCTCAGGTCAACCTGTTCAAGCAGCATGCCGACCGATAGCTCGCCGTATTCGATAAGCAGACACAGCACCAGCAGTCGATGTTCATTGCCTATGGCGCGCAGCAGGGCCGCCGCCCTGGCGGCGTTTTGCTGCAAAAATTGTCGGTCTTTCTCTTGCAACGGTGAATGAACCTTATAACAGAGGTTTCTAATTTAGATAATGCTAATGTAATACTGGCAGAGATGCAAAATAGTCTGCTCATTCTGCTCATTCTGCTCATTCTGCTCATTCTGCTCATTCTGCTCATTCTGCTCATTCTGCTCATTCTGCTCATTCTGCCCTGCGATCCTGTCGGCATTGTCCGCCCGCCATGCCGATGCACCCGGCCTGATAACCAACGTTGTCAGCAATCTGACGTTCATTAATGAGCCCTGCTGGTGAAGAACCTGCGCGTTGCGTCGTTCAAACCGATAACGTTTGATCCTGTAAGCAGAATTATTCAGGAGACATGACGGATAATTAATTTATTCGGCCGATTGAACCGGGTTCTCATCGCCGGGCGTGAGTGCTATAGTTGTGACAATTTATTATCATGTGATTTACATCGGTGTCATATATATATCCAAAATAATTCAAATGCAGGCAGGCGGTGACACCGCGGTATATTCGTCGGCAACGAATTCTCCAGCTAATGGCTGACCTTCGCTGAGAGACAGGATTCCCTCATTAATCTGCCAGCCGATTACCGCAGTAAGTGATCGGGGAAACGATAAATCCACCGGTAGCGGATTTGAACGCCGCTGGCGTGGCCCTGCGGGGGCGAACCCTATGGAGGGGGCAAGTAACAAAACCAGCGCGCCAGCAGTCCGAAGTATGTAAGGGGATATCCTAAATAATTCGGGGGCCGGCGCCCGGTCAGCCTGCCGGCGTATTGAAAGATGAAGGGAAGAAAGGGAAGAAATAGAGCGGCAGGATAACGACGCCGGTCATCGTAATGACCGTGCGCCGTCTGATTATTCCGGTTCGCCGCAGGCGAGAACAGGAAATCAACCATATACTTTTTATGTGTTACTAATTTAATAGTATGGTGCAAATGACGGATGAATAGTTTCTCTCAGTCTTTAGTGCATAAGCAACGCAGCAGACGTTTGGGTTCCAGCTTTCGACCCTTTTCAACGAAAAATAAATTTCCGGTTATTTTTTTGACGCCGCTATTTTTATTCTCGCCGGTTGCATTCAGCGTGGCTCAGTCGAGCGACGGAGCCACGTTAACGCAAGCGCCGGGGGATGACTCGACGTTAATTATCGTCAGGCAGCACAGCGGCCTGTCCGAACTGGATACGCCCGCCGCGGTCAGCGTGGTGAACGGGGACGATTTGCGCGACGCGGCGCCGCAGATCAACCTGTCGGAAAAACTGTCCGGCGTGCCGGGGCTGCAGATCCAGAACCGGCAGAACTATGCGCAGGACCTGCAGCTGTCGGTACGCGGTTTTGGCAGCCGCTCAATGTATGGCGTGCGGGGCGTGCGCATCTATGTGGACGGCATCCCGTCGAGCATGCCGGATGGTCAGGGACAGACATCGAATATCGATCTCAATTCGGTGGATAAGGTTGAGGTGCTGCGCGGTCCTTATTCCGCGCTGTATGGCAATGCGTCCGGCGGCGTGGTCAATGTCGAAACTGAAAGCGGCAGCCAGCCGACCACCATTGAGGCCGGCACTTACTACGGCAGCTACGGCACCTGGCGCAACAGCATCAAGGCGACGGGCGCCACCGGCGACGGAAGTCAGGCGGGCGACGTCGACTATGCGGTATCGGCTTCGCGCTTCACCACCCATGGCTTTCGCGATCGCAGCGCCACCCAGAAAAATCTGGGCAACGCCCGGCTGGGCATCCGGCTGGACGATGTCAGCACCCTGACCCTGTTGTTCAACAGCGTTTCGATCGATGCGGACGATCCGGGCGGTCTGACCGAATCAGAATGGCGCGCCAATCCGCGTCAGTCGCCGCGCGCCGGGCAGTACAACACCCGTAAAACCATCGACCAGACTCAGGCCGGCTTGCGCTATCAGCGGCAGATGAGCGAACACGATGAGCTGAGCATGATGACGTGGTACGGCGAGCGCCGCACCACGCAATATCAGTCCATCCCGCGTTCGGCGCAACTGAGCGCGACGCATGCCGGCGGCGTGATCGATCTCGAGCGGCGCTATCAGGGGATAGATAGCCGCTGGACGCATCAGAATCAGCTGGGGTCGGTGCCGGTGACGCTGACCGGCGGGCTGGATTATGAAACGCTGACGGAGCGGCGGCGAGGCTATGAGAATTTTATTCTGCAGGGCAGCGATATCGCCTACGGCGAGAAGGGCGCGCTGCGCCGCAATGAGAAAAACCGCATGTGGAACCTGGACCCGTATCTGCAGACCAACTGGCGGCTGACGCCCGACTGGACGCTGGATGCGGGCGTGCGCTACAGCACGGTCAGCTTTGACTCCAGCGACCGCTACATTACCGGCGGCAACGGCGATGACAGCGGCAGCACGCGCTACCATCAGTGGCTGCCGATGGGCTCGCTCAGCTATGCGCTCAACGCCGGCTGGAATGTCTACCTGTCGGCCGGCCGCGGCTTTGAAACGCCCACCATCAACGAACTTTCCTACCGGCCGGACGGTCAGGCCGGGTTAAATATGGGGCTGAAACCCTCGACCAGCGATACCGTCGAGCTGGGCAGTAAAATGCGCGTCGGCAACGGTCTGATCACCGCCGCGCTGTTCCAGACCAATACCGATAATGAACTGGTGGTCGCGGAAAGCAGCGGTGGACGCACCAGCTATGCGAACGCAGGTAAAACCCGGCGGCGCGGCGTTGAACTGTCGCTAGATCAGCAGTTCGCCCAGGACTGGCGGCTGAAAATGGCCTGGACGCTGCTCGACGCCACCTACCGCAGCGACAGCTGCGGCACGAGCAACTGCCCGGCGGATGAAGTGGTGCCGGCCGGCAATCGACTGCCGGGCATCGCCCGCAATATGGGCTACCTGTCCCTGGGCTGGGAGCCGGAAGAGGGCTGGTATGCCGGCGCCGATCTTCGCTATATGAGCGATATTCAGGCCAACGACGAAAATACCGTTCAGGCGCCCTCCTATACGGTAGCCGGGCTGAATGTGGGCTACCGCCTCAACTGGAATAACTGGGCGCTGGACCTGTTCAGCCGGGTGGACAACCTGTTCGATCGGCGCTACGTCGGTTCGGTTATCGTCAATGAGGGCAACGGCCGTTATTTCGAGCCGGCGCCGGGGCGTAACTGGGGCGGCGGGGCGACGCTGTCTTATCGTTTTGAGTAAGGCGCTCGCCGGCCGCAGGACAACGCCGTAGCGCGTTAGCCGGCGGCCGGTCGGCGTTTGGGGCCGGCAGGGCAGTGATGGGAACGCCGCGGCAGATAAATACATTTTGGGGAGAAGGCAGCATGGTGGATGCAGGCGTAGTGCCAGCTAAAAAATGGGTTCGCTGGTGGTGTTACATTTTAGGCTTACTGCTGTTTCTGACGGGCGCCTTTTTCGTCGTGGCCGGCGGGCGACTGCTTTCGCTCGGCGGCAGCGCTTATTTTCTGCCGGCGGGTCTGTTTATTGCGCTGTCCGGCGTACAGATTTTTCGCCGCCGCGCCTCGGGCGTGCTGATTTACAGCGCGGTATTTATCGCCACCGTGATCTGGGCGCTGGCCGATGTCGGGCTGGAGTTCTGGCCATTGGTGTCGCGCCTGTTTTATCTCGCGGTGCTGCTGTTGCTGGCGATGCTTTGCTGGCCCACGCTGCGCCGTCTGAGCGGCAAGCCGACGCGCTGCGTATTTTTTTATGGCGCGTCCGGCGTTATCGTCGTCTGCCTGGCCGCCACTGGCGCGTTGATGTTTCAACCGCACCCGACGGTGGCGTTCTCCGGACAGCCCTTGCCGCTGACGCCTGTCGATGCTCTGCACGAGCAGAAGGACTGGGATCACTACGGTAATAATGCCGGCGGCAGCCGGTTCGTCGCGCTTGACCAGATTACCCGTGATAACGTGCAGAACCTCAAAGTCGCCTGGACCTACCACACCGGCGATACTCCGCTCAGCCCTGACGGCAACGGCGCTGAGGATCAGCAGACGCCGCTGCAGGTGGGCAACCGGGTTTTCCTGTGCACTCCGCACAACAATGTGATTGCCATTGATGCGGATTCCGGTAAGGAGCTGTGGAAAACGGAGATCAACGCTAAATCTTCCGTCTGGATGCGCTGCCGGGGGCTGGCCTATTTCGATGCGACGAAGCCGCTGACTCAGCCGGTGGCGCAGGACGCTTCGCCGGTGCCGGTCGCCCAGGTGGCGCCGGGCGCGCTGTGCCAGCGTCGTATTTTAATGAATACCATTGATGCGCGGCTGATTGCGCTGGACGCCGGGAGCGGACGGTTTTGCCCGGACTTTGGCCAGAACGGCAGCGTCGATCTGAAGGCCAATATGGGCGCGGCGGCCGATCCCAGCTATGTGTTGACTTCGGCGCCAACGCTGGCGGGCAGCACGGTGGTGGTGGGCGGTCGGGTGGCGGATAACGTCAGTACCGATATGCCCGGCGGCGTGATCCGCGGTTTTGACGTGATCACCGGCGCTCAGCGCTGGGCGTTTGATCCGCGCGCCAGCGATCCCAACCGTGAACTGGCCGCGGGGGAAAGCTATTCGCGCAGCTCGCCGAACGCCTGGGCGCCGATGTCCTACGACGCCTCAATGAATACGCTGTTTATTCCGATGGGCAGCTCGTCGGTTGACCTGTGGGGGGCGGATCGTACGCCGCTCGACCATAAGTACGGCGCCTCGGTGCTGGCGGTTGACGCCACCACCGGTCGGGAAAAATGGGTATTCCAGACCGTACATAACGATCTGTGGGACTTCGATCTGCCAATGCAGCCGAGCCTGATCGATTTTCCCGCCAAAGACGGCGGCAGCAAACCGGCACTGGTTATCGGCACCAAAGCCGGTCAGATCTATGTGCTCGATCGGGCAACCGGCCAGCCGCTGACGGAAGTGAAAGAGATTCCGGTCAAAGCGGGCGCCATCCCCGGCGAACAGTACTCGCCCACGCAGCCGCTATCGGTGGGCATGCCGCAGATTGGGGCGCAGAAACTGTCGGAAGCGGATATGTGGGGCGCGACGCCGTTCGATCAGCTAATGTGCCGCATCGCCTTCAAGTCCATGCGCTATGACGGCCTGTACACCGTGCCGGACAGCGATATTTCGCTCAGTTTCCCTGGCTCGCTCGGCGGGATGAACTGGGGCGGCATGTCGACCGATCCGGTTAACCACTATATTTTCGTCAACGATATGCGGCTGGGGCTGTGGATTCAGATGGTCAAAGCCGATCCGGCCAGCACGGCGACCAATAGCGGCGGCGAGAGCGTCAACACTGGCATGGGGCTGGTGCCGATGAAAGGTACGCCGTACGCGGTCAATAAAAACCGCTTTATGTCGGCGCTGGGCGTTCCGTGCCAGAAGCCGCCGTTCGGCACGTTGTCGGCTATCGAGATGAAAACTCAGCAGATAGTCTGGCAGGTACCGGTCGGGACGGTACGCGATACCGGGCCGCTGGGCGTTAAAATGCGCCTGCCTATTCCCGTCGGCCTGCCGACGCTGGGCGGGACGCTGGCCACCCAGGGCGGTCTGGTGTTTATCGCCGGCACTCAGGATTACTATCTGCGCGCCTTCGACTCTTCAACCGGCAAAGAGGTGTGGAAAGCGCGCCTGCCGGTGGGCAGCCAGGGCGGCCCGATGAGCTACAAATCGCCGGCGACCGGCAAGCAGTACGTACTGATTTCGGCCGGCGGCGGCCGTCAATCGCCGGATCGCGGCGATTACGTGATTGCCTACGCGCTGGAGAAATAATCCCGCCTGCGGATTAAGCTGAAATACTGCAACGGATACCACGGCGTGAGCGGCGGTATCCGTTTTTTATTGCTAACTGAAAACCACGTCCTACGGGCATGGTTAGCCACCGGTTTTGGCGCTGCCTTATTGTCTTTGGATTTAAATATTACAGGGCTGACAGAGACTTCTTTTTAAGGCTTTTGGTACGCCCTTTTAAGACGCAATCAATACCCCATTCATAGAAGGGCTCTTCATGGAAGGTGGATTTTTACCGGGCGATTGATTGTATGGACGCGATAGCCCGGAGCGTGCTGGCCCTCGCACAACGACAGGGCGAGCGACTGCAATCGGGCAGCGATAAACCGGGCAGATAAAGAAATGGCGAATAATCCGCCTGGTGTGACAGGTATCGTGGAAGTCTGCAGCGATAAGTGTTTGAATAGTGGCGGAGAGAGAGGGATTTGAACCCTCGAAGGGGTTGCCCCCTTAACGGTTTTCGAGACCGTCCCGTTCAGCCGCTCCGGCATCTCTCCGTGGTAACGGGTTGCTATCATGCCAGGTTTTGCGGCATTTTAACAGTACTAACCTGCGCCTTTCTGTTCAAGTGATGACTTAGCGAGCAATACCATGATTAAGTGGCCGTGGAAGACCGATAAATCAGCGAATCTGGACCGGGAAAAATGGCAGCCGGCGCTCAATATTCCTTTGCTGGCTCCGCTGAGTCACGAAGAGCAGCGGCGTTTGATCGCGCTGGCGCATCAGTTTATGCGTCAAAAACGGCTGATTGCCCTGCAGGGGTTAACCGTGACGCCGCTGATGGAAGAGCGCATCGCGCTGCTGTTTGCTTTACCGGTGTTGGAGCTGGGCATTGAGTGGCTGGATGGTTTCCACGAAGTGCTGCTCTATCCGGGGCCGTTTATCGTGCACGACGAATGGCAGGACGATATCGGTCTGGTGCACACCGGCAGCACGGTGCAGTCGGGGCAGAGCTGGGAGCAGGGGCCGATCGTGCTCAACTGGCAAGAAGTGAAAGATTCCTTCGATCTGTCCGGCTTTAATCTGGTCATCCATGAAGCGGCGCATAAACTGGATATGCGCAACGGCGGCGGCGCCAATGGCGTGCCGCCTATCGCGCTGCGCGACGTTATCGTTTGGGAACAACAGCTGCACGCCGCGATGGCGTCGCTGCAGGATGAGATCGACCAGGTCGGCGAAGAGGCGGCCAGTATGGATGCTTACGCGGCCAGCGACCCGGCCGAATGTTTTGCCGTGCTGTCGGAGTACTTTTTCAGCGCGCCGGAATTACTGTGCGAACGCTTCCCCGAACTGTACCTGCAGTTCCGCCAGTTTTATCGTCAGGACCCGCTAATCAGGTTGCAAAACTGGCGCAGCGTCTCATCCGCGCCGGCCAGCCAGGCGTTCTGAGTTCAGAAAAGGCCCGAATTGTACACGACGCAGGCAATCGGATGCCGGACGGGCATTTAGCGTTGACAGCCGACTGGCGTCTGGCTATGATGCGCCCCGTTCACACAATTCCTCTGTAGTTCAGTCGGTAGAACGGCGGACTGTTAATCCGTATGTCACTGGTTCGAGTCCAGTCAGAGGAGCCAGATTTTAGTTTCATGACGTTGCTGTAAGTCCTGAAGCGTTAAAAAAACAAGACGTTATCTTTACCCGACTATCCTGCAAAGGACTGCCGGGTTTTTTGATATCCATAGTTTATGGGTCTTAATCGGGGGCCTCACGGTTCGTTGAGAAAATGGAGCCCCCGCTATGGCATTAACCGATACCGCTATCCGCAAGATCAACCCCGCCGATAAAGCCTTCAAACTGGCAGACAGTTCAGGACTGTACCGGCTGATCAAACCCAACGGCTCAAAACTCTGGTGCATGAAGTACCGCATCTATGGCAAAGAAAAAAAGCTGGTCTTTGGTCCCTACCCGGATGTTTCCCTGTTTAAAGCGCGTCAGCTACGCGATGCCGCACGCGCTAAAGTGCGTGAAGGGGCCGATCCTGCCGTTGATAAGAAAATCGCGCAGCAGAAAAGGAAAAACGGGCAGACATTTCGCCAGATCGCCATGAACTGGCACGCCGATCACCGTCGCTGGTCTGCGCATTACGCAAAAAGTTAAACCGATAGGCGAAGCCTGACCGCGCCAGTATTTCATCGCGCCTTTCAGATCGGGCTTATCAATCAGCCTGCCATGAACGGTTCAGTGCTTACTTTGCCGGCAGACAATTACAGCTGTCAGAGGTTATGGAGCCCGTTAAAACATCGATGGAAGATATCGACGTCCAGAAAAAGCTCGATGTACTGGCCCTGGTTGACAAACCTGGCAATGTTGCCGAAGCATCACGCCTGAGCGGCGTGTCCTGCGATACATTTACCGCCACAGGCGACGTCTAAAAGAAGGTGGAAGCAACGCAGTTAAACGGCAAGAAATGCCTAATCTGAGGCATAAAAATTGCACAGAGCTCATCATTGAGAATACGGTCGTGCAATTCTCCATTGAGTATCCTCATCTGGGTCAACAAAAAGTCGCTTTGAAGGTGAAGGCTGAGTACGGTATGGACATTAGCTCCGGAGGGGGTCGTAGTATCTGGCTTCGCCAAAACATGAACACGACTGCTTTACGTGTCGCCCGAGCAAAATCTATACAACAAACGGCCTGATGTCCGTTTGGTTGATAGAGCAATGAGGAGTCGGTAATCTGGTTGCGTCAAAATCGCCTGGTAATTATACCGTCAGTACCCCCTGGTAATCACGCTAATACAATTCAATCCTGCCATCAGAACCTTTTATCAGCGTCTGCTTTCCGCCGGTAAAGCCAAAAAGCTGGCCCTTGTTGCTTGTAGGCGCAAATTGCTCACTATCCTAAATGCTATGGTCAGGGATCAACAAAAGCGGGATTCTGCCTTATATGGAAAGATCTGAACCCTGAATAAGCAGAGCCCTTATGATCGACGCAGCAAGGAGCCCAGATTCCCCAGAAACTGTTCTGCAACAGCGTCATTAAGTCTGTAGTAAACCCAGTTTTTTATCCGCCTGGGTATAACCAGCCCCGCTTTCGCCAGTACCTGCATGTGCGTTGTTACTGTAGGCTGACTCAGTCCAGTTTTGTCGGTGATGAAACTGACGCAGACACCATCTTCAATAAGATCCCCGTCACGCTGTGCAGGGAAATTTGCTTTGGGGTCAGCCAGCCAGCCAATAATCATCAGTCTGTGTCGGTTAGCGAGCGCATGTAAGACCTCCTGCAACCCCGCTTCTGATGTTGAGCCTGAACTCTGCATGAAACCTTCTCTGTTACTGCTAATGGAATCCATATAGTGATTATTCTATATAGAAAATATGCTATATAGGTGTTATCGTATATAGATGATACCTGAAATGTGGACACATACGCAAAATACCTGATGTACGTGCCCGCCACCTTGCGATAAGGATCCCTGTTTATGCAGTCTGAACGCAGCATTACGCGCCCCGCTGGTCTGTTAAATACTGTCGGCGTGGCTGTTATCCTTACACTCTATATGGCGATCGTTTTTGGCTTTGGGCTGTACCTTTTTTCGGTACTGGTCGCCTATATGCGAAAAAGTCTCGATTTTGACATTCCCGCCGTTGGCATAATTACAGGAGGAGCGCAGGTATCATATCTGATGGCATCGCTGTTTTGTTCGCATATAACGCGCAGGTTCGGAGGAGGACATGTAATTTTTGTGGCAGCGTTCACTGCCGGTTTTTTACTAATCCTGTTATCCGCCGTACAGGATATATGGCAGACGGGCACTTTGTTAATTGCTCTCGGCTCATGTGCTGCAATGGTGGTAATTCCGACTGTTAGTGTCATAGGTAAAGTTGTACCAGTAGTCTGGCAGTCAAGCGTTAATGGACTGATATCCAGTGGAACGGCCTATGGGCAGTTTGCCACAGGTTTGATCGTCCCCTTTTTTATACATAACTATGACTGGCGGACCGTATGGATGGTTATTGGAGCGATTTCGGTTACTGTAGCTATTATCGGCTATATCCTGCTACGCGTACTGGCCGCTGATGCGTTCGGTCCAGATGCCCGAAAAAATTGTTCAGAAAAACAGGCCAATCCGGATAAATCACAGCGATTCATTCCTGTTGCAGTACCCCGTAATTTCCTGATTTGGGTGCTGTTGGCATTAAGCGGTATAGCATGTGGTCCCTGGCAGAATTATCTTGCTTCCTTCCTGGGTAATGAGCAGGGCTTTTCAATATCATTTATAGGTCAACTCTGGTCAATAATTGGAGTCACTGGTCTTGCCAGTGGGTTCGCTTTTGGCCTGCTGGCTGACAGAATCGGTGTTCGTATTGCATTGGCACTGTCGTATGGCATCCTCCTCGCTGCTGGCGTGCTCGTTGCAATTGAGAGCGGAACCATGGCTTTGCGTATAGCAGCTGTTGCTTTCGGTCTGTCATTCTATGCTATCTATGGACTTATTCCGGCTTACATAACCAAAACTTCAAGCCCTGAGACCTCCACCGCTATCTTCGCTGTTGCTAACGTTTTTCTGGGTATTGGCACCAGTTTCGGCAATATAGGCAGCGGATACTTTCAGTCATGGCTCGGGAGTTTTCAGGGTATTTACACTGGCGTCGCAGTCATTGCTGTGGTGGGAATTATCTTATCTCTTATTTTGCCCGATGAGCGAAAAATCACCAGGAACGAATAAAGTCTCTGGGGGGATTAGCTCCCGGCAGGGGCAATACGGTTGCTTGTGGGACGGGTTGTGCCGGGAAACGATTAACCGGAAGCGAATACGGGAATCACAGGAGAAGAAATCAATCCCTATATAAACGGATTAGCGCCCCTTGCTCCACAGTGGTGACATAGGGTTTGGGGTTGGATCTGTTTTCACTATAGAGCCGCAACTGTTCGGTGCTCACTTCGCTGCGCCTTAGCCACGGTTCTAAAGCGTTACGATAAAGTCCGTGGCGCTTAATTCGGTAAACGAATCAATTTGTCTATGAAGGTGATAAGTTGCAGGATGCAACAGAATTTGTAGGTATATTGTCAGAATACGAAAACCAAAGTGATGTCACCGCAGACCAATGGCATCTGCGAGCAGTTCCATAAAGCAATACTGAACGAGCTTTATCAGGTAAGGTTCCGCAAAAAGCTGTATGGCGATCGGGAAACATCACTATCGGATATTGATGAGTGGCTGGCTCATTATAATAATGAGCGAACCCATAAGGGAAAAAACGCGCTGTGACCGAACGCGAATGAAAACATTACTTGATGGAAAACGCATCTGGGCTGAGAAGAATTTAAGCCAGATGTAATCTGACAGACACCTGTATAAATAACCGGTAACTGCAGATCAGGTCTGAGCTAATACAATTTATACCCTTCATACTTCAAGCATCAGGTGTGCTGTTTTTGTTACTTGCCCCATCCACGGGGCTCGCTCTTTCAGGGCCGCCGCCAGCGGCATTCAACTCTGCTTCCGGCGGAGTTGTCGCTTACCCGAATCACTGACTTGAGTCAGCTCATCGGGATTCGCTCTCTTGCCGCTTTCCTGCACCCCGGATGAGTTAGAGTGTGGACAATTAACCAGCTTCAGGTTATATTTTCGCCATAAAACAACATCGGTTATTTCTGATATGGCTGGCTCTTCGGTTACGGTACTTTGGTGTTTGTTTGGCGTTTTTATCCTGACATTTTTTCTCATGCTTCCGTTTTTTATTCACGAAACTAACCAATCTCTGAAATTTCAAAAGAAACTCTCCAGCTTTGGTTTTGAACGCGAGAGTGGTGGGAATAATGTGATGGCTGCGTTCGAGCTCAACGTTCCCGGTATCTGGCAAGTCGTCATTCCGCCGCAGGTTCTGGCGATACTTCCTGACTTAAAAAAATACTCGCCATGGCTGGCAACGAGGCAGAACAATAACCGAATTGAATACCTGACTAAGGTTCATATCTATGAGGACAGGGGGGAAGATGACTACGATACGTTAATCCATCAAGTTATATGGGTCTTACACGCCCCAAATGCCGCCGATATTTATCAAAAACTACAGTCCATACCTCCCGTTTCCGGTGAAATAAGGACGCTGTTCAAAGACAATATTATCATTAATTTTGACTTAGATGATGATAATCAAATTTTTGATTTCATTATCCGTCTGCAGCGTATTATACCCGTTATGACTAAAGTCGCCGGTAGTGTTGGCTATGCTCACTTATTCCGTCCGCTTTTGAGCCTCAACCCAGCAGGGGCGCCGCCAGTGACGCTCGCACCCGCTCCCGACGGATTTGTCACCCGAATAACCTACTCGTGTAGGCTCAATGGGATTAATGAAAGACATCCTGTTGCTCAGCGCAGGCCGGTCGTTGACTGGTCAAATTCTTTCCCGACGAATTTGACCTTTGCTTACCGGGCTACGAAGCGCAGGCAGGCGCCTCGCCCTTAAAGAACCAACACGTTACGTTGTTCAAACGATAACGTTTTGTCCATCGACCCGAATTATTTATAATATATACTATTTTTATTATTCCCCGGTTTCAATGCGTGAGAGAGCGCCATGCCTCATGGTTAATTATTGCATGGAAAAACTGGCGCAGAATAGCATACGGTGGCCAAACAAGGTTATGTGCAAAGCCACGTTTCCTATATTCTTCGCAGTATCACTAAATATCTGTTCTAAACCATATCGCCCACAGCATAAAAATTCCGCCAATAATAAAAAACATTTTATATAGACCTTTACCCGGGCCAGTAAAGAACTGCGAAAGCGCAGCAAAAAAATTAATCATGACAATCAATGCTACGACCATATAAATTTTCAGAAAAAACTTTACCGTTTCCAGTAAGTGAGGTTTATGTGAGATCGGCAACCAACCTATAGTCGTCAATCCCGCCAAAAATAGATAGAGCAACACATGCATGAGCAGCAATATTGCGAAATGTTTAGCCACGGTCTTAAAGGGATTCTTTAATGTGATGTGATAGAAGTAAGCCAGTAACAGACCCGTCGATACTATCCACATCAATGTATTCCACACCATAATTCTGCCCGTTGTTAAATTAATAAATGATCTGCCGATGAAATTATTTTCACTTGATCTCCGCCGCTGTACCATCATTCGGGTAGTCAGATAACCCAGGTTGAATGCGTACGGCGACTATTGTAAAACACTTCGCTTTAAACAACTTCTCATATTTATGCTCCACTTCGCATCACGCATCATGCGGGGCCAGTACTGGTGGGATGTCATGTCCTGCAAGTGTAGCGCTATTACCCGAAGCTATTTAGCCGTCATACTTCAGGTTGCGCATGCGTTGTTTTCCTGTCCGCTTTTTCTCCGTGCATTTCCCTGTTGGAGGGGCGGAGAAAAAGCGTTGCAAGACTTATAAACAAACCTCCGCCGTAAAGGGGCCGGGCGTCGCGTGGTTAAAAACGATAACGCGTTGTCTCGCAACACGAATTATTCGACGATTAAGCGGATATGGTTTTTGTCGACGGTTTTTGTGCCTATTCGGTCAGCGAAAAACCATTCATACTGATTAAAAAATGATTGACTTAGAGCGCACTCTAACCGCCAGGATGATGTCATGAAATCCAATCTGACCATTAGTGACGTAGTGAAGCGAACGGGGCTTACGGCCTATACGCTCCGCTACTATGAGCGTATCGGGCTGATCGCGCCGGTGCCCCGGGCCGCGGGAGGGCAGCGGCGCTATGCGGCATCGGACATGGCCTGGATTGAATTTCTGTTGCGATTGCGAACGACCGGCATGCCGGTCGGTAAGATGCAGGCGTTCGCGAAACTGCGCGGCGCAGGGGATTCAACCGTAGCGGAACGTCGCCGGATGCTGGAAGCCCATTTGGCCGATGTGCTGGCGGAGATAGCGTCGTTGCGGCAATCAGTCGCTGCTTTACAAGATAAGGTTGACTATTACCGCACATTCGAACAGTCCCTCGCGCCCGATTCACTGGCTGATGAAGGAGAACACGATGAATGTCAATCGCCGCCAACGCGGAAACGAAAAACTGCGCGAGGTCGCTGATCGCGACCGCCTGCGTCCATTCTCCAGCTCGTGGATGGCCTGGTTGTTTATGCTGTCCATCATTCATCCGGCTATCGCGGCGGAAACGGCTTATCAGGGGTTTCAGTCGCCAACCGGGATCGTCGAGGTCGCTGACGTGGGCATCTATGTTACCGACTGGTCGGCCAATACGGTGACGCGTATTGATACGCAGGGCCGACGGTCCGTTATCGTAAAAGATCTGCCTGCCGCCGCGGGATTAGCTATAGATGATATGGGCTCGTTATTCATTACCTCGTATTCGGCAGACTACATCCTGCGCATCGATCCGGATGGCGCTACCCGGCGTATTTCCGGCAATTTGTCGACCCCGACCGGCATAGCCTTTGCCCATGACGGACGGTTGCTGGTGGCAAATCGTGGTTCAGGCGAGGTCATCTCTCTGGACGTCTCGTCGGGACAGGTGAAAAAAGTAGCGGATTCCTTATCGCTGCCGGTCGGCGTGGTGGAAATGGCGGATGGCAGTATCGTCGTCTCCCAATACGGCGGACGAGTAACCCGGATTATGCGCAATGGATCACAACAGGAAATAGGCCGCGATTTCACTCGTCCCGGCGTCGGCATCCTTGCTGACGGTCCGGACGCCGTCCTGATCGTTGACAACGGCGCCGGTGTCTTACGGAGAGTATCGTTCGATGGAACATCATCTGTCGTAGCCGACAATCTCTCAGGAAACGCGGTTGCTCTCGGGCGGGGAGTTAATGGCGACGTGCTGATTGGCTGCTGGGGGAGCGGTATTATCTATCGCATCCAGCCTTGATTACCCACTAAATAGTTTCGCATAATCGCGCTACACTTGACCCGCAGGCTGAGTGACAACGGCATGATGATTAAAGCATAATCAACTGGTTTTAATGATTATTTTAATCCTCTTATCATCAGTTACGCGCTATAGCATGAGCAAAAGTGAAGCATCACTGCGCGAAGCTATTTAGGCTACCGCCATTGACGGCGATGGCGCAAGGGGGAGACTATCCGTTGCCGTTGCCGTTGCCGTTGCCGTTGCCGTTGCCGTTGCCGTTGCCGTTGCCGTTGCCGTTGCCGTTGCCGTTGCCGTTGCTGTTGCCGTTGCCATACTGTCATCCCGCATGGATACCAGATAATAACGAGCGTGTCGGATTTAACTTATTACAACAGAGTCCGGCTACGTTACCTTTAGCGTTCGCATTCTGGCTATGCGTGTGGTTTATATCCGGCGCTGTCAACGAAAACTATTTGTTTATTATGTTAATAGCGACGTCATTACTATTTCTATTCTATACTTAATTTGCTGACTTAAGCATAAAACCATGGCGATCTAATGTCGCATCAGGTGCCGACATGCTTAATATTGCCGCGAATTAACGCCGCTGTAACCGGCTATATAGATATTATTATTTCAACGCTCGCTGCAGGATCGGCATTAGCTGCGGATCGGCGCATTGCGCCACGTTAAAACGCATAAAGCCTGCGGCGGACCGGGAGGCGCTGAATACATTTCCCGGCGCCAGCACTACATTTTCTTCCAGCGCGGCGCGCGCGACGTCGGCGGAGTCGCAGCCTTGCGGCAGCCGGCACCAGAGATAAAAGCCGCCGCGCGGCATCAGCCATGGCTCAATGCCGATGCGTCGCAGCCGCTCTGCGGTTTCGCGCCGCGTCCGCACCAGCCGGCCGCGCAGCTCTTCCATATGTTTGCGATAGCCGCCGCCGGCCAAAATATGCGCGATGATCTCTGACGCCAGCGGATTAGGGCCGCCGAAATTGGTCGCGACCTGCAGATCGACCAAATCCGCCACCCAGTCCGCCCGGGCGGCGATATAGCCGCAGCGTACGGAAGCGGAGATTGTTTTGGAAAAGCTGCCGATGCGGATAACGCGCTCCAGCCCGTCGAGCGCGGCCAGCCGCACCGAAGGTTCCGGTTCAAAATCGGCGAAGATGTCGTCTTCGATAATGGTGAGATCAAAGGTCGACGCGATTTTCAACAGACGATACGCCGTTTGCGGCGCGAGGGTGGCCCCCGTGGGGTTATGCAGCGCCGAATTGGTGATATAGATACGCGGGCGATCGGCGGCGAGGATGGCCTCAAAGCGCGCAATATCCGGTCCCGTGGGCGTATAGGGCACGCTGACGATGTTTACCTGGTGCGCGCGCAGCAGGGCGCGAAAATTGAAATAACACGGATCGTCGACCAGCACGGTATCGCCGGGACGCAGCAGGAAACGGCAGACCAGGTCGATCGCCTGGGTGCCGGAGGCGGTCAGCAACAGCTGGTCGGCGGACAGTTCCAGTCCCTGTTCGGCGCCACGCGCGATAAGTATGCGGCGCAAAGCAGGGGATCCATGAGCAACGCCGTAGTCGGTCAGCTGACTTTCGCCGCTTCGCGCCAGGGCGCGCAACGCGCGGCGCAGCGCGTCGAGCGGCATCCAGTCGGTCGGCAGCCAGCCGCAGCCTGGCTTCAACACCGCCGCATCGGCATCCAGCGACTGGCGCGATACCCAGAATGGATCGACGGCGCGATCCTGCAGCGGCCGGTCCGGCGCCAGCGCCAGCGGCGGCAGCGCCGTCGCCGCCACATAAAAACCCGAACCGCGTCTGGCCCGGATCAATCCGCCGGCCACCAGACGGTCGTAAGCCTCCACTACGGTCGAGGGCGAAACCCCCATGGCGACGGCGACGCTGCGGATCGACGGCAGACGATCGCCGGCCGTCAGCGTCCGGCTCTCGATTTTCGCGCGGATTGCCGTCATCACGTCGGTGGTCCGGGTTCCTTTTCTATAGTGATTCTGCCGTGCGTCGTTCAAGGTGTATCTCTATCTTTATCCATACAGTTTGGCGAAATTGTACCGATGTGTATCTGCTCCGGCAACGCCGGTTTCGCTATCATTCAGACTTTGTCGATAGCGGAATGGAATGGGTTACGTGAAAAGATCGCTTGAAGGGTGGGGCAATGGGTTGGCGGGCGTGATTATTTTCAGCGGTTCGCTGCCGGCGACGCGCGTCGCCGTCGCCGGTTTTTCGCCGTTGTTCCTGACGTCAGCCCGCGGGCTTATCGCGGCGTCGATCGGCGCCGCGCTGCTGTTGCTATTGCGCCAGGAGCGTCCTGAACGCAAAGACGCATTGCCGCTGGCGATCGTCGCGCTGGGCGTTGTGATCGGTTTTCCCCTGCTGACGGCGCTGGCGCTGCAGCATATCACCTCCGCTCATTCGATCGTCTTCCTCGGCCTTCTGCCGCTGGCGACGGCCCTGTTCGGCGTTTTGCGCACGGACGAGCGGCCGCAGTGGCCTTTCTGGCTGTTTTCCTGTCTCGGCAGCGTGACGGTCGCGGCTTTCGCGCTGTCCGGCGGCGGAATGGCATCGCTGAACGGCGATCTGCTGATGCTGGCTGCGGTTATCCTGTGCGGCCTGGGTTATGCCGAAGGCGCGCAATTGTCCCGCCGGCTTGGCGGCTGGCAGGTTATCTCGTGGGCGTTGCTGCTGGCCGCGCCGTTAATGCTGCCGGTAACGATGGCGACGTTGCCGTCTTCATGGCGGAGCATCGGCGCGTCGGCCTGGTTTGGGCTCGGTTATGTTTCGATCTTCAGCATGCTGATCGGCTTTGTTTTCTGGTATCGGGGACTGGCGCTCGGCGGCATCGCCGGCGTGAGCCAACTGCAGCTGCTGCAGCCGTTTTTCGGCCTTATGCTGGCCGGCTGGCTGCTGCGTGAGCCCGTAGCCTGGACCATGGTCGTCTCGACATGTCTGGTTATCCTGTGCGTCGCCTTCGCCCGCCGTTTTGCCTGAGGCCGTATTACCGCCGCCGCGCAAGGCTAAATTTGGGGAATGTAGTCGTTACTCTGCGCGAAGAGAAACTGCCGGGTTCTTTCATGTACAGGATGAGCGAACAGATCCCGCGGATGACCCTGTTCCACAATTTCACCGTTCTCCATAAAAATAACGTGGTCTGACACCTCTTTGGCGAAATCCAGTTCATGAGTCACAATGATCATTGTCGCGCCTTCTTTTGCAATGGATTTTATGACCGTCAGGACCTCATTCACCAGTTCAGGATCCAGTGATGAGGTCGGTTCATCAAACAGGATGACGCTGGGGTTTAATGCCAGTGCTCTGGCGATGCCAACGCGCTGTTGCTGCCCGCCGGAGAGCTGCATCGGGTAATAGTCCTCTTTACCCTTGAGCCCAACTTTTTCTAATATGGCTAATGCGATGTTATTCGCGTTCTTTTTGGAGTGTTTATGAACGACGATCAGGCCTTCGGTGACGTTCTGTAATACCGTTCTGTGTCTGAAAAGATTATGCTGCTGAAAAACCATTCCGGTCTTTTGCCTTAACGCAAGGATATCTTTCTTGTTTGCGCCAGGGAAGTTCAGGGTGATATTGTCGATGGCGACAATACCCGTTTGCGGTTTTTCCAGAATATTAACGCAGCGCAGCAGGGTGGTTTTCCCTGAACCGCTCGGCCCGATGATACTGACGACCGTGCCTTTAGCCACCCTGATGGATACGCCTTTCAGAATAATATTTTCACCGTAAGATTTGTGAATATCAGTTAGTTCAATCATGACAGACCCCGATGAAATTTTGCTGTTAACTTGCGATCCAGCGCTGAAGACAATACTTCTATCAACATGGTTATGCACCAGTAAATAATGGCCGCGCCAATAAATGCTTCAACGAATTGGTAGGTGGTGGACGCGACAAGATTTGTTTTCCCTGTGATTTCAACAACGGAAATCCAGTATGCGATCGAGCTGGCGTGCAGAATATTGATGGCTTTTGAACTTAAATTTTTAATGGTATACAGTATTGCCTGTGGAAATAATACTCTGCACATGATTTGAAACTGCGTCATCCCCAGCGATGCCGCGGCATCATATTCACCGGGAGAAATGGCTTTTATGCCGGATCTCAATATTTCTGAAAAAAAAGCCGATGTGCTTATCGACAGACCGGCGATCACCAATAACGGCAGTGGGATAATATTGGCTTTAAACGGTAATGAAAAGTAGTTTGTCACCGCATCAAAAATATGAGGGAAACCATAAAAAAAACAGAAAGATATGCAACACCATCGGCGTGCCTCTAAAAAATGAGACATAAAGCTTGATGCATGGGCTTAATATCGGGATATTAAAGTAGTTAACGTAAACAATGAACAGGGAAAGGAAAAAACCAATAAATATCGATGTCGCGGTTATAAATAATGTCATTGGAACCGCTGGCAAAACTTCGATAATCGTCTCAAAGATGAATGAGATATCTATAATCATATGTCCTCAACAGAATAATGCAATTTTATTTATTGAGCGTGAATTTTTTTTCGATTACTTTAAAAATATTCTCCATGAACAAACACAGAAGAAAATAGATAATCGATATGGCCACAAAAACCTCAAACGAACGCATGGTCTGTGCGCTCAGCGTTATTCCCCTGCCCATAATATCCATGATGCCGACGGTAAACGCCAACGAGGTACTTTTCAGTGA
Source organism: Affinibrenneria salicis (assembly GCF_008710095.1). Next base: position 156,725 of record NZ_VYKJ01000004.1, read on the forward strand.
TAACAGAAAAATGTTCCCCATATCGGGAATCGCCAGCATCATCGCCTGCGGCATCATAACTCTGGAAAAAACCTGATGCTCCTTCATGCCAATAGAATAGGCCGCTTCAATCTGACTGCGCTCGACGTTATTTAATGCGGAACGGAAAATTTCACAGAAATTCGCAGACAGATATAGACCAATTGCCACAATAACGAAATATAACTCTGGCGTTTTATTAATATCAATCCCAATTCTGGCTAAGATTGTAGGTAATAAATAGTAGATCAGAATTAACTGAACAAGTACTGGCGTTCCTCGCGCATAGGATACAAAAATAACAGTTGCGGTGTTTAAGATAAAAATACGATAGGTTCTTATTACCGCAAGCATTAAACCGAGCAGGGCGCCCATCACTGTACTGTAAATAAAGATGGTTAGCGTTACCGGTAAATACTCTGACACAATCGGCAACGCCTGCCAGACAAGATGATAATCAAACCAGTTTTTCATTATAATTCCGTACGCTTATGGGTTCTTTGACTGTCTCTGGGGCCGGGCGGTTTCTGCAAGAAAACCGTTTTCCGGCAGCCTGGCCTTATCCCCGCCATTGCGTTAAATAAACCTCCGCCGATCGTCTTATTCACCGTTCTGCGACAAACTGTCGGACATCTCTGCCTGCGGAGTTGCGAGCGTGTTTACAATTTAAGCGGTTGAGTAAAATCAGCGCCAAACCACTCATTGCTTAATTTTTCCAGCGTGCCGTCATTTTTTATTTCGATAATGGCTTTGTCCAGACTGTCTCTCAATGCCACATCGCTTTTCTGAAGCAACAGATGCGCCCCGGGATCGCCCGGCCGCACGTTGGTGGGAAGATAACCCTGACCTACGGTTTTTAGATGTTGCTCTCTGTACTTATTGAATAAACTTACCTGATGTTCCGGTAAGAAAAGCGCATCGACTCGCTGAGCGTTTAATAACCCCACCATTTCAGTGTTCGATTTAGACGGAAAGACCTCTACTTCTAACGCATTTTTACTGATATTATCCGCCAGTATTTTAGCCTGAACGCCGGTTCCCAGAACGGCGATTTTTTTGCCATGCAGACCGCGCAGGTCATTTATTGCGTTATTGTCGGCCGGCACAACTATCTTGAACGGTGTTTGATAGAAGACCTCATTGGTATACAGAAACTGTTTTTCCCTTTCCGGTGAACGCCATATATTGCTATTAATAATCTGAACTTTTCTGCCTGAGAGCGAAACAAAAAGAGATGCGAAATCCATGGCCTTATATTCAAATTTAACGCCCGGAATTCGTTTGTCTATCTCTCTTAATACTTCGACCTCAAACCCCGTTAGTTTGCCATTCTCGTCAATATAGCTTAATCCCGGGTTCTCTCCCTGGGTCCCGACAAATACCGTTTTTTCCTCTGCCGCATAAACGGATAAACTAAGCAGTAATACGTTTAATGCGATTATGATCTTTTTTTTCATATCTGGCCCCATTGGTTAAAACTATCTATCATTTTGATAAATAAATAATATTTAATGTTTTTTTGGCATCGTTGCGCAATGATGTTAAAAATTTGGCGTTCTCTTTGAGATAAAGGCGTCAATGCCTTCGTCAAAATCGGGTGAGTTGATGACATGCTCAATTTGAGCGCGATAACTTGCCGATATTTCTGAAGGACCTTTGGGGATCGTTTTCCCAACGTAATCTTTCAGCGTCTGAAGCACTACAGGCGAATTTTTGGCGATTTTTTCCGCCCAGGCATAGGCGGTATTAAGATGCTCTCCCTGAGGCGTTACTTTATTAATTAACCCGGCCTCATAGGCGCGCTGTGCGGAAATCGACTCGCCGATGAATAATAGCTCCATCGCGATTTTGTGCGGAATTCTTGCCGCTAACGAGGCAATCAGACCGCCGGTGAAGCCAATTTTTGCCTCAGGGTAGGAAAACGTACTCTGTTCAGTCGCAATGGCTAAGTCCGCCATCTGTACCAGCACTAAGCCGCCGCCCACCACTAACCCGGATATTGCGGCGATAATGGGCTTGTTGACGTCGATGCCGACGCCCGGCACGGCTCGCCACAGATCGTGCGGTATATCTTTTAAATTAGCTCCCGCGGTAAATGCCGCTTCGCCCTCGCCGGTTAGTACCGCAACCCGGTCTTCGCTATTGTTGAACCGACTCCACGCGGCATTGAGCTTGTGGACTATTTCATGCGTAAAGATATTGTATTTTTGCGGGTTGCTTATTGTTATGGTGGCGATTTTGTTCCTGGATGAATAAATTACGTCAGGCACGGTTCTTCCCCTTATTTTCGATTATTTCTATGAGTTTAGCTTTGGCCCCGGTGCGTGGAATAGAACCGTAGGCGACCACTTCAACATGCGGCCGGAAGTTTAATAACTCCCGTACCCGGTTTTCCAGCCTGGTCGCCACGTCGTGCCAACGGCTCAGGGGCAACTCAGCCGCTGCTTCAACCATAATGTTTAATGGCGGGTTGACCTTTGGCGGCGGAGCGTCTAATTGAATTCTTAATTCACCCGATAACTCCGGCTGAAAGGTTCGCACCACTTTTTGAATAGCCGCCGGATAAACTTTTACGCCTTTGATCGCCAGCATGTCATCAACGCGGCCAATGATTTCCATTCGTACGCCAAAATGACCACAGCCGGGACATTCGCCGACATGGATGCGAATTATATCGCCCGTCGCATAACGGAATGCCGGCGCCGCTTCATATTCCAGCGCCGTATGAATGGCTTCCCCCACGGCGCCATCTTTTAGTTCTATCGGCAATCTGGTTTCCGGATCAACCAGGTCGTACCTGAAGCAATAATCTTCAGACATATAATGCATGCCGTAGGATAAATCAGCATGACAGGTGATGGTTCCGTTATGCCAGGCGGCGCCTGTGGAATCGAACACCTGCGCGCCATAATGTTCCCGCACCAATTGCCTGAACGATTGCTGGCTGGCGCCGGGTTCGCCGCAACAATAAATTATCTCTATACCCAGTTCGCCGACGGGTTTGCCAAGCTCTTTCACGGATCTTTCTATTAATTGCGTTACCATGGACGGCGTCGCGAATAGAACCCGGGGTCTGGTTAATGCGATAAAGCGCAGTATTTTAGCGACGCCGCCTTCAGCGCCGACGCTGATGGGGCGGGCGCCATAGGCTTCTAATGCCTGAATATAGGTAATGCCGGCCAGCCATAGCGATAGTCCAAAGGCGTGAAAGGTGGTATCGCCGGGACGGATGCCGGCCATCCGAAATAAACGCGCCATAACCCTGTTGGTGATATCCTGGTCTTTGGCGCTGAACACATAAAAGGTCGGGGTGCCGGTGGTGCCTGATGTCGCCGCGAGATGTATGGCTTTTTCCGGCGCGACGGTAAGATGTAAACCAAGGGGATGACCGTATTTAATTAATGAGGCGTCCTGCGATTCCCTGTGTCGATTTTTATCCAGAAAAATCGGCAACATGCGGAAATCATCTAATGATCTGACATCATTCGGATGCGTAACGCCGGCCTCTAAGAATCGCTGCCGATAGTAGTCCTTGTTTGTCCATACATATTTAATCTGGCTTATTAGTTTTTTAAATCTGTATTCATTCAGCCACGACATATACTCAACGGGATCTTTCGTTGCCGGATTGAGATAGTGTAGTGGAGAATTATTAGTATAACGTTTAACTAACATGCTGGCTTCCTGATTAATTTATCCGGTCTGTTTTCTTATCAAAACATTCAATGAGACGCTTTATCTATAATCATCATAATTGTTTTATCTCTGCAGACAACAACGTATATTTAATATGCTTATGTTAATAATGGATAACTTTTATGTGCATCGTATGATTACGTTTTTATAATCGTCATACTTCAAATGGCAGGAGCCGTTGGCCGTATTCGCTGGTTGAGTTGCTTATCTGTATGAACCTGTTGCAATTCACGCTTTTAGCCGTCTTTCTGTAATCTGGATTATTTAGAGTGGAGTGCGCTATAGTTCAATGCTGAAGCGTTTTTTAACGTGGTTGTGAATGAGAATATTCAGGGGGCGCTGTCTGAGAAATAATATTCCTTTGATTTTCAGCGGGCAGGGCGATTTGCTGCGATTTTTATTTATTTTTATCGCGGGGGCGATGTGGCATTTATCATACGCCCCTTTCAGGGGCATCGGGTCGCATGGTTATTCTTTTTGGCTCTATTTTTACCCGTATTCATAACTTAACTAACGGATAAATCGGCGGGGGTTTTAATCATAGCGCGTTTCTGCGATGTAAATAATTCAGCGCAGCGCTATTATATTAAATTCCCCGCGGTATTTGCCTGATGACTCACGCAACCCGAATTATTCAGGCGGTAATTTTTACCAGAGTTCGCCCCTGTATTTTATTATGCAGAAAATCTTCGGCCGCGCCGGCTGCGTCTTCCAGGCCGATTTCGTTAGCCGCCTGCTGATAGAAACTCTCCGGCAGGATGGCGGCTAAACGTTGCCATACTTCCACCCGTCGGGCGGCGGAAACCGAAACGGAGTCGACGCCCTGCAGACGCACGTTGCGCAAAATGAACGGCATGACCGTGGTCGGCAGGTTAAAACCGCCGGCCAAACCGCAGGCGGCGACGCAGCCGCCATAATTCGTTTGCGCCAGCACTTTTGCCAGCACGCTGTCGCCCACAGTATCCACCGCGCCGGCCCACAGCTGTTTTTCGAGCGGCCGGGTTTGGGCAAAATCGGCGCGCGGCAGAATTTCGCTGGCGCCGATCCGGCGCAGGTAATCATGGGTTGTCTCACGGCCGGTGACGGCGGTAACGCGGTAACCCAGCGCATGCAGTATAGCGACGGAGGTACTGCCCACTCCGCCGCTGGCGCCGGTGACTACGACGTCGCCGCTCTGCGGCGTGACGCCCGCATCTTCCAGCGCCATGACGCACAGCATGGCGGTAAACCCGGCGGTGCCGATGATCATCGCTTTACGCTCGTCTATTCCCGCGGGCAGCGGCACCAGCCAGTCGCCTTTAACGCTTGCCTGCTGCGCCAGTCCGCCCCAGTGGGTTTCCCCTACGCCCCAGCCGGTCAAAATTACCGCCTGGCCGGTTGCGAAACGCGGGTCATTGCTGTGCTTCACCCGCCCGGAAAAATCGATGCCCGGCACCATTGGAAACTGGCGGATAATCTTACCCTTGCCGGTAATGGCCAGGGCGTCTTTGTAATTCAGGCTGGACCAGCCGATATCCACCAACACTTCGTCAGCGGCCAGCGGGGGCAGGGCGATGTCTTTTACCGTAGCCAGCGTTTGGTTGTCTTGCTGTTCGAGTACCAGAGCTTTCATTATTGGCCTTCAATGGTCTGAGGAGCGCCGCGCTCTGCCTGACGTGAGTGTTTCTGAGGCAGAACAGGGCTCGATTTAATAATCTGTCACTTAGCGCGCTGAACGCAGAGTGACGGCTTCGCGCTGTTGTTGCTGTTCTCTCTCTGACGGCAGGTGCTGCGTTGCCGTAATACTGTGCAGGAAATAGTGCCAGAACTGCTCAAGCGGCTCGATCGATCGGAATAACTTCGCGCGCATCACGGCGCCTTCCCAGCCCGACCAAAAAATCCGGGCCAGCTGCTGCGCAGGCGTGGCGACGCTGAGTTGTCCGGCCAGCTGCGCTTCCTGCAGACAGCTGGCGACGCGGTTCTCCCAGTCGGCGAGGATTGCTTTGAGTTTGTCGGGGAAATCTTCCGGCAGCAGGGGCGTTTCCTGCAGTAAATTGCCGACCAGACAGCCGCGCCTGAAGTCATATTTCGCCATCCCCTGGCCGGCATGGGTGACAAAGGCGCGAATACGCTGCAGCGGAGGTTGCCCGGCATCAAGCAGAAATTTATCCAGCTTATGGGCGAAAAAGGCGCCGTACGCCGTGAGCACCGCCATGCCGAACGCTTGCTTGCTGCTGAAATAGTGATAAAAGGAGCCTTTCGGCACCGAAATGTTTTTAATCACCGCGTCAATACCCGCCGCCAGATATCCGGTTTCAGTAATCACGGCCAGACCCGAGCGGATCAGTTCTTCACGCGTATCGCTGAAATCACGATCGACTTTAGGCGGACGCCCGCGACGCGGTTTCGCGCCTGAATCAGGCTGATGACTCATATTTTAGACCGATTGATTATTAATCACTGAATCCTACGCGCTACCGCACAGAGAAGCAAGCCTCGTTATCTCGCCGGCCGACGTTTTTTCGCACCCGGCGGAAAATCAGCTGGTTTTATTATCTGTGTCGAAAAATTAATTTCTCACAGTGCAAATTCTTTGCCATCGTGCGCACAACGCGCGGCAGACGCGATCGCGGCGTAGAGCGCCGGATAACCGAGTGGGAGAGGGGAAATGGGCCGATTGGCCGCATCTGTCGAGAAGCGAGGCGCGCGCCTGACGGCGGTGCTCCTGGTGTTGCTGGCGAGCCTGCTGTATGTGCCGGGTTATGCGTTGTCGAAACAGCTGGTGCTGGTTTATGGATGTTCGGCGCTGCAGTTAACCTTTCTGCGCTGCAGTCTGGTCCTGGCGTGCGGTATCGGGCTGATCGCTGCGCCGGTCTCCCGCCTCAGCTGGCGGCGGATCGGTTTTCCCGCCAGCGCCTTTGAGCAACGGGCGGCGGCGCTGGTGGGCCCGAATGTATTATCGATAATGTCTTATAGCCTGACCTCCATTACCGGGGCGTCCGCCCTCGCTTTCAGCACGCCGCTGATGCTGACCCTGATGGGCGCGCTGCTGCTGGCGGAATCTGTTTCTCTGTTTCATTGGTGCGGCTGCTGAGCGGCGCTGCCGGCATGTTGTTGATAGTCGGACCGTTCGGCGGCGACGTCTCGCCGGCCGGCGCGGCGGCGCTTTCCTCCGCCTTTGCCTGCGCCCTTTATCAGATTCTGATGCGCCGGGTGCGCGACGTCGCCACCACGCTCGATATCACCCTGCAGGTTGCGCTGGTCGGCTAATGATCGCCATGCCCTGGATGTGGCGACCGTTGTCGGTTGAGCGGCTGCTGGTCGCCGTGCTGTTCACGCTGGTACAGACGGCGGCGATGGCGAGCATCGCCGCCGCCCTGCGCCGGGCAGAGGCTCTTCGGCTCGCGCCGTGGCAATATTCCGGTCTGCGTGGGCCCTGCTGCTGGACAGCGTGCTGTTTCACTCGCTGCCGGTTTGCACATCGATCGCGGGCGGGGTGCTGATCCTCGTCGGCGGACTGTTGGCGCAGCGCAAACCGGCGCCGCGTTGGCGGAGGCGCGCGCTCGTCGGGCGGCTTCCGCTGGCGATGACGAGTGGGGAAAAACGGCGGTTTATCTGAGCTGGCTGTCCTTGCTGCCGCGGCGGTTATAGCCGCTGTTCTGGATGTTTTTCTTGTCGATTTTTTCCTGGCAATCGATACAGTAGCGCACGCCCGCTACCGCTTTACGCCGCGCTTCGGGAATCAGAACGCCGCACTCATCGCAGTAGCGCGCGCTTTCGCCATTGTTTAACTGACTGCGGGCGCGCGCAACCGCGTCGTCCACCGTGGCATCGATTTGATCCTGCACCGCCCCGTCATTCGACCAGCCGCTCGCCATGATAACCTCCAGAGAAATAGTGGGCCTGTTCTCAGTATTGGGGATATTTCGCGCGATTCAAGGCGCGCCGTGCGTATTGTCCCGGCCGGCGCGCGTTTAGCGGGATGAGGCCGGCCGGTCTTCGTGACGGTCGACAAACTGAACGCGTTCGATCAGCCGGTCAATTTCACTATCGGAAAAAACCTCGATGCCGTGCGTGCGCAGCAGCTCGGCCGTCACGCCGTTGCCCGGCATTTGGGTACCGTCGAATCTGCCGCTGTAAATCACATTGCTGCCGCAGGAGGGGCTGCCCTCGGTCAGTAATGCAAAACGACAATTGTGCTGCTGAGCCATCTGCAGGGTAAGCCAGGCGCCTAAAATATAGCGTTCGGTCACGTCCGCGCCGGTTGCCTCAAGCACTCTGGCGCCCTGGGCGATAACGGCGCGCCCCTGCGCCGAAGGGATGATTTCCGCCGACGGACGAGGGGTCGAAAAACCGGCCGCCAGTTCGGGACAAAATGCGACCAGTCTGGCTTGCTCTCGCCAGCGGGCGAGATACGACTCGACCGAGTTTTTCGCGCTGCCGTTATAACGCACCGGAAAACCGGCCAGACAGGCACTAATCAGGATTTTATTCATGGGCAGGATTATGGGGTAAAGACCATTATCATAACCCGGTCAGCCCCTGGCGCAAGTCATCCGCCGCGCGGCCGGCGTCGCGCTGGCCGCTTTTCGTCGTTAAACTGCGTTCGCGCCGTCGCCGCGGCGCTATTTTCGCCTGCTGCGCGCTATTTTTTGCAAGGCGCTAATATATCCAGCCCGCGGTCGTACACCTGCGTCCTGACATTCAGCATTGATAGCAGGGTGTGGAAGACATTATCGTGAGAGAAGGCCTGTTCACGCGCCGCTTTTTGCAGACATTGTCCGTTAATGCCCTGACTCGCCATGTAATCCGGCGACAGCCAGAGCAGCAGCGGAACATGCGTCTGACCCTCCGGCGCTATCTTGTAGGGCGAGCCATGGAGATAAATGCCCTGTTCGCCCAGCGACTCGCCGTGATCGGAAACGTAAAGCAGCGCGACATTGTAATTTGCGTATGACTTTAGTTTTTTAATATAAGCATCCACCACATAGTCAGTGTAGCGGAGAGTATTATCGTAGGTGTTCAGCAGCTCCTGCCGGCTACAGTTCTGAATATCGTTACGCTCGCAGGCGGGCAAAAAATGTCTGAAGCGCTGTGGGTAGCGTTGGTAATACGCCGGTCCATGGCTGCCGATCAGATGAAACACCAGCAGTTTATCTTTATTATCGTCAGGTATTTTACTCTCGATGTTTTTTAACATCACTTCATCGTAACAGGTATTACCGTCGCATAGGGCGCTGTCGCTGTCCGGCCTGACGATGTCATGGGCTATGCGATCGCAGGCGCCTTTGCACCCTTCATCATTATCCAGCCAGAAGGTTGCGACGCCGGCGCGTTGCATAATATCCATCACGCTATCGCTGTGGCGCGCGATAGCGTCATCAAAACCCTGTCTTGTCATCGCAGAAAACATACAGGGCACCGAAACGGCCGTGGATGTGCCGCAGGATGTGACATGGCGAAAATAGAATAATCCAGGCTCGCCGGCGGTAAATTCATTGGTCGGTCGGGAATAGCCTCCCAGAGACTGGTTTTGCGCCCTGGCGGTTTCCCCCAGCAGCACAATCACCAGATTGGGGCGACGGCTGTTTTCCCGGCTAACCTGCGCATCTTCACCGACTTTTTGGAACGGAATGGGCGAGGTAAGATAACGGCGATTAATATATTTCCCGGCGCTGTAGAGATAGCTGGCCGGGACGATCTCCTGATTCAGCGTATGATTATTTCTGCCGATGAAGGCATAATCCTTATAATAAAAGAAAGCGATCAGGCCGACAAAAAGCGCAGAAACGAGCATGATCAATATGCGTCCTCCCGTTCTGTAATAGATCGATGAAGGGTAGTCAATCCGGCTAAACAATAATAGTACCGACGGCGCTACTCCCGATCCGGCGACCCAGAACAATAGCGCCGGGCTCAGGTATGATGTCGCTTCCGCCGTGTTGGTTTCAAAGATATTTTCAATCATGGTTTTATCAAAAACGACGTTATATTTCATCATTGCATAACTGACCACCGAACTCAGGAGAAGCAAAATAATGAAAAAAGGCTTCATGATGTGCTTTAGGCTAAATGGCAAAAATAAAAACAGCAATGCGAAGAACAGCACGAATGGAAGAGTAATAATAAAACCATAGTTTTTATCAGGCAGGCCGCTGAGTATCTGATAAAAGTGTTGAAATAGGGTCACGTTCATGACCAGCGTGAAATATGTTGCTATCAGCGCGGTCAGCGCCAGAAAATTAACTCTTATTTTGATCACAATGTTAAGACTCCGGTAACCTGGATAAATGGCGTCGGGCCATACGGAATGGCGCGGCATCCGTATAGCGGTTGTTGCATAAACTATTGTTTATTTTGTTTTTTATTTATTTTTCCGTTGAGTGGACAATCTGCGTACCGTTAATCGCTGAACTCCTTATTGTTTATCGGGTCGAAGGGAAAATACGTTGGTGTAAATCGATAATGAAAATATTGATCGTTGAGGATGACGAGTTATTACAATCGGGGCTGGAAAAAGCCCTGCAGCGGGAAGGCTACAGTACCGATTGCGCGGCCTGCGCCAGCAACGCCGACGCGATGGCGCAGGTCGGCATCTATAGCCTGATTATTCTCGATCTCGGCCTGCCGGATATGGATGGCGGCGCCTTGTTGAAAAAGTGGCGCGCGGCCGGCAGAGAGACGCCGGTGCTGGTGCTGACCGCGCGCGATGCGCTGGACGATCGCGTCGCCGGTCTGGACGCCGGCGCCGATGACTATCTGATCAAGCCCTTTGCGCTCCCTGAGCTGAAGGCGCGCGTGCGGGCGTTGATTCGCCGCCATCATGGGTATAGCGAAAATAAGATCCATGTGGATGATTTGACGCTCGATCTGAACGCGAAGCAGGCGTTTCTGAATAATCGGCTGATCGATGTCACGCCAAAGGAGTTTTCCCTGTTAAGTCGCCTGATGATGAAAGCCAATAGCACGGTGCATCGCGATATTCTGCAAAACGATCTCTACAGTTTTAATAACGATCCCAGCGGCAACGTGCTCGAAGTGCACATGCATAACTTACGGCGAAAAATCGGTAAAGACCGCATCAAAACGGTGCGCGGTATCGGCTATCGACTGGATAAATCGCTATGAAAAAAATAATGGGCAGCATGCGCAACCGGCTTATTATATTGCTCTCCGTCATCCTGTTCTGCTGTCAGTTGCTTAGCGTGTTGTGGCTGTGGCACGAAAGTCGTGAGCAAATTGATTTGCTGGTAGATGAAACGCTGTCGGAAAAAAGCCGCACGCTGCATGTCAATAACGAAGTGGATGAAGCCATTGCCTCGCTCCTTCTGCCTTCGATTATTATGCTGGGCGTGACGATAACGCTGTCTTTTATTACCATTAGCGCCATTATCAGACCGTTGTCGGTTCTACAGAAAAAAATAGCGCGGCGTTCCAGCGACAATTTGAGTGAAATTACTCTCGACGCTTCTTCATCCGAGGTTCACGACATTACCGTATCCGTCAATAATTTATTACTCCGGCTCAATGAATCGCTTAATCAGGAGCGGCTTTTTACCGCGGATGTCGCTCACGAATTAAGAACGCCGCTGGCGGGTATTCGTTTACACCTTGAAATTTTAAAAGAGCAGGGCATCGACGGTATCGATGCGCTGATTGTCAGAATTGAGCAGCTCACGCTGACAATCGAGCAGTTATTAATGCTGTCGCGCGCCAGTCAGTCATTATTACAGGGCAAGCAGTATTCCATCGATCTGCTGCGGGATATTGTTGAACCGCTGGCAGACGAAATGAACGAACTGGTTTCTTTACGTCAGCAAAAAATAAAATTTCCCGCAGCGACATTCAGTATTAACGGCAATGCCATATTGCTGCGCCTGTTATTGCGTAATTTGATAGAAAACGCCTCGCGCTATAGCCCGGAACGAACGACGATCGTTGTTTCTCTGATTCACGATCGCCTTGAGAACCAGCTAATCGTCAGCGACCAGGGGCCGGGCATCGACGACGCGATGGCCGAGGTGGTTATGCGGCCGTTCAGGCGAATTGACCGTCGCCATCATGGCTTTGGTCTGGGTCTCAGCATTGTCAGTCGTGTTATTCAACTGCATCATGGCCGGCTGTCGCTGCTCAATCGCACCGATGGTCCGGGGCTTAACGTGATTTGCCGCTTTGCGGCGGCGCCGTAGTCTGGCGACGCGCGCAGGTGGGCATCGCCGCTTAGCGCGTCCGGCTGCTCTCTGTTCGGTAAACGCGCTCATGGCGCCGGCAAGATAAAGCCAGGGCCTGACCAGCGGGCCCCGGCAGCGGTAAGTTATCGTCAGCACGCCCAGCGCAACCACCACGGAGCCCGCCATATCCAGGGGGAAATGCACGCCGGTATATATCCTGGACCACGCAATAAGCAGGCTGATGCCCAGCAGAAAGATACCCTGCCGGCGGGTGCGTCTGGCGAATAAAAACGCTGCGGCGACGGTAGCGGCAAATGTCATATGGTTGCTGGGGAAAGACGCATTGGCCGCATGATGCAGCCACGTATAGCCGGTGCCGGCGGCAAAAGGCCGCGGGTGATACCAGAGTGAGCGGATTGCGGCATCCACCAGCAGAGCCAGCCCGCCGGCCAGCGTCGCCAGATACGCGGTGCGTCCATTTTCCCGCTCGCGGCTAAACAGGTTTAGCGCCATAACCAGCGGAAAAATATCGATGAAATAGACGGCGATTATTTTGCCGGCTGAAATCATCAGCGGACTGCTGCCGTGCGTCGCATTCATCATACTGAACATGTACAGGTTGATATTTTCCAGGTATTGCAGCATCTCGCTCATTATCCGCATTTTCCGGCCATCAGGCTGACGACTCTCTGTTCTCTACGGACCGATGCTACCCGGCTAAGATTAAGATAACCTTAAAAGGGATAATTTATCTTTTTCAGGTCGGTCCGGGGATGGCCGACGGTGACGACGGCGTTTGTCGGGCCGGCGGCGGCATTCAGGGCCGCTCCCGACGAAGGTTGTCTCGCCCCTGCCGCGTGACGAGCTACATCGGCGATCCTCGTCCATAAAGGGCCAGCGCGTTGGGTCGTTTAAAACGGTAACGTGTTGTCCCTTAACCAAAATTGGTCACGCGTATATTTAGATAAATTTAAGTATTTGTGGCGACGGGCAAGGACGGTCTGTCACCAGGAATATTACCTACAGGCAGGAGGAAATCCGACGGGATATTGCTGTTGGTTTTTCGTTTTTTATATAAATAAATGATATTTATAGTCTTTTATTTGTTACGCTGATTATTAGCCTGCGAAGTAATGAGGCAAAAAAATCTCCAATCCCGTAAAATTGGAGAGGTCGAAAATCGACAAACACCAGGGAAACTTTTTAATCATCTAAGATTCCATGGCTTAAATCATAAAATAAATTCAAGTGAAAGTTAAGCGTTAGCGTAATCTGTTACAAAAAAAAGAATTGCCAGAAAATTACGCTGCTGAGCGACGCTTCACCGGCGCGGCGCAATGTTGCGCGTCAGCCGGCTGGCGGGGAGGCGAAATGCGCGCAGGAATGGCATAGCGGCATACGGCGCGATAGAACCGGGTCGGTGGTTTTTTGTTCTTGCGGCGCATCAGCGTCCGGCGCCGGGTTCCTTACGCCGGGCGATCTCGCGCGTTATCCAGTACGCGATGACCTCAAGGATATAGCGCTGCTGCTCCGGCGTGAGCGGTTGGTGCGCCTGGATGTTATGCCATTTTTGCAGACAGCCGCGACAGCAGGTGGCCGTGGCGTGCTGGGCGATAAATACCGGGTGGCCGCGCATCGGCGTCTGTTTGCCGTCATTGCGCGGTTCAGCCTGCGCCAGGCGCTGAGCGATAAAGTCGGCGGCATGCTTTCGTATCGTTTCCTCTCCGCGGGCAAGATAATAGACATACTCCTTTTCCCCCAGATGAAATTTCTGACGAAAGGCGGAGCGCGCAAGGCGAGCGAACAGGGCATCAAGAGTGGCGGACATGACGGGCGTGTTACCTGAATAGTTAAACCGGGCCTGTTATAACGCCAAAATCGCCGGCTGTAAAACGCAGCGGCCGGCGCGCGGTGCGGACAAAACGGATTTCCGCGCGGCTATTGTGCAATTGTCGCCATGTCCCGCTACGCTTTATGGGGTATTCAATCGGTCGGAGGGGATATATGGAACTGGATATCGAATTTACCATGGCCGCCTATGACGCGGCGGCAACCAGGGTCGGCGATGCGGTGCTGAAACTAAACCACAATGGCCAGGACGTCAGCAAGGACGCGATCGTCGGTTATTTAGCCGAGCAGCGCGGCTATGCGGATAATGACAAGGAAAAGATGGTGCTGGATCTGGCCCTGCGGCTGTTTAAAGGCATGCCGCAGGAGGTCGGCGGCATTATGGTCGACTGATCCGTGGACCGGTGCGCGTTGCCGATAGTCTGGCGGCGCGGCAAGGAGGGGAACGACTCCGCGTCAGGGCCATGCGGCGCCGGCCAGACAACGAGAGCCTTTGATGATTGCCCGCGCAAGCCTTACCGGCTGCGCGGGTTTGACGCCTTATTTAAACACGCGGAAACGCTGTGCATCGTCAATAAAGGTTTTTTCGCCGGCCGGCTGTTCGATCGAGCCGAACACCAGCTCCGCCCGCAGTTTCCAACTGGCGGGCAGATCCCACTGTTTTTTCACTTCATCGTCGATCAGCGGGTTGTAATGCTGCAGAGACGCGCCGATTTTTTCCTGCGCCAGCGCGGTCCAGACGGCGAACTGCGCAATGCCGGTCGAATGTTCGGACCAGACGGGGAAGTTGTCCGCGTAAGCGGCGAATTTTTTTTGCAGCCCGGCAACCACTTCGGTGTCTTCAAAGAACAGCGCGGTGCCTGCTCCGGCGGCGAAGGACGCCAGTTTCTTCTCCGTCGCGCCGAACGCTTCGGCCGGCACGATTTTCTTCAGCGTTTCCTTCGTGATATCCCACAGTTTGTGGTGCTGTGCGCCAAACAGGATAACTACGCGCGAGCTTTGAGAATTGAAGGCGGACGGACTGTTTTTAACCGCCTCGGTGATTAATGCCGCAACGCGATCTTCCGCAATCGGCAACTGGCTGCCGATGGCATAGATGGAACGACGCGCTTTGATCGCCTGCAAAAAATTATTGCTCATAGGAAGTTCCTTTCAGAAAGTGGCAACGATGCCTGTCGGTTACTGTGGCACCGATAGCGGGCCGCTTCAACCGGCGTAATGATTGATTGATAGACAAATTGTGACTAACCCATGGCGACAACGTTATAAATAGCCGCCGCAGTCAGTGGCTGAGCGGCCGAGCGCCGCAGTCTGATTAATATTAGCAGGCTGGCGACGGCCGTCGGCGCGGCGCGTCAAAAAAAACAGGCGGGCAAGCCGCCCGGTCGAAATGGCGCGCGAGCCGCCGGCGCTATTGGCCGCATACCTCACAGGCGGGGTTGCGCGTCAGCTTCAGTTCGCGAAACTGCAACGTCATGGCGTCAAACATCAGCAGTCGGCCGGTCATGACGCGCCCGAAGCCGCTCAGCAGCTTAATGGTTTCCAGCGCCTGCAGCGTGCCGATGGTGCCGGTCAGCGGCGCCATCACGCCCGACTCCACGCAGGTGAGCGCGTCGTCGCCGAACAGACGGCTCAGACAGTGATAGCAGGGTTCATCGGGTTGCCAGGTAAAGACGCACAGCTGGCCTTCCATACGGATCGCCGCGCCGGATATCAGCGGGGTTTTCAACTGAAAGCAGGCGCGGTTGAGCCGATCGCGGGTGGCGACGTTATCGGTGCAATCGAGCACCGCGTCGTGCGTCGCCACCTGCGCCAGCAGGGCGTCGTCATCCAGGTCGACGGCCAGCGTGGCGATAGAGACATGCGGATTCAGCTGCGTCAGCGCAATGCGCGCCGATGCCACCTTATCCATGCCGATACGATCGTCGCGATGCAGTATCTGGCGCTGCAAATTGGACAGGGCGACGCTATCAAAATCCACCAGCGTCAGATGGCCGATGCCGGCGGCGGCCAGATACTGCGTCGCCGCGCAGCCCAGTCCGCCCAGCCCGACCACCAGCACGCGCGCGCCCTTCAGTTTTTCCTGCCCGTCGAAATCGAAGCCGCGCAGCACGATTTGCCGGTTGTAGCGCAGCATTTCGGCGTCGGTCAGTTCAGATGACATGATTATTGTCCCAGCAGCGTGTTGAACGGTTCTACCTCAACCCATTCGCCGGCGGCGACCGCGCCGCGTTCGCGCTCCAGAACAATGAAGCAATTCGCGAGGCTGAACGAGCTGAAAACGTGCGACCCCTGGTTGCCGGTGCTGTGCACCTGCGCCTCTCCCTGGTGGTCGACGCGCAGAATACCGCGCTGGAAATCGAGCCGTCCCGGCGTCTTTTTCAGCGCGTCGGCGGTTTTTACCTTCAGGCGGGCCGGCAGCCGCCACTGGCTGTGGCCGGACAGTTTGGCCAGCAGCGGCTGCACCAACTGATAAAAGGTGAGCGCGGCCGATACCGGGTTGCCGGGCAGACCGCAGAACCAGGCGTGCGGCAGGCGGCCGAAAGCGAAGGGTTTTCCGGGCTTGATCGCCAGTTTCCAGAAGCTGATGTCGCCCACTTCCTGCAGCACGTCTTTGGTGTAGTCGGCTTCGCCGACCGAGACGCCGCCGCTGCTAATCACCAGATCGGCCTGGGCGTCCGCCTCGCGAAATACCGTCAGCAGCGCTTGCGGATCGTCGCGCACGATGCCCAGATCAATCGTCTCGCAGCCGAGTTGTTCCAGCATCAGCCGAACGGCGAAGCGATTGGTATCGTAAATATGCCCGGCCAGCAGCGGCTGGCCGACCGGCTGCAGTTCATCGCCGGTGGAGAGCAGCGCGACCTTCAGGCGGCGGAACGCCGAGACGCGGGCGATGCCCAGAGAAGCCAGCAGCGGCAGTTGCGCCACGCCGAGCTTTGCGCCGCGCGGCAGCACGACGGCGCCCCGGACGATATCTTCTCCGACGCGGCGTATATTCTGCCCCGGCGTCGCCGGCTGGCTGAAGCGAACGCCGCGTTCGCTTACCTCGGCCTGCTCCTGCATGATCACCGCGTCGGCGCCGGCGGGCAGCGCGGCGCCGGTCATAATGCGCACGCAACTGTGCGCCGGCCAGCGGCCGTTGAACGGCGCGCCGGCGAAGGATTTGCCCGCGACCGGCAGCGGCCGGCCGTCGGCCAGATCGGCCAGCCGTACGGCATAACCGTCCATCGCAGAGTTATCGAAAGACGGTACGTCGAGCGGCGAGGTGATATCCGCGGCGCTAATCCGCCCGGCGGCCTGCGCCAGTTCTACCTGCTCGCTGGCGACAGGCGGACTGACCTGCGACAGCATTTTGTCCAGCGCCTGTTCAAGAGAAAGTAAATCGGAGGTGAAACAACCGTCCATCTGAACTCCATATTCAATCGGGGGCCGTCGCGTTGGGCGGCGGCGGGATAAAAGCCAACGGCGAGTACGGCTATTATGGCAGAGATCGCCTGGCGGGAGAATGCGAACGGGCTGGCGACGGCCAGCCATAGGTTATTCCTCTGGCTGACTATATTCCTTTAGATTATGTTTATTAACAAAAAGTTATAACAGTATTTTCTGCCGACGAAGCGGCTAACTTTCTGCTTTACATACCGGGCTATGCTAAATATAGTCAGAAATAACAGGGAAAATCCGCTGCCGGGCGTACGTCGGTCCCGCGTCGGAAATGTTGCGTCAGTCAGCAGATCCCGCCATTTACTACGGGTAACGGATGAGAATGGATAAACCGGCTATAGTGATCGATAGCGCGGCGCAGCCGCGCGGGAACGGCCGCGCGTGCGGCGCGGCGCAACGATGGGCGGGTGATCGCGTTCGGCGTCGCCGGCCCATGCCGCAGCCGGAGAAACGCCGTTGACAAATCAGACATTAACCAGCCCGCTTATATCCCCGCCATCCGCCCTGCGGCTGCCTGAGCCGCAGGTTCTGGCCGTACGCGATCTGAGCGTCTGGTTTCAGCGCAACGGCGAACGGGTCGAGGCGGTGCGGCAACTGGGGTTCAGCGTTAATCGCGGCGAGACGCTGGCGATCGTCGGCGAATCCGGCTCCGGTAAATCGGTGACCTCGCTGGCGTTAATGCGGCTGGTGGAACAGGGCGGCGGCACCATCGGCCAGGGCGAGATGGTGTTTCGCCGGCGTAATGGTCAGGTGCTCGATCTGGCGCGTGCGGCGCCCGCGCAGATGCGCAAGCTGCGCGGCGCCGATATGGCGATGATCTTTCAGGAGCCGATGACTTCGCTCAACCCGGTGTTTCCCGTCGGCGAACAAATCGCCGAGGCGTTCCGTTTGCACCAGGGCAAGGATCGGCGCGGCGCGCGGCGCGAGGCGCTGCATATGCTGGAGCAGGTGCGCATCCCGGAGGCGAGACGGGTGTTCGATCGCTATCCGCACCAGTTGTCCGGCGGCATGCGGCAACGGGTGATGATCGCCATGGCGCTGTCCTGCCGGCCGGCGCTGTTGATCGCCGATGAGCCGACCACCGCGCTGGATGTGACCATTCAGGCGCAGATTTTACAGCTGATCCGCGTGCTGCAGCGGGAAATGAATATGGCCGTGCTGTTTATCACCCATGACATGGGCGTGGTGGCCGAGGTGGCCGACCGCGTGCAGGTGATGTACCGCGGCGAAGGCGTGGAGAGCGGCGGTTCGGCGCAGATATTTCTTGCCCCGCAGCATGCCTATACCCGGGCGCTGCTGGCGGCGGTGCCGAAGCTGGGGGCGATGCGCGAACTGGATTTCCCGGCCAAATTTCCGTTGCTCGATCCGGATAATCCGCATGCGCAGGTGGCGGCCGCGCCGCAGGATACCGTGCCGCCGCAGGCGTCGCCGGTGCTGCAGGTCAGCGATCTGGTGACCCGTTTTCCGGTGCGCAGCGGGCTGCTCAATCGGGTGACGCGTCAGGTGCACGCGGTGGAAAAGGTCAGTTTCGATCTGTATCCCGGCGAGACGCTGGCGCTGGTGGGCGAATCGGGCTGCGGCAAATCGACTACCGGTCGCGCGCTGCTCAGGCTGGTGGAGAGCCAGAGCGGCAGTATCATATTCAACGGTCAGAAAATCAGCGCCCTGCAGGGCGCGGCGCTGCAGCATCTGCGACGCGATATTCAGTTTATTTTTCAGGATCCGTACGCGTCGCTCGATCCGCGCTTAACCATCGGCTTCTCCATCATGGAGCCGCTGCTGGTGCACGGCGCGGCCGATCGCCGCCAGGCGGAAAAACGCGTGGCGTATCTGCTGGAGCGGGTCGGGCTGTCGCCTCTGCACGCGAAGCGCTATCCGCATGAGTTTTCCGGCGGGCAGCGGCAGCGTATCTGCATCGCCCGCGCGCTGGCCATGAACCCGAAGGTGGTGGTGGCGGATGAGGCGGTGTCGGCGCTGGACGTATCCATCCAGGCGCAGATTGTGAATCTGCTGCTGGATCTGCAGCGCGACACCGGCGTGGCGTTTTTGTTTATTTCCCACGATATGGCGGTGGTTGAACGGATCAGCCATCGGGTGGCGGTGATGTATTTGGGGCAGATCGTCGAGATCGGGCCGCGCCGCGCGGTGTTTGAAAACCCGCAGCATCCCTATACCCGCAAGCTGATGGCGGCGGTGCCGGTGGCCGATCCGCAGCGCCGCCATCGTGAACAGGTTTTATTGGTTGACGAAATTCCCAGCCCTATCCGGGCGCTGGGCGATGAACCTGCCATTGCGCCTTTAGTGCGGGTCGGCGATCGACATTTTGTCGCGCGTCACTCTATCGCTGGCGCCTGGTGACAGGGAATAACAAGGAGAACGTAGCATGACCCATCCTATTATTGGCCGCCGCCTGCTGCTGGCCGTCGCCATCGCCGCCGCCACAAGCGCGGCGCCGGCCTGGGCCGCCAAAGATGTCGTTGTCGCGGTAGCGTCAAACTTTACCAGTCTGGATCCCTACGACGCCAACGACTCGCTGTCGCAGACGGTGGCGAAGTCGTTCTATCAGGGCCTGTTCGGTTTTGATAAGGACATGAAGCTGGTGAACGTACTGGCCGACGGTTATCAGGTGAGCGCCGACGGTCGGGTGTATACCATTAAGCTGCATCAGGGGGTGAAGTTCCACGACGGCACGGATTTCAACGCCGACGCGGTGAAGGTCAACCTCGATCGCGCCAGCAATCCGGAAAACCGGCTGAAGCGCTATAATCTGTTCCGATCGATCGAAAAAACCGAAGTGGTCGATCCGCTCACGGTAAAGGTGACCCTCAAAGCGCCGTTCTCCGCCTTCGTCAATAATCTGGCGCACCCGGCGGCGGTCATGATCT
The DNA here is from genome assembly GCF_008710095.1 of Affinibrenneria salicis. The sequence continues at coordinate 176,763 of NZ_VYKJ01000004.1, forward strand.
CGCCGGCGGCGTTAAAGCAGTACGGCAAGGAGATCGGCTTCCATCCGGTCGGCACCGGGCCATATCGCTTCGTCACCTGGAACCAGACCGATTACGTCAAGGTGGAAAAATTCAGCGGCTACTGGAAACAGGGGCTGCCGAAGCTGGACAGCATTACCTGGCGGCCGGTGGTGGATAACAACACTCGCGCGGCGATGCTGCAGACCGGCGAAGCGAACTTTGCGTTCCCCATTCCGTTCGAACAGGCGAAGCTGCTGGAGAAGAACGACAAGCTGAAGCTGGTGGTTTCGCCGTCGATCCTGCACCGCTACATCAGCTTTAACGTGACGCAGAAACCGTTCGACGACGTGCGGGTGCGCCAGGCGATCAACTATGCGATTAACAAAGACGCGCTGATCAAAGTCGCGTTCTCCGGCTATGCGGTGCCGTCGGAAGGCCCGCTGCCGCAGAGCATCGATTATGCGGTGAAATACCAGCCGTGGCCTTACGATCCGGCCAAAGCCCGCGAACTGCTAAAGGAGGCCGGTTATCCGAACGGTTTCACTACCACGTTGTGGTCGTCGCATAACCACAGTACGGCGCAGAAGGTGCTGCAGTTTACCCAGCAGCAGCTGGCGCAGGTGGGCATCAAAGCGCAGGTCACCGCTATGGACGCCGGGCAGCGCGCGGCCGAGGTGGAAGGCAAGGGCGTGAAAGAGACCGGCGTGCGGATGTTCTATACCGGCTGGTCGGCATCCACCGGCGAGGCCGACTGGGCGCTGTCGCCGTTGTTCTCCACCCCGGCGTGGCCGCCGGCGCAGTTCAATACCGCCTTCTATAGCAATCCGGCGGTCGATGCGGATCTGGGCAACGCGCTCAAAACCACCAACCGCGAAGAAAAACAGAAGCTGTATAAGGACGCGCAGGATAAGATCTGGGCCGACGCGCCCTGGGCCTTTCTGGTCACCGAACAGCTGGTTTCCGCGCAAAGCAGCAATCTGAACGGTTTCTACGTGATGCCGGATACGCTGTTTAGTTTTGAAGATGCCGATCTGCAGTAAATCGATGCCGTGACGGGCCGGAGTGACAATGTCACTCCGGCTCTGGCCGGCAAAATCAAGATGAAGCGCAAGGGAGAAACGTCTATGCGAATGGATGCAGACTGATGCTGAGCTATTTTATTAAACGACTGCTGGGGCTGATTCCGACGCTGTTCATCGTGATGGCGCTGGTGTTTTTGTTCGTTCATCTGCTGCCCGGCGATCCGGCCCGGCTGGCGGCGGGACGCGAGGCGGACGCCGCCGTGATCGCAATGATTCGTCAGGATCTGGGGCTGGATAAGCCGCTGTGGCAGCAATTTTTTTCTTTCTTCGTCCGCGTGCTGCACGGCGATTTCGGCATCTCGATCGTCTCGAAACGACCGGTGACGGAAGAGATCGCCGTTCGCTTTTTGCCGACGCTGTGGCTGACGCTCAGCAGCATGGCCTGGTCGGTGCTGTTCGGCATGGCGATCGGCGTGGTGTCGGCGGTCTGGCGCAATGGCTGGCCGGATCGGTTGGGCATGACGCTGGCGGTGTCCGGCATCTCCTTTCCCTCCTTCGCGCTCGGCATGCTGCTGCTGCAGGTTTTTTCGGTCGAACTGGGCTGGCTGCCGACGGTCGGCGCCGGCAGCTGGCAGCACTATATTTTACCGTCCATCACCCTCGGCGCCGCGGTGGCGGCGGTGATGGCCCGCTTTACCCGCGCGTCGTTCGTGGAAGTGATGCAGGAAGACTATATGCGCACCGCGCGCGCTAAAGGGGTGCGCGAATCGCTGGTTGTGGTCAAACACGGGCTGCGCAACGCCATGATCCCGGTCGTCACCATGATGGGACTGCAGTTCGGTTTTCTGCTCGGCGGATCGATAGTCGTGGAAAAAGTGTTTAACTGGCCAGGGCTGGGACGGCTACTGGTCGATTCGGTGGAAATGCGTGATTATCCGGTGATTCAGGCCGAAGTACTGCTGTTTTCCCTCGAATTTATTCTGATTAACCTGCTGGTGGATATGCTGTACGCCGCGATTAATCCCGCCATCCGTTACAGGTAAGGGAAGAGCATGAAAAACTGGCGACGTGAAGCCAGCCTGGCGGCGCTACCGGTCGTGCGTCAGGAACACATCCGCACGCCGTGGCGCGAATTCTGGCGTCGTTTTCGCCGGCAGCGCGTGGCGCTGCTGGCCGGCGGCTTTGTGCTACTGCTGTGCCTGCTGGCGCTGCTGGCGCCGTGGCTGGTGCCGTACGACGCGGAAAATTATTTCGACTATGAGCGGCTCAACGAGGGGCCGTCGCTGGTGCACTGGCTCGGCGTGGATTCGCTGGGACGGGACATTTTCAGCCGTATTGTGCTGGGCGCGCGCATTTCTCTCGCCTCCGGCATTTTGTCGGTGCTGGCCGGCATGCTGATCGGCACCGCGCTGGGTCTGCTGGCCGGCTATTATGAGGGCTGGTGGGATCGTCTGATCATGCGCGTCTGCGATGTGCTGTTCGCTTTTCCCGGCATTCTGCTGGCGATCGCCGTGGTGGCGATTATGGGCAGCGGTATGGCCAATGTGATTATCGCGGTGGCGATCTTCAGCGTTCCGGCGTTCGCCCGTCTGGTGCGCGGCAATACGCTGGTGCTCAAGCACCAGACCTTTATCGAGGCGGCGCGCAGCATCGGCGCGCCGGACCGGACCATCATCATTCGTCATATTCTGCCGGGCACCATTTCTTCCATCGTGGTCTACTTTTCGATGCGTATCGGGATGTCGATCATTACCGCCGCCAGCCTGTCCTTTCTGGGGCTGGGCGCGCAGCCGCCGACGCCGGAGTGGGGCGCGATGCTCAACGAGGCGCGCTCGGATATGGTGATCGCGCCGCACGTGGCGTTGTTCCCCAGCCTGGCGATCTTCCTTACCGTGCTGGCTTTCAACCTGCTGGGCGACGGTCTGCGCGACGCCCTCGACCCGAAGCTCAAGGAGTAGCGCGCGGCGGCGGATGTTAAGCAAATGGATGTAAACGTTTTCTTTCCTGTGACGCAATTCACGCAGCGCGCCGGGGGAAGCGGGTAGGATAGCAACACGACTTACCAGCCCGCAGCAGGATGTGTTATATGGCCCCTGTTCCCCCGATTACCATCCGCGATGTGGCAAAGCGCGCGGGTGTTTCCGTGGCAACCGTTTCCCGGGTGCTGAACGACAGCGCTATTGCCCGTCCGGCGACGCGCGAGCTGGTGCTGCAGGCGGCGGCGGATTTGGGCTACCGGCCTAACGCCAATGCCCAGGCGCTGGCGACCCAGAGCAGCGATACGCTGGGCGTGGTGGTGATGGACGTTTCCGATCCCTTCTTCGGCGCGCTGGTCAAAGCGGTCGACAACGTGGCGCAGCGCCGCCATAAGTACCTGTTAATCGGCAACAGCTATCACCAGGCGGATAAAGAGCGGCACGCCATTGAGGTGCTGATCCGCCAGCGCTGCAATGCCCTGATTGTGCACGCTAAAGCGCTCGGCGACGACGAGCTGGCGGCGTTTCTCGATCAGGTGCCGGGCATGGTGCTGATTAATCGAATCATTCCTGGCTACCAGCATCGCTGCGTCGGGCTGGATAACCTCAGCGGCGCGCACATGGCGATGCGCCTGCTGCTGGCGCACGGCCACCGGCGCATCGGCTATCTCGGCTCCAGCCACGCCATCGAAGATGAGCAACAGCGGCAGCGGGGCTACCTGCAGGCGCTGGCTGAGGAAGGCATCACGCCGGTCGACGGCTGGCGCGCTTACGGCGCGCCGAGTCTGCAGGGCGGCGAGGCGGCGATGGTGGAGCTATTGAGCCGCAACCTCAATCTGAGCGCGGTATTCGCCTACAATGACGCGATGGCCGTCGGCGCCATCGCGGTGCTGAAAGAAAACGCTATCAGCCTGCCGCAGCAGTTCTCCCTGGTGGGGTTCGACGATATTCCCATCGCTCGCTACGCCAGCCCCGGCCTGACCACGGTCCGTTATCCGATTGTTTCTATGGCGACGCTCGCTACCGAACTGGCGTTGAAAGGCGCGGCTGGCCTGCTGGAGCCGCACGCCAGTCATCTGTTTATGCCGACGCTGGTGCGCCGTCATTCGGTGGCGCCCTGGCAAAATGAGGCGTCCGTCACTCTCTGACGATTTGATTCCATGTAACCGTTTTCAAACTGTGAGAATATTCACAGAATGTTAACATCGCACCCTCTATGCTCAGGTCATTTCCGGCGCCAGGCGGCCATCGGCCACCACGACGGGCCAGCCGGCCGGAAGTTTACGCTGACGCAGCATGATACGAAACGAGGTTACGTCAGGGATGAACGGGCTATGTCGTTGACTGCCGCTTTGTCGACGGCTGGCTTCATCATAGCGGGAACGACCCTACACATCGGAGAAATACAATGAATAAAAAGGTTTTCACCCTGGCCGCGCTGGCCGCCTGCATGCTGTCTGGCGTGTCCGCCCAGGCCGAGACCCGAATTGGCGTCACGGTCTATAAATACGACGATAATTTTATGTCGGTGGTGCGCAAGGCGATCGAACAGGACGCCAAAGCGTCCCCGGATGTTACGCTGCTGATGAATGACTCGCAGAATGATCAGTCCAAACAGAACGACCAGATCGATGTGCTGATCGCCAAAGGCGTGAAGGCGCTGGCGATCAACCTGGTCGATCCGGCGGCGGCGCCGGTGGTCATCGATAAGGCGCGCGCCAACGAAGTGCCGATTGTGTTTTACAACAAGGAGCCTTCCCGTCAGGCGATGGATAGCTACGACAAGGTCTGGTATGTCGGTACCGATTCGAAAGAATCCGGCGTGATTCAGGGGCAGTTAATCGCTAAACACTGGCACGCCAGCCCGGCCTGGGACCTGAACAAAGACGGTCAGATTCAGTTTGTGCTGCTGAAGGGCGAACCGGGCCATCCCGACGCCGAAGCGCGCACCACCTACGTCATCCGTACCCTGAATGATTCGGGCATCAAAACGCAGCAGCTGCAGCTGGATACCGCGATGTGGGATACCGCGCAGGCGAAAGACAAAATGGACGCCTGGCTGTCCGGGCCGAACGCCGGCAAGATCGAAGTGGTGATCGCCAACAACGACGCGATGGCGATGGGGGCGGTAGAGGCGCTGAAGGCGCATAACAAGGCCAGTATTCCGGTGTTCGGCGTCGACGCGCTGCCTGAGGCGCTGGCGATGGTGAAATCCGGCGCAATGGCCGGTACGGTGCTGAACGATGCTGAAAACCAGGCCAAAGCCACCTTCGGGCTGGCGAAGAATCTGGCGAACGGCAAAGCGGTGACCGAAGGGCTGACTTACACCATCTCCAATAAAGTGGTGCGCATCCCCTATATCGGCGTGGATAAAGACAATCTGTCGCAGTTCGTTAAATAAGACCTGAAATCAGCCCGATACGTTTTCGGACGCGTCCGGAGCGAATGAGCGCAGTTCGCGCCGCCGGAATGGTAACGGCAAACGTCAGACTATTTATGCTACCCAATGGGCTTCAGGCGGCGCGGGCTAACGCTTTCGCCGCCTGGCGGCCCCGGAACCAACACAGCCAGGTGCAGCTATGGCCGATAACGCGCGTGAGTATTTGCTGGAAATGACCAATATTAATAAGTCATTCCCCGGCGTTAAAGCGTTGATTGATGTTAATCTGCGCGTTCGCCCCCATTCGATTCATGCCTTAATGGGGGAGAACGGCGCGGGTAAATCAACATTATTAAAATGTTTATTTGGCATTTATAAAAAAGATTCCGGCAGTATTGTTTTTCTCGGCCAGGATGTGGAATTTAAAAGCGCGAAGGAAGCGCTGGAACACGGCGTTTCCATGGTGCATCAGGAGTTGAACCTGGTATTACAGCGCACCGTGATGGACAATATGTGGCTCGGCCGCTATCCGACCAAAGGCCTGTTTGTCGATCAGGACAAAATGTATCAGGACACCCGCGCCATATTCGATGAACTGGATATTGATATCGATCCGCGCGATAAAGTCGGCTCGCTGTCGGTGTCGCAGATGCAGATGATCGAAATCGCCCGGGCTTTTTCCTATAACGCGCAAATCGTTATTATGGACGAGCCCACATCGTCATTAACCGAAAAAGAAGTGAACCATCTGTTCACCATTATTCGTAAATTAAAACAGCGCGGCTGCGGCATTGTTTATATTTCGCATAAGATGGAGGAAATTTTCCAGCTGTGCGATGAGATTACCATTCTGCGCGACGGCCAATGGATCGCCACTCAGCCGCTGGCCGGGCTGGATATGGATAAGATCATCGCCATGATGGTGGGGCGTTCGCTCAGCCAGCGTTTCCCGGACCGGCAGAATGCGCCGGGCGAGGTGATCCTGCAGGTGAAAAACCTGACGTCGCTGCGCCAGCCGTCGATCCGCGACGTGTCGTTCGATCTGCATCAGGGCGAAATCCTCGGTATCGCCGGGCTGGTCGGCGCCAGACGCACCGATATCGTGGAAACGCTGTTCGGCATTCGCGAAAAAGTAACCGGCACGATAAAACTGCGCGGCAAACCGATCAAGAATCATAGCGCCAACGAAGCGATTAATAATGGCTTCGCGCTGGTGACGGAAGAGCGTCGCTCAACCGGTATATATGCCTATCTGGATATCGGTTTTAATTCCCTGATCGCCAATATTCGCCATTACAAAAATAAGATCGGCCTGTTGGATAACTCGCGCATGAAAAGCGATACCCAATGGGTTATCGACGCCATGCGGGTAAAAACGCCGGGCCAGCGCACCACCATCGGTTCGCTGTCCGGCGGCAATCAGCAAAAGGTGATTATCGGCCGCTGGCTGTTGACCCAGCCGGAAATACTGATGCTCGATGAACCGACGCGCGGTATCGACGTCGGCGCAAAGTTTGAAATTTATCAGTTAATGACCGAGCTGGCGAAGAAAGGTAAGGGGATCATTATTATCTCTTCCGAAATGCCGGAGCTGTTGGGTATTACCGATCGCATCCTGGTGATGAGCAATGGTTTGGTGGCGGGCATCGTGAATACCAAAGAGACCTCGCAAAACGAAATATTACGGCTGGCATCTCTGCACCTCTAAGGAACGTGATTATGAACGCGCTAAATAAAAAAACTTTGTTCACCTATTTCAAAGAGGGTGGCATTTATGTGGTGTTGCTGGTACTGCTGGCAATTATTATTATCCAGGATCCGACATTTTTAAGTTTAATGAATCTGAGCAACATCCTTACTCAGTCTTCGGTGCGCATCATCATCGCGCTGGGCGTGGCCGGGCTGATCGTCACCCAGGGGACCGACCTGTCCGCCGGGCGTCAGGTGGGGCTGGCGGCGGTGGTGGCGGCGACGCTGCTGCAGTCGATGGATAACGTCAATAAGGTGTTCCCGCAGATGGGCACCTGGTCGATTCCGTTGGTGATCCTGCTGGTGTGCGCCATCGGCGCGATCATCGGTCTGGTGAACGGCCTGATTATCGCCTATCTCAACGTGACGCCGTTTATCACCACCCTCGGCACGATGATCATCGTGTATGGCATTAACTCGCTGTACTACGATTCGGTGGGCGCGTCGCCGGTGGCCGGTTTCGATCAGCAGTTCTCCGCATTTGCCCAGGGGTTCCTGCGGTTCGGCGACTTTAAGCTATCCTATATTACCTTCTACGCCATTATCGCCACCGTTTTCGTCTGGATCCTGTGGAATAAAACGCGCTTCGGCAAGAATATCTTCGCTATCGGCGGTAACCCGGAAGCGGCGAAGGTTTCCGGCGTCAACGTGCCGCTGAACCTGATCATGGTTTACGCGCTGTCCGGCGTTTTCTATGCCTTCGGCGGCCTGCTGGAAGCCGGGCGCATCGGCAGCGCCACCAATAACCTCGGTTTCATGTATGAACTGGACGCCATCGCCGCCTGCGTGGTGGGCGGGGTATCGTTCGCCGGCGGGGTCGGTACGGTGCTGGGGGTGGTGACCGGGGTGATTATCTTTACCGTCATCAACTACGGTTTGACCTATATCGGCATCAACCCGTACTGGCAGTATATCATTAAGGGCAGCATTATTATCTTCGCCGTAGCGCTGGATTCGCTGAAGTATGCGCGCAAGAAATAATGCTCTCCTTGCGCCATAGTGTTAACAGACCCGGCCTTGCGCCGGGTCTGTGTCGTTAGCGGCTCAGAACGAGGTGCGCTTGTAGCTGCGGTACTGCGGCTGCCAGAAGTTGTGCGCGATGGCCTTATTCAGCGCATCGGCCGACGTCACGACCGCCACGCCCTGCAGCTGGGCGGCTTTACCCACCTCCAGCGCGATGCGTTTCGACACCTCCTGAATACTGGACAGATCCGGCATCAGCGCGCCTTCGCCGTCGTTGGCCAGCGGCGAACAGTCGGCCAGCGAGCGGCTGGCGGCCATCAGCATGCCGTCGGTGATACGACGAGCGCCGGAGGCCAGCACGCCCAGCCCCACGCCCGGGAAGATATAGGAGTTATTGCACTGGGCGATGGGGTACAGCTTGCCCTGATAATTAACCGGCGCGAACGGACTGCCGGTGGCGACCAGCGCGGCGCCGTCGGTCCAGCGAATAATATCTTCCGGCCGGGCCTCGACGCGCGAAGTCGGGTTGGACAGCGGCATGACGATCGGGCGCGGGCAATGGCGGTGCATTTCGCGGATAATCTCTTCCGTGAACAGGCCCGGTTGACCGGAGACGCCGATCAGCACGGTCGGTTTGGCGTTGCGCACCACATCCAGCAGCGAGATCGCGTCGCTGGTGATATCCCATTCGCTCAGGCTGTCGCTTTTCTGCACCAGGCTACTCTGAAAATCGAGCAGGTTCGGCAATTTGTCGGTCAGCAGACCGAAGCGGTCGACCATAAAGACCTTGCCGCGCGCCTCTTCCTCGCTCAGCCCTTCCGATTTCATCTGCGCGATAATCTGTTCGGCAATGCCGCAGCCGGCGGAGCCGGCGCCGAGGAACGCGACGGTCTGGTCGCGCAGGCGGCAGCCCGCCGCGCGGCTGGCGGCGATCAGGCTGCCGATCGCCACGGCGGCGGTGCCCTGAATATCATCGTTAAAGCAGCAGATCTCGTCGCGATAGCGTTTCAGCAGCGGCGTGGCGTTCTTCTGCGCGAAGTCTTCAAACTGCAGCAGTACGTTGGGCCAGCGACGTTTCACCGCCTGGATGAACTCATCGACGAACGCATAGTATTCGTCGTCGGCGATGCGCGGGTTGCGCCAGCCCATATACAGCGGATCATTCAGGCGCTGCGGGTTATTGGTGCCCACGTCCAGCACCACCGGCAGGGTATAGGCCGGGCTGATGCCGCCGCAGGCGGTATAAAGCGACAGCTTGCCGATCGGGATCCCCATGCCGCCGATGCCCTGGTCGCCGAGGCCGAGAATACGCTCGCCGTCCGTCACCACAATGACTTTAACGTTCTGTTTGGTGGCGTTTTGCAGCATGTCATCGATGTGCGCCCGGTTCGGGTAGGAGATAAACAGACCGCGCGCCCGGCGATAGATGTCGGAGAAGTGCTCGCAGGCTTCGCCTACCGTCGGGGTGTAGATGATCGGCATCATCTCATTGAGATGGCCGTCCAGCAGGCGGTAGAACAGCGTTTCATTGGTATCCTGGATATTGCGCAGATACACATGCTTCTCAATATCGTTTTTAAATTCCTGAAACTGGCGCCAGGCGCGTTCCGCCTGTTCCTCAATGGTTTCCACCGCTTCGGGCAGCAGACCGCGCAGGTTAAACGTCGCGCGTTCCTCTTCGGTAAAAGCGCTGCCTTTGTTCAGTAGGGGAAATTCGAGCAGAATCGGGCCGGCGTAGGGGATATAGAGGGGGCGTTTACTTTCGTATTCTAATTCCATGGTTTTATTTTACCTTTCGGGACAACAGAGACAAACGTTAAGCCGGATCTTAGAAGACCTGCAAAATATGTACAGAATTTGTTAATTAAAATAATTACATATGCTTGCCTGCCGATCTTTCTCGCCGCTATCCGATTAAATCTGCTTATTGATCAAGCGTCGTTCAACCTGCTCACAGCCCAGCGCCCGCAGCGTATCGCGGGTAGCCGGCCACTGCGTCAGGGCGGCGTCGGCTTGTTCAACCAGCACCGCCCGCCGGATAGCGCTCAGGTCGCCCTGGCGCATATTCATCAGGATCAGCGCGGCCTGCAGCGGCGGCAGGCTGGGGTTGAAGGCGGCGTTTTCCGCATAGCGGCCGCAGTAGATATTGCCCTGCCGATCCTCCAGCGCCACGCCGCTGTGCGCCCCGCTATACGGCGCGTGACTGCGGCAGGCGGCGGTCAGCGCGGCCTGCGCCAGCGGGGCGCCGTCGTCGTCGGCCAGTCGGTATGCGTGTTGCACCTCGTCCATCAGCAGGGTGTCGATGGCCAGATCGCCCGGCCCAAAGGCGTCCGGCAAGTAGTGGCCGAGCAGGGCGGCGGGCCGACCGGGCAGATGAATATGCAACTGCCCGGCGCCTCTCAGCTCATTCATAAACTGGCGACAGTGCCCGCATGGCGTGTAGTTGACGGTGACGGCGATCAGCTGCTTTTCGTTTTGCAGCCAGGCGTGGGTGATCGCGCTCTGTTCCGCATGCACCGTTTGCTGCAGCGGCGCGCCGGAAAATTCCATATTGGCGCCGAAATAGATATTGCCGCTGCGGCCGTGCGCGATGGCGCCGACCTGAAACGCGGAGATCGGCGCCAGCGCGCAGGCGGCCGCCAGCGGCAGCAGACTAAAAGCCAGCGCTTCGCGCTGCAGGCCGCTGGCCTGACACAGCAGGTCGACCTGCCCGGCGCTGAACGCGGCGGTAAAAGACGCTGCGTGCAGCATCGGCGCCAGCGCGGACCGCAGCGCGGCGGGCAACTGTTCAAAAGCAGACTGGAAACGCGGGTGCATCGTGACTCACTCCTTCAGCATGGCGTGGACGGGGAACCGCAACGGCCGGCCTGCGCTCGGCAGCGCGCAACGATTTATTCGCCATAGTCGTGCCCGTCCCGCGAATTATCAGGGTATACCCCCTTCATACTTTAAGCCGCGGGTATGTCGGCTTTGTCGCTCGCCCCATTCATGGGTTCGCTCTTACCGAACCGCAGCCAGCGGCGCTCAAATCTGCTCGCGGCAGATTTGTCCCTTATCCTGGTTGCTTACAGGGGTAAGCGCCCGGGAAATAATGAGAGACATCCTGTTTCTCAGCGCAGGCCTGCCGTTGGCTGGATAAATTCGTTGCCGACGAATTTGTCGCTGCGCTGCCGCCTGCCTGCAACCCGAATCTATTTGGGTATAGCGTGATATTTAAAACACTTTCTATGAAAGTTATGTAATTAATAAAATTAATATGTGATCTGATTCATGTTTTTATTGGCAGACAGCAGACAGCAGACAGCAGACAGCAGACAGCAGACGGCAGACGGCAGACGGCAGACGGCAGACGGCAGACGGCAGACGACAGACGACAGACGACAGACGACCGGCGCCGCTATCCGGTCTGAGACTTCCCGCCCGCCGGATGACCCGAACGGTGCTTTTCTGCGCCTCTAATGTATAATCTGCGCTTTTTTGCGAGCGGCCGGAGCCCATCATGAGTTATCGGGTAGTGTTTATTGATGACCACGCGATCGTGCGTTCAGGATTCGTACAGCTGCTGACGCTGGAGGACGACATCGAGGTGGTGGGCGAATTCAGTTCGGCGGTGGACGCGCGCGCCGGGTTGCCGGGGCTGCGGGCGCAGATCTGTATCTGCGATATCGCCATGCCGGGCGAAAGCGGTCTCGACCTGCTGTCCGATCTGCCCTCCGGGCTGGGGGTTATTATGCTGTCGATGCACGATAATCCGGCGATGGTGGAACTGGCGCTCAAACGCGGCGCGCGCGGATTTTTATCAAAACGTTGCCATCCCGAGGATCTGGTGACCGCCGTGCGCACCGTCGGGCAGGGCGGGGTATACCTGATGCCGGAGATCGCGCAGCGCCTGGCGCGCGCGCAGGTCGATCCGCTGACCCGGCGCGAAAGCGAGGTCGCCATGCTGCTGGCGCAGGGACTGGAGGTGCGCGAAGCGGCGGCTCAGATGGGTATTTCGCCGAAAACCGTACACGTGCATCGCGCCAACCTGTTCGCCAAACTGGGCGTGAGCAACAACGTTGAGCTGGCGCAACGGATGCTGGGGTACTGATGCAACGCGCGATTGCCGCGCTGGCGATTTTTTTCCTCTACGCCTGCGCCTGGTTCTGCCTGTGGGCCATCGGCGCGGCGCTGGTGGCGCAGCAGACCGAGGCCGTGATGCTGTTCCCCTTCGGCCTGCGCATCGGCATTCTGCTGCTGGCGCCGCGCCGCCACTGGAGCGGGATCCTTCTCGCCGAAGCGATGATGCTGTGGTTTTTGTCTCAGCAGTTCGGCGCCGGCCGCTGGCTGTGGGCGGCGGCGCTCAATCTGGGGTTGTGCGTCGGGCTGGCTTCGCTGGCCGGCGGCTGGCTGCGCCGCTACCGGCAGGAAGACGCCGAGTGGCAACGGCCGCTGCAGCAGGGCGCGGTGGTGGTGCTGGCCGCGCTGCTGCAGACAGCGGGCTGGTCGCTGGTCGCCCGCGGCGACGCCGGCCAGGCGCTGTTGCTCGGATTGAGCGGCGGTCTGACGGTGGCGCCGACCTGTCTGTTGATCTGGCACTATCTGGCCCGTCAGATCTGGCTGCCGCTGGAACCGGGACTGATCCATCACCCCGTCAACCTGCGGCTGCGCCATCTGGTCTGCTATCTGGCGTTGTTTACCCTCAGCCTGTGGCTGCAGCATCTGGCGGTCAATGAGGAACTGCGTCGCTTCGTTCCGTTCTGTCTGGCGATTCCGGTGGTTTTTATGTCCTGGCGCTACGGCTGGCAGGGCGCGCTGCTGGCCACCCTGCTGAACGGCATCGTGCTGGTGGCGACCGACCCGCATGACGCGGCGGCGCACCGCGATATGCTGCTGTCGCTGCTGGCGCAGAGCCTGATGGGCATGCTGCTGGGCGCGGGAATCGAACGGCAGCGCTATCTGAATCAACAGCTTAGTCAGAAACTGGCGGAAAACCGCGAGCTGGCGCGTTTGCTGGTGATGGCGGAGGAAAATACCCGTCGCGAGATTGCGCGCGAACTGCACGATGAAATCGGCCAGACCATCACCGTAATCCGCACCCAGTCCAGTATCATCCGGCGCCTGACCCGCGAGCCGAAGGTGGTCGACAGCGCCGGGGCCATCGAGCGCTACGCTCTGCGCATCTATGACGGCGTGCACGATCTGCTGGCGCGGCTGTGGCCGGCCGCGCTGACTAATCTGCCGCTGTCGGCGGCGATCGCCGCGCTGCTGCGCGAACTGGTGCCGCCGGAGCAGCCGATGGTGACGGTGCTCAACTGGCGGATTCCCGACCAGCGGGTGGACGATAGTCTGAAAGTTCTGCTTTACCGCCTGTGTCAGGAAGGGGTGACCAACGCCTGCCGACACGCCGGAGCGACGCGCATTGAGATCAGCGCGCAGCTCAGCGTCAGCGGACAGCTGCACGTCAGCATCCGGGACGACGGGCGCGGCGTGGACGCGCAGCGGGCGACGGCCGGTTATGGCTTGCGCGGGATCAGCGACCGGGTGCGCGCCATGGGCGGCGAATTTCGGCTGCTTAACCGCCAGGGGACCGAGCTGGTTGTGATCCTGCCCACAATTTTTGCCCGGAACGGATAAAACCAGGAAATTTTCCTGGTGGCGTTGCGCCATCGGCTTAACTGTTTTCCTGCGCCGCGCCGCACCATAGGCGCCACGAATTTTATCGCGAATTATTCTTGAGGTTTTTTATGTGGTCCTTTTTAAAGAGCCGTCCCGACGCAGAGCCGATACGGGACGCGGCTCAGGTTGATGCGACGTACAAATACTGGCGCATTCAGCTAATGTGGGTGATGTATGTCGGCTATGCCGCGTTCTATTTCACCCGTAAAAGTTTCAACTTCATCATGCCCGCCATGGTCAGCGACCTGGGGCTGAGTATGTCCGATGTCGGGATCCTCGGCACGCTGTTCTACATCACTTACGGCTGTTCCAAATTTATTTCCGGGATGATCAGCGATCGTTCCAACCCGCGCTATTTTATGGGGCTGGGGCTGATCATGACCGGCGTGATCAATATCATTTTCGGCCTGAGTTCCTCGCTGTTGGTCTTCGGCGCGCTGTGGATCCTGAACGCCTTTTTCCAGGGCTGGGGCTGGCCGCCCTGTTCTAAAATTCTCACCAACTGGTATTCGCGCGCCGAACGCGGCGGCTGGTGGTCGATCTGGAACACATCGCATAACTTCGGCGGCGCGCTGATCCCGCTGCTGGTCGGCTTTATCTCGCTGCATTTCAGCTGGCGCTACGGCATGATCATTCCGGGCGTCATCGGCATCGCGCTGGGTCTGCTGGTGTGCTGGCGCCTGCGCGACAAGCCCTCCAGCATGGGGTTGCCCAGCGTGGGCAAATGGCGCAACGACGCGATGGAACAGGTGCAGGAGTCCGAAGGTCTGGGGCTGTCGAACAAAGAGATCGTGAAACGCTACGTGCTGAGCAACAAGTATATCTGGCTGCTGGCGATCAGCTATGTGCTGGTTTACGTGGTGCGCACGGCGATCAACGACTGGGGCAACCTCTACCTCGCGCAGGAAAAGGGCTATTCGCTGATGACCGCCAACTCCGCGCTGTCGCTGTTTGAAGTGGGCGGTTTTATCGGCTCGCTGGTCGCCGGCTGGGGATCCGATAAACTGTTCCGCGGCAACCGCGGGCCGATGAACCTGATTTTTGCCATCGGCATCTTTCTGTCCGTCGCTTCGCTATGGCTGATGCCGGGCGTGAGTTATGTGCTGCAGGCCGGCTGTTTCTTCGCCATCGGCTTCTTTATCTTCGGTCCGCAGATGCTGATCGGCATGGCCGCCGCCGAGTGTTCGCACAAAGACGCGGCCGGCGCGGCCACCGGCTTTGTCGGCCTGTTCGCCTACCTCGGCGCGGCGCTGTCGGGCTATCCGATTGCGCAGATTATGGAAAGATGGCACTGGACCGGCTTCTTTGTGGTCATCTCCGTCGCCGCCTGTCTGTCGGCGCTTTTCCTGCTGCCGTTCCTGCGCGCTCAGACGCCGCAGGCCGACCAGAAGGCGTAACGTCTGGCCGATGCATTATTGACGCCGGGCTTAAGCCCGGCTTGCGCCGCGGCGCGTTATCCGCGCCCCGTCCGCCCTTCGCTTTGCCTCTCTTGTCTGAACTTACGCCACGTCGCGGCGCGCATGGCGCTCGCCGGGGCTGATGCCGGTGGGCGCGCCGCAGCCGAGGGGCGGCGGCCGCGTTCAGACGTTATTTAAACAGATGCAGCAGGATCGGGAAGATAAAGGGCGCGACCAGCGAGGTAATAATCCCGCAAATGACCAGCGCCAGGGAGCTGAAGGCGCCTTCCTGAAAGTCCACCTCGGCGCAGCGGGCGGTACCCAACGCATGAGATGCGGTGCCCATCGACAGGCCGCGCGCGGCTTTCGTGGTAATGCGCACCCGGTTGAGCAGGGCGTGGCCGAGCACCGCGCCGAGTACGCCGACAAAAATCACGCACACCGCGCTGATGGCCGGAATGCCGCCGATCGAACTCGCTACCGCCATGGCGATCGGCGTCGTCACCGATTTAGGCAGCACCGAAGCGGCGATTTCCTGCGACGCCCCTAGCCACAGGGCAATCAGCGTGCCGGACACAATGGCCGTTATACTGCCGATGAAACAGACGCTAATGATGGATTTCCAGCGCGCACGGATCTGATGAATCTGTTCGTAGAGCGGGAATGCGAGCGCCACTACGGCCGGCTGCAGCAGATCGTTGAGCACTTTACTGCCGGCAAAATAGCGCTCATAGCTGATATGGGTAATCAGCAATAGCGGGATAATCACCAGCATCGATACCAGCAGCGGGTTCAGCAGCGGCATTTTCAATACGATGGCCAGCTTACGGGCGGCAAAAAATACCGCCAGAGTCAACGGCAGCGACCACCACAGATTTGCGATCATTTCTCTTCTTCTCCGCTAATGTCTTCATTAATGGGTTCGCCTTCGCGCTGCATCAACTGGGTGCAGAAGCCGACCACCAGCAACACAACAAAGGTGCTCACCAGGCAGGAAACCACGATCGGACCGAACTGGCGGCTGAGCAGATCGTAATAATTCATGACGCCGACGCCGATCGGCACGAACAGCAGGGCCATGTAGCGGATGAACAGATGGCAGCCGGGCTTAACCCACTGGGCGGGCAAAATTTGCGAGGCGAGGAGGGCGAAAAGGATCAGCATACCGATGATACTGCCGGGGATGGTAATAGGGAGTATTGCGGATACCGCATTGCCTGCCAGCAGGCAGAGATAAATCAATGCGAAAGCGCGTAAATACTGCCAGCAAAGAGTGATTGTATTACGCATGGGACATTCCTGATTAACTGAAGGGTCAATCATAGCGCTAATGAAATTGGTGTGCCATAGATCACAGCTTTTTGCCAGGCGGCGAAGCGCGAACGGTTCGCCGCGCGGGATTTAGTCGGTGAACAGGGCGTCGTCGTCCAGCGCCGCGCCGATGGCGTCGGTCAGGCGTTTCAGTTCGCCGGGCTGAATAATATAGGGCGGCATCAGATAGATCAGCCGGCCGAACGGTCGGATCCAGACGCCGCGATTGACGAAGAAGCGCTGCAGACGCGCCATATTGACCGGGCGGCGGGTTTCCACCACGCCGATCGCGCCCAGCACCCGCACGTCGGCCACCGTCGGCAGCGCGCTCAGCGGCAGCAGTTCGGCGCGCAGCTGCCGCTCTATCGCGCTAACCTGGCGCGGCCAGTGATTCTGCGCCAACAGTTCGAGGCTGGCGCAGGCGGCCGCGCAGGCCAGCGGGTTGCCCATAAAGGTCGGGCCGTGCATAAAGCAGCCTGCCTCGCCCTGGCTGATGGTATCGGCCACCGTCCGGGTGGTCAGCGTGGCGGACAGCGTCAGATAGCCGCCGGTCAGCGCCTTGCCGAGACACAGAATATCCGGCGCGATGCCGGCGTGTTCGCAGGCGAACAGTCGGCCGGTGCGGCCGAAGCCGGTGGCGATTTCATCGGCAATCAGCAGCACGTTGTGGCGATCGCACAGCTCGCGCACGCGCTGCAGGTAGCGCGGGTGGTAAAAACGCATGCCGCCGGCGCCCTGCACGATCGGTTCGAGAATCACGGCGGCGATCTGCGCGGCGTGCCGTTCCAGCAGCGCGGCCAGCGGCGCGATATCGCTGTCGCGCCATTCATCGTCAAAGGCGCAGCGCGGCGCGTCGGCGAACAGATGGTCGGGCAGATAACCCTGATACAGACTGTGCATCGAGTTCTGCGGATCGCACACCGACATCGCGCCGAAGGTATCGCCGTGGTAGCCGTGGCGCAGGGTGAGGAAGCGCTGGCGCGGCTGACCGAGCGCCTGCCAGTACTGCAGCGCCATTTTCAGCGCCACTTCTACGGCTACCGAACCGGAGTCGGCCAGAAAGACGCAGTCCAGCCCGTCCGGCGTCAGCGCCACCAACTGGCGGCAGAGCGCCACCGCCGGCGGATGGGTGATGCCGCCGAACATTACGTGCGCCATCTGCGCTAGCTGCCGCTGCAGCGCGTCGTTGATGACCGGGTGATTGTAGCCGTGGATCGCCGCCCACCATGAGGACATGCCGTCGATTAAACGGCGGCCGTCGGCCAGCGTCAGCTGCACGCCGCTGGCGGCGGTGACCGGATAACAGGGCAGCGGCCGGGTCATAGAGGTATAGGGGTGCCAGATGTGTTGCTGATCGAAATCCAGATCGGATGCGTTCATTTCAATGTAAACCAAAAATATCTCATAATAGTTGACAGTATATAGGGGTAATTTACACTGACGAAACTTTTTTAGCTGGAGAGGCCGGGATGACGCATCGTACTCACTGGACCCTGCAACAGGCGCAGGCGCTGTTTGAAAAACCGTTTCTGGAATTAATGTTCGAGGCACAGCAGGTGCATCGTCAGCATTTTGACCCCCGTCAGGTTCAGGTCAGCACGCTGCTGTCGATCAAGACCGGCGCCTGCCCGGAAGACTGTAAATATTGTCCGCAGAGCTCGCGCTACCGCACCGGTATCGAAACGGAGCGGCTGATGCAGGTGGAGCAGGTATTGGACTCCGCGCGTCAGGCCAAAGCCGCCGGCTCCACCCGTTTCTGCATGGGCGCCGCGTGGAAAAATCCCCATGAGCGCGATATGCCGTATCTGGAAGAGATGGTGCGCGGCGTGAAGGAACTGGGGATGGAAACCTGCATGACGCTCGGCACGCTGAACGGTTCTCAGGCCGAACGTCTGGCGCAGGCCGGGCTGGATTTCTATAACCATAACCTCGATACCTCGCCGGAATTTTACGGCAATATCATTACCACCCGCACCTATCAGGAACGGCTGGATACGCTGGACAAGGTGCGCTCGGCCGGGATTAAGGTCTGTTCCGGCGGCATCGTCGGTCTCGGCGAGACGGTGCGCGACCGCGCCGGCCTGCTGGTGCAACTGGCTAATCTGCCGAAACCGCCGGAAAGCGTGCCGATCAATATGCTGGTTAAGGTGAAAGGGACGCCGCTGGCGGACAACGATGACGTCGAACCGTTCGACTTTATTCGCACTATCGCGGTGGCGCGCATCATGATGCCGCGCTCGCATGTTCGCCTGTCGGCCGGGCGCGAACAGATGAACGAACAGATGCAGGCGATGTGCTTTATGGCCGGCGCCAACTCGATTTTCTACGGCTGCAAGCTGCTGACCACGCCGAATCCAAAAGAGGATAAAGACCTGGCGCTGTTCCGCAAGCTGGGGCTCAATCCGCAGCAGACGCAGACCGAATACGGCGACAATCAGCAGCAGGAGCGCCTGGCGCAACAGCTGTTGCATGCCGATACCGAACAGTATTACAACGCGGCGGTGTAAATGAGCTGGCAGCAGCGTATCTCGCATGAGCTGGCGCAGCGCCGGCGTGACGACGCTTACCGCACGCGGCAGGCGAACGACGGCGGCAACGGCCGCTGGCTGACGCAGGGCGAACGGCGCTATCTCAATTTTTCCAGCAACGATTACCTGGGGCTAAGCCGCGATGCCGGGGTGATAGCCGCCTGGCGTCAGGGCGCGCGGCGCTACGGCGCCGGCAGCGGCGGCTCCGGTCACGTCACCGGCTATAGCGTGGCGCACGCCGCGCTGGAGCAGGCGCTGGCCGACTGGCTCGGCTATCCGCGCGCCCTGCTGTTTATCTCCGGCTATGCCGCCAATCAGGCGCTGGTAACGGCGCTGACCCGCGCCGGCGACCGTATTCTGGCCGATAAGCTCAGTCACGCCTCGCTGATCGAAGCGGCGACGCTGTCGCCCGCCGTACTGCGCCGTTTTGTTCATAATCAGCCGTCGGCGCTTGAAACGCTGCTGGCCAAACCGGACGACGGGGGCGAGACGCTGGTGGTGACCGAGGGCGTGTTCAGCATGGACGGCGACAGCGCGCCGCTGGCCGAGCTGCAGCGGCTCAGCCGCGCCGCCGGCGCCTGGCTGATGGTGGATGACGCGCACGGCATCGGCGTGTGCGGCGAGCAGGGGCGCGGCAGCTGCTGGCGTCAGGGCGTGCGGCCCGATCTGCTGGTGGTCACGTTCGGCAAGGCTTTCGGCGTCAGCGGCGCGGCGGTGCTGTGCGAACAGCCGACGGCGGAGTATTTGCTGCAGTTCGCCCGTCATCTGATCTACAGCACGGCCATGCCGGCCGCCCAGGCCTGCGCGCTGAGCGCCGCGCTGACCCGTATCCGTCAGGGCGACGATCTGCGCGCCGCGCTGCAGCGCAATATTCGGCAGTTGCGCGCCGGCCTGCGCGCGCTGCCGTGGCGTCTTACCGACTCGGACAGCGCTATTCAGCCGCTGATCGTGGGCGACAACGGGCGGGCGCTGGAACTGGCGCAGCGGCTGCGCGCGGCCGGCATGTGGGTCAGCGCCATGCGTCCGCCGACGGTGCCGCCGGGCAGCGCCCGATTGCGAATCACCCTGACGGCGGCCCACCAGCCGGAAGATATCGATAGGCTGCTGGAGGTACTGCGCCATGCCGACTGAGCCCGCGCCGCGTCAGGCGGATAAGCAGGCCATCGCCCGGGCCTTCGGCCGGGCGGCGGCGCGCTACGATCGTTTTGCCGAACTGCAGCGCATCAGCGGCGAGCGGCTGATGGCGCTGAGCGCCGATCATCCCGGCCGACAGGTGCTGGACGCCGGCTGCGGCACAGGCTATTTCAGCCGGCGCTGGCGTCAGCAGGGGCGCGAGGTGACGGCGCTCGACCTGTCGGCGGAGATGCTGGCTCAGGCGCGCCAGCAGCAGGCCGCCACGCATTATCTGAGCGGCGATATCGAACATCTGCCGCTGCCCGACGGCGCGGTGGACATCAGCTTCTGCAACCTGGCGGTACAGTGGTGCGATACGCTGCCGCGCGCGCTGGCCGAACTGCACCGCGTCACGCGGCCGGGCGGCCGGGTGGTGTTTTCCACCCTTGCGCAGGGCTCTCTGCAGGAACTGGCGCAGGCCTGGACGGCGCTGGACGGTTCGCGGCGGGTGAACCGCTTTCTGCCGGCCGCGGCGATCGAGCAGGCCTGTCGACCCTGGCGCCATCAAATTAGTGCCGAACAGCACTGCCTGTGGTTTTCGGACGTGATGACGCTGATGCAGTCGCTAAAAGGCATCGGCGCCACCTGGCTGCAGCAGGGACGTGCTCCCGGCCTGCTGGGGCGGCGGCGGCTCGATGCGCTGGCGACCGGCTATCCGCGGCGGGAACAGGGCTTTCCGCTGAGTTATCATCTGATTTATGGTGTGCTTTATCATGATTGAACGCTGGTTTGTGACCGGAACGGATACTGATGTGGGCAAAACCCTCGCCAGCTGCGCGCTGCTGCAGGCGGCGACGCGCGCCGGCTATCGCTGCGCCGGCTATAAACCGGTGGCGTCCGGCAGCGAGCAAACGCCCGCCGGCCTGCGCAACGGCGACGCGTTGCTGCTGCAGGCCAGCGGCAGCGTGCGGCTGGATTATGACGAGGTGAATCCGCTGGCCTTCGCCGAGGCCACCTCGCCGCATATCGCCAGCGCCGCGGAGGGGCGGCCGGTGTCGCTGGCGCGGCTGTCCGACGGGCTGCGGCGCATTGAGCGGCGCGCCGACTGGATCGTGGTGGAAGGGGCGGGCGGCTGGTTTACCCCGCTGTCCGGTCGCGAGACGCTGGCCGACTGGGTCGCGGCGGAGCGGCTGCCGGTGATCCTGGTGGTCGGCATGAAGCTGGGCTGTATTAATCACGCGTTGCTGACCGCCGCCGCCATCGCGCAGGCCGGCCTGACGCTCGGCGGCTGGATCGCCAATGCGGTGGTCGCGCCGGGCCGCCGGCAGGCGGAATATCTGGCTACCCTGCGCCAGTCGCTCAATGCGCCGCTTCTGGGCGAAATCCCTCATCTGCCCGCCGGGCGGCGGCAGGACCTGGCCGCTTATCTCGATCTGGCGCCGCTGGCGCCCCGTTAACGGGCGCGAGGCGGGAGAGGGCATTATTCCCGTGCGGGCAGGAAAGGCCGGGGGAATGGAAATCAGCCAAAAAGGCAGGATGGTTATTTCCTCCGCGCGGCAGGGAAGAGCACGGATTTCACTACCCGCCGGACGCGTCTCATCCGCCGTCTGTGGGCGCGATTGTCGACTGCCGCCGGTCTGAAATCGTCATTTCCGCATCAATTCCCGTTAATCAATAGAAAAAAGCAGCTTGAACTTTGGCTTCGGGTCATTCGGGCAGGGTGGCGCTACGGCGCTCTCCGCCCCGCGACGACAGGGATTTAGCTTTTTTCAGCATAATTTTGTGCGGGAAATAACGAAAAAAAACGTTAAAAAAATCCATGTCGCGGCAAATGCGCGGGCAGAGCGGCATTTCTCTAAGCCAGAGCGGCCGCGGGATTGTGGGAGTTATCCACTATTTCTGTGGATAACTGTGTGCATTAGGGTTAAGAAAAGCGTAAAAAACGAGAGAGGGCGCGGCTTCCAACGCGATTGGCGCTATTCTCCGCTTTTTTTCAAACTTACTAATTATCATATCGTTAGCTAAAATCAAGTCCTGTACTGACCCGCGCGGATTGGCGGCATCATTTAACCCGCGCCCGGCCGGCCAGATGTTAAAAAAACGCGTCGGCTGGGGATAAACGGGCTTGACAATTGCGGCGAATGAACCCGTGACGCCGGCCATCGCGCATCTCGTCCGGACGGCGCTTTTTTTTCGCCCGTATCGACGCGTCGCGCCGGCATAAAGCGCTTGATGCTGTTTTTATATCCAGTATTATGTGACTGGCAAAGCGGCGGATTCGCACCATAATAGATAGCCGGTCGTCGCGCTTATTTCGCCGTCCGTATTCTGATTCCGCGCACGTATTCAGCAGGTAGCCCGTTCATGAGTAAAGCATTCAAATTACATTCCGCGTTTCAGCCCGCCGGCGATCAGCCTGAAGCCATCCGGCGCCTTGAAGAGGGGCTGGAGGATGGGTTGGCCCATCAGACGCTGCTGGGGGTGACCGGCTCCGGTAAAACCTTCACCATCGCCAACGTGATCGCCGATCTCAACCGGCCCACCATGGTGCTGGCGCCGAATAAAACGCTGGCGGCCCAGCTATATGGCGAGATGAAAGCGTTTTTCCCGGACAATGCGGTGGAGTATTTCGTCTCTTACTACGATTACTATCAGCCGGAAGCCTATGTGCCCAGTTCGGATACCTTTATTGAAAAAGACGCCTCGGTGAACGAGCATATCGAACAGATGCGCCTGTCGGCCACTAAAGCGCTGCTGGAACGGCGCGACGTGGTAGTGGTGGCTTCGGTGTCGGCCATTTACGGGCTGGGCGATCCCGATCTGTATCTGAAAATGATGCTGCATCTGACCCGCGGCATGATCATCGACCAGCGCGCGATTCT
Organism: Affinibrenneria salicis; assembly: GCF_008710095.1. The sequence goes on from NZ_VYKJ01000004.1 coordinate 199,742, forward strand.
GCGCCGGCTGTCCGAACTGCAGTATACCCGCAACGATCAGGCCTTTCAGCGCGGCACGTTCCGCGTGCGCGGCGAGGTGATCGACATTTTCCCCGCCGAATCGGAAGATACCGCCCTGCGCGTCGAATTGTTCGATGAGGAGGTCGAGCGCCTGTCCCTGTTCGATCCGCTGACCGGCCAGGTCGAACAGGTTGTTCCGCGCTACACCATCTACCCGAAGACCCACTACGTCACGCCGCGCGAGCGTATTTTACAGGCGATGGAAGAGATTAAACTGGAGCTGGCCGATCGCCGTAAGGTGCTGCTGGCCAACGACAAGCTGCTGGAAGAGCAGCGGCTAAGCCAGCGCACTCAGTTCGATCTGGAAATGATGAACGAACTGGGCTACTGCTCGGGCATTGAAAACTACTCGCGCTTCTTGTCCGGCCGCGGGCCGGGCGAGCCGCCGCCGACGCTGTTTGACTACCTGCCGGCCGACGGGCTGCTGGTGATCGATGAGTCGCACGTCACCATTCCGCAGATCGGCGGGATGTATCGCGGCGACCGGGCGCGCAAGGAGACGCTGGTGGAGTATGGCTTCCGCCTGCCTTCCGCGCTCGATAACCGGCCGATGAAATTTGAAGAGTTCGAGGCGCTTGCGCCGCAGACCATTTATGTCTCGGCGACGCCGGGCGCCTATGAACTGGATAAATCCGGCGGCGAGGTGATCGACCAGGTGGTGCGGCCGACCGGTCTGCTGGACCCGCTGATCGAGGTGCGTCCGGTGGCGACCCAGGTGGATGACCTGCTGTCGGAAATCCGCCTGCGCGCGACGCTGAATGAGCGCGTGCTGGTCACCACGCTGACCAAACGCATGGCCGAAGACCTGACCGAGTATCTGGAAGAGCACGGCGAACGGGTGCGCTACCTTCACTCTGATATCGATACCGTCGAGCGGGTGGAGATTATCCGCGATCTGCGCCTCGGCGAATTCGACGTGCTGGTGGGCATCAACCTGCTGCGCGAGGGGCTGGATATGCCGGAGGTGTCGCTGGTGGCGATATTGGATGCGGATAAAGAAGGCTTCCTGCGTTCCGAACGCTCGCTGATCCAGACCATCGGCCGCGCGGCGCGCAACCTGAACGGCAAGGCGATTCTGTACGGCGACCGTATTACGGCGTCGATGGAAAAGGCGATTGGCGAGACGGAGCGCAGACGGGAAAAACAGCAGGCCTATAATGAGGCGCACGGCATTGTGCCGCAGGGGTTGAATAAGGAAATCGGCGATATTCTGCAACTGGGCCAGAAGGTGGGCAAAGGGCGCGGCAAGGTCGGCAAAAAGGCGGCCGAGTCGGTGGCGCCTTATCAGGCGCTGTCGCCGCAGGCGCTACAGCAGAAAATCCGCGAGCTGGAGAGCAAAATGTTGCAGCATGCGCAGAACCTGGAGTTCGAAGAGGCGGCCAGCCTGCGCGACCAGGTACACGCGCTGCGCGAACAGTTTATCGCCTTGTCCTGATTGTTATCGGGCTGAAAAAATAGCCTTTTAGGGAGAAACAGTATGTCGATACCGCAGTTAAACGTGCGTTTCGTGGCCGGCTTCGGGCCGGTGGTGCGCTCACAGACGGAGAGCAGCCGCCTCTGGCTGCAAGCGTTGGGGCTGCCGCTGCAGGCGATGCCGGGCAACGAAGACTATCTGCTGACGGACAGGCTGGACGGCGTGAAACATTTCTCGCTGTGGCCGCTGGCGCAGGCCAGTCAGTCCTGTTTCGGCCGGCCGGACTGGCCGGAAACGCTGCCGGAGCCGCAGTGCTGGCTGGAGCTGGAGGTGGATGACGTGGCGCAGGCCTCGCGGATTCTGCAACAGCACGGCTATCAGTTGCTGATCGAAAACCGGCTGGAGCCCTGGGGGCAAACGGTGAGCCGTTTTCTCAGCCCGGAAGGGATTCTGACCGGCGTGACCTATACGCCCTGGCTGCGCGAAGACGCGGCGCAGTAACGCCGTCGTCAGCCCGGCGCCTGCAGCGTTTTCTCCAGCGCGTCGCGCAGGCGCTGTCGGTCGTGGTGGTGCGGCACATCGCTGGCGGCCAGCGGTTGTTGTACGATCAGCCGATCGTGAATCTGGCTGACGTCGGTCGTCGGGCTGACCAGCACGGCGTCGATAATTCGTCGTCCCACCTTGCTTTCTATCATCGCCAGCTTGTGCGCCAGCGTCATGCTGGCCGCCGCCGGGCTGAGTTCCTGCCCCAGATTATCAATATAAACGATCGGCGCCTGGGTACGGCGCAGCGCCCGCGTCAGGTCGCTCAGCAGCAGCGGCGGCATCAGGCTGGTGAGAAAGCTGCCGGGGCCGATCAGGATCAGATCGGCTTCGGCAATGGCGTCCAGCGCTTCGCGCGTGGCGCTGACCGGCGGCACCAGCAGCAGATCCTGCGGCACCGTCGCCATCTGGTCGATCGCCGTTTCGCCGTACACCGGGTAACCCTGTTCATCCACCGCCTGCAGATCGACCGGTTGCTCCGACATCGGGATCAGAAAGGCGTCGACCTTCAGCAGGTTGCGCAGCAGATTGATCGCCTCCAGCGGCCGCACGCTCAGGTGATCGAGCGCGCGCAGCATCAGGTTGCCCAGATTGTGGCCGGCCAGTTCGCCGTTGCCGCTGAAGCGGTACTCGAACATGGCCGAGGCCACGCTGGGCGAGGTGATCAGCTGGTTAAGGCAGTTGCGGGTGTCGCCCCAGGCGATACCGCCTTCCGCCCGGCGTATTCTGCCGGTCGAGCCGCCGTTGTCGGTGGTGGTGACAATCCCGGTCAGACGGGAGCCGAGCGAAGAGAGGGATGACATCACGCGGCCCAGCCCGTGACCGCCGCCAAGAGCGACGACCCGGTCGAGATCGGCCAGTGTGCGGTTGCGCATAGTGATCCTTAGGATAAGAAAATATGATAATTCGCGTAAGGTAGCGGATCTGGCGCAAAAAGGCGAAAAATCCTCAGTCAGAGGCGCGCCGGCGCCGCTTGCGCGGCCCGGTGCGGGCGTGGGATAAAATCGTTATATATCAATGTATATACCGCATTTTAAGTGACGGCGGCAAAGGTTAGCGGTAGACTCCCTGTCATTATCACGGTTTTGTCGTCGCGGCGACAAAATCAAACTCCTAGCCCAGTCGCCTAAGTGCCGCATCGCGCGGCATATGGCGTCTGGGCCGTGGCCTTCGGGTCACCAGGGTGCACGGCAGAAATGCCCGCATCTCCCGTATCTGGAAAGGTGTTTATCGTGAGTCAACTGACTGATGCGTTTGCGCGTAAGTTCTACTATTTGCGTCTGTCGATCACCGACGTATGCAATTTCCGCTGTACCTATTGCCTGCCGGACGGCTATCGTCCCGACGGCGCCGGACAGCGCGGCTTCCTGTCTCTGGAAGAAATTCGCCGCGTCAGCCGCGCCTTCGCCGAACTGGGGACGGAGAAGGTGCGGCTCACCGGCGGCGAACCCACCCTGCGTCGCGACTTCGTTGACATTATCGCGGCGGTGCGCGAAAACCCGGCGATTCGCGCGCTGGCGGTGACCACCAACGGTTACCGGATGGCGCGCGATGTCGCGCGCTGGCGCGAGGCCGGGTTGACCAGCCTCAACGTCAGCGTCGACAGCCTGGACGCCCGTCAGTTTCACGCCATCACCGGTCAGGACAAATTTCGCCTGGTCATGGACGGTATCGATGCCGCCTTCGCCTGCGGCTTTTCCCGCGTCAAAGTTAACACGGTGCTGATGCGCGGCGTTAACGACAGCAGCCTGAACAGTTTTCTGGCCTGGATTCGCCGCCGGCCGATCCAGTTGCGTTTCATCGAGCTGATGGAAACCGGCGAGGGCGGCGAACTGTTTCGCCAGCGCCACGTGGCGGGGACGGAGATTCGCCAGCGTTTGCTGCAGCAGGGCTGGCTGCGGCAGCCGCGCGGCCTGAGCGACGGTCCGGCTCAGGTGTTCAGCCATCCCGATTATCAGGGCGAGATCGGTCTAATCATGCCGTATGAAAAAGACTTCTGTCTGAGCTGCAACCGTCTGCGCGTATCGGCCGTCGGCAATCTGCACCTGTGTCTGTTCGGCGAACAGGGCGTCCCGCTGCGCGATCTGCTGACGGACGACCGGCAGCTTGACGCATTGAAATCGCGTATTGCCGGCGGATTAGCGCAGAAAAAGCAAACGCACGGGCTGCATGAAGGCAACAGCGGCATGACCCCCAATCTGGCGTTTATCGGCGGCTAAACGGACGTTCCGAAGGAGTTAAGCATGAGTAAGGTCAGCGATACGTTTATCCCGCTGCGAATCGCCGTTCTCACGGTGTCCGGCTGGCGCACTGAACAGGACGACACCTCCGGCGATTACCTGCGGCAGGCGGCCGAAGAGGCCGGTCATCAGATTGTCGCGCGCGCCATTGCGCCCGAGGATCTCTATCAGGTCCGCGCGCAGGTCGCGGTGTGGATCGCCAGCGCAGAGGTGCAGGTCATTCTGATTAACGGCGGCACCGGCTTTACCGGCGCCGATGTGACGCCGGAAGCGATCGGCGTGCTGTTCGATCGTGAAATCGCCGGCTTCGGCGAACTGTTCCGCATGATTTCGTACGAAGATATCGGCACCGCGACCCTGCAGTCGCGCGCTATAGCCGGTCTGGCCAACCGGACGGTGATTTTTGCGCTGCCCGGTTCCACCCGCGCCTGCCGCACCGGCTGGGAGCGTATTATCGTCGAACAGCTGGACGCCCGTCAGCGCCCCTGCAATTTTTATCCTCATCTGAAAGAATAAGTGATTTATGACGCAACTGACGCATATTAACGCCGCTGGCGAAGCCAGTATGGTGGATGTCACGGATAAAGCCGAGACGGCGCGCGAGGCGCGCGCCGAAGCCTATGTCAGCATGGCGCCGCGCACGCTGGCGATGATTATCGACGGCAGCCACCATAAAGGGGATGTGTTCGCCACCGCGCGCATCGCCGGAATTCAGGCGGCCAAACGCACCTGGGAGCTGATTCCGCTGTGCCATCCGCTGTTGCTCAGCAAGGTGGCGGTCGAGCTGGAAGCGCAGCCCGAACATAACCGGGTGCGCATTGAGTCGCTGTGCCGGCTAAGCGGCAAGACCGGCGTGGAAATGGAGGCGCTGACCGCCGCGACGGTCGCAGCGCTGACGATTTACGATATGTGTAAGGCGGCGCAGAAAGATATGACGATCGGTCCGGTGCGGCTGTTGACTAAAAGCGGCGGCAAGTCGGGCGATTTCCGCCGGGAGGAAGTATGCTGAACGTGTTGTTTTTTGCCCAGGTGCGCGAATTAACCGGAACGGATCGCCTGGCGCTGGACACGGACGACTACGCCGACGTGGAGGCGCTGCGTCTGGCGCTGTGCGCGCGCGGCGATCGCTGGGCGCTGGCGCTGGAGCGCGGCAAACTGCTGGCGGCGGTCAATCAGTCGCTGGTCGAGATGAACCATCCGCTGCGCGCGGGCGACGAAGTGGCGTTCTTCCCGCCGGTCACCGGGGGTTAATGATGGACGAGATGCGAATCCGGGTGGGCGCGGCGCCCTTTAACGTCGGCGAGGAGTATCAGTGGCTGGCGCAGTGTGATGAAGACGGCGCGGTGGTGACCTTCACCGGGAAGGTACGCAACCATAATCTGGCGCGGGACGTCAGCGCGCTGACGCTGGAGTACTATCCGGGCATGACGGAAAAAACGCTGGCCGATATTGTGGCCGAGGCGCGTCAGCGCTGGAGGCTGCCGCGCGTCAGCGTGATCCACCGGGTCGGCGAACTGTTTCCCGGCGATGAAATCGTGTTTGTCGGCGTCAGCGCGCCGCACCGCGAGGCGGCGTTTGACGCCGCGCGTTTCATCATGGACTACCTGAAAACCCGCGCGCCGTTCTGGAAGCGGGAAAGCACGCCGCAGGGCGATCAGTGGGTGGCGTCGCGCGACAGCGATCGGCAGGCGGCGCAGCGTTGGTAGCGCAACCGCTATCAAGCTGATTACTCTACAATAACCCCCTTCCGGGGCCGCGCGCGGCAGGAAAAGCAAGAAGCCGCGTCGCGGCGAAATCTGTGGTAGGCTATGCTCTACAGTGCGGGGCGGCGACCGCCGGACTCGCGTTTCGTTTCATTGACTAAAAAGGTGATCTCATGGATCGATATCCTCGTTCTAATGGTTCTATCGTGGAGCGCGCCGGTAGCGGCATTCAGGCGTATATGGCGCAGGTATACGGCTGGATGACCTGCGGGCTGCTGCTCACGGCGTTTGTTTCATGGTACGCGGCCAATACGCCGGCGGTATTGGATCTGGTGTTCTCCAGCAAAATTACATTCTATGGCCTGATCATCGCGCAGCTCGGTCTGGTGTTCGTCATCTCCGGTATGGTGCAGCGCCTGAGCGGCGGGGTGGCGACCGCATTGTTTATGCTGTACTCGGCTCTGACCGGTCTGACGCTGTCCAGCATTTTCATTCTCTATTCCGGCGCGTCGATCGCCAGCACCTTTGTGATCACGGCCGGTATGTTTGGCGCCATGAGCCTGTATGGTTACACGACGAAGCGCGATTTAAGCGGCTTTGGCAGCATGCTGTTTATGGCGCTGATCGGGCTTATCCTGGCGTCGCTGGTCAATATCTGGCTGAAAAGCACCGCGCTGATGTGGGCGGTGACCTATATCGGCGTGCTGGTGTTCGTGGGGCTGACCGCCTATGACACGCAGAAGCTGAAAGGCATCGGCGAACAGCTGTCCCCGAACGACAAGGATAATTTCCGCAAATATTCGATCGTCGGCGCGCTGACGCTGTATCTGGACTTCATCAACCTGTTCCTGATGCTGCTGCGTATTTTCGGCAACCGCCGTTAAGGCCGCATTCGCGATCGGGAAAGGCGGAAGTGTGATCGGCGTTATATCGCGGTCCGGCTATTCTCTATAGTCTTTCTCGTTAATATCAATCTGGATTGTTACTGGCCGCTGGCCAGGCAAAACCTGAGTGGGTTCTCGCAAGAGGCTCACTTGGGTTTTTTTTTATCTTTATGTTATTGACGAGGGGTCGATGAGAATGATTAAACGCACTACGCTTTTCATGGCGGGATGGATGGGAGTAATGTCGGCGGCTGGCGCGGATAGCCGCATTGAAGCGACGCTGCAGGCGGAAAAATCCGGCCCGCAAATATCGCGCTACCTCTATGGTCAGTTCTCCGAGCATCTGGGGCGCAGCATTTACGACGGCATTTGGGTTGGCCCCGATTCCGCCATTCCGAACACGCGCGGCATCAGAAATGATGTGGTCGCCGCGCTTAAGGCGATCAAAGTGCCGGTAGTCCGCTGGCCGGGCGGATGTTTTGCCGATGAATATCACTGGCGAGACGGCATTGGGCCGCGCGATAAGCGCCCGGTGCGCAAGAATAACTGGTGGGGCGGCGCTCTGGAAAGCAATGCGTTCGGCACCCATGAATTTTTCGATTTTGCCGAACAGATCGGCGCGGACGCCTATATCTCGGTCAATGTCGCCACCTCCACGCCGACGGAAATGCGCGAATGGATTGAATACCTGACCTCGAAGGACCAGGACAGTCTGGCCAACGAGCGCCGCGCCAACGGCCGCGACGAACCGTTTAAGGTGCCGTTTATCGGCATCGGCAATGAGAGTTGGGGCTGCGGCGGCAATATGACGCCGGAATATTATTCCAACGAACTGCGCCGCTGGGGATCGTTCTTCCATAAAGACGGCCTCAATTTCCATGAGGGCAATGACAATACCGCGCTGCGCGTCGGCTCCGGCGCCAATAACGACGACACCCACTGGACCGATGTGGTGATGAAAAACGCCGCGTTTCACATGGACGCCATCTCTTTGCATTTCTACACCGTGCTGACGGGCGAATGGGTCAATCGTAATCAGGCCAGCGCCACGGGTTTTCCCGTAGAGCAATGGAACGCGATTTTCCAGCAAACCATGCGTATGGATGATGTGCTGCAGCAGCATATCGCCGTGATGGACAAACACGATCCGCAAAAACGCATCGGTCTGTTCGTTGACGAGTGGGGCACCTGGTATAATGTTGAACCCGGCACTTACGCTGGCCATCTGTTCCAGCAGAACACCCTGCGCGATGGGATTCTGGCCGCCGCCAATTTTAATATTTTCCATAAATACGCTGAACGCGTGCGGATGACCAACATCGCGCAGACCATCAACGTTCTGCAGGCGATGATTCTGACCGCGGGCGATAAGATCGCGCTGACGCCGACTTATTATGCATTCAAAATGTACGTGCCGTTTCAGGATTCCACCGCTATCCCGCTCGACGTGAAGGCGCCGCTGTTGTCGGCCGGCGACAAGTCGTTCCCGGCATTTAATGTTTCCGCCGCCAGGGCGAAGGACGGCAAGGTCTATATCGGCGTGGCCAATATGAACCTGCGCGCAGGCTATGAGCTGGCCATCGATCTGGGAACGCTAAAGGCGAAGTCGGTCTCCGGCGAAGTGCTGACCAGCGCGGTGATGGATGCGCATAACGTGCTGGGTCAGACCGAAGTTATTCACCCGGCCAGTTACCAGGACGGTAAAATCAACGGTTCGGTGTTGACGCTGAAAATCCCCGCCAAATCCGTTGTGGTGGTTAGCCTTGAGTAGTCGCGCCGGCGCGGAGCGTTCACGCCCCGCGCCGATCGTACCGACAGTCGCGGGCGCTGAATGACCGGCTGTCGGCCCGTTACGCCACCTTACGCTGGAACATGCGGTAAGCGATACTGCCGGTGAACGCGGTAATGACCAACAGCGGCCACAGGTTGTGCCAGATGATGTGAAAATCGGCGTCCTTGAGGTAGATCTGTTTGGTGATATCGGTAAAGTGACGTATCGGGTTTATCCACGTCAGGTGCTGCAGCCACACCGGCATATTTTCGACCGGCGAGACGTAGCCGGACAATAGGATGGCCGGCATCATAAAGACAAACACGCCGATGAACGCCTGCTGCTGGGTGGAGCACAGCGCTGAAATCAACAGACCGAAGCCGACCAGCGACAGGCCGTAGGTCAGCATGGCGGCGTAAAACAGCAGCAGCGAACCGGCGAAAGGGATGCGATAGCCCAAAATTCCCACGCCCAGCACGATGGAGCCCTGAAAGCTGGCGACAATCAGCGCCGGCACCGCTTTGCCGACGAAGATTTGCCAGGTCGACAGCGGCGAAACCAACAGCTGTTCCAGCGTTCCCTGTTCCCGTTCGCGCGCCACCGACAGCGCGGTGACGATCAGCACGCCAATCGTGGTGATCAGCGCAATCAGCGACGGCACCACAAACCATTTGTAATCCAGATTCGGGTTATACCAGTGGCGCACCACCAGTTCGCTGTTGTTGAGCGTGCCGCGATCGCCCAGCAGCTCCAGCTGATAGTCGCGTGCGATCTGCTGCACATAGCGCGCGGCGATTTGCGCGCTGTTCGAATTGCGGCCGTCCAGGATCACCTGCAGGGAGGCGGTCCGGCCGCTGGCGATATCGCGCGAAAAATCGGCGGGGAAACGCACCAGCAACAGCGCGCGCTGGTTGTCCAGCGTGGGCGCCACCTGTTGCGGGCTATGCAGCAGCAGAACCTGCGAGAACGCGCTGGCCTTCGCCAGCCGCTGGGTCAGCTCCACCGAAGCCTGGCCGTTGTCTTCGCTGTAAATGGCGATGGTGGCGTTGGTAACGTCCAGCGTGGCGGCGAACGGCAGCAGAACGACCTGCAGGATCACCGGTGCGATCAGGATGGCGCGCGTCTGTGGTTCGCGCAGCAGCGACTGCAGCTCTTTTACGATGAGGGTCCATAAGCGATTAAACATGACGACTCCTTAATCCAGCCGGCGCCGGGTTTTCCACGCCGTCAGGCCGATAAACACGCAGGCCGAAACGATCAGGAACACGATATTGATCAGCAGTACGCTGCCGATATTGCCGGCCAGAAACAGGGTCTTCATCGTGCTGACGAAGTAGCGCGCCGGAATGATATAAGAGACGGTGCTGACCAGCGCCGGCATACTGTCGATCTCGAAAATAAAGCCGGACAGCATAATCGAAGGGATGAACGCGGCGTTAAGCGCCACCATCGCCGCGTTGAACTGATTGCGGGTCAGGGTGGAAATCAGCAGCCCCATGCCGAGGGTACAGGCGAGAAACAGGGTGCTGATCAGCAGCAGCAGCAGCAGCGAACCGCGGTAGGGCACGCCGAGGATGAATACCGCCACCACCATGCACAGGATCATGACGGCGGTGCCCAGTACGTAGTAGGGCAGCAGTTTGGACAGCAGCAGCTCGGTACGCGTGATCTGGGTGGACAGCAGCGCTTCCATGGTGCCGCGCTCCCACTCGCGCGCGATCACCAGCGAGGTGAGGATCGCGCCAATCACCGTCATAATGATGGTGATGGCGCCGGGAATAATAAAATGCTGGCTGACGGCGGCCGGGTTGAACCAGTAGCGCGGCTGTACCTCGATCAGCGATTCAAATTTTTCCCCGCGCCGTTCGGCGCGCTGTTGCTGCCAGATCTGCCAGACGCCCTCGCTGTAGCCCTGCACAAAGCTGGCGGTGTTCGGTTCGCTGCCGTCGGTAATCACCTGGATGGGCGCCGTCGCGCCGTCGCGCGCCATCTGGCTGGCGAAATTAACCGGGATGACGATCATGCCGCGGATGGTGCCGGCCTGCATCATCTCCGTCAACTGCTGACGGTTATTGCTGACCGTCGGCTGCAGGAACGGCGAGCCGATAAACGCCTGCGCCAGATCGCGCGCGTCCTCGCTTTGCTGTTCCAGCAGGATACCGACGCGCAGCCGGCTGGAGTCGAGATTGATGCCGTAGCCGAAGATAAACAGCAGCATCAGCGGAATGAAAAAGGCGATCAGCGCGCTGCTCGGATCGCGCAGAATCTGGCGCGTTTCCTTGATGCACAGCGCCCGGGTGCGGCGCCAGGAGATGCCCGCGAAAGTTGGCTGCTCAGCCATGTTTTGCCTCCCGATCCCACTGCTGAATCAACGCGATAAACGCCTGTTCCATCGTTGGGTTGGGCGTGTCGCCGCCGGCCACCTGCCGTTTCAGATCGTCGGGCGTGCCGCTGGCGATCAGCTTGCCGTGATACACCAGACCGATGCGATCGCAGTACTCCGCTTCATCCATAAAATGGGTGGTAACCATCACGGTGACGCCTTTTTCAACCATGCCGTTGATGTGCAGCCAGAACTCGCGCCGGGTCAGCGGGTCCACGCCGGAGGTGGGTTCGTCGAGGAATAAGATATCCGGTTCGTGCATCAGCGCGCAGGCCAGCGCCAGACGCTGTTTGAAGCCCAGCGGCAGCGAATCCGGCGTCTGCTGGTAAATCGGTTCGAAATTAAAGGCCTGACTCATTTCCGCCATCTTGTGCTGCTGACGTTTGCCGGTTAGTCCGTAAACGCCGGAAAAGAAACGCAGGTTTTGTTCTACTGTCAGGTTGCCGTAAAGCGAAAATTTTTGCGCCATATAACCCAGATGCTGACGCGCCTTGCCCGAACTGGTTTTCAAATCCATTTCCAGCACCAGCGCGTGGCCGGAGGTCGGCACCAGCAGGCCGCACATCATCTTAAAGGTCGTGGATTTGCCGGCGCCGTTGGGACCCAGCAGTCCGAAAATCTCGCCGCGTTTGACGGCGAAATTGACATGATCGGTGGCGGCGAAGCTGCCGAATTTTTTGGTCAATTCGCGCGCCTCGATCACGGTATCGCCGGCGCTGGTATCGATTTGCGGCATGATGCCGGCCAGCGAGGACTCGCTGTTCGTCACTCCGCCCATCAGATCGATAAAGGCGTCTTCGAAGCGTGGCGCGGTCTGTTCCATCTGGTCCGCGTTCAGACCGAGCGTTTGCAGCAGCTGACGTGCGTCGCTGTCCTGCTTGAGGATCAGACGCACCGATTTACCCTGAATCACGCCGTCGCTGACCTGCGGCTGGCGCAGCGCTTTTTGCAGCAGCCGGCGGTTATTGCCCGAACCGGCCTCCAGCAGCACCGTCCGGCCGGCCATGCGCTGCGTCAGCGCCTGCGGAGCGCCGTTGTAGAGCAGTTCTCCTTCGTTGAGCAGCAGCACTTCGCGGCACTGCTCGGCCTCGTCCAGATAGGACGTGCTCCACAGGATCAGCATGCCCTCATCGGCCAGATCGTGCACCATGCGCCACAGTTCGCGCCGCGAGATCGGGTCGACGCCCACGCCGGGCTCATCCAGCAGCAGCACCTTGGGTTGACCCAGCAGCGTACAGGCCAGCCCCAGCTTCTGCTTCATGCCGCCGGAGAGTTTGCCGGCCAGCCGATCGGTAAAGTCGGCGAGGGCGGTGAATGCCAGCAGGCGCTCGAAGGTCTGACGCCGTTCCTCGCCGGTAATGCCGCGCAGATCGGCATACAGCGTCAAATTTTCCATCACGGTCAAATCTTCGTACAGACCAAACTTCTGCGGCATATAGCCGAGAATGGCGTGTAGCCGGCGGTCGTCGCTGACCGGATTGAGGCCGGCCACCCGCGCATCGCCGCCGTCCGGCGTCAGCAGGCCGGCCAGTATGCGCAGCAGGGTGGTTTTGCCGGCGCCGTCCGGTCCGACCAGCCCGGTCACCGCGCCGGCGCTGATCGTGATGCTTAGCGGCGCCAGCGCCGGTTTCGCCATTCCGGCGAAGCGCTTCTCCAGCGCGTTCAGTTCAATGCGCGCGAGCGGGTTGCTCATTGTGCGCGGCCGTCGTCGGTGAAGCGCAGAGTGACCGGCATGCCCTGGCGCAGTTGATCGTCGGGATCGGCGACCACGATGCGCAGCCGGTAAACGAGGTCGGTGCGCAGCTCTTCCGTTTCCACCGTTTTCGGGGTGAACTCCGCGCTGGGCGAGACAAAGCCAATCTTGCCGCGCCACGGTTTATCGGGCCGGCCGTCGCTGTATATTTCCACCTCGCGTCCCGGTTGCGCCTCCTGCAACTGCGTTTCGTTAACGTAGGCGCGCACCCATACCGGCCGGGTGAGCGAGACGGTAAACACCGTGCTGCCGGCGCTCAGAATGCTGCCCGGCTCTACAGCGCGGGTCAGGATCACTCCGTCAGACGGCGCGGGCAGGCGGCTGTCTTGCAGATCGAGTTCGGCCTGCGCCTGCGCCGCTTCGCTCTGGGCCAGCGCGGCGTTAGCCGCGGCGATTTCCTGCGGGCGATTGCCGCGTTCGTATTGGTTCAGCTTGTCTTTGGCCGCCTGCAGGGCGGATTGCGCCTGATCGCGCGCCGCCCTGGCGTCTTCCAGCGTGTTGGCGGCGATGGTGCGCCGCGCCCACAGACCTTGCTGACGCTGCCAGAAACTGTTGGCGTAATTGAACGCCGCTTGCGCCTGGCCGACCTGCGAGCGCACCTGGGCGATCTCTTCGCTGCGGTAGCCTTCCTGCAGCAGCGCCAGTTTGGCCCGGGCGCTGGCGACGTTGGCCTGCGCCTCGCGCAACGCGTTCTGGTAAGGCGCATCATCCAGTACGGCCAGCGGCTGCCCCTGACGAACGGCATCGCCTTCGTCGACCGCCAGCGAGGCGAGACGCCCGCCGACCCGGAAGGCGACGTTGACCGTGCGGATATCCACATTGCCGTAAAGCGTTAGCGGTTTCTGTTGCTGCTGCCGGTAATACATAACGCCGTAAATCAGCGCGACGATAATTGCCAGAATGACGATGGCAACCGCCCATTTTTTCTTGTTCATACCTCTCAGGCCCTTGTCTTAGCGGGCGTGCTGCGCCCGCAGTCCATAAAGAATGAAATCGATATGCTGCGTTACTATCTGTGCGATTTGCTCGGTCTGCTCCTGCCCGATGGTGCGCCAGCCGGCGCGGCGGCAGATGGTTTCTCTGGCGATGCGGAAGGACAACACTTCGCCCAACATGGCGTGGGTATGCATGATCGCGGACTCCGTCGTCGCGTCCAGACCGGCGAAGCAGGCCACCAGCCCGGTCAGGCGCTGGTGCAGCGGCGCGTAGATCCGCTGGTGCAGCAGGGTAAAGGCTTCGGTGGGCAGCAGCTGTTCGCGCGACATTATGCGGCTCAGGTCCATGGTTTCGTCGCGCGTCAGCAAATGCGCAAACATTCTGGTTATCCGGTGGATCGCCTTGCGGCAGGATTCGGGCGGCGGCGCGGACTGCGCCAGCAGGGCGTCGATATCGCGCGTCAGCGGCTGAAATTCACGCTCGATAAAGTCGGCGATCCACTGTACTACGCCGAGATACAACCCGTCTTTGGAGCCAAAATAATAGGTAATGGCGGCGATATTTTGCCCGGCGCGGCTGGCAATCTGCCGCGTGGTCGCGCCGTGGGTGCCATAGGCGCCGAACAGGGCGATGGCGGCGTCAATCAACTGCTGGCGGGCCTGCTCGCCGCGCGGTGTTGGGGTGACGGGCCCGGCAGGCGCTGAGGAAGTTGGCATAAGCGATGGTAAAGTTAATCATTCGATTGATTAACCCTGGTCCGAAAGCGAAGGCCTGTCAAGCAATTATCCAGGAGAAAAATCCCTTTACGTCACAAATCTCTGTTACACTCTGTGCCAGTTATGCACCGTAGTTTGTGCCCGTTGATCGTGGTAATGCGTAAGTGATGGTTGCCCGGCTGATTCGCCGGCAGAAGTCAACCTGCAGGACCCGCCTTATCATCCCCCTGAAAAACTACACCGGCAGCTGTCCGGTCAGGGCGGATCGGAGTTTTTCTCTATATGTCTTTTGATTCTCTCGGCTTAAACGCCGATATTTTGCGTGCCGTTGCTGAACAGGGCTACCAGACGCCAACGCCGATACAGAGCCAGGCGATCCCGGTGGTTCTGTCGGGCCGCGATCTGATGGCCAGCGCCCAGACCGGGACGGGTAAGACCGCCGGTTTCACCCTGCCGCTGCTGGAGTTGCTGAACCAAAGTCCGGCGCCGGCCAAAGGCCGTCGTCCGGTGCGCGCGCTGATTCTGACGCCGACCCGCGAACTGGCGGCGCAGATTGGCGAAAACGTGCAGAGCTACAGTAAATATCTGCGTTTGCGTTCGCTGGTGGTGTTTGGCGGCGTGAGCATTAACCCGCAGATGATGAAACTGCGCGGCGGCGTCGATATTCTGGTCGCCACGCCGGGACGTCTGCTCGATCTGGAACATCAGAACGCGGTCGATCTGTCGCAGGTTGAAATCCTGGTGCTGGACGAAGCCGATCGCATGCTGGATATGGGCTTTATTCACGATATCCGTCGCGTGCTGGCGAAGCTGCCGGCTAAGCGGCAGAATCTGCTGTTTTCCGCCACCTTCTCGGACGACATCAAACTGCTGGCCGGCAAACTGCTGACCAACCCGGCCTCGGTGGAAGTCGCCCGGCGCAATACGCCGTCGGAACTGGTCACGCAACACGTGCACCTGGTGGATAAAAAGCGTAAGCGCGAGTTGCTGTCGCAGATGATCGGACAGAACGACTGGCGCCAGGTGCTGGTGTTTACCCGGACCAAACACGGCGCCAACTATCTGGCGGAACAGCTGAACAAAGACGGCATCACGGCGGCGGCGATTCACGGCAATAAAAGCCAGGGCGCGCGCACCCGGGCGCTGGCCAGCTTCAAAGACGGCACTATTCGCGTGCTGGTGGCGACCGATATCGCCGCGCGCGGTTTGGATATCGACCAGTTGCCGCAGGTGGTGAACTATGAACTGCCTAACGTGCCGGAAGACTATGTGCACCGTATTGGCCGTACCGGCCGCGCGGAAGCCACCGGCGAAGCCATCTCGCTGGTGTGCGTGGATGAGCACAAGCTGCTGCGCGATATCGAGCGCCTGCTGAAACGCGAGATCCCGCGTATTGCGCTTCCGGGTTATGAACCTGATCCGAGCATTAAGGCGGAGCCGATCGTCAATGGCCGCCAGGGCAACCGGGGCGGCGGCGCCCCGCGCGGGCGTTCAGGCGCGCCGTCCGAGCGCGCTCAGTCCGAACGCGGGCAGGGCGAACGCCGGCGCGCGGATAGCGAACGCCAGCCGCGCAAATCTGGCGGCGGCAACGGCGGCGGCTGGCGTAATGGCGAAGGCCAGCGCCGCGCGCCCAGTGCGTCAAACCGCAGCAAACCCAGCGCGAAGTAAGTTTTCTGCTCGCGTTGTCCTCATGGGAGCCTTTAGGCTCCCATGATTGTTTTCGGACCTCGCTATTTCCCCTGTGCGGCGGCGGTCAGTTTGCGATGCGGACGGTAGAACATCACGGCATTGCCGGCCAGGATGATCGTCAACCCCAGCAGCGCGTTGCCATGCCAGCGATAGTTCTCAAACAGCGTGGAGATGGACAGCGCAATCAGCGGAAACAGCAGCGTGGAGTAGGCGGCCTGACTGGCGCCGATGCGCCCCACCAGCTTGAAATACGCGCTGAAAGCGATGACCGAACCAAAAACCGCCAGATAAAACAGCGATCCCAGATAACGCGCGCTGTTTTCCGGCATGAAATCATAGCCCAGCCACAGACTGATTAACCCCATCCACAGCGCGCCGTAGAGCATGCCCCAGCCGTTGGTGGTCATCACGTCCCGCTGTTGCTGCTGGTGCCGGTAGCTGATCATATTGCCCAGAGAAAAACAGTAGGTGCCGAGCAGACTCAGGCCCACGCCCCACAGCAGGCGCGGCTGCGCCTCTATGTTCATCAGATCGTGCCAGAAGAGCGCCGCAATGCCGACAATGCCGAGCGGCGCGGCGATCATCACATTCCATGTCAGGCGCTGGCCGAAAAAGAGTCGGCTGTTAAACGCGTTAAATAATACCGCCATGGAAAAAATAACCGATTCCAGACCGCTCGAAATCCAGGCGATAGCGTGATAAAAACAGAGAAAATTGACTCCAAAGACGCACAATCCCTGTATCATACAGAGCAGATGCGCCTGGCGGGACAGCGGGCGCAGGCGGCGGGCGAGCGCCAGACTGGCCAGCAATATCAGCGCGGCCAGCAGAAAGCGCCAGAACACGGATACTTCGGCGGACACCGTTCCGTGCTGTAGATGAATCGCAATCCAGGTTGTTCCCCAGATCAGGACGACGGAAAAATAAAGCACAATATTCATTGGCGGACTCCTTGTATTTACCCTGTCCGCCAATATGCTATTTTGCCGCCACTGGCGCTTTCAGCCGCTTGCGGCGGCTAACATAATCTTGCGATTTTTTTGGAAAGGAGGTCGCGATGCGGCGCTATCGCGTATTCGATACGATGCAACATCACAAAGCCCGGTTGCGCGATACCGTCGAACTGGGATCCGGTGTGCGTCTGGCCTCATGGTTTAACCGTCATGATTGCGTCACGGTGGAAAACGCCGATCACCATACCCTCAGTCTGTACATTGCCGACGGCTACGAGTGCTACCATAAAACGCCGGACGGCTGGCGCAACGGCGGCGGCCCCGATCGTTTTTGCCTGATGCCGCGGGAAAGCGTGTCGACCTGGGATATCCGCGGTGATCTGTCCTTTGTTCATCTGTATTGCGACGACAATCATCTGCGCCGGCTGGCGGAGCAGATTTGGGATCGCAGTCCGGCGGCGTTGCGTATCGAGGAGCGGACCTTCAGCGAAGATCCGCAGATCACCACGCTCTATCGCCAGTTCTTGCTCAACAATAGCTGGGCCGATCCGGCCAGCCAACTGGCCCTGTCGAGCGCCGCCACGCTGTTGATGATCCATACGTTACGGCAATATACTCAACTGCAATGGGCCATGCCGGCGGTGCGCGGCGGACTGGCGCCGGCCGTGTCGCGGCGAATAAAAGATCTGATCGACAGCCGGATCGCCGAGCCGCTGACGCTGGCCGATCTCGCCGCCGAGGCGGAGCTGAGCGAATACCATTTCGCCCGTATGTTCCGGCAGAGCGAGGGAATGGCGCCTCATCAGTATATGCTGAAGCGTCGGCTGGTCCGGGCGGAAGAGATGTTGCGCCGCAGCTCGCTGTCGATCACCGAGATCGCGCTGGCCTGCGGCTTCAGTTCCGCCAGCCATTTTAGCCATCGGTTTAAAATCGAGCGCGGCCTGACGCCGTCCGCGCTGCGTCAGGCGCTGTCGCGTTAAGCGCGCGCCGCTGAGCGGCCATGTTTTTCCGTTGTGCTGCGCGGTCGATGGGCTGTAACATGGCGTGCTTTTTTTAACTGAGTAGCGTTATGCGTGTTTTACTTGCTCCAATGGAAGGCGTGCTCGATGCGCTGGTCCGCCACCTGCTGTCGGCGGTGAACGACTACGACCTGTGCATCACCGAATTTCTGCGCGTCACCGATCAATTGCTGCCGGCCAAATCCTTTTACCGGCTCTGTCCGGAACTGCATCATGCCAGCCGCACCGCCGCCGGCACCCCGGTGCGTATTCAACTGTTGGGCCAGTATCCGCACTGGCTGGCGGAAAACGCCGCCCGCGCGGTGGAACTGGGCTCCTGGGGCGTAGATCTGAACTGCGGCTGCCCGTCGAAGGTGGTGAACGGCAGCGGCGGCGGGGCGACGCTGCTGAAAGATCCGGAACTGATCTATCAGGGCGCGAAAGCGATGCGCGCGGCCGTCCCGGCGCATTTGCCGCTTACGGTAAAGATACGTCTGGGCTGGGATTCGGATCAGCGGCGTTTTGAGATTGCCGACGCGGTCGAACAGGCCGGCGCCAGCGAACTGGTAGTGCACGGCCGAACCAAAGAGGACGGTTACCGCGCCGAACGCATCAACTGGGCGGCGATCGGCGAAATCCGCCGTCGTCTGAAAATCCCGGTGATCGCCAACGGCGAAATCCGCGACCATCGCAGCGCGCGCGAGTGCCTGAACATTACCGGCTGCGATGCGCTGATGTTGGGGCGCGGCGCGCTTAATGTGCCGAACCTGAGCCGGGTGATTAAATACGACGAGCCGCGCATGCCGTGGTCCGGGGTGATGCGGCTGCTGGATAACTATGTACGGCTGGAAAAACAGGGCGACACCGGCCTGTATCACGTAGCGCGCATTAAGCAGTGGCTGGGCTATTTGCGTCAGGAATATGACGAAGCCGGCGCGTTATTCAGCGAGATTCGCACGCTGAGTTCCAGCCCGGCGATAGCCGGCGTGATAGCCCGTCGCGCGGAAGCGATGGACTGAAACGGCGCGCGCGTTATGCGCCGCGCCGCTCGGGCAAGTCGGCGCGCACGCTGCGATTGCGTCCCTGCTGTTTGGCCTGATAGAGCGCGACGTCCGCGCGGTTAATCAGCGCGTCCAGCGTTTCTTGCGCAAAAGATTCGGCGACGCCGCAGCTGATGGTGACCTGTATCGGACGGTGGTCTGACTCGGTGACCGACTCCCCAATCCGTACGCGCAGCGCCTCGGCGCGTTCGAAGGCGGCTTCTTCGCCGCAGTCCTCCAGCAAAATGGCGAATTCTTCGCCGCCCCAGCGGCAGGCCTGATCGGATGTGCGGATGCTGTTTTGAATCAGCGTGGCGATATGCTGCAGCACCCGATCGCCGGCGATGTGGCCATCGCGGTCGTTGACCTGCTTGAAGTGATCCACATCAAGCAGCAGTAATGAACGCTGGCGCTGGCCGTGACGCGTCAGCGGGCTGATGCGCCTGAACTGATCTTCAAACGCCTGACGGTTCATCAGCCCGGTAAGCTTGTCCGTGGTCGCCATGCGCTCCAGTCGGCGCTGGTAACCGCCGATGGTCAGCCACAGAAAAAACAGAAACAGCGCGCTGACCGCGGCGCTGATGCCCATATTCTGCATCAGCGTCAGCCACAGCTTCTGCTCCGCCGGATGGTTGGTCTGTTCAATCATCAGATACCAGTCGAATTCGGGGATATAGCGGGTGTGCAGATAAATCTGCCGACCGTCGGCCTGATACTGCCAGGCGCCGCCGGGCACGGTCAGAATGGCGGTAGTCAGCGGCGCAAGGCCGGTTTGCCGGCGGATATTCAGCGGGCGTTTAAAATGCTGTCCGTGCAGGGTAACCTCGCCGGTCTTATCGATAAAGTAGATGGTGCGGTTATAGCGCTGCTGATAGTCCTCGATAAAATGGCGGATTTTTTCCACCGAAATGCCCACGCCGGTTACGCCGATCACATTATCGTCATAGTCCATCACCTTGTAGTTGATGAAGATATCCAACTGGGTGCGGTCCTCGGGATCGGTGCGCAGATCGACCATCCACGCCTGATCGGCGGGCAGCGATTTCACGTCGAAGTACCATTTGTCATCGGCGGACTGTTCTGACACGGTGCCGAGAACCCGCTGAGGATCGTAATAGCGCCGCGTTTTGTCGGAGACGAAGTAGGCCTCGACGGTATCAAAGCGTCGGTCGATCTCATGCAGGTAGCGGATCATCGCCTGCGAATCGGTTTCATTGTTCAGCAGCCAGTCGCGAACGAAGGTGTCGTGCGCCATCAGCGATGAGATGAAAATCGGCCGCAGCAGATCCTGCTGGATTTCCGAATAGACGTTATCGCCGGTCAGCGGCAGGCTATTTTCCTCGATTTCCTGAATCAGCGACTGCCGCGCGACCTGATAGCTGCTCCAGCTGATAATGAAAAACGCCACCAGCAGCATGGCGGTAAACAAAATGATGGCGCCTTTTTTATTCAGCCAGTACGGACGTATCATTATTCCACTCGTTGACAGGTAGGAAGAAGGGCGCCGGCGATGCCCTGGGCGCGGTCAGACGGTGAGCCGGCGCGCCGGCTCTTCCCGGCAAGGCGGTCAGGACTGGCTGTCGTCGCCGTAATAGAGTTTACCAATCCGTATAATATCGCGTCCCTGCGATTTACGATGCAGATTGGTATCGCGCAGCGAGTAGATACAGCCACAGTACTCCTGCTGATAAAAACGCTCCCGCTTACTGATTTCGATCATCCGCGCCGAACCGCCTTTTTTGCGCCAGTTGTAATCCCAGTAACTGATGCCGGGGTACTTATCGGCGGCTCTGGCGCCGCAGCCGTTGATCTGCTCCATATTTTTCCAGCGCGAGATGCCCAGCGAACTGGAAATCACGCTGAAGCCATGTTCATAAGCATAGAGCGCGGTGCGCTCGAAGCGCATATCAAAACACATGGTGCAGCGGATGCCGCGCTCCGGTTCCTGCTCCATGCCTTTGGCGCGCTCGAACCAGTTGTCGGTGTCGTAGTCGGCGTCGACAAAGGGTACGTTGTGTTTTTCGGCGAAGCGAATATTTTCTTCTTTGCGGATCAGGTACTCCCGCTGGGGATGAATATTGGGGTTGTAAAAAAAGATGGTGTATTCGATTCCCGATGCGCTGATCGCCTCCATCACCTCCCCGGAACAGGGGGCACAGCAGGAGTGCAGCAGCAGTTTGTCGGCCTGGTTGGGCAGCGATAGTTTGGGACGCAGGTGCTCTGACATAGCGGCGGACTTTCTCTTTCTCATGATAAAAAACAACATGATGAATTATCGTAGATTAACAGCGCATTTACAAATTTAACCGTTGTCGTCATGCCGACGGAGCGATAAAGGTCTGAGTTATCGCGCGCATTTCATCACGCAGCCACTGACTGAAGGCGAGGCTGCGCGGATCCTGCTCGCAGGGACGGGCCGACAGCAACACGTACTGGCTGCCGTCCGGCTGGAAGGGCGCCAGCGTTTGCAGTCGGCCGTCGTGCAACTCCCGTTCAACCATAAACAGCGAGGCGATGGCCGCGCCGAGTCCGCTTTCCGCCGCCTGCAGGCTGAGCCAGAAATGCTCGAAATGCCGTTGCTGGCCCGGCGCGTCGGCTAGCCCGGCGTGTCGAGCCTGCCACTGTTGCCAGGCCTGCGGCCGAGACGCGGTGTGCAGCCGGGCGAGCGGGAGACGCTCGTCGCGTTTATGCGGCGCGTACACCGGCGCGATATATTCGGACGCGATGCGCAGCGAACAGTAATGGCGCTGCGGGATAAAGTCGTCGCGGCGCAGGGCGAGGTCGGTATGGCTGCGCTGCAGGTCGATATCGCCGCCGGCCGCCAGCAGGTGGATATCGATATCCGGATGGGCCTGCTTAAAAGCCGGCAGACGGGGAATCAGAAAGCGCATGCACAGCGTCGGTTCGCACGACACGGTCAGCGGCCGCGCGCTTTCGTCGACGCTGAGCCGCGCGAGGGTATCCGCCAGTTGGGCGAAAGCGTTCTGGCAGCAGCGGTGCAACTCCTGCCCCTTGAGGGTCAGCCGAATGCCGCGGCCGTTGCGCTCAATCACCGCGAAGCCCAACTGCGACTCCAGCGTCTTAATCTGTTTACTGACCGCGCCGTGGGTAATAAACAGCGCGCGGGCGGCGGCGGTGATGCTCAGGCAGTTACCGACCGTTTCAAAGGTGGCCAATAAATTAAGCGGTGGCAGTGGCTGGGTCATTGGTGAGCTCTCGTCACAATTGGCTGTGAATTATTATCGATTTTTATTGCGCTTTTTTCCATTTATAACTCCGACATATTGCCGCGCCGGTCGGCGCGCTTTTTTCAACTGACGGGAGTTCACTGATGACGGAGTTTTGGGCGGTAGCACTGATTACCGGACTGGCGGTAGTCAGCCCGGGGGCGGATTTCGCCATGGTCACGCGTAACAGCCTGGCCGGTCTGCGCCGCGCGGGGGTGCTGACCGCGGCCGGCATTGCGGCGGGCGTGCTGGTGCACGTCGGCTATACGCTGTTCGGCGTGGCGGCGTTGATGAGCCACTCGCCGCAGCTGTTCGTGCTGGTTAAGTACGCCGGCGCGGCCTGGCTGCTGTGGCTGGGGTTCAGCACCTGGCGCGACAGGCGTCCGCCGGTGAATATAACGGCCGACGCGTCGACGGCGCCGGGCGGCTGGCGCTATTTCCGTCAGGGTTTTTTGACCAATGCGCTGAATCCGAAGACCACGCTGTTCGTGCTGAGCGCCTTTCTGCAACTGGTCAATCCGCATACGCCGCTGGCGGTACAGTTGCTGTACGGCGCATTTATGTCTCTGGCGCATTTATGCTGGTTTAGCCTGGTGGCGCTATTTTTCAGCAGCGCGTGGTTCCGCCGGCAGGTGCTGCGCTGGTATGGCTGGATCAACCGTATTATCGGCACGCTGTTGATGCTGTTGGCCGGAATGCTGGCGCTGACCTGAGTTCTGGTCAGGTGGAAAATTCAAGCGTAGCATAACGCGCATGCGGGCAAGCCCGCGGCCAAAATTACTTATCGCGTTTCAGGGAAAGAGAATATGACACTGATATTCAATACGATGCGCCATACGCCCTCGTGGGTGTGGGTCGTTCTGCTGCTACTGATTTACAGCGGCCTCAAGGCTCGGCGGCCGCGGCGCCAGACGCAGTTGCGCCTGCTGTTGCTGCCGGCGATATTCCTCGTCTGGGGACTGGTTTCGATCTTCCTTGCGCTGCCGGCGTGGGGCGCCGGGCTGGTCGGTTTCGCCGCGGCCTTCGTGTTGTGCGGCGCGCTGAGCTGGCGGCTGAATAAAGACGTTGGTTACTACGATGCGTCCGGCGGGCAGTATGTGCGCGCCGGGACGGGATGGCCGCTGGTGGTGATGCTGCTCACATTCGCCGGCCGCTACTATTGCGCGATTCAACTGGCGTGGGAGCCGACGCTGGCGACGTCCGCCGTGTTCTGCGCCTTATCCGGCATCGTGGGCGGTTTCAGCGCCGGTTTTTTCGCCGCCGGCAGCGGTCGTTTGCTGATGCAGCGCTACTATCCCGTATCGGCCGATCCGGCCTGAACGCCTCTTGCTCGCCCGCGCCCGCTGCGCGGATAAATTTTGTCACAAAGAACGCCGACAAACTCGAGTGCGGGCCGCCTGGGGCTAAATTATAATGCCTGCCGGTATTCTCCCTCTAACAGATTTCTGTTTAAGTTGTTAAATCATGCGTACTGCATTTCGTCTGTCCTTATGCGCCGTTGTTTTATCGTTGACGAGCGCGCTATTGGCGCTGCCGGCGGCGGCGAGTGAGAACGCAACGTCCGCCAGAGCGGCGGCGCAGCCGGAGATCGCTTCGGGCAGCGCCATGATCGTGGACTTGCGTAATCAAAAAATTCTCTATTCCAGCAACCCGGATGTGGTGGTGCCTATCGCGTCGATCACTAAGCTGATGACCGCGATGGTGGTGCTGGATGCCCGCCAGCCGCTGGATGAGCGCCTGTCGGTCGATATCCGCCAGACGCGGGAAATGCAGGGCGTATTCTCCCGCGTGCGTTTAAACAGCGCCGTCAGCCGCTACGATATGCTGCTGCTGGCGCTGATGTCGTCGGAGAACCGCGCGGCGGCCAGTCTGGCGCATCATTATCCGGGCGGCTATACGGCGTTTATCGCGGCGATGAACGCCAAAGCCCGCGCGCTGGGCATGACGCACACCCATTATGTCGAGCCGACCGGTCTGTCGACCGAGAACGTCTCCACCGCCCGCGATCTGAGCAAGCTGCTGATCGCCAGCAAACAGTACCCGTTGCTGAGCCAGCTGAGCACCACGCAGGAAAAAACGGTTTCCTTTAGCCATCCCGACTATAGCCTGCCGTTTCGCAACACCAACCACCTGGTGTTCCGCCCGGACTGGAACATTCAGCTGACCAAAACCGGCTTCACCAATCAGGCCGGGCATTGTCTGGTGATGCGCACGGTGATTAATCAGCGGCCGGTGGCGCTGGTGGTGCTGGACGCGTTCGGCAAATACACCCACTTCGCCGACGCCAGCCGGTTGAGAAGCTGGCTGGAAACCGGCAAGATCAGCCCGGTGCCGCCCGCCGCGCTGAGCTATAAACAGCAAAAGGCGCTGCATGCGCGCCAGCCGGGCGTGAGCCAGGTGGCCGACGCGGGCGAGGTAAACTGATCGCGCGCCCGGCGCCGTCAGGACGCCCGGAGATCGCTGATGACTTCGCCGATGTCGGCCGTTTCCGCCTCGTGTTGCGTTTCGCGCCATTCTTCCGCCAGCGCATCGGCGTACCACTGCTTCAGCGCCGGCAGGGACAGCATATTTTGGCACCAGGCCTGACTGGCTGCGCTGACCGGCAGGCCATAGGTTTGCAGGCGAAACACTACCGGCGCGAAGAAGGCATCCGCCGCGCTAAAGCGCGCGCCGGCGAGGAATGGACCGCCGAAGCGCGTCAGTCCCTGCTGCCAGAGTTCATCCAGCCGTGCAATATCCTGCCGCAGTTCGTCGGACACGGCGGCTAACTTGATGCGTACGCCGCAGTTCATCGGGCACTGCGAGCGCAGGGCGCCGAAGCCGGAATGCATCTCCGCCGCGGCGCAACGTGCCCAGGCGCGCGCCTGACGATCGGCGGGCCACACCTGCGGATGGTCTTCGGCCACGTATTCGACGATGGCCAGCGAATCCCAGATGGTGCGCGCGCCGTCCACCAGGCAAGGCACCTTGCCGGTCGGCGAAAAGACCTTAAAGGCCGACTGGCGGATGCCCGACGAAAAGGGCACCAGCGTTTGGTTAAAGGGAATAGCCAACGCGCGCAGCAGCAGCCAGGGGCGCAGTGACCAGGACGAGTAATTTTTATTGGCGATATAGAGCTGATACATATGTTTTTCCCTGTAATGAATCGATAATAAATTCTACCCGCCCATCTTTCCCGTCGCCAACAAGCCCTGGGTTACGGCCTTGACGCGAGGGCGCATTATCATCATGCCATAATCCTGTCGTACGGAACCATTGCCGGACGCCGATGCTTTTTTATGCTGACTCGGGGTATGAATATGAGGATAAATGCGGGCATCAGGCGCCGTGGGTTATGCGTTACGGCGACGGAATACGCCGAAATTGTCCTGCGTCGTGTTTTTTTGCAGTTTTTATTCAATGGAACCTAAACAAATACACTATATTACGCGCTGTGTTTTCGAGAGTGTTGGCGTTGTCGGTGTTTTTCACCATGCCGGAGTTATGGCACAGCGGCTGACTTATCTTCAAACCTGTCTGGTGCTGCAGTGACGCATCCTGCAGCCTGGATTGATAGGGTTTATAACATAATGAAATGGCTTTACTCCCTGACGATGGCCGTTGGCCTGGCCTGTCATCCGGCGCTGGCGCAGTCCGTTGCGCCGCTTGCCGCACCCACGGCAACCACTCCGCAGCAGCAGCGCGATGCCTACGTTTCCGACCTGCTGAAAAAAATGACGCTGGAAGAGAAGATCGGCCAGCTGCGGCTGATCAGCGTAGGGCCAGATAACCCGAAAGAGGCAATCCGCGAGATGATCCGCCACGGTCAGGTCGGCGCGATCTTTAACACGGTGACGCGGCAGAACATTCGCGCCATGCAGGATCAGGTAATGCAGCTGAGCCGGCTGAAGATCCCGCTGTTCTTCGCCTATGACGTGGTGCACGGTCAGCGCACGATTTTTCCGATTAGTCTGGGCGTCGCCTCCAGCTGGGACCGGGACGCGATCGCGCTCAGCGGACGCATCGCGGCGCTGGAAGCCAGCGAAGACGGCCTGAACATGACCTGGGCGCCGATGGTGGATATCACCCGCGATCCGCGTTGGGGACGGGTATCGGAAGGTTTTGGCGAAGACACCTGGCTGACCAGCGAGATCGCGCGCATTCTGGTGAAAGCCTATCAGGGCGACGATCCGCAGGCGCGCCACGCGCTGATGACCAGCGTTAAACACTATGCCCTGTACGGCGCGGTGGAAGGCGGCCGGGATTACAACACGGTGGATATGAGCCCGCAGCGCATGTTTCAGGACTATATGCCGCCCTATAAGGCGGCGATAGACGCCGGCAGCAGCGGCGTCATGGTGTCGCTGAACTCGGTCAACGGCGTTCCGGCCACCGCCAACCGCTGGCTGCTGCAGGATGTGCTGCATCAGCAATGGAAATTCTCCGGCATCACCATCAGCGATCACGGCGCGATTAAAGAGTTGATTAAACACGGCGTGGCCAGCGACCCGCGCGAGGCCTCGCGTCTCGCTCTGCAGGCCGGCATTAATATGAGCATGAGCGATGAATATTTTATTCGCTATCTGCCCGAGCTGGTGAAAAGCGGCGCGGTCAGCGAGCAGGAGATCGAACTCGCCTGCCGCAAGGTGCTGAACGTGAAATATGATATGGGGCTGTTCCAGGACCCGTACCGTCATTTGGGCCCGGCGGAATCCGATCCGCAGGATACCAACGCGGAAAGCCGTCTGCACCGGCCGGAAGCGCGCGAGGTGGCGCGTAAGAGCCTGGTGCTGCTGAAGAACCGGCTGCAAACGCTGCCGCTGAAAAGGCAGGGAACTATTGCGGTGATCGGACCGCTGGCCGACAGTAAGCTCGATATGATGGGCAGTTGGTCGGCCGCCGGGGTGGCCGCGCAGTCGGTGACGGTTTATCAGGGTATGAAGAACGTAGCCGGGCCGCGGGCGCGCATTTTGTACGCCAAGGGCGCCAACGTCACCGATCATCAGGGCATCATCGATTTCCTCAACCAGTATGAGGCGGCGGTCGCAATCGAGAAACGTTCGCCGCAGGCGCTGCTGGATGAAGCGCTGGTCGCCGCGCGTCAGGCCGATGTGGTGGTGGCGGTGGTGGGCGAGGCGCGCGGCATGGCGCACGAGGCCTCCAGTCAGGCGAAACTGACGCTGCCGGACAGTCAGCGCAAGCTGATCGCCGCGCTGAAAGCCACCGGTAAACCGCTGGTGCTGGTGCTGATGAACGGTCGCCCGCTGTCGCTGGTGAGTGAAGATCAGCAGGCCGATGCGCTGCTGGAAACCTGGTTCAGCGGCACCGAGGGGGGCAACGCCATTGCGGACGTGTTGTTTGGCGACTATAACCCGGCGGGGAAACTGCCGATGTCGTTCCCGCGTTCGGTCGGCCAGATCCCGATTTATTACAACCATCTGCCCACCGGTCGGCCCTATTCGCCGGAAAATCCGGGCAAGTACACCTCGCACTATTATGATGAGGCGAACGGGCCGCTGTACCCGTTCGGCTACGGCCTGAGCTATACCACGTTCAGCCTGTCGGATATGCATCTTTCCGCGCCGCGCTTAAAGCGGGACGGCACGCTGACCGCCAGCGTTCGGGTGAAGAATACCGGCCAGCGGACGGGGGAAACGGTGGTGCAGCTCTATCTGCACGATGTGGTGGCCTCGCTGAGCCGGCCGGTGAAGGAGCTGCGCGGTTTTCACAAGGTGATGCTGCAGCCGGGGCAGGAGAAGACGCTGACGTTCACCATCAGCCCTGAAGATCTGATGTTCTATAACGCGCAGATGCAGCGGGTGGCGGAACCGGGCGACGTTGACGTGATGATCGGTCTTGATTCGCAGCGCCTGACCACGCAGCGTTTTACGCTGTTATAGTTCGCGACGCGGCGGCCGGGTGACGCAGCCCGGTCGTCCGCATCCGGCGCTTAGCCGCCGCGCACGATAATGATATAGCCCACCAGCATTACCCCGCCGATGCCGCCCAGCGCGCAGAGAGAAATCAAACCGATAATAGCCGCTTTACCCGGAGTCATTTGCCTGTCCTTTTGTTAACCACGCTGGATTATAAAGTTTCCTGCTGGTTAAACAAGGGCGGAAACCGTACGGTTAAACAGCAGAATCAGTCCGAAGGCGATCAGCAGCGCGCCGGCCGCGCGTTCAATCCAGTGCAGGTTGCGCAGCAGCCGACGCTGCAGCCAGTCGTGCCCGGCGAGCGCCGCCAGCAGACTGTCCCAGACCAGCACCACCAGCGTCATCCAGACGCCGCACGCGATGTGCTGCGGCAGCGTCACCGCGCTGCCCAGAATAGTGGTCATCAGGCTGAAATAGAACAGCGCGTTTTTCGGGTTGAGCAGCGACGAACCCAGACCGAGCAGCAGTTGCCTGGCCGGCGAGGGCAGGCGCGCGGCGGCGGTGAGCGCCAGTTCGCCGTTGCGCGGCCGGCTGTGCGCCAGCTGCCAGCCAATCCACAACAGGTAGGCGGCGCCGGCCAGTTCGATCAGGCTGAATAGCCTGGGCGAATGCTGGATGCCGTTCCAGCCGGCGACGGCCAGCGCGATATAGCAGCCGTTGCCGGCGGCAATGCCGATGGCGATAGCAAAGCTGCCGCGCAGGCGATAGCGAATGGCATAGCCGGAGAGCAGGAAGAAATCCGGCCCCGGGCTGAGCAACGCGACGAAATGCGCCAGCGCCAGCGCCGGGAAATGGGCAGGAAAAAGCGTATCGAACCACATAGAAAGACCCCGAAAAAAATTCGCGGCCAGTGTAGTGCGGCGCGGCGGCTATTTATTGTCAAAAATTGATCGCGCCAGACGATATTGGCCCGGCGTGGCGGCGCTGTACTGGACAAACATTTTATGGAAATGGCTCTGATCGCTGAAGCCGCTTTGGTAACCGGCATCGGCGAGCGGGCTGCCGCTTCTGATCAGCCGGCGGGCATACTCGATGCGCGCGTTGGTCACAAAGGCCTTCGGCGTAATGCCGGTATCCTGGCGAAAACGGCGAATGAGCGTCTCTTCGCGCAGGCCGAACTCGGCGGCCAGCGTGGCCAGCGACGGCGGCGCCAGCAGGTTATCCTGCAGACGCTGGCGCAGACGCTGCGTCAGCGGGTGTGCCGGCCCCGGCGCGTCGGCGGGCTGGCAATAGCGATCGAACAGCCTGTCCGTCAGACGGTGCAGCCATAGCCGCGCCCCGGCCAGGTCATTGCGCGTCAGGACGGCGACCAGCGCGCGGAAATCGCGCGCCAGCGCCTCGTCGCGGATATGCAGCCGGCTGACCCGCAGCGCGCCGACCGGATAGCCGCAGCGCTGAGTCAGGCGCGCCCGGCACCACGCTTCGTCAAGATACAGCATGTGGTAACTGCGCGCCCGGCCCGGCAACGGGTTGCAGCTGTGCGCCTGCTGCGGCGCGAACAGCGCCAGATCGCCGGCCTGCAGGCGATGATCGCGCTCCAGCGAGCGGCAGCAGGTGCCGCCCTGTTCTATCAGGCCGAGCGACAGCTGCTGGTGGCTATGAGTTTTGTAGCTCTGGCGGCTCTGCCAGGTGGAGCGTAACTCCAGCCACGGCAGGGCGGGAGAAAACCAATAGCATTGTCGCACCAGATGAGCGGATGACATGATGTCCAATCGGTGAATGATTTTGCCTTACCCTGGCCGGTTGGCGGGCTTCTGTCAAGAGACGACGGCGACGCGCGGGGATTAACGGCTGACGCGCCGGGGCGACTGTGGGACAATGGCGACTGGCATTAACGGATATTGAGAACGCATGGCGCTGTCCCCCGCAATAAAACAGCAGATTGGCCTGTGGTATAAGGCGCTGCAACAACAGATCCCGGATTTTATTTCCCGCACGCCGCAGCGTCAGATGATTGCCGAAGTGGCGAAAACGCTGGCCGGCGAATATAGCCGTCATCTGGCGATTGAAGCGCCGACCGGCGTGGGTAAAACGCTGTCCTATCTGATCCCCGGCATCGCCATTGGCCGGGCGGAGAACAAAACGCTGGTGATCAGCACCGCTAACGTGGCGCTGCAGGATCAGATCTACAGCAAGGATTTACCGCTGCTGAAGAAAATCATCCCCGAGCTGACGTTTACCGCCGCCTTTGGCCGCGGCCGCTATGTCTGCCCGCGCAACCTGGCGGCGATGGCCGCCGACGTGGCGCAGCAGGGCGATTTGATGCTGTTTCTGGACGACGAACGGGCGCCGTCCAGCAAAGAAGAGCAGAAGAGCAGCGCGGCGCTGCTGCTGGCGCTGCAGCGCCAGGGCTGGGACGGGCTGCGCGATCACCATAAAGAGAATATCTCCGACGCGCTGTGGCACAAGCTCAGTACGGATAAGGCTAACTGCCTGGGACGCAACTGCCACTATTTTCGCGAGTGTCCGTTCTTTCTGGCGCGGCGCGAAATCGACGAGGCGGACGTGGTGGTCACCAACCATGCGCTGGTGATGGCGGCGCTGGAGAGCGAGGCGGTGTTGCCCGAACCGCGCAATATGCTGCTGGTGCTGGATGAGGGCCATCACGTTCCTGATGTGGCGCGCGACGCGCTCGAGATGTCCGGCGAGATCACGCCAGCGGCGCTGAACCAGCAACTGGACGCGTTGATGCAGCACACCGCGCTCTGCATGGCGCAGTTTAAACCCACCTCGCCGCCGCGCCTCGCGCAACCGGAGCGGCTGGCGCAGCAGTGCGAGGTCATTGGCGAACTGCTGCTCGATTTTTCCCGGCTGGCCGGGCTGTATCTGTCGCCCGGCCAGCCGGATGTGGAATACCGTTTCCCGATGGGCGCGCTGCCGAGCGAGATGAGCGAGCTGTGCGCGCAGCTGTTTAAGCGCATGGACGCGCTGCGCGGCATGGCCGAAGGCATGCTGGCCGATCTGAGCGAAAAAACCGGTAAATACGACGTCGCGCGTGTGTATCAGGCGATGCTGAAAATGAGCCGTCTGCTCGGGTATCTGGAGGCGCAGAGCAAGCTATGGCGGCTGGCCGCGCTCGGCCAGGCCTCCGGCGCGCCGATCTCCAAATGGATGACGCGCGAAAATCGCGAGGGCACGCCGCGCCTCTACCTGCACTGCGCCGGCATTCGCGTGTGCGATCAGCTGGAGAAGCTGCTGTGGCGCCAGATCCCGCATGCGGTGGTGACTTCGGCCACGCTGCGTTCGCTCAATAGTTTCGCCCGTCTGCAGGAGCTGTCCGGTCTGCATGAGCAGGCCGGCGATCGCTTTATCGCGCTGGATTCGCCGTTTAACCATCGCGAGCAGGGGCTGCTGGTGATCCCGCGTATGCGGCATGAGCCGCTGGTCGATCAGGAAGCGGAACATCTGGCCGAAATGGCGCGTTTTTTCCGCGCCAGTCTGGCGCAGGGGCAACATAAAGGCATGCTGATGCTGTTCGCCAGCCAGCGTGCGATGCAGCTGTTTTTAACCTTCGTCGGCGATTTACGCCTGATGCTGTTGGTGCAGGGCGACCAGCCGCGTTACCGTCTGGTGGAGCTGCACCGCGAACGGGTTCAGCGCGGGGAAACCAGCGTACTGATTGGCCTGCAGTCGTTCGCCGAAGGGCTCGATCTCAAGGGGGAATTGCTGACGCAGGTGCACATCCATAAAATCGCGTTTCCGCCGATTGACAGCCCGGTGATTCTGACCGAAGGTGAGTGGCTGAAAAGCCAGAAGCGCCATCCGTTTGTGGTGCAGAGCCTGCCCAGCGCCTCATTCAGCCTGATACAGCAGGTCGGGCGTCTGATTCGCAGCCATCAGTGCCGCGGCGAAATCGTTATCTACGATCGCCGCCTGATCAGCAAGCGCTATGGCGCGCAACTGCTGGCCGCGCTGCCGGTGTTTCCCATTGAACAGCGCGCCATGCCGCCTGAAGACGCGTGACGCGCGCGGTCGTTACGCGCAACATCGCGGCGCGCGTCGGATACATATGATAACTGGCGAGACGGCGCCGGTGTCCGTTCGATAAGCAGGTAAGTGACCCCATGGATTACAGCAAAATCATCAAAGAAGTCGGGCGCGGCAAAAACCATGCCCGGGATTTAGACCAGTCCGCCGCATGCGAGCTATACCGGCACATGCTGGATGGCAAGGTGCCGGAGCTGGAGCTGGGCGGCCTGCTGCTGTCGTTTCGCATCAAAGGCGAAGCCGAAGAGGAAATGCGCGGTTTTTACCAGGCGGCGCAGGAGCGGGTGCGGCCGCTGCGCTTGCCCGCCGGCCGGCCGGCGCCGGTGGTGGTGCCGACGTATAACGGCGCGCGCCGCCAGGCCAATCTGACGCCGCTGCTGGCGTTATTGCTGGCGCGGCTCGGCCTGCCGGTGCTGGTGCACGGCGTGGAAGATGATCCGACCCGGGTCACCAGCGCGGCGATTTTTCAGGCGCTCGGGCTGGCGCCGGCCCGCGATATCGATCAGGCGCAACGCCGGCTGGACGCCGGGCAGGCGGCGTTTATACCGCTGTCGGTGCTCTGCCCGCCGCTGCAACGTCAGCTGGATCTGCGCTGGCGTCTCGGCGTACGCAACAGCAGCCATACGCTGGCCAAGCTGATCACGCCGTTTGACGGCGAAGCGGCGCTGCGTCTCGCCAGCGTTTCCCACCCGGAATATGTGACGCGGGTGGCTACCTTTTTCGTGCAGACCGGCGGCCGGGCGCTGCTGATGCAGGGCACGGAGGGCGAGGTGTATGCCAGCCCGCAACGCTGTCCGCAGATTCATCTGATCCGCCAGCAACAGCAGCAGATCTTGCTGGAGCGCCAGAATATGGCCGGGCAGGGAGAACTGGCGGCGGCCAAAGACGTGGAAACGACGGCGCGCTGGACCGAGCGCTGCCTGGCCGGCGAACTGCCGGTGCCGCAGTCCATCAGGCTACAGCTGGCGTGTTGTCTGGTAGGCGCCGGGGCGGCGACGTCGCTGGAGCAGGCGCAAAGCCGGCTGGATCAGGCGCTGTCCTGACGGATAAGGCGCTGTCCTGACGGATAAGGCGGGGGAGATAAAACGGCGCGCCGGAACCCGTCCGGCGCGCCCTGGTTGAACGACCGCCTGCCGATTAGTGGCTGGTCAGATCGATAACCATACGACCGGTAATTTTACCTTCTTCCATTTCTTTAAAAATGGCGTTGATATCCTGCAGCGGGCGTTTGGTGACCTTCGGTTTTACTTTACCTTCGGCGGCGAACTGGAAGGCCTCTTTCAGGTCTTCACGCGTGCCGACCAGGGAACCCAATACCTGGATACCGTCCAGCACCAGACGCGGAATGTTCAGATCCATTGATTCCGGCGGCAGACCCACGGCCACGATACGGCCGCCGGCGCGCACGGCATCCACGGCAGAGTTAAAGGCGGAGCGGGCCACGGCGGTCACCACGGCGGAATGCGCGCCGCCCACTTTTTCCTGAATCAGTTTCGCCGCGTCTTCTTTGATCGGGTTGATCGTCAGATCGGCTCCCATCTGACGAGCCAATTCCAGCTGCGCTTCGTTAACGTCAATGGCGATAACTTTAGCATTGAATACGTTTTTCGCGTATTGCAGCGCCAGGTTGCCCAGACCGCCCAGACCGTAGATTGCGATCCACTGACCCGGTTTGATTTGGGACACTTTTACCGCTTTATAAGTGGTTACGCCGGCGCAGGTGATGCTGCTGGCCGCCGCCGGGTCAAGATTGTCCGGCACTTTGACCGCATAGTCGGCAACGACAATGCACTCTTCCGCCATACCGCCGTCAACGGTAAAGCCCGCATTTTTTACATCGCGGCACAGGGTTTCATTGCCACTGATACAGTATTCACAGTGGCCGCAGCCCTCGTAGAACCAGGCAACGCTGGCGCGGTCGCCCGGTTTCAGCGAAGTCACGCCCGGACCGACAGCCTTAACGATACCTACGCCTTCGTGGCCGAGAACCGTTCCCGGGACTTCGCCGAAATCACCGTTTTTTACGTGTAGATCGGTGTGACAAACACCACAATATTCCATACTCAACAGTGCTTCCCCATGCTGGAGCGCACGCAGAGTTTTTTCCTGCACTTCAACGGAATGATCTTTAGTTACAACGGCTGCTTTCATGGTATTTCCTTAAGTGTGTTGATTTGAACCGCATCCGACAAAGCCGGCAAATTTGCCAGGGTGTCAGAATCAAATCCGGAGCACAATATATCGTCTCCGAATCTTTTAACCATATGAAATGGTTTTTTCACTGACATACGCCACGTCATCTTTTACGTGAGCGCGAGTTATTATTGTGATGCCGCTCACTGATGTCCAGCGCAGAGCATATCTTTCCCGGCGAAGTGGCCTGCTGATGGCGGCTGACAAGACGCGGCGGCACGTTTTGATCATTTTGTTTTGCGTTGCTCCCGATCCGCGTGTCGGCGGCTGCACAAAACATAAGCAATGATGACATTGTGGATGGCATCGCGTCGCGTAATGGCCTTCGTTATATATTCTGACTATTTTTGTTTGTTTGAAGTTTTCATCTGAAAACAGAATGAGGCGTACGGCGCTGTCGTCGGCGTTCAATCCGCCTTACGGTCGGTGTGAATTCGCCCTGTTCCCGGATACCTTCCGCCTGAGCGCGGTTAGCCGGTTATCTAAGCTGTTGACGATGTCCGCGCTTGCCGCTTGCCTGCAACGCCAATGATTTAGAGTATAGTGAGAGAACGATCTCTTTTTTCCCTCTCGGGCTAACGGAAGGAATAACTATGCAATCGGCCGTCGATTACTTTCATCAACTCAATCGCGATTATCTTGCCGTTCACCAGCAGAAAGAAGACCTGTTCTGGCAACAATATATGGCCACCGGCGACGATGGCGTGCCGGCTCGTTTCGCCAGCGCGGAAAGCGCGTGGAAACGCTTTATCTCGGATGCCCGTCGCCCGGGCGAACTGCGTCGGCATATCGCGCAGCTGGAGGCCGGCGAGCAAACGGCGCAAAATGCGGCGCTGCTGCACGGTCTGCGCGGCTGGCATCGCTTCTTTGACTGCAATGTGATCGAAGATGCGCGCGCCCAGACGCTGATGGACGACATCATCGCGGCGGAAAACGCGCTGTTCGCGCGGCGCAAAAATTACACAATGACGCACCGCGATGCGCGCGGCGAGCAGGTCAGCGCCTCGCTGGGCGAACTGTTGACGAATCAGGCGACCAACGAGAATGAAACGTGGCGCCGCAGTTCGCATCAGGCGCTACGCGATCTGGAACAGTGGCTGCTGCATAACGGGCTGCCCGAACTGATTGCGTTGCGCAACCGTTTTGCCCGCCAGATGGGCTATCGCAACTATTTCGACTATAAGGTGAATAAGACCGAGCGCATGACGCCGGAACAGCTGTTCGCCATTCTCGACCGTTTCGAACAGCAAACGCGCGATGCCTGCCGGCGCAGTCTGAGCGAGCTGGCGCGGCAAAAAGGCGCCGATGCGCTGCAGCCGTGGAATATCCGCTATGCCAGCGCGGGCGACGTGACGCGTCAGTTCGATCCTTATATGCCGTTTTCCGCTTCGCTGGCGCGCTGGGTGAACAGTTTCAAACGGCTGCATATCGGTTTTAACGGCGCGCAGCTACAGCTGGATTTATTGGTGCGTAAGGGCAAATATGAAAACGGCTTTATGCACGGCCCGGTACCGCCGTTTTTCGATCAGCATAATCAATGGGTTCCGGCGCGGATTAATTTCACCAGTCTGGCGCAGCCCGATCAGGTGGGCAGCGGCGCCAGCGGCATCAATACCCTGTTTCACGAGGGGGGACATGCGGCGCACTTCGCCAATATTCGCCAGAATGCGCCCTGTTTTTCACAGGAGTTTCCGCCTACCTCCATGGCCTATGCCGAAACCCAGTCGATGTTTTGCGATAGCCTGCTGCATGACGCCGACTGGCTGAAACGCTACGCGCGAAATGCGCAGGGCGAAACGCTCCCTGACGCGCTGATCCGCGCCGATATCGCGGCCCGCCAGCCGATGCGCGCGTTTAATGAACGCCATATTTTGCTGGTGCCGTATTTTGAATGGCAGCTGTATAGCTGGGATGACGAGCAGCGCACGCCGCAGGCGATCGTCCAGCTGGCCAGAGATACCGAACAGCGCATTCTCGGCATCGACGCCAGTCCGCGTCCGACGCTGGCTATTCCGCACCTGTTGTCTATGGAGTCGGCCTGTTCCTATCAGGGCTATCTGCTGGCGCTGATGGCGGTAGAGCAAACGCGTCATTTCTTCCTGCAGCGCGACGGCTATCTGACCGATAACCCGGCGATCGGCCCCGACCTGGCGCAGCACTACTGGCGGCCAGGCAACAGCGTCAGTCATGATGACACGCTGCGCAGCCTGACCGGCGAAGGCTTTAACCCGGACTATCTTGCCAGCGCCTGTAATCTGACCGTCGAACAGGCATGGCAGCAGGCGCAGCGCTCTATCGACCTGGCGAGTCAGCGGCCGCAGCCGGCGGCGGATTTCGATCTCGACGCCGCGATTCGCGTGGTGGACGGCGAGCGGGTGCTGGCGGATAACGAGAAGGGAGACGAGCAGATGTGCCGCGACTTCGCGGCGTTTATCGAACAAACCTATCCCGCGCGCTAAAGCGCAGAAACTGTGCCCGTAACGGCCCCGCTGTTGACCGGCTCAGGCGACGTGCCGCAGGAACTCGCGCAAAGGTTCGCTGGGCGGAGCCGTAATCAGCATTTCCGCATCGCCATCCTCGGCGATGCGGTGCTTATCGATGAAGATCAGATGCGAGGCGACTTTATCGGCGAAATCCACCTCGTGCGTTACGATCCGCATGGTCATGCCTTCTTCGACCAGATCCTTCACGACGTTCAGCACTTCATGACGCAACGCCGGGTCCAGCGCCGGGAGCGGCTCATCGAATAGCATTAGCTGCGTTTCACCGCCAGCGCGCGGGCGATCGCCACGCGCTGTTGCTGGCCGCCCGACAGTTCAGACGGGTAGCGACCGGCGCGCTCGGATAGACCGACCTTGCCCGGCAATACCCGCGCCAGTTTTTCAGCCTCCGCCATACTGGCGCCGTCACCCGGATGGAGCCGCAAGCCACATTTCCCAGCGTGGTTGGATGAGGAAACAGGTAAAACGGCTGAAAAACCATGCCCGCTTCCTGACGAATCAACCGGTTATCCACGTTGGGAACGGCTCGTCGACGATCCGTTCGCCGCGGCCGATCTCTTGCCGCTTATTGATCCGGCGCAGCAGGTGGGGTTCCCGAAACCGGACGGCCCGATGATGATCACCATCTAAATAGCTTTGCGCATTGATGCTTCACTGTTGACCATGCCACAGCGCGTAATTGATGATAAGCGTATTAAAATACTTATTAAAAACAGTTGATTATGATTTTATCATCATATCGTTGTCACTTAACTGGCAGGGCAAGTGTAGCGCTATTATACGAAGCTATTTAAGCGTTTACGCCGGCTGCGGCGTAAACGCAAACGCGAACGGCGGGGGCGGCGGGAGAATATCAGGGATAAAAAACCGGGAGGATGCCCGGTTGATACGCGTCGAGTCGTTTATAGGCGTCATATTTCAGGCTGCAGGCGATGTTGCTGCGTTCAATGATTCGACCCATTGCGGTGGGCCGTCGGCAGCGGCGTTGCGATAATGTTTTGTCCTGCAACCCGAATGATTCGGAGTCTATACTGCCCATTCGCCCGGCGGCGGCTTTAACGCCCGCCGCCGGGCGTCTGGTGCAGCGTAAAGCACCGGGCGCGGCTTATTCGATATTGGATTCGATGAACCACAGCGCTTTATCCAGATCGCGCGACGCCGCGGTCAGAATATCGGCGGTATCTTCGTCGGCCACTTCGGTAATGGCTTTACGCGTGCTGTTGGCTACCGTCGCATAACGATCGGCCAGCGCTTTCAGGTGATCCTGCACGTGGTGAATATCGGTTGGATAGCTTTTCAGCGAGGTCTGTTTGTTGACGATCTGCACCGTACCCAGCGCCACTCCGCCCAACTGCACCACGCGTTCTGCAATGGTGTCCTGATGGTCGGTGATCGAGGTGCGGAAGCCATCCAGCATTTCATGCACGCCGATAAAATTCGCCCCGCGCATGTTCCAGTGGGCCTGTTTGGTGATCAGCGATAGATCGATAAAGTCGGCAACCAGCTGATTCAGCGCTTTAATTGTCGATTTTTTTACCCCGTCTTCAACATCATTGCGGGTGTAAATCAGGTCAGAAGATGTTGTCGTTTTTACCAGTTTAGCGGTGCCCATCATGTTTATCCTCTTATTTGATTGTTCATACCCATATATTTCAGGGCGTTGGTGCACTCACGCCGTGTTTATTCTTCCCCGCAAAAATACCGGGCGTAGAGAAGAATAGTGACCATGCGTTCATGCCGCTGAAATTTACCGGGTCATAATCTTGTTTCTGCGACGAAAATAAGTATATCAGTAATTAAAGTATGGCTTTGCTAATAATTACCTATCATATAAATAGTTATACCTTTCATACTGCGAATTGCAGGCGCGTTGCTTTTGTTACTTGTCCCATTCATGGGCTCGCTCTTGCAGGGCCGCCGCCAGCGGCGCTCAAATCCCCGCAGCCACAGACTGCTGTATGCTGCAGGGGATGAATGAGAGACTCCTGCCTCTCACCGAAGGCCAGCCGTTAGCTGGACAAATCAGTGCCGACGAATCTGTCGCTGCGTTACCGCCTGCCTGCAACCCGAATTATTTTGGCTCTATATCCGTCATACTGCAAATTGCAGACGCGCTGGCTTGTTTACTCACTC
Source organism: Affinibrenneria salicis (assembly GCF_008710095.1). Next base: position 238,781 of record NZ_VYKJ01000004.1, read on the forward strand.
CGGGCGCGTTTATCTGCATGTCCGGCCGCCGCTTTACTGCAATGTAAATTATTCCTGTGTTGCCAGCGTATCGATAAAAACAAGCCTGCTTTTAAACATAGTCAAAATAATGCCGGATATCCACCTGCGCGGGGAAAATATTATCCGCCGTCCGGGCGGATGACGATAATAAGTAAAGTGATAATTATTTACCCCGCATCATTTCAGGCCACAATATATATGCTTCATGCTTCATGCTTCATGCTTCATGCTTCATGCTTCATGCTTCATGCTTCATGCTTCATGCCTCAGGTTGCGGTGCATTGGTTTTGTTACTCGCCCCGGCCATAGAGTTCGCTCTTGCAAGGCCGCCGCCAGCGGCGTTCAAATCTGCTCCCGGCAGATTTGTCGCTCACCCGAATCACTTATCTGAATAAGTTCATCGGGATTGATGAGCGACATCCTGCCTCTCGCCGAAGGCCAGCCGTTGGCTGGACAAATTCGCTGCCGATGAACTTTCCGCCTTCCTGCAACTCGAATTATTTAGCGTATAGCAGCCTGCGCTCCTGCTCATTGAGAACGCGGCGTACGCCGGCAACCGCAGATGACGGGTTATGCGGCCTTGTCTGCCCTGGGGGCGGCGCGGATGGTCAGCGTGGCGCCAATCGAGGCGCCGATCACGCAGCCCAGCGCCAGCCACTGCAGCGGCGACAGATGTTCATTCAGAAACAGGATACCGGACAGGGCGGCGATCGCCGGCTCCAGACTCATCAGCGTGCTAAAGGTGCGGGTCGGCAGGCGGGTCAGCGCCACCATCTCCAGCGCATAGGGTAAGGCGCTGGATAAAATGGCCACCGCCAGGCCGAGCGGCAGCACCGACAGGGAAAATATCTGCGTACCGGCGATCAGCAGACCGGCCGGGCAAAAGATCAGCGCCGCAATGGCCGACCCTAGCGCCACCGTGGCCGGGCCGTGCAGCGCGCCGGCTTTCTGACCGAAAAGAATGTACATCGCCCAGCAGGTTCCCGCGCCCAGCGCGCACAGCGCGCCGGCCAAATCGACATTGCCGATATTGTGGCCGAGCGGCAGCAGGAACCACAGGCCGAGGATGGCCAGCGCGATCCAGAAAAAGTCGATGGCGCGCCGCGAGGAACACATGGCGACGGCCAGCGGGCCGGTAAACTCCAGCGCCACCACAACGCCCAACGGTACGGTGCGCAGCGCCAGATAAAACAGAAAATTCATGCCGCCCAGCGTCAGACCATAAATCAGCAGGGCGAGGCGATTGTCCCGGCAGATGGGCACTTTCCACGGCTGAAAGATCGCCAGCAGGATGAGCATGCTGAGTCCGAGACGCAGCGCGGTGACGCCGGCCGCGCCGATCAGTGGAAAAAGCGTTTTGGCGATCGCCGCTCCAACCTGAATCGATATCATTGCGATAAGCAGCAGGAGTATCGGCAATAGCAGCGTGTTTTTTTTCCGTCCGCTGGAGGAGGCTGTCATTTTTTAAACCCTTTTGAATAAATATTAACCGGCGTATTGCTGGCCGTGGAGGAAATTCTCTCGCGGCGCGCCTGTCGTTTTCCTGTAACCTGAAATCTGTAGGGTAAAACGGCATACGGCGGTTGGATATGACTAAATGTATCCGCTGCGAAGAATTTCTTCGACAATTATTTACGTTTTATTGACTTTAATTTACGCCGGGCGTTTACTATGATCGGAAAGTGTTATTTCGGTTGATAAAGTGAGCAGTGTATTCAGAATCATCCGTTTTTATTTGTCGGCGGGATTTATTTTTTCACAGGCTTAAAGATTAAAAATATTATGATTTTTAATATGATAGCCCGTGGGTGAAAATATTTGTTACATCAAACTAATAATTGGACATTATTTGTCAATTCGGCCCGTGTCTATTTTTGCTATATTTACCGCGCTGGAAATATTCTTTCATAAGATGAATTTGAGGCAGTAAGTATATGAAAAAGATTGCGTGTCTTTCCGCTTTAGCCTGTGTTTTGGCTGTTAGCGCGGGTTCTGCTCTGGCTGGCCAGAGTACTGTTTCTGCTGGTTATGCTCAGGGCGATGCTCAGGGCGTAGTGAATAAAGCAAAAGGTTTTAACCTGAAATATCGCTACGACTGGGATAATAGCCCGCTGGGCGCCATTGGTTCTTTCACTTATCTGGAAGACAGCAAAACGACTGACAATGTTTATCGTAAAGGCCAGTACTATGGCATCAGCGGCGGTCCGGCTTATCGTCTTAACGACTGGGCCAGTATTTACGGCGTGGTAGGTCTGAGCCACGGTAAATACACCCGTAACGCCAGCAGCGATGATAATAAAAACAACAGCGATTATGGCTTTATTTACGGCGCGGGTCTGCAGTTTAATCCGACCGAAGAAGTCGCGCTGGATGTTGGCTATGAACAAAGCCGTATCCGCAGCGTGGATACCGGTATCTGGGCGGTTGGCGTAGGTTACCGTTTCTGATCCCGTAATATCGCCTGACGCAATCGCTGCGTCCGCGGATAAAAAAGCCGGCAACGATGTTGCCGGCTTTTTTTATGCTTAGTGCGTCGTTATGCGCCAAAGCGAATGCGCTCAATATAGCGCCCCGGCGTTCGCCGGGGCGCGGCCATCAATTCACTTTGACCGGTATGCCGGAGCGATTCTGGACGGCTTCATCAATCCGCGTGGTATCGATGTTTTCATCCGCCAGCGTTTTATTGACGCTGGCCGGAATAACAATCGGCGCCTGCTGATGCGAATGGAACTCTTCTTCCGTCTTCGATAGCGGATTGTGCACTTCGATATAGCGTGAGCCGTCAGGTTCCACGGTGGCTTTCACCGGTTCGTTGATAAACTGCACGCGCGTGCCGACGGGGACATTTTCAAACAGGTACTTGATGTCGTCCGCCCGCAGACGGACGCAGCCGTGGCTGACGCGCAAACCGATGCCGAAGTTGGCGTTGGTGCCGTGAATCGCGTACAGACGGCCGACATACATTGCATACAGGCCCATCGGGTTATCCGGACCGGCCGGATAGACTTCCGGCAGGAATTCACCGCGCGCCGCGTACTCGGCGTGCATCGCCTTCGTCGGCGTCCAGGTCGGGTTGGCGCGCTTACGCTGCACGCTGGTGATCCAGTTCTGCGGCGTATCCTTGCCCAGTTCGCCGATGCCGATAGGCAATACCACTACGGTATTGGTGCCCTTCGGGTAATAGTAGAGGCGCATTTCCGCGCTATTGATGACGATGCCCTCACGCGGGGCGTCCGGCAGAATCAGCTGATGGGGAATCGTCAGCGTACTGCCCGGTTTGGGCAGATAGACATCGGCGTCCGGGTTGGCTTCCAGCATATTGCTCAGACCCATTTGGAACTGAGCGGCGAAATGCTCCAGCGGGAGCGTGCTATCTTCGGGAATGGTAATAGTCAGATTTTCTCCGACCAGCCTGCTGTTTTTAGCCGGCAGGGGATACACAACGGCAAAAGCCGCCTGGCTCCAGACAAAGCCAGCCAGGATTAGGGTTGAAATCGCGCGAATGTTCATCTTCATCTTTTATTGAACGTTATTGCCATAGCGGCGGTAATGGACTGGTGTTCTACCCGCCATCTTTTTGGTTGCATTGTCGCTGGCCGCGCGCGTATCCCCGTTGCGCTACTCTTGCGGGGTTCCGGTTGCCGGCCGCCGTTCTGCATCCAAAAATCTATTGGGAATATTGCCGATCGTTGCATGCGATCAGGATGCGCATTATATGTTCACAACGGGCCCGGAGGGAAATAACATCTTCATTAACGCCGCTTATTTTTTTCGGCCGGATAGTCCGGCGCCTGCGGCGCGCCATACGCGGCAAATCGCTCAAACCGGCAGCGAAGGCGATACCGGGCGGCAATTGTGGCATAATGAGATTTAAATCACATTTCTGACTTGAGTAGACGCAGTGTTAAGTACCAATAATATCACCATGCAGTTCGGCACTAAGCCATTGTTTGAAAACATCTCGGTTAAGTTCGGCAGCGGCAATCGCTACGGCTTGATCGGCGCCAATGGTTGCGGTAAGTCGACCTTTATGAAAATCCTCGGCGGCGACCTCGCGCCCACGTCGGGCAACGTCGCGCTCGATCCGAACGAACGGCTGGGTAAGCTGCGTCAGGATCAGTTCGCGTTTGAGCAATACAGCGTGCTGGATACCGTTATCATGGGTCATGCCGAGCTGTGGGCGGTCAAAGAAGAGCGCGACCATATCTATTCTCTGCCGGAGATGAGCGAAGCCGACGGCTACCGGGTGGCGGATTTGGAAGTGCTGTACGGCGAAATGGACGGCTACAGCGCCGAAGCGCGCGCCGGCGAACTGCTGCTCGGCGTCGGCATCCCGGTCGAACAGCACTACGGTTCGATGAGCGAAGTGGCGCCCGGCTGGAAACTGCGCGTTTTGCTGGCGCAGGCGCTGTTCGCCGATCCGGATATCCTGCTGCTTGATGAACCGACCAACAACCTGGACATCGATACCATTCGCTGGCTCGAGCAAATGCTGAACGAGCGCAACAGCACCATGATCATTATTTCCCATGACCGCCACTTCCTGAATATGGTGTGTACTCACATGGCCGATCTGGATTACGGCGATCTGCGCGTTTATCCCGGTAACTATGATGAGTACATGACCGCGGCGACCCAGGCGCGCGAACGTCTGCTGGCGGATAACGCCAGGAAAAAAGCGCAAATTTCCGAGCTGCAGTCGTTCGTCAGTCGTTTCAGCGCCAACGCCTCCAAATCGAAGCAGGCTACCTCGCGCGCGCGCCAGATCGATAAAATTCAGCTGGAAGAGGTAAAGGCTTCCAGCCGGCAGAATCCCTTTATTCGCTTTGAGCAGGATAAGAAACTGTTCCGCAACGCGCTGGAAGTGGAAGCGCTGGCGCGCGGCTTCGACAACGGTCCGCTGTTCAGCCAGCTGAATATGCTGGTCGGCGTGGGCGAGAAGGTTGCGATCCTCGGCACCAACGGCATCGGTAAATCAACCCTGTTGAAGACTCTGGTGGGCGAACTGGAGCCGGACGCCGGTACGGTGAAATGGTCCGAAAACGCCAATATCGGCTATTACGCCCAGGATCATGAATATGAGTTCGACGATCAGCTGACGGTGTTCGAATGGATGAGCCAGTGGAAGCAGGACAAGGATGACGAGCAGGCGGTGCGCAGCATTCTGGGGCGCCTGTTGTTCAGCCAGGACGACATCAAGAAAAAAGTCAAGGTATTGTCCGGCGGCGAAAAAGGGCGGATGCTGTTCGGCAAACTGATGATGCGCCACCCTAATATCCTGGTGATGGATGAACCGACCAACCATATGGATATGGAGTCGATTGAATCGCTCAATATGGCGCTGGAGATGTATCAGGGCACGCTGCTGTTTGTTTCGCACGATCGCGAATTCGTCAGTTCGTTGGCGACCCGCATCGTGGAAATCACCGCCGATAAAGTCATCGACTTCAGCGGCAGTTACGAAGATTACCTGCGCAGTCAGGGTATCCAGTAACCGTTCTATGCGATCGAAAACTCGCCGGTTGCGCGCAAGCGCGGGCAACCGCGCCGCTATCGTTTAGTTGTATTTCTGTCTTTTGAGATGACGAGCGGGGCGTCGGCGGCTGGGCCGTTCGCCGTCAATGCGCGTCGAAATGGAAAGAAGGGAGTATTATGAAGAACCTACGGACCTGGGCGATGTCAGGCGCATTGCTATTCTCGCTGGCCGCCCACGGCGGCGAGACGCTCGACCGGGTGACTCATACCGGCGTGATGCGCAACGTGTTGTTGAATAACTATCCGCCGTTCGGTTTTATCGACGATAACAACCAACTGGCCGGCTTTGACGTCGATGTGGCGCGCGCGGTCGCCGAACGGCTGGGCGTCAGGCTTGAACTGATCACCCCCGGCTGGGAAACCATTGTCAGCGGGCGCTGGCAGGGGCGCTGGGATACCTGCATCTGTTCGATGACGCCGAACAGCGAACGGGCGAAGGTGCTGGATTTCGTCACGCCTTATTATTCATCTCCCGCGGTGCTGGTGGTGCATAAGGACGACAACCGCATCCACGGCGCCGCCGATTTGACCGGAAAAAAAGTAGGCACCGGCATTGGCTCCAGTTATGAAAATTACCTGCATAAATCGCTGGTGATCCCGGGCGCGAAACCGCTCGAGTATCCGTTTGGCGATGTACAGGTGATCCCGACCGATGAATCGATGGCGTTTCAGAATCTGGCGCTCGGGCCCGGCAAACGGCTGGATGCGGTGGTATCCGATCTGGCGACCGCCAACGACCGGATTAAAAAAATCCCGCGCTTTCGCGTGGTGGCCGAGCTGTACAGCGAACCGAATTGGGTGGTGACCGATAAGGGCGATCCGCAATGGGATCAGAAGCTGACCGAAACCGTGCAATCCCTGCGCGCGGACGGGACGCTGGCGAAGATATCGCAGCGCTGGCTGGGCGAAGACGTTACCCGGGAGCAGCAGTGAACAGCAACCAGACCGATATGCCGGCGGGAAACGCTGTCGACCCCCGCCCGGCGTCGATAGACGCCGTACTGCCGGCGCCGCGCCTGTCCCGGACGTTCCGCATGAAAGCGCTGGTTACCTGGCTGGTGCTGATTGGGCTGTTGGGCGCGCTGTTTATCAGTATGGATCTCGATACCGGGCTGATAAAAGAGAAGCTGCCGTTTCTGCTCGGTTTGCGTCTGTCGCCGGACGGCTTTTTGCAGGGCGCGGCGCTGACTCTGCTGATTACCCTGTGTTCATCGATATTCTGCTTTTTGCTCGGCGCACTGACCGCGCTCGGTCGCGTTTCTCACAGCGCCATCGCCTGGGGCTGCGCCACGTTCTATGTTTCGCTGTTTCGCGGCACGCCGCTGTTGGTGCAGGTGCTGATTATCTATCTGGCGTTGCCGCAGGTGGGCATCGTGCTGGGAGCGCTCTCTTCCGGGGTGATCGCGCTGTCGCTCAACTATGGCGCCTATCTGGCGGAAATTATCCGCAGCGGCGTGCTGGCGGTGCCCAAAGGGCAGAAAGAGGCGGCGATGGCGCTGGGGCTGTCGCACTGGAACACGGTGCGCTATGTCACGGCGCCGCTGGCGTTGCGCATTATTCTGCCGCCGAGCGGATCGCTGTTTATCTCCATGCTGAAAGATTCCTCGCTGGTTTCGCTGATGGGGTTGTGGGAGTTGAATTTTCTCGCGCAGTCCTACGGCCGCAGCACTTATCACTATATGGAGATGCTGGTGGTCGCCGCCGCGATATACTGGCTGATGTCCGTCGTGCTGGAGCTGCTGCAGGGGCGGCTGGAACGGAAATTTTCTCAGGGCTTCGGCCCGCACCGTTAATGTCCCGATACAGAGTGTGTTATGACCTTTCCTGACGAGTTTCGCCTGATTTCTTATCTGATGCGCCGGGAAGGGCAGGCGCGCTATCCGCTGGTGGCCTCTTACCCGCAGAGCATGACCATCGGCCAGTTGCTGAGCCTGACGGACGATCCGCAGGGGGAACGGCTGCTGTCGCTGACGCTGGATTATCCGCCGCTGCGCGGTTCGTCCTGGCTGCTGGCCGCCATTGCGCGTCATTATCAGCGCATCAACGACCGCCAGATCGTTAGCTTCGCCGGCGCCGATGAAGCGATTTATGCGCTGTATCACGTCCTGCTGCAGCCTGACGATCACGTGGTGGTGGTTACGCCGTGCTATCAGTCGCTGGAAAGCGTGCCGCTGTCGCTGTGTCAGGTCAGCGGCGTGGCGCTGGACGCCGCTCGCGACTGGGCGCTGGATCTGGACGCGTTGAGCGCCGCGCTGACGCCGCGCACGCGCATGCTGGTCATCAATTTCCCGCATAATCCGACCGGCGCTCTGATCCCGCTGACCACGCTGCGGGCGTTGGTTTCGCTGTGCCGCGAACGCGGCATCTGGCTGGTTTCCGACGAAGTCTATCGGCTGACGGAATATGATGAAACGCAGCGTCTGCCGCCGGTAGCCGACCTGTACGAGCGCGGCATTTCGCTCAACGTGATGTCGAAGGCCTACGGACTGCCCGGGTTGCGTATTGGCTGGATCGCCTGTCAGGACGCGGATCTGTTGCGCCGTCTGGAGCGCGCGAAACAGTATCTGTCGGTATGCAGCGCGATGAGCAGCGAATATCTGGCGACGCAGGCGCTCGACCACCAGACGCAGATCATCGAACGGGTGATGCGTCTGGCGCGCCATAACCTGCGGCTGCTGGAGCAACTGCTCGAGCGCTATCCGCAGTGGTTCGACTGGCGGCGGCCGGCGGCCGGGGTTCTGGCTTTCCCGCGCTATCTCGGCCCCGATGGGGCGGACGCGTTCGCCGCCCGTCTGCTCGGCGAAACCGGCGTGCTGGTCATTCCCTCGACGATATATCATTCCGCGTTGACGCCGGTGGCGCCCGACCACCTGCGCATCGGCTTTGGCCGGCAGGATCTTGAACAGCCGCTGGCCGTACTGGATCGCTGGCTGGCCGCGCAATAGCGCCATCTCCGGCGGATGGCCGATGCGCGCGGCGTTTTTCGCCTTCGCCGCGCGTTTAGATTTAGTGATGAATTTCACAGTTTTTCGTAAATTAAGAAAAAATCATTTTCCGCGCGGCAGACGCTGATTTTTGCCGCCGGGCGCGTTATTTCCCATTCTGCTAACATTTTCACGCCTGATGTTTTTAATTGCTTGAATATTATATTTATTTATAAGAATGCGGATGCGTGAATGTTGGTTTTTTGTTTAAATAAATAGAGATCGGCGGTTAATAAAGAGGCGCTTTGCGGCGGAGCGGCAACAGCGACCGGCGGATGAAAATTATGTCGGTTGATAACTAATAATAATTATCATTTAATCTGAGGGAATTGGACTGGCAGAGAATAAAAGTATGATGATAGACCTGACGCCTTATTATGCCCGGCCGGGCGAGCAGCCGTTCGGCGCGCGCCGTATGGCGATGCCCTGGCGTAACCATGTGCCGCTTCCGCCCGATGCCATTCAGCCGCGCTGGCGGGCGCTGCTGCAGAGCCAGCTACCGGCGGCTAAACGTCTGCTGTATTTGCACATTCCTTTCTGCGCCACGCACTGTAAATTTTGCGGTTTCTACCAGAATAAACTGCGCGACGACAGTACGGCGACCTATATCCGCTACCTGCTGCAGGAGCTGGCGCTGGAGGCGAACAGCCCGCTGCATCAGTCGGCGCCGATCCACGCGGTCTATTTCGGCGGCGGTACGCCTACCGCGCTGGCCGCCAGCGAACTGGCGGCGATTATTCGCGCCATTCGCACCAGCCTGCCGCTGGCGCCCGACTGTGAAATCACCGTCGAAGGGCGCATTCTCAATTTTGACGACGAACGTATCGACGCCTGCCTGGACGCCGGCGCCAATCGTTTTTCCATCGGCATTCAGACCTTCGACAGCCGTATCCGGCAGCGGCTGGGGCGGCGTTCAGATAAACAGCAGGCGGTGAGTTTCCTGGAACGGCTGGGGCGGCGCGATAAGGCGGCCGTGGTGTGTGATCTGATGTTTGGTCTGCCGCAGCAGACGGAGCAGAGCTGGCGTGAAGATCTGGCGATTGTCGGCGATCTGCCGCTGGACGGGGTGGATCTCTACGCGCTGAATCTGCTGCCGTCCACGCCGCTGGCGCAGGCGGTGGAGAACCAGCGCGTCGAACTGCCGGATCTCGCGGCGCGGCGCAACTTTTATCGCATTGGCGCCGCCACGCTGGCCGGCGAGGGCTGGCGCCAGCTTAGCAACAGCCATTGGGCTAAAACCACCCGCGAGCGTAATTTGTACAATCTGCTGATTAAGCAGGGGGCGGATTGTCTGGCGCTGGGTTGCGGCGCCGGCGGCAACCTGAACGGCCAGGCCTATATGATGGAACGCAACCTGGAGCGCTACTACCAGATGCTGGATGCCGGACAAAAGCCGATCGCCATGATGACGCCGGCCGGCGGCGGCGCGGCCTGGCAGCACCAGTTGCAGGCCGGCATCGAGGTCGGTCGGGTCAGGCTGCCGGCGCTGACCCGACGCGCCGGCGAACTGCAGCCGCTGCTTAGCCAGTGGCATCAGGCCGGGCTGGTGTGTGACGACAGCACCTGTCTGCGCCTGACCGACGACGGCCGCTTCTGGGCCAACAATCTGCTGCAGGCGCTGCAGCAGATTATTCCGCAACTCAATTCGGACGAACTCACGCACGACAGGAGTCCGGTATGACACAGCAACCCACGCTGCAGGAATGGATGGCGACCAATCCGGACGGCACCCTGGAAGAGATCGCCAGCTGCTATCACACCACGCTGCTGGCGGTCGCCGAAGCGCTGCCGGCCGGGCAGCGCACGCTGGCCGACGGTCGGCAATTCGATTTTGTCTGGGACAGCATGACCGGCTGGGGCTGTCTGACGCTTATTGCCCACAGCCAGGATGCGATCCTCGAATTTAAGAGCGAGCTGCCGCAGGGGAGCCACCGTCACGGCTATTTTAACCTGCGCGGCCAGGACGGACTGAGCGGTCATATTCGCGCCGATCGCTGCCATCGCATTGCGCTGATCGAGCGTAAGTTCATGGGGATGGATACCGCCTCCGTGGTGTTTTTTAATCCTGACGGGGCGGCGATGTTTAAAGTGTTCCTTGGACGCGACGAACAGCGCCGCCTGCGGGCCGAACAGATGACGGCGTTTCGCGCGCTGGCGCAGCGTCTGGCCGGGGTATCGCCATGAGCGAATGCTGGCTGTTGTTCGGCGCGGGTCGCGGTACGGGGGCGCAATTGCTGGCGCTGGCTCAGGCGCAGCGTCAGCCGGTAGTGCTGGTGTTGCGCGACGCGCAGCAGGCGCAACAGTGGCGGGGCCGGCCGGATGTGGCGGTGATTCAGGGCGACGCCTGCGATCCCGACTGCGTACAGCTGGCCTGTCGGACCGCCGGACCGCAGGCGATTGCGGTATCCACGCTGGGCGGCGGGGATGCCGACTACCGCGCCCATCGGCTGATTATCGACAGCGCGCAGCAGAACGGCATGCGCCGCATGCTGCTGGTGACCTCGATCGGCTGCGGCGATAGCTGGCCGATGCTGTCGCCGCGCGCCAGGGCGGCCTTCGGTCATGCGGTGCGCGAAAAGTCGCTGGCGGAAAGCTGGCTGCAGACCAGCGAACTGGACTACTGCATCGTCCGGCCTGGCGGGTTGACCAACGGCCCGGCGAGCGGCAACGTGCTGTTGTCGCGGCGGAACGACCTGCATGGCCTGGTATCGCGCGCCGACGTCGCGCTGACGCTGGCGCAACTGCTGCGCCAGACCGCCTTCGGCCATCAGATTTACAGTCTGATCGATCCGGCGCTCAAGCTGCCCGCACGCGGCTAAGACGTCGGTATCGTCCGCATCTGGCCGCGACCGGCTTACGCTGAGCGGATGCGAAAATCGCCCGCCGGCCAAATCCGCGGCCGGCGAATTTATTACCCGATCTCTTCTCTTATTTCCTTTCTCTGCGTTGGCTGGGCCTGCGATACTGCGATACTGCGATACTGCGATACTGCGATACTGCGATACTGCGATACTGCGATACTGCGATACTGCGATACTGCGATACTGCGATACTGCGATACTGCGATACTGCGATACTGCGATACTGCGCGGCATGTCCCGTCTTCAATTCACCTGGGGTGTCCCGTAACTGTTTTTTGTACCGATCAGCATTGTTATAACTGTGCAAAAAACGCTTTTAAGCGATGAAAACAGTCCTGAAAATGCTCAATATTCAACCCAAAATCACATTCCGGAAATGATTACTACATCACTTTTGGTATGCCGGGAGGTTAAGGGACACCCCCTGGCGCCGCTTTCGGACTGGCGGCGATTGCCGCGCGCCCGTTTAAGTAGAGTATAGTGTTGAACGGCGTCGGGACTGGCGTAGTCAGCTCCCGTGACGGATCGGACAGCTTAACCGAGGTAAACGCATTGACGTATCAGCAACAGAAGCGGGGCGCGAAGCCCCTGCTGGTTATTCAGATGGGGGAACCGCCGCAGGCCGTGGCGCGTGAGGTGGGGCAGCAGGCGGACTGGTTTAGCGCGGCGCTGCCGGTCAGCGAAGGGCAACTGCTGGTGGTCCGGCCCGATCGCGGCATGCCGCTGCCGCCGGCCGATCAGGTGGCGGCGGCGATCATTTCCGGTTCCTGGTCGATGGTGACCGATCGGCTGGCGTGGAGCGAATACACCGCCGGCTGGGTGCGTCAGGCGTTTGCCCAGGCGCTGCCGATGCTGGGCGTGTGTTATGGCCATCAACTTATTGCGCATGCGCTGGGCGGCACGGTGGCCGATAATCCACGCGGCCGCGAGGTGGGCGAACAGATGATCTCACTGGCCGGGGCGGTCGACGGCGATCCGTTGTTGGGCAGTCTGCCGGCGCAGTTCTCCGCCTGGCTCAGCCATCGCCAGTCGGTAATTGAACCCCCGACCGGCGCGCAGGTGCTGGGCCGCTCACAGCTGGATGACTGCCAGATAGTACGCTATAGCGATAGCGTGCTGTCCGTGCAGTTTCACCCGGAATTTACCGGCAGCGTGATGGCCAGTTGTCTGCGCCACAGCGCGTCGCAGCCGCAGGCGGCGGAGCAATCGATAGCCGCGGTCAGCGGGGAGCCGGTTTGGGCGCGCAAGATCCTGTTAAACTTCTTCCGGCGCTATGCCGGCGAGATCGGCGGCTGACCGGCTGCGCATCGGATCTTCACCGTCGCGGCTGGCAGGACGCGTTTGCCGCGCTCGGTCAGCCGGAGCCTGAGTTCGTCTTAATCCGCGCTATTATCGCGTCAGCCGCGAGTCGAACGAAAAATCCATCTGCCGGATGCTGGCGCGATAGCGCCCGAACGACGGATGCTGCGGATTAATGATGGCGTTCCGTTCGTGGGGTACGATGCGGGAAGGAACGATCAGCGCCACAGAATCGCCGGCCTGCAGCCAGCCGCTGCCGATATCCATGGTGCCGACGGGGGCCGGATCGCGGCGCCAGTCGTCGGGCAGGGCGGCATTATCCAGCAGCTGAATATCCGCATCATCTATTTCGATACTAAACAGCGAATAGCTATTCAGTATCGATTCCTTGCCGACGTGCACCAGAATTTCCAGCGCCGCCAGCGCAATGGAGCCCGACACGTACACCGCCGGATAGCCCTTGTGGTTCCAGCGCCCGCCGTATTCGCTTGCGCCATAGCCGCTCCACGCGGTCGCGGCATGTACGGTTTTCGTCAGGCGATACAGGATCACGCAAAAACCCCGTGCTCCAGCCGGCCAATCAGGTCCAGCACTTCGAGCGCGCCGCTTTCGGTCGACAGCAGCGAGGCGGGAGAGACCTGGCCCAGCGCCTTCGCCGGATTGCGCATCCAGTGATACGCGTCATCTTTATTGCCGTCGAACAGCTGAACCGCGGCGTCCATCACCCGCACAAATCGGGCGATCCGCTCGCTTTCTTCCGGCGAGAGCGTGCGATCCGCGTTTTTACGCCGCGAGATGTTGCGTTCATTGATGCCGGTGATGCGCAGGATCTCGGATTTCGACATTTCCGACCAGCGATGGATATTGTCCAGCACATCCACCGACAGGCCGGCTTTCAGCGCCAGCGTTAGCTCGCGCCCGCGATTGGCAGGAAAACCGACATAGCGCCAGAGCGCATTATCGATGGGATCGGGCGCGGGACTGTATGTTCTCATTGCGGCCTCCGATTGTGTCATTTGTCCGTACTGATTATAGACAAATGTCAGGTTCTGGCAAGCGCGTCCGGCGTCAGGGTCAGGTTCCCGCTACGCCGTCGGCGAATGTCTCTCCGGGCGGCTGAACCGGATCTTCGCCGCCGGCTCGCCGCACGAGAAAGGAAAATTGAAAGAAAAAGTTACGGGGTAACTTGATTAATGTATTGATTTTAAATTTTTTTTTATATTATCTTTGCTGTTCGTCGCGTCCGACGGCGTTCGGCTTATGTTCACGCTAACGGGCAGACTTGTCTTGCGCCGAAAACGGATCCAGACTGTCGCCTCAGTTAAGCGCGCCGGCAGCGGGGCGCTGAAAACGGCGCGCTATGCGCCTGTTCAATGCCAGGATGGCGGGCACCGTTTCGCACTGAGCAACCCCATTGGTCTGCAAACCACTCGCGTTATCCCGGCGGCTCCACGTCCTGGCCCCACACTCACAGACAGAGAGTTATTCCTTCATGACGACCAAAATATGTCTCAACACGTTTTCCCTGCGCGCCGCCGTCGGTATCGCGCTGCTCGCGCTGGCCGGCTGCGCCGCACCGCATCAGGATGAGGGACAGGCGCAACGGCGGCTGGCGGACCAGTCGGTGCTGGCGCTCAACTGGTTCCAGCAGTCGGGCGAATATCGGGCGCTGGCGCACCAGGCGTTCAACAGCGCGCAACGCGCTTTCGATCAGGCTAAAAAGCCGGCCAAAGGCAGGAAAAAAGCCGTGGTGGTCGATCTGGACGAAACCATGCTGGATAACAGCGCGTATTCCGGCTGGCAGGCGCAGCAGGGCAAGCCGTTTGACGGCGCAAGCTGGGCCAGATGGTCGCAGGCCGGTCAGGCTCTGGCGGTGCCGGGAGCGGTGCCGTTCGCCAGCCACGTCAACAGCCATGGCGGCACTCTGTTCTATGTCTCCAACCGTAAACAGTCTGAATACGCCGCCACCGTCGCCAATATGCAGAAACTCGGTTTTACCGGCATGTCGGAAAAAACCGTACTGCTTAACCAGACGACATCGAACAAACAGGCCCGCTTCGATAGCATCAAAAACGCCGGTTACGACATTGTGGTCTACGTCGGCGACAATCTGAACGACTTCGGCGCCGCCACCTACCATAAAGATAACGCGCAACGGGCGGCGTTTGTCAGCGCCAATCAGGACAAGTTCGGCACTGAGTACATCGTGCTGCCCAATCCGCTGTACGGCGACTGGGAAAGCGGTCTGGCTGCGGATTACAATCAACAGGCGCCGCAGCAAAAACTGCAGGTGCGTCAGCAGGCCATCCGCGCCTGGAACGGCCAATAAGCGTCGCCTCTGCGGCTACCGCTGTATCGCTCCCCGCCGTCTGCGCGGGGATGAACGGGCGGTGGACGCGCGTCCACCATTCTACATTCAGCCCCTGCCGGGCCGCCGGTATTGCTCGCCGCTTCTGCGCCGTCGTGTATACCCTTCATGCTTCATGCTTCATGCTTCATGCTTCATGCTTCATGCTTCATGCTTCATGCTTCATGCTTCATGCTTCATGCTTCATGCTTCATGCTTCATGCTTCATGCTTCATGCTTCATACTTCATACTTCATGCTTCATGCTCATGCTCATGCTCATGCTCATGCTCATGCTCATGCCTCTGGCTTAATGGCCTCATGGCTTCTGGCGCATTGATTTTGTTACTCGTCCCATCCGTGGGATCCGCGCCGCCAGCGCTTCAAATCCGCTGCCGGCAGATTGGCCTCTGATTCGGGTCAATTACTGTCGTAAGCTCCCGGTGATTAATGACAGACATCCTGTCTCTCGCCGAAGGTCAGCTAATGGCTGGACAAATTCGTTGCCGACGAATTTGTCGCGGCATCACCGCCTCTCTGCGACTCGAATTATTTTGGCTATATTAATAATTCCATTTAATTATTATTTCAGATAAATATTATTTCTTTGGTAATTAAAATAAACAAGATCAAGATAACGTACCGCGCTAATTATTGTATTTCGCCGTGACAATACCTTTAGTCGTTATATAAAAATAAACATAGCGATTATTAATGCTTAAACGATAAAGGTAATGCAAATGATAAGCATTGGATTTAATTATCTGACGCCGCGCGGATTGAGATAAAAACGCGCTAATGTGATGCAATTGTTATTATGCGGATAATTGTTTGAGATTTTTTTTCCCCGGAGCAATAATACCCGCGCAAATTAACAGGATTTACCGGGCCTTTATGCCCGGTGTTCTTTTTTTGTACGAAAATAAATAAAACAACCTGTCGTTTATTTTTTTATAAGCAATGTGGGGTGAGGAGTTTCTATGCAGATCAGCAGAAGGCAATTCTTTAAAATCTGCGCAGGTGGAATGGCCGGCACCACGGTCACCGCGCTGGGCTTCGCTCCGGCCGTGGCGCTGGCGGAAACTCGCCAGTATAAATTACTGCGGGCAAAAGAGACGCGTAATAACTGTACCTACTGTTCCGTAGGCTGCGGCATCTTAATGTACAGTATGGGCGACGGCGCCAAAAATGCGCGTTCATCCATTTTCCATATCGAAGGCGATCCCGATCATCCGGTGAGCCGCGGCTCGCTGTGCCCGAAGGGCGCGGGCCTGATTGACTATATTCATAGCGACCAGCGTCTGAAATATCCCGAGTATCGCGCGCCGGGCTCGGATAAGTGGCAACGCATCAGCTGGGACGACGCGTTCGAACGTATCGCGCGGCTGATGAAACGGGATCGCGACGCCAACTTCGAAGAAAAAAACAGCGCCGGCGTGACGGTCAACCGCTGGCTGACTACCGGTATGCTGTGCTCATCCGCCGCCAGTAATGAAACCGGCATGCTGGATTTTCGCTTCAGCCGTTCGCTCGGCATGCTCGGCATTGATACCCAGGCGCGTTTGTGCCACGGACCGACCGTTGCGGCGCTGGGCGCCACCTTCGGCCGCGGCGCGATGACCAACCACTGGGTCGATATTAAAAACGCCAACGTGATTCTGGTGATGGGCGGCAACCCGGCCGAAGCGCATCCGGTAGGTTTTAAATGGGTTATCGAGGCTAAAACCAGCAACGCCGCCAAACTGATTGTCGTCGATCCGCGCTTTAACCGTACCGCCTCCGTCGCCGATATGTATTCGCCCATTCGCGCCGGCTCGGATATCACCTTTCTGCTCGGCATGGTGAACTACCTGCTGAGCACCAATAGCGTGCAGATGGAGTACGTCAAGGCGTACACCAACGCCAGCCTGCTGGTGCGCGACGACTATGCCTTCGACGAAGGCGTGTTCAGCGGCTACGACGCGCAGTCGCGCCAGTACGATCGCGCCTCCTGGCAGTATGATCTGGATGAAAACGGCTTCGCCCGGCGCGACGCCACGCTGACGCATCCACGCTGCGTGTGGCATCTGCTGAAGCGTCACGTCAGCCGCTATACCCCGGAGGTGGTGGCCGATGTGTGCGGCACGCCGAAAGAGGAGTTCCTCGCCATCTGTCGGGTTATGGCCGACACCGCGGCGCCGAATAAGACGGCGACCTTCCTGTATGCGCTGGGCTGGACTCAGCACACCAGCGGCGCGCAGATGATCCGCACCGCCGCCATGATCCAGCTGCTGCTCGGCAATATCGGCATGTCGGGCGGCGGAGTCAACGCGCTGCGAGGTCATTCCAATATTCAGGGCTATACCGATCTCGGCCTGCTGTCGCTGCGCCTGCCGGGCTATATGGATCTGCCCTCCGAAAAACAGACCACGCTGCAGCGCTATCTGACCGATATCACGCCGTCGACCCAACTGGCCGATCAGGTCAACTACTGGAAAAATACGCCTAAATTTTTTATCAGCCTGATGAAAAGCCTGTACGGCGACAAGGCGCGAAAAGACAACGACTGGGGCTTCGACTGGCTGCCTAAATGGGATAAAAGCTACGACGCGCTGAGCTATTCGCGTCTGATGCTGGAAGGCAAGGTCAACGGTTATATCGTGCAGGGGTTCAATCCGATGGCCGCCTTCGCCGATTCCAACCGGGCGCGCGAGGCGCTGATGAAGCTAAAATATATGGTCATCATCGATCCGCTGGCGACGGAAACCTCCAACTTCTGGCAAAACCACGGCGAACTGAACGATGTCGATCCGACGCAGATCCAGACCGAAGTGTTTCGCCTGCCTTCCAGCTGTTTTGCGGAAGAAAACGGCTCGATCGTCAATTCCGGCCGCTGGCTGCAGTGGCATTTCCGTGGGGCGGAGCCGCCGGCGGAAGCGCGTCAGGACGGGGCGATTCTGGGCGGCATCTACATGCGCTTGCGCGAGATGTACGCGCGCGAAGGCGGCGCCAATCCGCAGCCGGTGCTGAACATGGCGTGGAACTATGCCGATCCGCATGACCCGGCCGCTGAAGAGCTGGCGCGCGAGGGCAACGGCTATGCGCTGGCGGACGTGTTCGACGATCAAGGCCGGCAGCTGTTGAAGAAAGGTCAACTGCTGGATAACTTCGCCCAATTGCGCGATGACGGCACCACGGCCAGCTTTTGCTGGGTCTATGCCGGCTGCTGGACGGAGCAGGGCAATCAGATGTCGCGCCGCGATAATACCGATGTCGGCCTGGGCAATACGCCGGGCTGGTCATGGGCCTGGCCGCAGAACCGGCGGATTCTGTACAACCGCGCCTCGGCGGATGAACAGGGGCGCCCGTGGGATCCCGAACGCGAACTGATCCGCTGGGACGGCCAGCGCTGGCAGGGCGTGGATATCGCCGACTACAGCACGGCGGCGCCGGGCAGCGGCGTCGGGCCGTTTATCATGCAGCAGGAAGGGCTGGGCCGGCTGTTCGCCATCGATAAAATGACCGACGGCCCGCTGCCGGAGCACTATGAACCGGTGGAGTCGCCGCTGGCCAGCAATCCGCTGCATCCGAAGACCATGACCAACCCGGCGATGAGGCTGTACGAATCGGATCGCCTGCGCATGGGATCGGCCAGCGACTTCCCGTATGTCGCCACCACGTATTCCATTACCGAGCTGTTTCGCCACTGGACTAAACACGCGCGTCTGAACGCGATTGTGCAGCCGCAGCAGTTTGTCGAGATTGGCGAGGGGCTGGCGCGGCAGAAAAATATCCAGGCAGGCGATATGGTGAAAGTGAGCAGCAAGCGCGGCTATATCAAAGCGAAGGCGGTGGTTACCAAACGCATCCGTACGCTGACCATTGAAGGGCAGCCGGTCGAAACGATCGGGAT
This sequence comes from Affinibrenneria salicis, assembly GCF_008710095.1. Next base: position 257,719 of record NZ_VYKJ01000004.1, read on the forward strand.
TCCCTGTCACTGGGGTTTTGAGGGGACCACGCAGAAAGGCTTTATGGCAAACGTTCTGACGCCGCACGTCGGCGACGCGAACAGTCAGACGCCGGAATACAAAGCGTTTCTGGTCAATGTGGAAAAGGCGTAGCGGAGAAGAACTTTTATGGCCATGCAATCTCAGGATGTTATCCGTCGCTCTGCGACAAACTCATTTACCCCGCCGCCCCAGGCGCGCGACCACCAGCAGGAAGTGGCTAAACTGATCGACGTCACCACCTGCATCGGCTGTAAAGCCTGTCAGGTCGCCTGCTCGGAATGGAACGATATTCGCGACGACGTCGGCCACAATGTCGGCGTCTACGACAACCCGACCGATTTGTCGGCCAAATCCTGGACGGTGATGCGCTTTTCCGAAGTGGAGGAAAATGGCCGGCTAGAGTGGCTGATTCGCAAGGACGGCTGCATGCATTGCGCCGATCCCGGCTGCCTGAAGGCCTGCCCGTCGGAAGGGGCGATTATTCAGTACGCCAACGGTATCGTCGATTTTCAGTCGGAACACTGTATCGGCTGCGGTTACTGTATCGCCGGCTGTCCGTTCGATGTGCCGCGCATGAATAAGGACGATAACCGGGTTTACAAATGCACGCTGTGCGTAGACCGGGTGACGGTCGGCCAGGAACCGGCCTGCGTGAAAACCTGCCCGACCGGCGCGATTCATTTCGGCACCAAAGACGAAATGAAAGCGTTGGCCGGCCGGCGCGTGGTGGATCTTCAGAGCCGCGGCTACGATAACGCCGGCTTATACGATCCTCAGGGCGTCGGCGGGACGCACGTCATGTATGTGCTACACCATGCCGACAAACCGCAGCTGTATCATGGCCTGCCGGATAACCCGGCGATCAGCCCGACCGTGACCTTCTGGAAAGGTATCTGGAAGCCGCTGGCGGCGATTGGTTTTGCCGCCACCTTTGCCGCCAGCGTATTCCATTATGTTGGCGTTGGTCCCAACCGCGTTGAGGAACAAGACGAAGACGCCGGGGAGCATCAGCCGGAGGAAACACAGCATGAAAAAGACTAAACGTATTCAGCGCTACAGCGCGCCGGAGCGGATTAATCACTGGATCGTCGCGTTTTGCTTTGTCTTCGCGGCCGTCAGCGGATTAGGCTTCTTCTTCCCCTCGTTTAACTGGCTAATGGGCATTTTCGGTACGCCGCAGCTGGCGCGCATCCTGCATCCCTTCGTCGGGGTGGTGATGTTCGCGGCCTTTCTGCTGATGTTTTTACGCTACTGGAAACATAACCTGATTAACCGGGACGATATTCTGTGGGCGAAAAATATCCATAAAATCGCGCTGAATGAGGAAGTGGGCGATACCGGGCGCTACAATTTCGGTCAGAAGTGCGTATTCTGGCTGGCTATCTGCAGTCTGCTGCTGCTGTTGGCCAGCGGTATCGTGATCTGGCGTCCTTACTTTGCCGACGCCTTCCCGATCGTTGTGATCCGGCTGGCGCTGCTCGCTCATTCGGTGGCGGCCGTCGGCCTGATCCTGGTGATTATGGTGCACGTCTACGCGGCGTTGTGGGTGAAAGGCACCATCACCGCGATGGTGGAAGGCTGGGTGCCGGCGGCGTGGGCGAAAAAACACCATCCGCGCTGGTATCGTGAGATTCAGCGCAAGCAACAGGAAAAACAGCCCTGATGACTATTCGTATCGTTGCCCAGGAGCAGCTGGAAAAGAAGGACCCGTCCTCAACGGTGGGCAGCATTCCGCCGCTGTTGTTCGCCAATCTAAAAGGGTTGTACAGCAACCGGGCCGAGCGCCTGCGCGAACTGGCGCAGGATAATGCGCTGGCGGACTATCTGCTGTTCGCCGCCGGCGTGGCGCAGGCGCAGCAAAAGGTCTTGCACGACCATCCGCTGCATATCGATTTAGGCGCGATCCTCAGCGAAGCCGGCGGCCGCCCGCCGCTGGACGCCGCCACCTTTCCGCGCGGCCCGCACTGGCGCACGCTGCTGCTGGCGCTGATCGAAGAGTTGATGCCGGAGGCCGAAGGGCCGATCCTGGCGACGCTGGAAAATCTGCGCAAATTCCCGGCGCAGGCGCTGGAAGAGATGGCCGACGCGTTGCTGACCCAGCAGTTTGTCCGCGTCGGCAGCGATAACGCGCCCTTTGTCTGGGCGGCGCTATCGCTGTACTGGGCGCAGATGGCCAGTCAAATCCCCGGCAAAGCGCGGGCGGAAGCGGGCGGCCACCGCCAGTTTTGTCCGGTATGCGGCAGTCTGCCGGTTTCGGGCGTGGTGCAACTGGGCAGCGCCAGCGGCCTGCGCTATCTGCACTGCAACCTGTGCGAAAGCGAATGGCACATCGTGCGGGTGAAATGCAGCAACTGCGAGCAGTCCGGCGATCTGGATTACTGGTCGCTGGACAGCGAGCAGGCGGCGGTTAAGGCGGAAAGCTGCGGCGACTGCGGCACCTATCTGAAACTGCTGTATCAGGAGAAGGACCACCGGGTGGAAGCGGTGGCCGACGATCTGGCCACGCTGGTGCTGGATATGAAGATGGAAGAGGAAGGTTTTTCCCGCAGCAGCATCAATCCCTTCCTGTTTCCCGGCGAGGCCGGCTGATGCGTCCGGCCGACGCCGGGGTTACAATGCCGGCGCCGTCCGGCTGCGCGTCAGGCAGAGGAACAGCGCGATCGCCAGCCCGTAGCACAGCAAAATAATCAGCGCCATCGACAGCGCCGAAGTGCCGCCGATACTGGTCAGCGGCACGCTGATCGCCCCTAATGCGAACATACTGACGCCAATCAGCGCCGACGCGCTGCCCGCCTGTTTGCCCTGACTCTGCATCGCTATCGACGAGGCGGACGGCCCGACGATGCCGACGATAATAATCGTAAAGAACAGCGGCACCAGCAGCCACACCAGCGGCGCCTGCAGCCAGCTCGCCAGAGTAAGCAGCAGCGAGGACACGGCGGCGATCGCCAGACCCAGCTTCAGCACGCGCATCTCGCCCCAGCGCTGACTAAAGTGCGCCGACAGTTGCGCCGCGATAATCAGTCCCACGCCGTTGATAGCAAAACAGGCGCTGAACATCTGCGGACTGAGGTGGTAGATCTCCTGCAGGACGAACGGCGACGCGCCGATATAGGCGAACATGCCGGCGCCGGTCAGCCCCTGAGTCAGACACAGCCCCATAAACTGGCGGTCGCCCAGTAACCGGGCCAGCGAGGAGAACAGCGTTCCCACGCCGCCCGACATGCGCCGTTCGGCCGGCAGCGTTTCGCCCAGCCGCCACAGGGTGCTGGCGAACAGCAGCACGGCGACCGCCGCCAGCGCGATGAAAATACCGCGCCAGCTCATCATGCCCAGCATCAGCCCGCCGAGCACCGGCGAAAGGATCGGCGCCAGACCGTTAATCAGCATCAGCAGCGCGAAGAAACGGGTCAGTTCGTGACCGGCGTACAGATCGCGCGCAATGGCGCGCGACAAAACGGCGCCGCCGGCGCCGGCCACGCCCTGCAGAAAGCGTGCGATAATCAGCTGGTGAATGTCCTGCGCCAGCGCGCACCAGATTGAGGTGATCAGCAGGACGATCAGCGACAGCAGCAGCGGGCGCAGGCGGCCCAGTTTGTCGCTGAGCGGCCCGAATACCAACTGGCCGGCGCCGAGTCCTAGCAGGCCGGCGGTCAGGCTGAGCTGGACGGCGGCGGTGGACGTCGTCAGTTCGCTGCCGATTTCCGGCAGGGCGGGCAGGTAGAGATCGGTGCAGAGTGGGCCGAGGGCGGCCAGCGACCCCAGAACCATGGCATAGCCAAGACGCGATGATTTAGACATAGATTGACTCATATATATTACGCTGGAGGAAAAAGTTGTTGCAGCAGGTGCCGATACAGCTGATTCAGCGCCTCAGGCGAGGCCTGTTGCGCGGTGAACGCCCGAAAAGCGGTGCCTTCGGATAAAACGGCGACCAGCTCCACCCGGGCCGCGATTTGTTCCGCGCTGAGCTGCGGGTAGCGCTGACGCAGCATGGCGCTGGCCTGATGAAACAAGCGCGCATCCGCCTCCTGCAGGATATGGGCGACTTTCGGGTTGCGCGTGGCCTCGGCGCTGGCTTCCAGCATCAGGGCGCGGTCGTCTTCGCGCGTGGCTTCATCGCCCGCCAGAATGCGCAAGGCCAGTTCATGCGCCATCTGCGCTGCATGGTCGTCGGCCAGCGTCAGGATCTGTATTCGGTTGTTGACGATACGCCGCACGATCTCTTCGATAATCGCATCTTTATTGACGAAATAACGGTAAATCTGCCCGACGCTGAGTTGAGAACGGCGGGCAATTTCCGCCATACCCGCGGCGTGAAAGCCCGACTGGCGGAAACACTGACGGGCGGCGGCGACAATCTGATCGCGTCGCGCATGAATTTTGCTCGCTTTTTTATCCGCCATTGCCGCGGCGGGATGTGATGTCATGCCGACGCCCCTTGTCTTAGCCGACCACTGCGGCCAGCCGGTAATAACCCTGTATTCATCATGCTCAGGCGGCAGGCGCGTTGGCTCTGCTATCCGACTCGTTCCTGGCGTTTTCTCCGGCGGCGTTTCGGCAACCTGATTTATTCCGTCTATAATTGAGAATGAACGTTCATTCTCAATTATAGACGAGGAACCGACGCGCTGTAAACGGTTTAATCTTTAACCGTCGGCCACGTCCGGACCGACGGTCCTGCGCTCAGGCGCGGATCGCGCTTTCAGCGCCGATCGCCCAGCTGTTGCCACAGAAAGCTGAATTCCAGCGCCAGCAGGTGAGCGCGCTGACGATTGTCCGCTGCGCCGCCGTGCCCGCCCTCGGTATTCTCGTAATACAGCACATCCTGCCCCAGTTGCAGCATGCGGGCCGCCATTTTGCGGGCGTGACCGGGATGCACCCGATCGTCGCGCGTTGAGGTGGTGAACAGAATGCGCGGGTAGGTCGTTTCTGGCCGCAGGTTATGGTATGGGCTGTAGCGGGCAAGGGTCCGCCAGTCCTGTTCCTCGTCCGGGTCGCCGTATTCCGCCATCCAGGCGGCGCCGGCCAGCAGACGATGGTAGCGCCGCATATCCAGCAGCGGCACCTGGCACAGCACGGCGTTAAACAACTCCGGCCGCTGGACCAGCACCGCGCCCACCAGCAAACCGCCGTTGCTGCCCCCCTGAATGCCGAGACGGGACGGATGGGTAATGCGGCGGTCGATCAGATCCTGCGCCACGGCGATAAAATCGTCGTAGCTGCGCTGTTTGTGCTGGCGGATGGCGGCCTGATGCCAGGCCGGGCCATACTCGCCGCCGCCGCGAATATTGGCCACTACCAGCACGCCGCCCCGTTCCAGCCACGCCTTGCCGTAGCTGGCGGCATACCAGGGGGTTAGCGAGATCTCAAAGCCGCCATAGCCATAGAGCAGCGTCGGATTATCTCCGTCCTCCCGGGCGTCGCGCGGCCAGATCACAAAATAGGGAATCCGCGTGCCGTCCGCCGAAACGGCGAAGCGCTGCTCAACCCGCATGCCCCGGGCATCGAAACGCGCGACGCCGGCCTTAAGCCGCTCCCGATCGTCGCTGGCGCTGGTGGCCAGGTACAGCGAGGTCGGCGTAATAAAGTCGGTGCAGGCCAGCAGATAGTGTTCGGCCAGCGGATCGTCGGCCAGCTGCGGGTCGTACAGCGCGGCCACATCCAGACTGACCGGGTAGGGCGCGTCCACTTCCACGCCTGTGAAAATGCCGTCTGCCTTATGCCACTTTTCCAGCCGATCGGCGACGTTATCCATAATCTTCAGGATAATGTGCTCGCGGGTCAAAATATAGTCGGACAGCGATCGGCCGGCAGTGGGGGTAAACAATGGCTGAAACTCGCGGGCGCCGCTCAGCCAGTCGTCCAGATCGCAGGCCAGCAGCGCGCCGGCCGGATAGCGCGTCGCGCCGATTTGCCAGTCGCTGCGCAACTGCAGCAGCAGCGTGTCGCGCCAGATGTCCGGCATGGCGTCTGCGGGGATGGTCAACTTTTGCATTTTTTCGGCGGGCTGATCGCCGATCAATAGAAAAAATTCATGGCGGTAAAAATCCAGCGCGCGGCAGAATAGGGTGCGGCGCCGGTCAGGCGTGCGGTCGATGCTGACGCTTACGCTGATGTCGGATGGTTGCCCGCTGAATACCGTGCTGGCCGACGCCAGCGGCTCGCCGCGCCGCCAGCGCCGGATCTCGCGCGGATAGCCCGAGTCGGTCAGCGTGCCGGGGCCGAAATCGGTCGCCACGTACAGCGTGTCGCGATCGATCCAACTGACGGCGGATTTGGCTTCCGGCAAATTAAAACCGTCGCTGATCAACTGACGGCTGTCGATATCGAATTCGCGCACGACGTGGGCGTCGGCCCCGCCGCGCGACAGGGAAATCAGCGCGTGGCGATAGTCCGGGCCGAGCAGTGTGGCGCCTGCCCATACCCAGTTTTCGCTCTCCGCCTGTCCCAGCGCATCCAGATCGAGCAGCGTTTCCCACTGCGGCTCAGGCAGCCGGTATTGTTGCAGCGTGGTGCGGCGCCACAGGCCGCGCGGGTGCGACTCATCCTGCCACAAATTGTAAAACCATGCGCCGCGCCGCCGGATATAAGGAACCCGGTCGCGGGCGTTGAGTATTTCCAGCATCTGTTCATAGCTGGTCGCATAGTCGGGCGAGCCGGTCAGCTTTTGCTGGCTCTCGCGGTTGCGTTCGCCGACCCACTGCAGGGCGGCTTCGCTGTTGATCTCCTCCAGCCAGAGCCAGGGATCTTCAGCATCGGTAACCGTATCGCGGCTGCGTTGATTCATAGTTTAAAACTCCTTGTGCGCCATCGCCTTGATCTTACGGGATTGTCTGTCGGCGTTTCTCGCCGCCCGCGCGTCGTCGTCAATTGGGTATAGCAGGTTTCGCCGCCGTCGGATACGGTTTGCGGTCCGGTTTGCGGCGCTATAGGTCGGCGGCGTAATGTGGCTAAATATACCTTCATCCCTATTTTAAGCTGCAGGCGCAGTGGTTTTGTTACTCGCCCCGGCCGCTTACCGGGGTAGGATTTTGGGGATTAATCAGAGATATTCTGTCTCTCACCAAAAGCCGGCCGCTGGCGGGATAAATTCGTTGCCGACGAATTTGTCGCTGCGTCCCGGCCTTTCTGCAACTCGAATTATTTTGGCTATATACCCGTTATACTGTAGAGAATTCTGGTTACGGAAAGGCGGCGAGGCGAAGCATTGCCTGGCGTTTTCTCAGGTTAGTTCCGGGGGAAACGGTCAATCCGCGGCGGTGGATTTGCACGCCGCTGGCGGCGTGCCGGCAGCGGCAGGTCCATGGAAGGGGGCGTAACAACATCAGTACGCTGCCGCCTGCAGCCGGATGGGTATAAGTTGCAGGGTGAGGGGCATTGGCTTTGTGGCTCGCTTCGTCATGGGGCGCGCCGTGCAGGGCCGATATGGCGCGTTGTGCGGCACGGCAACGCTGCGTTCCGCCACCCGCATTATTCAGGGTAGACAACAATGATGATTCGGGACTTGTTTGCCGATGACGACAGCCTGCCGCGGCAGTGGCAGGAGCCGCTGGCGCCCGGCGCGCTCATTCTGCGCGGTTTCGCCGGCGACGGCGTGCAGTCGCTGCTGCTCGATATTCGCGACGTGGTGAGCGCCGCGCCGTTCCGCCATCTGGTGACGCCGGGCGGCCGCAGCATGTCTGTCGCGATGACCTGCTGCGGCGAGCGGGGCTGGTTCAGCGACGCGCGGGGCTATCGCTATGTAACCCACGACGAACTGACCGGTCAGCGTTGGCCCGCAATACCGGTCCGTCTGCGGGATCTGGCGCGGCGTGCCGCCGCCGGCGCGGGCTATGACGGCTTCGAGCCGGATAGCTGCCTGATCAACCGTTATGCGCCGGGTTCGCGTCTGAGCCTGCATCAGGATAAGGATGAGCCGGATCTCACTCAGCCTATCGTTTCCCTTTCTCTCGGTTTGACGGCGACTTTTCTGTTCGGCGGCCTGCGGCGAGACGACGCCTGTCGGCGCGTGCCGCTGCGTCAGGGCGATGTGGTGGTGTGGGGCGGCCCGTCGCGGCTGTACTATCACGGTGTGCTGCCGCTCAAAGATCAGGCGCCGCCCTGGCCGTTGCGCGAGAGCCGCCGCTACAATTTAACTTTTCGGCGCGTCGCGCCGGCGCGCGATGACCTCTGAGCGGCATACCCCGGTTTTTGCTCTCATCCCGACGGGCGGCTGACTGCCGTCTGAGCATCGCGGCGACGAAATTTTTCCTTCGGCATCAATATGCAAATACTGGCGCGCGCATTCTTTTTCTGTCTGGTGCTGCCGTCGGCAAAGTTAATTTCTTTTAACGCAATCACAAATCCAAAACGTTTCGGTTGCCGCCGTAAACGTTTCGGATCCACTATGAATCATCAAAACGAAGGCAGTTATGGAGTAGATGATGAGTAGCGAAGTGATCCGTTTAACCAGCGACAACACCGACGTGATTGTCCGCTGCGCGCCCGATGCGGAAATTTTATATTGGGGGCCGACATTACGCGGCTTTAGTCCGCAGGATGTGATCGCCATCCAGCGTCCGGTGCCGAACGGTCGGCTGGATGTCGACACGCCGTTGACGCTGGCGATGGAATATGGCCGCGGTCAGTTCGGCGCGCCGGGGATCGAAGGACACCGCAATGGTTATCACGCCGCGCCGATTTTTAACACGGTCAGCGTCGAATCCGACGATCACGCGCTGACGCTGGTCAGTGAAGACGCACTGGCCGGTTTAACGCTCACCAGCGAATTACGTTTGCATCCGCGCACCGGCGTGCTGCAGGTGCGCCACACGCTGAAGAATCTGAGCAGCGATGCCTGGCAATTGGATCGCCTGGCGGTAACCCTGCCGGTGCCGGAGCGCGCCGACGAGGTGATGGCGTTTCACGGTCGCTGGCTGCGCGAATTTCAGCCGCATCGCGTGCCGCTCAGACACGGCGGTTATCTGCAGGAGAGCCGTCGTGGGCGCAGTTCGCACGAATACTTTCCGGCCATGGTGGTCGGGGAAAGCGGTTTTACCGAACAGCGCGGCGCCGTGTGGGGCGTACACCTGGGCTGGAGCGGCAACCATCGCCTGCGCGCGGACGTGAAAACCGACGGTCGTCGCGTGGTGCAGGCGGAGGCGCTTTATCTGCCGGGCGAAATGCGCCTGGCGCAGGGGGAATCCTGCGCCACTCCCTGGGTGTATGCCGCCTGCGGCACGGCCGGTCTGAACAGTATGAGTCAGCAATATCACGATTTTCTGCGTAAAGAGATCATCCGCTTCCCCGACGACAAGGCGCGCCCGGTGCACCTTAATACCTGGGAAGGCATCTATTTCGACCACGACCCAGACTACATTATGCAGATGGCGACGCAGGCGGCCGAACTAGGCGTGGAGCGGTTTATCATCGATGACGGTTGGTTCCGCGGTCGCGATCACGACCAGGCCGGTCTGGGCGACTGGTATCTGGACGAGAAGAAATACCCGCAGGGTCTGATGCCGGTAATTGAACACGTTAAACAACTGGGCATGGAGTTCGGCATCTGGGTCGAACCGGAAATGATTAATCCGGACTCCGATCTGTTCCGCGCTCACCCCGACTGGCTGCTTCAGTTGCCCGGCTATAGCCAGCCGACGGGGCGTTACCAGTACGTGCTGGACCTGAGCAATCCGGATGTTTTCGCTTATCTGCTGGAACGGTTGAACTGGCTGCTCGGCGAGCACCCGATCGACTACGTGAAATGGGATATGAACCGCGAGCTGGTGCAGCCGGGACATGCCGGCAAGCTGGCGGTCGATGCGCAAACTCATCAATTCTATCGTTTGCTGGATGCGCTGCGCGAACGTTTCCCGCAGGTTGAGTTCGAATCCTGCGCGTCCGGCGGCGGACGCATTGATTATGAGGTGCTGAAGCGCACGCACCGTTTCTGGACTTCCGATAATAACGATGCGCTGGAGCGTCAGGCTATTCAGCGCGGGATGAGCTATTTCTTCCCGCCGGAAGTGATGGGCCAGCATATTGGCCACTACCGTTGCCACGCCACCCACCGTAAGCACACCATCGAATTTCGCGGCTTGACCGCGCTGTTCGGCCATATGGGGATTGAACTGGACCCGGTAAGGGCCGATGACGAAGAGCGTGCCGGCTATAAGCGCTATGTCAGCCTGCACAAACAGCTGCGTCCGCTGCTGCACAGCGGCACCACCTGGCGCGTGGATATGCCGGACGATACCGTCCAGGTGACCGGCGTGGTGAGCCGGGATCGGAGTCAGGCGGTGTTCCTGATGGCGCAATTGAAGATGCCGGATTATACCCTGGCCGGCAATTTGCGTTTCCCGGGGCTGGATCCGGATGCGCGTTACCGGGTGAGGCTGCTGGATAGCCAGCAGATTAAAACCGTGCGCGAGGGCGGCGGCAGTATGCGCGAATTGCCGCCCTGGCTGCGACACCCGATTGATGCGAGCGGCGACTGGCTGATGCAGGCCGGCCTGGCGTTGCCGGTGGTGGTGCCGGAAAGCGCATTGCTGATTGAGCTAACAAAAATTTAATCCAGAGCGACAGAAAGAAAAATAATTGAACCCGCGAGCAGGGTATTTTCAGACCCTGCCCGCACCGATATTAACTGTATTCAATAGATTTCAGCCGGGAGCGGGCTTGAACGCCGCCATCACGCCTGTAGCTTGACGCATGACGAGTCTGTCGCATCAAGCGAACGGGATGACGTGGGTATTTCTGCGCCCGTTATCTGAAAAATAACGAATATTATTGACTCTAAAGTGTGGGATCAAATTATGGATACTACCGCGTGCTATTACAAAAATAATCGAAACTTCTGGATATTCGGTTCTTTCTTCTTTCTTTATTTTTTTATTATGGCGACCTGCTTTCCGTTTCTGCCCATTTGGCTGCATGAAGTCATTGGGTTAAATAAAACGGAAACCGGGATAGTCTTCTCCAGCCTGTCGCTATTCGCCATTGTATTCCAGCCTATTCTCGGTATTTTATCCGATAAGCTCGGGGTAAAAAAACATCTGCTGTGGGTGATTACGCTGCTGTTGCTGTTCTTCGCGCCGTTCTTTCTGTTTGTCTTCGCGCCGATACTGAAGGTGAATATTATTTTAGGCGCGCTGCTGGGCGGCTTATATATCGGATTCGCCTTTAACTCCGGCGCCGGCGCAATTGAGGCTTATGTTGAACGCATCAGCCGTCAAAGCGCGTTCGAATACGGTAAGGCGCGTATGTTCGGCTGCTTCGGTTGGGGGATCTGCGCCTCCACCGCCGGGATATTGTTCAGCGTTAACCCGGATATCGTTTTCTGGATGGGGTCGGGCGCCGCCATCATTCTGGCGATTCTGCTGCTGATGGCGAAAACAGAAAAAAGTCAGACGGTTACCGTAATGAACGCCTTAGGCGCCAACGCGCCGCAGTTTAGCATGAAGCTGGTCTTCGATTTGTTTAAACGGCGTAAATTCTGGCTGTTGGTGCTGTATGTGATTGGCGTGGCCTGCATTTATGACGTCTTCGATCAGCAGTTCGCCAACTTTTTCAAATCGTTTTTCACTACGCCGGAACAGGGCAACCAGGTGTTTGGTTTTGTCACCACCGCAGGCGAAGCGGCCAATGCGCTGATCATGTTCCTGACGCCGTGGATTATTAACCGTATCGGCGCTAAAAATGCGTTGCTGGTGGCCGGTACGATTATGTCAGTCCGTATTCTTGGCTCGGCGATCGCGACGTCGGTGGTGGAAGTCATTATTCTGAAAATGCTGCACGCCTTTGAAGTGCCGTTCTTATTAATCGGCGTGTTTAAATATATTTCTAATACCTTTGACACCCGCCTGTCGGCCACGATTTATCTGGTGGGTTTCCAGTTTTCCAAACAGCTGATGTCGATATTTTTATCCTCGATGGCCGGTAATTTATACGATCGTATCGGCTTTAACGATACTTACCTGGTGCTGGGCTGTATCGCCCTGACCTTTACCATTATCTCCGCATTTACGTTATCGGGAAATTCGGTGAAAAAACCTATCCCGGAAATGGCGAAATAAAACGTTAGCCAATCTATTTCAGACTGCAGGGTAATACATTGTCGTTTTGAATCGAGCCTCAGAAATGAGGCTCGATCATCCTCTGCCGCATATAGCATTTAGCGGCCCGGGGCAATATGCCTGCAGCCGGAATTAGTTAAGGGATAGCAATAACACTCTCAGACCAAAAAACCATTATTAAAATAAGGAGCAATACGATGAAAATCACCCCACTGGCCATCTGCATCAGCCTGTTGTTGAGCGGCGCCGTCCAGGCGCAAACCGCCAGCGTGGAGGAGCGGCTGGCGCAGCTTGAGCAGCGGTTAAAAACGGCGGAACGGCGTGCCACCAGCGCGGAAGACGAAGTGCGGCAGCTGAAACAGCGCTTCGCCGCGCAGCCGCAGCAGGCCGCGCCCGCCGCCTTATCCGCGCCCGATTCGCCGCCGCCGGCTGTCGTCGCCGTTTCGTCATCGTCGTCGTCCGGTGCGCGGACGACCGAAACGCGCGTTGCGCCGACCCTGACGCTAAACGGCTACGGCGATTTAAAACTGTATGGCGATGTTGAATTTAACGTCGATACGGCCAGCCGCTCCGGCCAGCTGACGTCGCTAAAAACCAGTGCGGATAACAAAAACTGGAAGCCGGGCGCAGCCGAACGTTGGGACGTCAACGGACGTATCCTGATCGGTCTGGATGGTTATCGCCGGCAGAATAACGGCAACTACGCCGGTTTCAGCGTCCAGCCGCTGGCTAATATGGCCGGTAACATGGGCATCGACGACGCCGCGTTCTTCTTTGGCAATGAGAAAAACTGGCAGGCGAAGATCGGGCGCTTCGAAGCTTACGATATGTTCCCGCTTAATCAGGATACCTTTATCGAATACTCCGGCAATACCGCCAACGATCTGTACGCCGACGGCTACGGTTACATCTATATGATGAAGGAAGGGCGCGGACGCAGCAGCGACGGCGGCAACATCATGCTGAGTAAATACCTCGGCAACTGGTATCTGGAGGTGAATACGCTGTTTGAGGACGGCACCTCGCTCTATTCCGACAGCGCCTATCACGGCAATACGCTGGAAGATAATAAAAAAACGATTTACGTGCGTCCGGTTATCGCCTGGAAAGGGGATAATTTGTCGGCCGCGCTGGCAATGGAAAGCAACGTGGTGCGCAACGCCTATGGCTATAGCGACGCCAGCGGCGAATGGCGAGATCAGTCGAAACGCACCGGTTACGGCGCCACCTTCGGCTGGAATACGCTGGCGTCCGATCCGCGCGACGGCGTGCAGATCAACCTCAATACCGCTTATCTGGATGCATCAGGCGAACAGGACTTCACCGTCGGCACCAACGCCTTATGGCGTGGTTTCGAACTTGGCTATATCTTCGCCCACAACAATATTAAAGAGTTTGATCTGAGCAGCGCGAGCGTCGATCTGAACGACACGCTGAGCAACCCGGGCAAATACGATATCCATACGCTGCATGCCTCTTATTTGATCCCGAATATCTTCGACATGAATAACTTCAACCTGTACCTGGGCGCTTATGCGTCATGGTTGAAAAAGGACGGAGATAACCAACTGGCGAATGGCGAAAATGATGAGCGCTACGGCCTGCGCGCCAGATTTAAATACCTGTTCTGATTCCGTCGCCGCGCGCTGACGGGGCTACCGTCTGGCGCGCGCTACCCGCTACCCGGCAGATCATCGATCCTCTTTTTTAGCGAGCCTCTGCGCCGGGTTGGTCTGGCGCAGAAATCGCGCCTGCGCCAGCTTACCGGCCAGACGCGCCGAACGACGCGCGAAGTTATCGTTTGCGGCATGGCGCGATATCGGTTGTTCAACCAATAATAAACGGTGAGCGGCGATGGAAGTTATGATACGCAGGAAGGGGCAGGGCGCAGGCGTTAGCAGGCCTGCGCAGCGGGGGGATGGCGCGGTGTCGAATCTGACCAGGACGCCGCGCTACTGACGGCGCCGTGGCTGCCGGGCGGCCGCGGTAAGGGGTTCCGTCGGCCGCAGAGCCAGCCGCCGCCGGAGATCGCGCCTTTCATACCAGTGCGGACACCCACCATACCCGGCCAATGACCACCAGATCGCCGTTGACCATCTGTTTTCTGGTCACAATCTCGTCTTCGTAAGCGGGATTGTAAGAGCGTACGGTAACGCCGCCATCCGGACGCCGGATCAGTGCTTTGACGCGCTGTAGTTCGCCCATGCGAATCGCGTACATCTTTCCATCGCGGATCTCCTTGTCCGACAGGTTAACGGCGACTTTGTTGCCGTCCGATAGTCTGGGCTCCATGCTGTCGCCCATTACGGTGACCACCCGGGCATTATCCACGCGGATACCCAGCCGCCTTAGGGTTTGTGAACGGAAGGGGAGCGCATAGACCTCATCTTCATCCACATCATATGCGCCGCCTCCGGCTGATAATCTGACGCCCAATAATGGAACCTCCACAAATTCATCATCATTGTTGTCGATACTCTCCCACTCCGCCACGTGCAGGCGGGAGCGTCTGAAATTACTGCTTTCTGGTTTGGGATGGCCGGTGCCGTTAAGCAGCCAGTCCAGCGAGTAGCCTGTTTTTTCATTGATAGCCTGAGCTGACTCACGGCTTAGCGATCCGCGTTTTAACCAGTTATTCACGGTCTGAGGTGAGGTGCCAATCATTTCAGCCAGATCTTTTTGTTTCAATCCTTCCTCGCGCATGAGATAGCGCAAACGTTCGGTTAGCTCTGCCATTTTCATCAGTGTACCTTAAACAAGATGTGGATTAAATCAATCATTTATTTGTTGATTTTTTTGGGTGGTGATGGACTGTTTTGTTGATTTATGTGTATTATACTCAAGTTGTACATAAATAGATCAACAATAAAAGATTAAATTTTGACTAAGTTCACAGCAGGGACATGTTTGAGGCCGGCCGCATGCTGGGGCGGGCCCGGAAATTTCTAAACAGGCAAAATTTAAAGGAAATATGTTATGGAACTTAAATCAACAGTTAATCAGCCCGTCGCCTTTTCCGGTTATCCTCATCGGCAATGGTTGCATTATCTGGCCATTTGGCGGTGGCGGTTTCTGTGGCCGCTGTTGTTTATCCAGGTTTTGCGCTGTCCCTGCTCTCCCGGGTTAGATGCTGGCCGCATCTTAATAGCATTACGTCACGACGCAACCCGTTCCGGAAGAGGAGTGAGTCACGATGAAGATTGAGTATGCGCTCCGTCTCTGCGGTCCCAAATCGGTCTCGCTGTCAGGATGTAAAGAACCGTCGCCTCATACCGCTTACCCGCAGCGCAGGCGGCAAACAGCCAAAGGAACATCTTCCCCGGCGGGTGCGCCGGGAGATCAGCACGATGTCCTGTTAGCATTGGCGGTCACCCAGTCACATGAAGCGCTGGGACTTAGTCTGATTTATGCCAAATATAATAAAGATCCCGGGGAAAGAAACAAGGCAATAGAAGGGATTGCGCGTTATGCCTTAACGCAGGCGCCGAAGATGATCAGTCAAGCCGCCGGGTTGCAGCGGGCGCACTGTATGGTGCTGCTGGCGAAAATGGCGGTGGAGGCCTATAGCCGGACGGCGGAGGATAAAGCGGCTCGTTGCCGCTGCGGCGGGCGCGGCAAAGTGGTCGATCAGGCCGCTTCGCGCGCGGCGGGCGCGACGGTGGAGAAGGTCTGCCCGCGCTGTCACGGCAGCGGGTTGAAACCGTTGACCAGCGCTTCCGCTTATAAAGTGATTAACACATTGATTCCGGAATTAACTCAGCGCACCTGGTCGCGCAACTGGAAAAATTTTTATGACTCGCTGATTACCCGCTGTCATCAGGAAGCGGCTGCGGCGCAATCCTTTTTCGAGCAAATTACCTGATGTGGAATATAAGCCCGGCGGGCGCGAATTTAATTTTTTTAAATTTAGTACTTGCACTCGTGTCCAAAAGTGGCTAGATTAAATCCCATGATGGAGATGGATTGATTACCTCTCCACTAAAAGTAAAAAAGCCTGCCTCTGGCAGGCTTTTTTATTTAAAGCCCCGGATAAACGCCGGGGCTTTTTTTATGGGTGCTGGTTCAGACTTTGCCATTTTTTCAGGGTGTTGATGTGGGCTCGATATTTTCGGGGAGAAGACCGTATGCAAAATAATATCTTCAGCTGGTCTGGGATTTATGAATTGTTGCAGGCCTGCTGGCGCGGTGATGTACCGTTTGGCGGTGTGTTGTTAGCGGTGATTATGGCGATATTGCGCGTGGCCTACACCGGCGGGGGCTGGCAGCGCATGGTGCTGGAAGGGGCGCTGTGCGGGGCCATGACGCTTACCGCCGTCTCCACGCTGGAGTATTACTCGCTTCCCAGAACGCTGACGCTTGCGCTTGGCGGCATGATCGGTTTTATCGGTGTAGAACAAATTCGCAGCGTTATCCTGCGCTTATTTAGCGCCCGTTTCGGAGGAGCGAATAAAACAAAAAAATAGAGAGGTAATCAACTATCTTCCCGACGATTATTAACCGTGTGATGCGGAAGATGTCCGTTTAATTTATTGCTAAGGAGGTGGTTAAATAATTTTATAACGGCAGTGATATCTTCTGGTAGTTAATCTCTGTAATAAGCCTATTCCCTGGTGTGGGGAAGGAGTTCTTGCGTCTGTCATACAGAGAATAATGCCAAAGAAAAATGTGAACATATCAGCGAATACATAAAATTGCTGGTTAAAAACTTACTTTCATTAATCAAAAGAGACATATTATGAAAACTATCAATCAGGAAAAAGTGAATACCGTCAGCAGCATTAATAATAGCAATGCACCGCACAAACCGACCATCTGGACACGTGCCGATGCGCTGAAGGTTACCGCAGACGATCCGACCACCACGCAGCCGCTGGTTAGCCCGGATTTCACGGTGATGAGCGATGACGTGTTCATCTGGGATACCATGCCGCTGCGCGATATTGACGGTAATATCGCGTCGGTCAACGGATGGTCGGTCATCCTCACGTTGACCGCCACCCGTAATGAAACCGATCCGGCCTACCAGGATGAGGATGGCAACTACGACATCACCCTCGACTGGAACGATCGTCACGGTCGGGCAAAAATGTGCTTCTGGTATTCCCGTACCGGTAAAGACTGGACTTACGGCGGCCGGGTGATGGCGGACGGCGTATCGCCCACCACGCGCGAATGGGCCGGTACGCCCATCCTGCTGAACGACCAGGGTGAAGTGGACCTTTACTACACCGCGGTGACGCCAGGCTCCACCATCGTTAAGGTTCGCGGCCGGGTAGTCACGACGGAAAGCGGCGTTGAAATGGTCGGCTTCAGGAAGGTGAAAACGCTGTTCGAGGCGGACGGCAAGATGTACCAGACCGAAAGCCAGAACGCCTACTGGGCCTTCCGCGATCCCTGCCCGTTCCGCGACCCGGAAAGCGGCAAGCTGTATGTGCTGTTCGAAGGTAATGTAGCCGGAGAACGCGGCACGCATGTGGTCGGCGAGGAAGAAATCGGCGATGTGCCGCCGGGATACGAAGATGTCGGCAACTCCCGCTACCAGACCGCTTGCGTCGGCATCGCGGTGGCGCGCGACGAGGACGGCGACGACTGGGAACTGCTGCCGCCGCTGTTAACGGCCGTTGGCGTCAATGACCAGACCGAACGTCCGCACTTCGTCTTCCAGGATGGTAAATACTACCTGTTTACCATCAGCCATAAGTACACCTATGCGGATGGTTTAACCGGGCCTGACGGCGTGTACGGTTTCGTCAGTTCCTCGCTGTTCGGACCCTATGTGCCGTTGAACGGTTCCGGTCTGGTGCTGGGCAATCCGTCCTCGCAGCCTTATCAGACCTACTCGCATTATGTGATGTCTAACGGCCTGGTGACGTCCTTCATTGATACCGTGCCGACCGACGATGGCGGCTACCGCGTAGGCGGTACCGAAGCGCCGACGGTTGAGATCAAACTGAAGGGCGACCGTACGTTCGTTGTCGATGTTTATGATTACGGCTATATCCCGCCGATGATCGACGTCGCCGTGTAATCCACTCAGGCAGGAGCCGCGCCGCGGCTCCTGCGTTTTCACCGCCGCTGGCGGTCCGCGTTTTTTCTTCCCGCCGTTCTTTGCGCTTATCTTCCTTTCCTTTTCCCGCTGAGTTCGCTGACCGACAGATGCGTCGGGCCGGCGGCAAACAATATGCCTTCCGCACATTCCTCTGTTTTTATTCCCTTCATACTTCCTTAATACTTACTTCATGCTTCATGCTTCAGGCTTCAGGCTTCAGGCTTCAGGCTTCAGGCTTCAGGCTTCAGGCTTCAGGTGCGTTGGTTTTGTTACTCGCCCCTCCATGGGGTTCGCCCCTGCCGGGCCGCCGCCAGCGGCGTTCAAATCTGTTACCGGCAGATTTGCCTCTGATTCCAGTCAATTACTGCTGTAAGCTTCCGGGGATTAATGACAGACATCCTGTCTCTCCGTGAAGGTCGGCCGCTGGCCGGGCAAACTCGTCGCCGACGAATTTATCGCTGCGTCATCGCTTTCCTGCAGCTTGAATTATTTTGGCTATATACCATTCAGGTTGCGCGTTCGTCGGCCTTATTATCCAGCCTATGCATGGACCTCGTTCATAAAAGATGCGCGCTCTGCGTTGTTTAACCCGCGAACGTTTTGCCCCGCAAGCCGAATTATTCAGGCTCGCCGCACGTTATTTTTTCTGCTGTCGCGGTTGAATTTTTTGCGGTCTGTTGGCGTCCGACGCGTTTATTTTCCTGTGCGCCGCGGCAACAGGCCGTTTTCCCGTTTGCCGCATCCCGTCGCGTATAAAATATATGTGCCCGACATAATATTTATCTGCTTTTAATCGGTACTTAACCGGCCAGGCGCCGGGACTGGGTAATAGAGCGGATCATCGACTGTTTGGCCGTCTCCAGATGATTGCGCAACGCGCGAGTAGCCTCGAGGTCGTTGCGGCAAATCAGGGCGCTGAGAATCGTCATGTGCTCGTCAATGGCGACGATGTTCCTTTGCTTGAGATCGCTTTCATCCCATTGATAATGAAAATGAAAGATAACGGAGATGATCTCCAGCGACTGATTGAAAAACACATTTTGCGCGGCGGACAGCAGCAGGGAGTGGAAGTCGCGGTCCAACTGCGAAAACATACGATAGCTGTCGCCGATGCTGTCGCGCAGCAGGCGGTGGCGATCGAGCAGGGCGCGCGCCTGCGGCCACAGCGGGTGTCGATCGGGCAGGTTGAGAAAATGCCGCAGCGCGTGGGTTTCCAGCATTTCGCGCAGTTCGAACAGCTGTTCGGCCCAGGCCTGATCAAATTGCAGCATCCGCCACTGGCCGCGGCGTTCGCTGACGATCAGGTTATAGCGACAGAAACGCAGCAGATATTCGCGCACCACCATCGGACTGACGCCGGCGCCGCGCGCCAGCTGCAGTTCGCTGAACGCGTCGCCGGCCTTAAGCTGGCGCTGATTGATCATATTGAAAAAGGCCCGCTCGAAGACGCGGTTTTGTTCTTCCATCGGCGCCTGCACCCATTTAAACCCATCTTCCTGAGCCGGCGGACGCACGATGCTGTAATTCGCGCCCTCTCTGCTCAGTACGCCGCGCTCAATCAGATGCCGCAGGGTATGACGCACCGTGGTGCGGCTGACGTTGTACATTTCCGCCAGCGCAGACTGCGAAGGCAGCGGGGAGACGATATGGCCGCGGGTAATGCCGTCTATAAACTGATTGACCACATTGTGACGAAGATTCTGTGAACGACTCATGGCTGTTTCTCCGCTGTTGGCGCATTAAAAACATATTTAAAGCATTTTTATTCGTGCCGAATCACAAATCAGAAGCCTGCATTCCATCTGTTTAATTTTTGTCCCAAATAATAGCATTAATACGGAAAAGGAGAGAATGCGATGGTTATGATGAAGTCACTGGTCTGTCTTGAACCGACCAAAATGGTCTATCAGCAGCGTAATAAACCCAGCCCTGCGCCGCATGAAGCGTTAATAAAAATAAAAAACGTCGGCATCTGCGGCACCGATATTCACGCCTGGGCCGGCAGACAGCCCTTTTTTAGCTATCCGCGCGTGTTGGGGCACGAGATTTGCGGCGAGGTGGTGGCGACCGGCGCGCAGGTCGAGCGGCTGCTGCCGGGGCAGCAGGTCTCGGTCATTCCCTATGTGGCCTGTCAGCAGTGCCCGGCCTGCCTCAGCGGGCGCAGCAACTGCTGCGAAAACATCTCCGTCATCGGCGTGCACCAGGACGGCGGTTTCTGCGAATACCTGTGCGTGCCCGCCGCCAATCTGCTGCCCGCGGACGATCTCGATCCCGAGGCCGCGGCGCTGATCGAACCATTCGCCATTAGCGCGCACGCCGTGCGCCGCGCCGCGATCGCCGACGGCGACGATGTGCTGGTGGTCGGCGCCGGTCCTATCGGCCTCGGCGTGGCGGCGATAGCTCGCGCCGATGGCGCCAGGGTCGCGGTGGCGGATACCAGCGCCACGCGGCGCGACCATGTGCGGCAACATTTGGCGCTGCCGGTGCTGGATCCCGGCCAGCATGATTTTGAGCTACGTCTGCGGCAGTGTTTTTCCGGCGCGCTGGCGCAGAAGCTGGTCGATGCGACCGGCAATCAGGCGGCGATGAATAATACGGTTAACCTGATCCGGCACGGCGGCAGCATCACGCTCGTCGGGTTATTTAAGGGCGATCTGCAGTTTTCCGATCCCGAGTTCCATAAAAAAGAAACCACGCTGCTGGGCAGCCGCAACGCTACGCCGCAGGACTTCGTCCGGGTAGCGCAGCTGATGGCCGCGGGGCGGTTAACGGCCGGTATGCTGCTGACTCACCGCTACGCATTCGACGCGCTGGCGGACGTTTACCAGCGCGACGTGATCGACAATCGTCAACTGATTAAAGGGGTTATTCAGTTCTGACGCCCGCGTAACGTGAACAACGTCGGGTTATTTACGCGCCGCGCCGCGGCCTGCTTTTGCCTGCATCAGGAAAACTATTGTCATGAATCGATTGAATCGTGAGACCAGTCCGGGCGTCCGCTATCCGACCCGGATTATTCAGTTCGGCGAGGGGAATTTTCTGCGCGCGTTTGTCGACTGGCAAATTGATCTACTGAATGAACATGCCGGACTGGAGGCGGGCATTGCGATCGTGCGTCCCATCGATAGCCTCCAGCCGCCTTCGCTGAATACTCAGCAGGGGCTGTACACCACCGCGATCCGCGGACTGAACGAACAGGGGGATACGGTGCGCGAATTGCGGCTGATCCGTTCGGTCAACCAGGAGATCGATCCTTACCGACAGTATGACGACTATCTGGCGCTGGCCCATAACGCCGCGATTCGCTTTGTGTTTTCCAACACCACCGAGGCCGGCATCGATTATCGCGCCGGCGATCGGTTTGACGATCGGCCGCCGGTCAGCTTCCCGGCTAAACTGACCCGGTTGCTGTTTGAACGTTATCGACATTTTCACGGCGCGGCCGATAAAGGCTGGGTCATACTGCCGTGCGAATTGATCGACGATAACGGCGAGGCGCTGAAAGCGCTGGTGCTGCGCTATGCGCAGGAGTGGGCGCTGCCGGCGGCGTTTATTCACTGGCTGCACGAGGCCAATACTTTCTGCTGTACGCTGGTGGATCGTATCGTCACCGGCTATCCGCAGGAGGAAGCGGAGGCGTTGACGCGGGAGCTGGGTTACCAGGATGATTTTCTGGTGGCCGCCGAATATTTCTATTTGTTTGTCATCCAGGGGCCGGCGTGGCTGGCGCAGGCGCTGCATCTGGATCGCTACCGGCTGAATGTGTTGATGACCACGGATATCCGTCCCTATAAGGCGCGCAAGGTGGCCATTCTTAACGGCGCGCATACCGCGCTGGTGCCGGTGGCCTGGCTGTGCGGGCTGGATACCGTGGGCGAGGCGATGAACGATACCGGCCTGCGCGCCTTTGTGGAAAAAGCGATTGGTGAAGAGATCATCCCGCAGCTCGATCTGCCGCCCGATGAGCTGCGCGCTTTCGCACGGGCGACCATCGACCGGTTCCGTAATCCGTTTATTCAGCATCGGCTGTTGTCTATCGCGCTTAACGGCATGGCCAAATACCGCAGCCGAATTCTGCCGCAGCTGCTGGCGGAGCAGGCCGCCACGGGCCGGCTGCCGCGGCGTCTGACCTTTTCTCTCGCAGCGCTGATCGCCTTTTACCGCGGCGAACGCGCCGGCGCAAGCTATCCGTTGCAGGATGACGCGTTCTGGCTGCGGCATTTTCAGGCGTTCTGGGCCGGCGCGCGGCCCGATGATTCGTTGCACCAACGGGTGCTGACGTTGCTGCGCCAGCGCGCGCACTGGGGACAGGATCTTAGCCTGGTGCCGGGGCTGGCCGCCCAGGTGACGGACGACCTGCGTAATATTATGACTCAGGGCATGCGCGCCGCCGTCGCGCCGCTGTGCTGAAAGGGGATGGGGATGCAGCGAGCGATCAAGATTCATCCCGCCGATAACGTGGCGGTAGCGCTGTGCGATCTGGCGGCCGGCGAACATCTGGCGCCGGACGCGACGCCGCTGCTACTGACGCAGCCGCTGGCGCGCGGGCATAAATTCGCCCTGCGCGCGCTGGCCTGCGGCGAGACGATTATCAAATACGGCCTGTCGATCGGTCATGCGACGCAGCCGATCGGCGCCGGCGAGCACATTCATGTCCACAACATGAAAACCAACCTCAGCGAGGTGGACGACTATCAGTACCAGCCGGCGTTCGTCACGCCGCCGGCGCCCGGGCTGGATCGCGACATCGCGGTTTACCGGCGACGCGACGGCGCGCCGGCGATTCGCAACGAGCTGTGGATTTTGCCAACCGTCGGCTGCGTCAACGCCATTGCCCGCCGTATCCAGCAGCGTTTTCTCAGCGAAAGCGACGGCGCGGCCGATATCGACGGCGTGCATCTGTTCACGCATCCGTATGGCTGCTCGCAGCTGGGGGACGATCATCTCAACACGCGCACCATGCTGCAGAATATGGTGCGCCATCCGCACGCCGGCGCGGTGCTGGTGATCGGTCTGGGATGCGAAAACAACCAGTTGGATACCTTCCGCGCGACGCTGGGGCCGTATGACGAGACGCGGGTGCGCTTTATGCAGCTGCAGCAGTATGAGGATGAGCAGGAGGCGGGGCTGGAGCACCTGCGGGCGCTGTATGCCGTTATGCGGCGCGATGCGCGCCAGCCGGGCAGACTGAGCGAGCTGAAATTCGGTCTGGAATGCGGCGGGTCGGACGGCCTGTCCGGCATTACCGCTAATCCGCTGCTGGGACAGTTCTCCGACTATATTACCCGTCTCGGCGGAACAACGGTGTTGACCGAGGTGCCGGAGATGTTCGGCGCGGAACGCATCCTGATGAGCCGCTGCCGCGATCGCGCGACATTTGACAAGACGGTGGCGATGATTAATGACTTTAAACGCTATTTTATCGCCCATCAGCAGCCGATTTATGAAAATCCGTCGCCGGGCAATAAAGCGGGCGGCATCAGCTCGCTGGAGGAGAAATCGCTGGGATGTACCCAGAAAGCCGGGCAAAGCCAGGTAGTGGATGTGCTGGCGTACGGGGAACGGTTGCGGCGGCCGGGGCTGAATCTGCTTAGCGCGCCGGGAAACGACGCCGTCGCCACCAGCGCGCTGGCCGGCGCCGGCTGTCATCTGGTGTTGTTCAGCACCGGTCGCGGTACGCCGTACGGCGGTTTCGTTCCTACGCTCAAGCTGTCGACCAACAGCGAACTGGCGCGACGTAAGCCGCATTGGATCGATTTCGATGCCGGTCAACTGGTGCAGGGAACCGACATGGCCACGCTGCTGGCGCAGTTTATCGCGTGTCTGGTGGCGGTGGCCAACGGCCGGCAGACCTGCAACGAACGGAATGATTTTCGTGAGCTGGCGCTGTTTAAGAGCGGCGTAACGCTGTGAATCATCGGCGGTAAACAGGGCCGGCCGGCTGCGCGCATCGCGGGCCGCCGTTGACACGCGGCGCCGATTGGCCTCCGTGCCTGCGCCGTTATGGCGCAGGGTTGCCCGTCGGCTGTGCAATTTCAGCCGGCGGGCAACCTCATCTATAAATAAAAATATAATAATCAAACAATTAAAAATTGGTATGCCGTTTGCTTAGTTGAATTCAATCTTGTGTACCAGATGGAATTCAAATTATGACAGCAACGATGGGTCTTACTCTGCAGGAATGGCAACACCACTACCAACGGGACGCGCAGTCGGTTTACGCCACGCTGGAAAACCACCTGGCAACGCTGCCCGCCGACGATAACGCCTGGATCTATCTGGCCACTCCCGAACAGCTGCGCGCCCAGATCGCGCCGCTGCTGCCGCGTTACCGCGAGAACCCGGCGTCGCTGCCGCTGTTCGGCGTTCCTTTCGCGGTAAAAGATAATATCGATGTCGCCGGCTGGCCCACCAGCGCCGCCTGCCCGGCGTTTACCTCTATTGCCGAAAACGACGCGAGCGCGGTGGCGAATCTGAAAGCGGCCGGGGCGGTGGTTATCGGTAAGACCAATCTCGATCAATTCGCAACCGGACTGGTGGGTACCCGCTCGCCGTTCGGCGCGGTGCGCAACACCTTTAATCCGGCTTACGTCAGCGGCGGTTCCAGCTCCGGTTCGGCCTCGGTGCTGGCGCGCGGCCTGGTGGCCTTTTCGCTCGGCACGGACACCGCCGGATCAGGCCGCGTACCGGCCGCCTTTAATAATATCGTCGGTCTGAAACCGACCAAAGGCTGGCTGTCGGCCAGCGGGGTGGTGCCGGCCTGCCGGCTGAATGACACGATCTCGGTCTTCGCGCTGACGGTGGCCGATGCCTGGCGCGTGGCGCAGCTGGCGGGCGGATACGACGCCAGCGACGCTTATTCGCGCGCGAATCCAGGGACGGCGCCGGCGGCGCTGCCGGCCGAGCCGCGACTCGCCATCCCGCAGAATCCGCCGTTCTTTGGCGACTCGCTCGCGCAGCAGGCGTGGGAGAACGCGCTGTCTGCGCTGCAGGCCGGCGGCGCGACGCTGTGCCCGATTGATTTTAGCGTTTTTCATCAACTGGCCGAACAGCTCTATTACGGCCCCTGGGTGGCGGAGCGCACCGTGGCGGCGGGCGACATGCTGCAACGGGCGCAGGAGATGGACCCGGTGGTGCATGGCATCATCGCCAGCGGCGAGCGCTATAGCGCGGTCGACGCCTTTAAAGCCGAATATTTGCGCGCCGGGCTGACGCGCCGCATTCAGCAGACGCTGGCGCAGTTCGACGCGCTGGTGGTGCCGACTTCGCCGACTATCCGCACCATCGAAGAGATGAAACAGGAACCGGTGCTGTATAACTCGCAGTTCGGCACTTACACCAACTTCACCAACCTCGCCGACCTGTCGGCGCTGGCGCTGCCGGGGCCGCTGCGCGCCGACGGCTTGCCCGCCGGCATCACCCTGATCGCGCCGGCCTGGCACGATCGCGCGCTGGCGAGCTTCGGCGTGCGCTGGCAGGCGCAACTGGCGCTGCCGCTCGGCGCCACCGGAAAAATGCCCGCCGCGCAGCCGCAGGCGCTGCCCGACTCGCCGCTGCACGTACGGCTGGCGGTGGTGGGCGCCCATCTCAGCGGCATGCCGCTCAATCATCAACTGACCACGCGCGATGCGGTAAGGGTGGAAGAGACCGTTACCGCGGCCGGCTATCGTCTGTACGCGCTGGCCAATACTCAACCGGCGAAACCGGGTCTGGCCCGGGCGCGCCAGGGCGCGGCGATCGCCGTTGAACTGTGGGATATTCCGCTGGCGCGCTTTGGCGAGTTTGTGGCGGAAGTGCCGGCCCCGCTGGGTATCGGCACGCTGGAACTGGCCGATGGCCGTCTGGTGAAAGGCTTTATCTGTGAACCGGCCGCGCTGAGCGATGCCCTTGACATTACCGAGTTCGGCGGCTGGCGCAACTGGCTGGCCCGCGGGGAGAATAGCCATGTTTAATACGGTATTGATTGCCAATCGCGGCGAGATCGCCTGCCGCGCGATCCGCACCTTAAAACGTCTGGGCATCACCAGCGTGGCGGTTTATTCCGCGGCCGATAAAAACGCGCAGCATGTGAAGGACGCGGATATCGCCGTCGCGCTGGGCGGGGAGAAGGCCGGCGATAGCTATCTGCGTATCGACCGTATTTTGGACGCCGCGCGTCAGACCGGCGCGCAGGCGATCTGGCCGGGATACGGCTTCCTGTCGGAAAGCCTGCCGTTTGCCGCGGCCTGCGAACAGGCCGGCGTCGTCTTCGTCGGGCCGACCGCGCGACAGATCGGCGAATTCGGACTGAAACACCGCGCGCGCGAGCTGGCGGCCGCGGCCGGCGTGCCGATGACGCCCGGCACCGCGCTGCTGTCGTCGCTGGACGAAGCGCTGGCGGCGGCGCAGCGGATCGGTTATCCGGTGATGCTGAAAAGCACCGCCGGCGGCGGCGGTATCGGACTGACGCGCTGCGCGGACGACGCGGCGCTGCGTGCGGCGTGGGACAGCGTACGCCGGCTGGGCGAGCAATTTTTCAGCGACGCGGGCGTGTTTCTCGAACGCTGCATCGATCGGGCGCGCCACGTCGAAGTGCAGATCTTCGGCGACGGCAAGGGGCGGGTGATCGCGCTGGGCGAGCGCGACTGCTCGCTGCAGCGCCGTAACCAAAAGGTGCTGGAAGAGACGCCGGCGCCGAATCTGCCGTCCGCCACGCGCGCCGCGCTGCTGGATTCGGCGGTCAGGCTGGGCGAACTGGTCGACTATCGCAGCGCCGGGACGGTGGAATACATCTACGACGCCGAACAGGACGCATTTTATTTTCTTGAGGTGAATACCCGTCTGCAGGTGGAGCACCCGGTCACCGAGTGCGTAACCGGGCTCGATCTGGTGGAGTGCATGCTGCGCGTCGCCGCCGATGAGCCGCTCGACTGGGCGCGCCTGTCGCAGGCGCCGCAGGGCGCGGCGATTGAAGTGCGGCTGTATGCCGAAGATCCGCTGAAGAACTTTCAGCCCAGCCCCGGGGTGCTGACCGAAGTCAGCTTTCCGCCGGACGTGCGTATCGACGGCTGGATTGATACCGGCACCGAGGTGTCCGCTTTCTACGATCCGATGATCGCCAAACTGATCGTCCACGCGCCGACCCGCGAGCAGGCGCTGGCGAAAATGCAGCGAGCGCTGGACGCCACGCGGCTGCACGGTATCGCCACCAACCTGGATTACCTGCGGCAGATCGTCGCTACCGACGTGTTGCGCAGCGGCCAGATCTGGACGCGTATGCTGGACAGCTTCACGCCGTGCGCGCCGGTCATCGAGGTGATTCAGCCGGGAACCTGGAGCAGCGTGCAGGATTATCCGGGCCGGCTCGGCTACTGGGACATCGGCGTACCGCCGTCCGGTCCGATGGACGATTTCGCCTTCCGGCTGGCCAACCGTATCGTCGGCAATGCGCCGCAGGCGGCCGGGCTGGAGTTCACTCTGCAGGGGCCGACGCTGCGTTTCCATTGCGATGCGCTGATTGCGCTGACCGGCGCCGATTGTCCGGCCGATCTGGACGGCGCGGCGCTGGCTTACTGGCAGCCGGTCAGGGTACGGGCCGGCCAGACTCTGACCCTGGGCCGCGCGCAGTCGGGGTGCCGCACCTATCTGGCGGTGCGCAACGGTTTCGACGTGCCGGAGTATCTCGGCAGCCGCTCAACCTTCGCGCTGGGACAGTTCGGCGGCCACGCCGGCCGTACGCTGCGCGTCGCCGACATGCTGGCGATTTCCCGGCCGTCGCTGTCGGCCTGCACCACGCCGGCGCCGATCGACGAGCCGCGCGCGCTGCATCCAGCGCTGATTCCGCACTATGGCAACGAATGGCGCATCGGCGTGTTGTACGGTCCACACGGCGCGCCGGATTTCTTTACGCAGGCGTCGATCGACGAATTTTTCGCCAGCGAATGGCAGGTGCACTATAACTCGAACCGTCTCGGCGTGCGGCTGGTTGGACCGAAACCGAGCTGGACGCGCGCCAACGGCGGCGAGGCGGGACTGCATCCGTCCAACGTGCACGACTGCGAATACGCCGTCGGCGCGGTGAATTTCACCGGCGACTTCCCGGTGATCCTGACGCGCGACGGGCCGAGCCTCGGCGGCTTTGTCTGTCCGGTCACCATCGCCAAAGCCGAACTGTGGAAGGCCGGCCAGCTAAAACCCGGCGATCGTATTCGTTTTTATCCGATGACCTTCGACGAGGCGCTGGCGCTGGAACAGGCCCAGACGCGCAGCATCGACACGTTGCGCGACGAGGCCGCGTCCCTGCCGGCGTTCGCGCCGCCGTCGCTGGCGGCGGGCGCGCAGGGTTCCGCCACCGTGCTGGCCGCCATCGCGGCGGGCGAGGGGACGCCGGCGGCGGTTTACCGTCAGGCGGGCGATAACTACATTCTGATCGAATACGGCGACAATGTGCTGGATCTGGCGCTGCGGCTGCGGGTCCATCTGCTGATGACGGCGATCCGCGACGCGCGGCTGGCCGGCATCGCCGAACTGTCGCCCGGCGTTCGCTCGCTGCAGATTCGTTACGACAGCGCCGTCATCGGCCAGCAGCCGCTGCTGTCAGCGCTGCTGGCGCTGGAGCAACGGCTCGGCGACGTCAGCGACATGACGGTGCCGTCGCGCATCGTACATCTGCCGATGGCGTTCGAAGACGGCGCCACGCTGGGCGCCGTTACCCGCTACCAGGAAACGGTGCGCGCCAGCGCGCCGTGGCTGCCCAACAACGTCGATTTTATTCAGCGCATCAACGGGTTGCCGACGCGCGAGGCGGTGCGGGATATTCTCTTTTCCGCCAGCTATCTGATCCTCGGTCTGGGCGATGTTTATCTCGGCGCGCCGTGCGCGGTGCCGGTCGATCCGCGCCACCGTCTGCTGAGCTCCAAATATAACCCGGCGCGCACCTTTACCGCCGAGGGAACGGTCGGTATCGGCGGCATGTATATGTGTATCTACGGTATGGACTCGCCCGGCGGTTATCAGCTGGTCGGCCGCACGCTGCCTATCTGGAACAAATTCCTGAAGAACCCGCAGTTCGCCGCCGGCGAGCCATGGCTGCTGCGCTTCTTCGACCAGGTGCGCTTCTACCCGGTCAGCGAGGCGGAGCTGGACGCGCTGCGCGACGACTTCCGCGAAGGGCGCGCCGCGATCCGCATCGAAGAGACGCAGTTCGATTTCGCCGAACATCAGCGCTTCCTGCGTGACCACGCGGCGTCGATCGCCGAATTCCGCCGCAATCAGTCGACCGCCTTTGAGACGGAGGTCGCCCTGTGGCGGCAGGAAGAGGAAAACGTGGCGCCGGTCAGCGAGGCGATCGCGCCGCCGGAGCCGGAGACGGACGGCGCGCTGCAGGTCAGCGCCGATATGAACGGCAATATCTGGAAGGTACTGGTGCAGCCGGGCGATCGGGTCGAGGCCGGTCAGCCGCTGATTATCGTGGAAGCGATGAAAATGGAACTGGTGATCCCGTCGCCGCAGGCCGGCCGGGTGAAGCGTATCAACTGCCAGCCCGGCCGTCCGGTGAGCCCCGGCGATGCGCTGCTCTGGCTGGAAGAGGAGCAACAGGATGCGGAGTGAAATGAAAGATAACCGCAAGGGCAAGGCGCGGCCGGAAGCGCTGGCCGAACGGATTTATCAGACGCTGAAAAACGACATTTTCGACTTTCGCCTGATGCCGGGCGATCGCTTCAGCGAGAACGAGATCGCCGAGCGGATGTCGGTCAGCCGTACGCCGGTGCGCCAGGCGTTATTCTGGCTGGAGCGCGAGGGCTATGTCGAAGTCTATTTCCGCAGCGGCTGGCAGGTGAAGCCGTTTGATTTCGAATATTTCGAACAGCTGTATGACTTCCGCATCGTGCTGGAGCGCGAAGCCGTGCGCCGTCTGTGCGGCATGGCGGCCGGCCGCTGCGCCGAATTGCTGGCCGATCTGAAACGTTTCTGGATCGAAACGCCGCGGCTGGAAGAGGGGGAAACGGTATCGCGCCATGATGAAGATTTTCACCGCAGCCTGGTCAGCGCGACCGGCAACGGCGAGATGGCGCGCGTGCATACCGAACTGACCGAGAAAATCCGCATCATTCGGCGCCTCGACTTTACCCGCGAGGATCGCATCGATGCCACCTACAGCGAGCACGCCCGTATTTTACTGGCGATCCTTCAGCATCAGACCGAGGAGGCGCAGCGCATTCTGACCGACCACATTTCCGTGAGTAAGGCTGAAGTCAGAAAAATCACCCTGCATATGTTGCAGCAGGCAAGGCTTAAATCCGTTTCTCCTTCATAATGTTTTCAATCCTTTGGGAGTTAATGTAATGAAAAGACGTAACTTTATTAAAGTGTTCGCCCTTTCTGCCACCGTGGTCGGGATGGGCATGTCGTGGAGCGCCCTCGCGGCGGACACCATCAAAGTCGGCATTATGCATTCGCTTTCCGGCACCATGGCGATCTCCGAAACGCCGCTGAAGGATGTGGCGCTGATGACCATCGACCAGATCAACGCGCGCGGCGGCGTATTGGGTAAAAAGCTGGAGCCGGTGGTGGTCGACCCGGCCTCCAACTGGCCGCTGTTCGCGGAAAAAGCGCGCCAGTTGCTGACGCAGGACAAGGCGGCGGTGGTGTTCGGCTGCTGGACCTCGGTATCGCGTAAATCGGTGCTGCCGGTGTTTGAAGAGCTGAACGGCCTGTTGTTCTACCCGGTGCAATATGAAGGCGAAGAGATGTCGCCGAACGTGTTCTATACCGGCGCGGCGCCGAATCAGCAGGCGATACCGGCGGTTGAATACCTGATGAGCGAAGACGGCGGCGGCGCGCGGCGTTTCTTCCTGCTCGGCACCGACTACGTCTATCCGCGCACCACCAATAAAATCCTGCGCGCCTTCCTGCACGCCAAAGGCGTTGCGGATAAAGATATTCAGGAAGTCTATACGCCGTTCGGCTACAGCGACTACCAGACGATCGTCGGCGATATCAAGAAATTCTCCGCCGGCGGTAAAACGGCGGTGGTGTCCACCATCAACGGCGATTCCAACGTCCCGTTCTATAAAGAGCTGGCCAATCAGGGTATTAAAGCGACCGATGTGCCGGTGGTGGCCTTTTCCGTCGGGGAAGAGGAACTGCGCGGCATCGATACCAAACCGCTGGTCGGTCATTTAGCCGCCTGGAACTACTTCCAGTCGGTGGATAATCCGGCCAATAGCCAGTTTGTCGCCGACTATAAAGCGTATGCCAAAGCGCACCGGCTGCCGAATGCCGATACCGTGGTGACCAACGATCCGATGGAAGCGACCTGGGTAGGGATCCATATGTGGGCGCAGGCGGTGGAAAAAGCCGGCACCACCGATGTGGATAAAGTGCGGCAGGCGATGGCCGGCCAGAGCTTCGCCGCGCCGGACGGTTTCACCCTGACCATGGACCAGACCAATCACCATCTGCATAAACCGGTAATGATCGGCGAAATTGAAGAAGACGGCCAGTTTAACGTGGTGTGGCAGACCGATCGTCCGGTGCGCGCCCAGCCGTGGAGCCCGTATATCGCCGGCAACGACAAAAAACCGGATCACCCGGTGAAATCGGCGCAGTAATTGACGGCCTCCTGACGCGACGGCGCGCGCCTGTGGCGCGGCGCCGTTCGGCTGTACCCGTATCCCGCGCTCGTCGGCCGGGATACTTCTTCATCCTTAATTGCAGGCATTGCGATGATTATTCGTCATGTAACTCAGCTGTTTCTGTCGCTGTGCTTACTGGTTCCGTTATGGGCCCAGGCCAGCCCCGCCGCCGATTTCGCCGCCGCCGGCCGCCCGCAACAGGCCAGCCTGCTGCAGGCCTGGGCCGCCGCGCCGGACGCATCGCGTCTGCCGCTGCTGCAGGCGCTACAGCGGGAAACGCTGGTGGTCGATCAGGCGCAGCGCTTATTTATCGACCGGCAGGGCAAATTGACGCCGCTGGAAGGCGCCGAACCGCCGGCCGGCGCGACCAAAAAACTGTTTATGAATAACCGTCTGCGCGTGCTGGCGGCCAATGCGCTGGCGGCGCACCAGTTGCTGAGCGCGCAGGCGGCCGTGCGGCTGCAGGCGGCGCGCGCGCTGCAAAATAACGCCACCGCGCCGCAGCTCGCTTTGCTGAGCCAGCGGCTCGGCGCCGAACAGGACGAGGCGGTGCGCGCCGCCCTGACGCTGGCGCTGGCCAATCTGCAACTGAGCGACGGCAATCCGCAGGTGCGGCTGCAGGCGGTGCGGCTGCTGGGCGAGACCAGCGATCCGCAGATGGTATCGCGTCTGCAACAACTCACGCAGCCGCAGGGCGAGCCGGACGCCGCGGTGCGCCAGGCCGCGCAGCAGGGACTGGAGCAAATCAAGCAGCGTCTGATGTGGGGCGAACTGCTGGGACAGGCGTTTACCGGCCTGTCGCTTGGCTCGATTCTGCTGCTGGCGGCGCTGGGGCTGGCGATTACCTACGGCTTGCTAGGCGTCATCAATATGGCGCATGGCGAAATGCTGATGCTGGGCGCCTATTCGACCTGGATGGTGCAGAGTCTGTTCCAGCGCTTCGCGCCCGAATGGCTGGCGTATTACCCGCTGCTGGCGCTGCCGGCGGCGTTCTTCATCACGGCGGCGATCGGCATGGCGCTGGAGCGCGCGGTGATTCGCCACCTGTACGGCCGGCCGCTGGAAACGCTGCTGGCCACCTGGGGGATCAGTCTGATGCTGATTCAACTCGTGCGCGTGCTGTTCGGCGCCCAGAATCTGGAGGTGGCCAACCCCGGCTGGCTGTCGGGCGGCATTCAGCTGTTTCCCAATCTGGTTCTGCCGTATAACCGCATCGCCGTTATTCTGTTCGTCGTCGCCGTGCTGGCGCTGACCTGGCTGTTGCTGAATAAAACCCGCCTCGGCATGAATGTCCGCGCAGTGACGCAAAACCGGGCGATGGCCGACTGCTGCGGCGTGCCGACCGGGCGCGTCGATATGCTGGCCTTCGGACTCGGCTCCGGCATCGCCGGGCTGGGCGGGGTGGCGCTGTCGCAACTGGGCAATGTCGGCTCGGAACTGGGGCAGGGCTATATCATCGACTCCTTCCTGGTGGTGGTGCTGGGCGGCGTCGGCCAGCTGGCGGGCACGGTGGTGGCGGCTTTCGGCCTGGGTATTCTGAACAAGGTGCTGGAGCCGCAGATTGGCGCGGTGCTTGGCAAGATACTGATTCTGGTGCTGATTGTGCTGTTTATTCAGAAACGGCCGCAGGGGCTGTTTGCGCTGAAAGGGCGGGTGATTGACTGATGACGCAACCAATAACGCTAACCGCGGCGCAAAAGACGCCGCGCCTGACGCTGTGCATCGGCCTGATCGTGTTGCTGGCGCTGCTGATTCTGCCGTTTCTGGCGCTGCTGCCGGCCGGGCATCCGCTGGCGATCTCGACCTGGACGCTGACGCTGGTCGGTAAAATCCTCTGCTACGCCATTGTGGCGGTGGCGCTGGATCTGGTCTGGGGCTATGCCGGTTTGCTTTCTCTCGGGCACGCGCTGTTTTTCGCGCTCGGCGGCTACGCAATGGGTATGTACCTGATGCGCCAGGCGGCGGGCGACGGGCTGCCGGCCTTTATGTCGTTCCTCTCCTGGAGCGAACTGCCGTGGTTCTGGGCCGGCACGCAGCATTTCGCCTGGGCGCTGTGCCTGATAGTGCTGGTGCCGGGCGGTCTGGCGCTGCTGTTCGGCTGGTTCGCCTTCCGTTCGAAAATCCGCGGGGTCTATTTCTCGATTATGACCCAGGCGCTGACCTATGCCGGCATGCTGTTGTTTTTTCGCAACGAAACCGGTTTCGGCGGCAATAACGGGTTTACCGGTTTCACCACTCTGCTCGGTTTCCCGGTGACCGCCACCGGCACGCGTATCGGCCTGTTCGTGGCGACCGTACTGTTGCTGCTGTCCAGTCTGCTGATCGGACTGGCGCTGGCGCGCAGTAAATTTGGCCGCGTGCTGACCGCGGTGCGCGACGCGGAGAATCGCCTGATGTTCTGCGGCTACGATCCGAAAGGCTTCAAACTGTTTGTCTGGACCCTGTCGGCGGTGCTGTGCGGCCTGGCCGGCGCGCTCTATGTGCCGCAGGTCGGCATCATCAATCCGGGCGAAATGTCGCCGACCAACTCGATAGAAGCGGCGATCTGGGTGGCGCTGGGCGGCCGCGGCACGCTGATCGGCCCGCTGCTCGGCGCCGGTATTGTCAACGGCGCCAAAAGCTGGTTCACCGTGGCGTTTCCCGAATACTGGCTGTTCTTCCTCGGCCTGATGTTTATTCTGGTTACGCTGTTTTTGCCGCGTGGCGTCATTGGCCTGCTGCGCCGGAGGAAGCATGACTGAGTCGCTGTTTACGCAAACCCGGCCGTCGGATCGTCACCGTCAGCAGACCGACCCGGTGCTGCAGCTGGAAAAAATCAACGTCAGCTTCGACGGTTTTCGCGCGCTGACCGATCTGTCGCTGAAAATCGGCGTGGGCGAACTGCGCTGCGTGATTGGTCCGAACGGGGCGGGCAAGACCACCCTGATGGACGTGATCACCGGCAAAACCCGGCCGGACAGCGGACGGGTGTTTTACGATCAGTTCACAGATCTGACCACGCTGACGCCGGTGGAGATCGCGCGCGCCGGCATCGGGCGCAAATTTCAGAAGCCGACGGTGTTCGAAGCGCTGACGGTATTCGAAAATCTGGAGATCGCGCTGAAAACCGATAAGTCGGTCTGGGCCTGCTTGCGCGCCCGGCTGAGCGGCGAACAGCGCGACCGCATCGACGAGACGCTGACGCTGCTGCGCCTCGGCCACGAACGGCGCCGGCCGGCCGGTCTGCTGTCGCACGGCCAGAAACAGTTCCTCGAAATCGGCATGCTGCTGGTGCAGGAGCCGCATCTGCTGCTGCTGGATGAACCGGCGGCCGGCATGACGGACGCGGAAACCGACTATACCGCCGAACTGTTTCGCAGTCTGGCCGGCAAACATTCGCTGATGGTGGTGGAGCACGATATGGGCTTTGTCGAAACCATCGCCGATCATGTCACGGTACTGCATCAGGGGCAGGTGCTGGCGGAGGGCTCGCTGCGCGAAGTCCAGGCCAACGAGGATGTCATCGACGTTTACCTGGGGAGATGAGATGTTACAGATAGCGGATCTTAATCAGTATTACGGCGGCAGCCACATCCTGCGCGGTCTGTCGCTGGAAGCGAAAACCGGAGAAATAACCTGCCTGCTGGGGCGCAACGGCGTGGGGAAAACCACGTTGCTGAAATGCCTGATGGGGCTGATCCCGGCTCGTTCGGGCAGTATCCGCTGGCAGGGCGATCTGCTCAATTCGCGCAAACCGCACCAGCGCGTGCAGGCCGGTATGGCCTATGTCCCGCAGGGACGCGAGATCTTTCCGCGTCTGACCGTGGAGGAAAACCTGCTGGTCGGGCTGGCGCGCTTTCCCGCCGCGCAGGCGAAGCAGGTGCCGGCGGAGATCTATCGGCTGTTTCCGGTGCTAAAGGAGATGAAACAGCGTCGCGGAGGCGATCTGTCCGGCGGGCAGCAGCAGCAGTTGGCGATCGGCCGCGCGCTGGCCTGCCGGCCGCAACTGCTGATTCTTGATGAGCCGACGGAGGGTATCCAGCCGTCGGTGATTAAGGAGATCGGCGCGGTGATCCGCCAGCTGGCGCAGCGTGGCGATATGGCCATTCTGTTGGTGGAGCAGTTCTACGACTTCGCCGCCGAACTGGCGGATAGTTACCTGGTGATGTCGCGCGGCGAGATCGTTCAGCGCGGACGCGGCGTGGATATGGAGCGGGAGGGCGTGCGCGGGCTGGTGGCGATTTAGCCAGCCATACCCGCGTCTGCCGTTAGCCGATGCCGCCGCCCAGCGATTGCCACAGCGTGATGCGGTTGTCGAAGTCGGTCTGGCGCAGGGCGATCAGCTGTTGACGGGCCGACCACAGCGTGCGCTGTGCGGTCAGTACGCTCAGGTAGTCGCCGATGCCGGTCTGATAGCTGCGCTGCGCCAGCTCGTAACTGCGCTGCGCCGCCGCTACATATTGCTGTTGGGCGTCCATCTGTTCGGCCAGCGTTTCGCGGCGCGCCAGCGCATTCGCCACGTCGCTGAATGCGGTCTGAATCGCTTTCTCATAGGCCGCAATCAGCCCTTTTTTCTCCGCTTGCGCATAGTGCAGCTGGGCCACGTTGGCGCCGCCGGAAAACAGCGGCAGAGTCAGGCTGGGCGCGAACGACCAGATGTTGGCGCCGTGGCTGAACAGGCTGGACAGCGAATCGCTGCCCACGCCGGCGCTGGCGGTCAGCGACAGCGTCGGGAAGAAGTTGGCGCGCGCGGCGCCGATATCGGCGTTGGCGCTCTTCAGATTATGTTCCGCTTCCAGCACATCCGGACGCCGCAGCAAGACCGATGAAGAGACGCCGGCCGGCACCAGTACGATCGCCTGCTGATCGAGGTTATCGAGCGGAACGGGCAGCAGGCTGTCCGGCACCGTTTCGCCCACCAGCAGATTCAGCGCGTTGATGTCCTGCGCCACCAGCGTCTGGTAACTGGCGACGCTGGCTCTGGCCTGCTGATAAACCGTCATCGCCTCGCTGACGTCGGTGGCGGCGGCCACGCCTTCCTGCTGGCGTCGCTGAGTGATGCGCAGCGAATCGGCCGCGCTCGCCATGGTGTCTTTGGCCAGTTGCAGATTGCTCTTGTCCGCCGCCAGCGTGATCCAGGCCGTACTGGTTTCTGCAATCAGCGTCAGTCGGGTATTTTGCGCGGTGGCCTCGCTGGCCAGCCAGGTTTCGCGCGCCGCTCTGCTCAGACTGCGGTTGCGGCCGAACAGATCGATCTCGAAGCTGCTGACGGCGCCCTGGGCCTCGCTGCTGCTGCCGACGCCGCTGTCGACGGTGCGGCTGCGCGTGTGGCTCAGATCGGCGCTCAACGTCGGCAACAGACTGGCGCGCTCTTCG
The DNA here is from genome assembly GCF_008710095.1 of Affinibrenneria salicis. The sequence continues at coordinate 294,817 of NZ_VYKJ01000004.1, forward strand.
CCGTACAGCGCGCGCGCCGCTTCGATATCGGCGATCGCGGCCTGCAGATCGCGGCTGCCGGCCAACGCGCGTTCCACCACGCTCTTCAGCCGGCCGTCGTTGATAATATGCTGCCAGTCGCTCAGCACCGCGCCGTTGTCCGTCTGCGCCGTCGCGCCAGGCCAGGTGGCAGGCACCGGCGCCGCCGGACGCTGATAGTCCGGGTCCAGCGAAATACAGCCGGCCAGCAGCAGGGATAACGAAAGAAGACTAATACGGTAAATCATGCATTACTCCTGATCGGCATGACGCCGGGTGAAATAGTGCTTCACCAGGACAAAGAACAACGGAACGAAAAAGATCGCCAGCAGCGTCGCCGTCAGGGTGCCGCCGATGATGCCGGTACCGATGGCGATGCGGCTGTTGGCCCCGGCGCCGGTGGCCAGCGCCAGCGGAACCACCCCGGCGATGAACGCCAGCGAAGTCATCATGATCGGGCGCAGACGCGTTTTGGCCGCCGACAGAACCGCCGAGCTGAGCGAGCGGCCTTCCCGTACCGCCAGTTCGGCGAATTCGACGATCAGAATGGCGTTCTTCGACGACAGACCGATGGTGGTCAACAGCGCCACCTGGAAGTAGACATCGTTGCTTAATCCGCGCAGCAGGGCCGCCAGCGCGGCGCCGAATATCCCGAGCGGAATGATCAGGATCACCGAGAAGGGCACCGACCAGCTTTCATACAGCGCGGCCAGGCAGAGGAACACCACCAGAATCGAAATGGCGTACAGGCTGAGCGCCTGCCCGCTGGCCAGTTTTTCCTGCAGCGACAGTCCGCTCCAGGCCCAGGTAGAGCCGGCCGGCAACTGACCGGCGAGCGCCTCCATCTTGCTCATCGCCGTGCCGGAGCTGACGCCGTCGGCGTTTTCGCCGGTGATTTCGAACGAGGCGGCGCCGTTGTAGCGCGTCAGACTTTCCGGCCCGTAGGTCCAGCGCGTGCTGGCGAAGGCGGAAAACGGCGTCATGCTGTCGTCGTCGTTGCCGCGTACAAACCATTTGTCCAGATCCGACGGTTTGGCGCGGAACTGGCCGTCCGCCTGGATATACACCTTCTTGACGCGGCCGCGATCGATGAAGTCGTTGACATAGGTGCCGCCCCAGGCGCTGCTGAGCGTATCCGTCACGTCGGACAGCGACAGCCCGAGCGCCACGGCTTTATTATTGTCGATATCGACCTGTAGCTGCGGCATTTGCGGCAGGTCATTGGCGCGCACCGACTGTAGTTCAGGGCTGGCGCCGGCCAGCTTCAGCAGTTCGCTGCGCATGTTCAGCAGCGTGTCGCGGTCGGTGCCGCCGCCGGCCATCAGCTCGAAGGTGAAGCCGTTGGTTTGCCCCATGCCCTGCACGGACGGCGGCGTGGTGGCGAACACCCGCGCATCGCGGATGACGGACAGCTCTTTCATCGCCCGGCTGGCGATGGCCTGCGCGGTATTCTCCTTACCGGGCCGGTCATCCCAGTTTTTCAGCGAAACGAAGGCCATGCCGGCGTTCTGACCGCTGCCGCTGAAGTTGAAGCCGGTAATGGTGAAGATGACGTTGAGGTTGTCCTTTTCTTCGTTGAGGAACCAGGAGGTGACGCGTTGGTTGACGGCGTTGGTGCGGTTGACGGTGGCGCCGGCCGGCAGGGTGTACTGCACCATGATCTCGCCCTGGTCTTCGTTGGGCAGGAAGCTGCCCGGCAGGCGCCACAGCAGCAGGGCCATCACCACCACCAGCGCGCCGAACAGACTGAGCATCATCAACGGCCGGCGCAGCACGGAAAAGATACGCCGGCTGTAGCCCTGTTCGGTGCGGGCGTAGAAGCGGTTGAAGCGGCCGAAAAAGCCCTTCTGGTGCGGTTTGCTGTGTTTAAGCAGCGAGCCGCACAGCGCCGGGGTCAGCGTCAGGGCGACCACCACCGACAGCGCCATGGCGGAGATGATGGTGACCGAGAACTGGCGATAGATCACGCCGGTCGAACCGCCGAAAAAGGTCATCGGCAGGAACACGGCGGACAGCACCAGCGCGATGGCGATCAGCGCGCCGGAAATCTCGCCCATCGATTTCTCGGTGGCGGCGCGCGCCGACAGCCCTTCGTCGCGCATAATGCGCTCGACGTTCTCCACCACCACGATGGCGTCGTCCACCAACAGGCCGATGGCCAGCACCATGGCGAACAGCGTCAGGGTATTGATGGAGTAGCCGAATAGCGACAGTACGCCGAATGTCCCGAGCAGCACGACCGGCACCGCCAGCGCCGGGATCAGCGTCGCGCGCAGGTTCTGCAGGAACAGATACATGACGATAATCACCAGCACGATGGCTTCGAACAGCGTCTTGACCACGTCCTGCACCGAGATCTTGATGAAGTCGGTGCTGTCTTTCGGGTAGGCGACATCGTAGCCTTCCGGCATGCTGGCGCGGTATTCGTTGATCTTCGCTTTTACCAGTTCGGCGGTATCCAGCGCGTTGGCGCCGGGCGACAGCATGACGGCGATACCGGCGGCCGGGTGGCCGTTCAGGCGCGAGTTGGCGGTGTAGTCCTCGTTGCCCAGCTCGACCCGCGCCACGTCGCTGATACGCACGACGGCGCCGTTCGACTCGCTCTTGACGATGATATTGCGGAACTCTTCCGGCGTTTGCAGCCGCGACTGCGCGCGCACGGTGGCGGTCAGCTGTTGGTCGGCCGGGGAGGGTTCGGCGCCGATCTTGCCGGCGGACAGCTGAATGTTTTGCGCCTCGATCGCCGACTCGACGTCCGAAGGCATCAGGTTATAGGACGCCAGTTTGGTGGGATCCAGCCAGATGCGGATCGCGTATTCAGAGCCGAACACCCGCAGACTGCCGACGCCGCTGACGCGCGCCAGCGGGTCCTGCAGGTTGCTGACCAGCCAGTCGGCGATGTCCGAACTGGTCGCCTTATCGCTTTTGTCATACAGCGCCATAATCAGCAGGAAGTTGGACTGCGATTTCGTCACCGTGATCCCGGCGGACTGCACCTCGCTCGGCAGACGCGATTCGGCCTGCTGCACCTTGTTCTGCACCTGGACCTGAGCGGTATCGGGGTTGGTGCCCTGTTCAAAGGTTACCGTAATGTCGACGTCGCCGTCCGAACTGCTGGTGGAGGTGAAGTAGAGCAGATTGTCCAGACCGGTCAACTGCTGTTCGATCACCTGGGTCACGCTGTTTTCCAGCGTTTGGGCGGAGGCGCCGGTGTAGGTCGCCTTGATGCGCACGGACGGCGGCGCGACATCGGGGTACTGCGCCACCGGCAGCGTGTTGATGGCCATCAGGCCGGCCAGCATGATCAGGATGGCAATCACCCAGGCGAAGACCGGGCGGCGGACAAAGAAACGGGAAAACATCAGTCAGCGCCTCCCGTGGTTGATACTTCCACCGGTTTTACCGTATTGCCCGGCGCGACTTTATCGCTGCCTTCCACCAGCAGACGATCGCCGGCCTGCAGCCCCTTGACGATCAGCCAGCGGTCGCCGGTGGCCTGACCGGTTTCCACGCCGCGGCGTTCGACCTGGTTTTTAGCGTTGACCACCAGCGCGGTGGCGTTGCCTTTGACATCGTGCGTAATACCCTGCTGCGGCGCGAGGATGGCGTTTTCGATCGTTCCTTCGTCGACGCTGGCGCGCACAAACATGCCGGGCAGCAGAATATGTTCGGGATTTGGAAACACCGCGCGCAGCGTGACCGAGCCGGTCGAGGCATTGACCGCCACCTCCGTCAGCTCCAGCCGCCCTTTGTGCGGATAGACCGAGCCGTCTTCCAGCGTCATCGTCACGTTCAGCGTCTCGCCGTTGCCGGCCAGCGCCTGTTTACGCAGCCGCAGCAGATCGGCGCTGGAGCGGGTCAGATCCAGATACATCGAGTCCAGCGCGCGGATGGTGGTCAGCGCGGTGGTTTGCTGAGCGGTGACCAGCGCGCCCGGCGTGACGGAAGAGATGCCGATACGGCCGGCGATGGGGGCGGTCACCGTGGTCCAGCGCAGATTAATGCGCGCGCTTTCCTGCGCGGCGTTTTTCTCCTGTACGCTGGCTTTGTCCTGTTCGCAGGTGGCGCGGGCGTCGTCCGCATCCTGTTGCGAGACGCCCTGTTCTTTAACCAGTACGGCATAGCGCTTCGCCTTCTGGCAGTCCGCCAGCACCAGCGCTTTGGCGCTTTGCACGGCGGCGGCGGCCTCATCGTAGGCGGCTTGGTAGCTGGACGGGTCGATCTGGTAGAGCGGCTGGCCGGCCTTAACTTCATCCCCTTCGGTGAACAACCGTTTCTGGATAATGCCGCCGACCTGGGGAATCACGTCCGAGGTCAGGGTCGCCGTCGTCCGGCCGGTGAGGTCGCTCATCAGGGTGAACGCGGCCGGTTTTAGCGTCACCACGCCGACCTCCGTCGGTCCGGCCTCGCTTTTTGGCTGCGTGCCGTTGTCACAGCCGCTTAAACTGAGAAGAGTAAAAAGACATAAAATGCGTAACTGCATAGCATTGCCCCATAGTCGGTGAGATTAAACCGGTAATTCGCTGTGAATAATCAAGTCAGGCATTCGGCGTTCACGGACCGTTGCCCGATGCGTATCTGCTTCGTTGTTATCACCCGTGCGTCTGCGCAATCGGCGCATGATGGCAAGGCGGCCAACGGGCGGGGGGGTGAAATGGCCTCCGCATGGCGGAGCAGGGCGGGGAAATCCATTCTCCCTGGGTCATTGGCGCGGCGCTGGCCGCAACCTCGTGTTTATGCTGGTGTGGCGGTGATTTTTTTAAGTTCATAGCGCTGAATTTATGCAAATAACAGTCGTCCGGCCGTGTATGGACAGAACCCGCGCCGCATCGTTCGCTTAGCTTTATCGGCGTTATCTCATGTGCAGAAAGGCCTCGCCGGCGTAATGACTTTCTGATACTGATTGGCGATTTTCAGGCGCCCCGCCGATATCCGTAATGCGTCGCGGATTATCGGCTAACGCCCGCTGTTTTAATTTGCCTGACGGACTTAGTCGATCATCATTTTTATTAGCAATATATTTTCTGCCCTGTGCGTCAGGGGTAAATTATTTTCTGCCGTTATTCGTCATTTTACTGATGATTACCCCTTTCCCTGTAAAAAAGTCAGCAGTATATAAACCGCGCCCGGGCTGAATATAGGCGTGGTTTATAATAGAACGAATAATTTCATAACCCTGCCCGGATTAATCTTTATCGGATATATTCGCCGTGCTTCAGGCGCCGCAGATGCGTTGTCTTTGTTGCCCGGCCTGCCCCTGCGCCTCGCCCATCATGGGCCACCGCTCCGCGCGGTTCAAAACGATAACGTTTTGTCCTGCACTCGCATTATTTAGGCCAGAGAAGATAAAGGAATACGGCTGGCTGAACGGAAGTTAAGATATATCTTAGTTGCGCGGGTTGTCAACGGATATAGTGTAAGTTAACTTCGGCGTTTTTTAGTTTATGTCGTTGTTTTGACGTATTATTGACAGGAAGCGTAAGGCCGGGGGGATGGCGCAGAAATAGGGGGGGACGGGGGCGTTTGTTGTTGCTATATCAATGAATTAGCCGGCAATAATATGAAAGGATGCGCGCTCGCATGACAATAAAGCGTTATAATAAAGAAAGGGTAGTGTAAGTATTTCGTCATGAGGTGAGACTTTATATTAATATAAAACCGGGCGAATAATGCGGTCCGCGGGATAGCACATTATTTTTTGAACAACGCAAGGCGCTGGTTCTTTTTAGCTTATTACCGGCAGTTCGGGGAGGATAAACCGTCCGGCGCGGATTTGAACGCCGCCGCCGTACGCAGGGAGGAGAGCCGGGGACGAGCCGAATAATCGGGCGCCGTCAACGCACCTGCGGTTTGAGGCATGACGAGTATCAATGGCGGTTGGGGAAACGTGATAATAAAAAAGAAACGCGCCGGCCGGTTTGCCGGCGCGTCTTTCATAATGGCGACGGAAACGTCGCCCCCTGGTGTTAGTCTTTTTTCTTATATAATTCTGCGCCGCAGGAAGTCGCTGACGGCTTGCATGCACGCTTTACGTTCTTCCACATGCGGCATGTGGCTGGAGCGTTCGAAAATAATCCATTCGGAGCCATCGATGCCTTCCGCGAAGGGCTGCACCGTTTCCGGCGTGGCCTCATCGTAACGGCCGGAAATCAGCAGCGCCGGTACATTAATCGCTCCGACCCGCTCAATGATGCTCCAGTCTTTCAGGGTGCCGACGACGTGGAACTCCGTCGGACCATTCATTGCCAGATAAACGGTCGGATCCTGGTCGATGGCGTCAAAGGTCCGTTTCACCTCGGCCGGCCAGGGGTCGACGCGGCACACGTGGCGCATGTAGAAGACATGCGATGCCCTACGGTAGGCCTCGCTGTCTACGGTACCGGCCGCTTCGTGCTCCTGCAGGCAGGACTGTACGTCCGCGGGCAGTCCGGCGCGCAGCTGTGCCGCTGCTTTCAGCCAGAGCGGCATGGAGGCCGGCGAGTTGGCGATGACGATGGCTTTCAGACCGGCCGGGCGCGTGACGGCGTGTTCCGCCGTTAGCATACCGCCCCAGGACTGGCCCAGCAGCGCATAGTTATCCTGAATATTAAGATGTTTTAATAGGTTATCCAGCTCGGCCAAAAACAGCGGTATCTGCCAGAAGTCGGCCGGTTTATCGGGCAAATGGGTGGAGCGACCGTTGCCCAACTGGTCGTAATGGATCACCGGACGACCGGTTTCCGCAATATCGCGAAAGGCGTCAACATAGTCGTGGGTACAGCCAGGCCCGCCGTGGGCGATGACCAGAGGCGTCATTCCGTTATGCAAATCGCCGCAGATTCGGTACCAGGTCTGGTACTGGATAAAAGGCGCGAAGCCTTCGCTGACGGTGTACATGGAGACGAGTCCTTCCTTGTTCTGTTGAACATGGCGTAAGGATAGTGCCCGTCAGCGAAAGAGAAAAGCTAGTAAAAAAGATAGATTTTTTTAACTATCGAGCAAATGGTAGTGCATGGCGTTGACTACCGCCTGAACCCGATTAGCGGCGCCGAGTTTGTGCGCTGCGTTATTCAGGTGCAGCGTGACCGTCGCGACGGAGCGGTGCAGATGACGGGCAATCTGTTTCGCCGTCAGGCCTTCGGCGGACCACGCTAGGCATTCCCGCTCGCGCTTCGTCAGCCGTACGTAATTGCAGGCCAGGGTCTGCTGGTCAAACAGCGGAAAGGCCTGCTGCTGGAAACGATGGGCGATAAAACTGAGGTCCGCCAGCGTGGCGTCGATATCCCGCTCCTGATGGGAACTGGTCAGAATGCCGGTTACGGTGACGAAGCCGCCGTTGGGCAAGTGCATCGGCACCGTGGCGCCGCACGGCATATCGTTATCGCGCATATAATATGAAACGCATTTATGCTCTTCGCTCATCACGCCGCGCAGCGGGGTGCGGTCCGGCCGTTGATATGACCAGATAAACGGCGCGCAGCTTTCCAGCGCGACATGCTGCACCGGGTCCACCTGGTAATATCCGCTTTCGCTCCACAGCGTAAACATATCTTCCGGTACGTGATCCATACGCAGCAGAGACGGCGTAATAAGTTCACCTTCCAGCGATCGCGGCACCGGCGTGTAGTCATAAATAACCGCATCGAAACCCAGGCGCGATGTTTTCTGAAATAATTGATTAAAGGCGCTATCCAGATCGTTAGCCTTATTAGCCGTTAGCGGCATGGGAACGTGCTGAGTAGTCTGGTCCATGATTACCCCTCGTTATCGTGTGTGTCCCGGCGAGAAATCCGGGGACGAATGGTATGAATCCATAAGGCGAGTTGAGCAATGATATTCGCCATACTTCAGGTTGTCGGCACAGTGGCTTTGTTGCCGGCACGGGCGCGGCCGCCGTCACGCCGCAGCGCGAATTATGACGGGTCAATTTGCTATAGCCCGATCGAAACCACACAAAAGCTGGTATTTTTACCCTTGAAAAACTAGTATTTTGCTAACGATTCAATGGTTGCCAGCCGAATTAACTTTATATAAACCGGTCGGTTTTGTCTATTTTTCATTCTTTTCCATCAGGTTAATTTATGTATCGATAAATTAAACCTGATTAGTGTGGTAATATTACCGCGCGTGCCGCGCCATCCTGTGAAATCGGGAGTGGGCCGGCGTTGGGGACTCATGACCGCCGGCATAATAAAAATCAGGCGGCGCCGGCCTGGCACTGGATAACAGGCTGCGTTTGAGAACCGCTGTTCGCCATTTTTATCAGGATCCGCAGATGTTTCCCGGTCTGGATGACCTTCCGCCGCGTCTGTGGGGATACAGGGAATATGTATGCATCGTTACCGCTTCGTATTATTTCGTCCGCTGCAACTGCTGCCGGTGCTGTTCGGCATCAGCGTGATCACGTTTGCCATGGTGCGCGCCATCCCCGGCGATCCGGCGCGTATTCTGCTCGGCGTGCGCAGTACGCCGGCCGCACTGGCGCGCATTCGCGCCCAGTATGGCCTGGATGAGCCGCTCTGGCTGCAGTACGTCTACTTCCTGCGTAATCTGCTGCAGGGGGAATTGGGCAAATCGATCGTCTATAAGGTCGACACCCTGAAACTGATCGATTCGCGCCTGGATCCGACGCTGTGGCTGATTGTGGGCAGCGTGCTGCTGAGCATTCTGTTCACCGTGCCGCTGTCCGCGCTGGCCGCCCGGCAGCGCGGGAAATTCGCCGATTGGTTTATCCGTCTGTTTTCCACCGCCGGCCTCGGCTTCCCGGCCTTTTGGCTCGGCATCATGATGATCCTGCTGTTTAGCATTTACCTCGGCTGGTTTCCGGTTTCGGGCTATGGCCGGGACTGGCTGGATCGCCTGCACCATATGGTGCTGCCCTGTCTGACCGTGGCGCTGGCGCTGTCCGCCGTACTGACGCGCAACCTGCGCGCCAGCCTGTTGATGGAGATGAAGAGCGACTACGTCATCGCCGCCCGGGCGCGCGGTCAGACCGAAGCGCGTATTTTCTGGCGCCACGTGATGCCGAATTCTCTGGTGCCGACCATCAATCTGCTGGCGGTAAATATTGGCTGGCTGATTGGCAGTTCGGTGGTGATCGAAAGCGTGTTCGCCATCCCCGGCATGGGACAATTGCTGGTTAAGGCGATTTTCAGCCGCGACTATATGGTGGTGCAGGGCGTGGTGCTGGTGTTTGCCCTGGCGACGGTGGGGGTCAATCTGCTGGCGGATCTGCTGACCGTCGCGCTGGATCCGAGGGTGAAACTATGAGCGTGACTCAGGCTATCCGCACATTTAACCGGCGCTGGCTGCCGCGGCACTGCGCGCTGAATGCCGGCCTGACGATTCTGGCGCTGTGGGGCGCGCTGGCGCTGCTGGCGCCCTGGGTCGCCCCCTTCGACCCGATCGCGCAGGACGCCGGCGCCAGCCTGTTGCCGCCAGGCGCGGCGCATCTGTTCGGCACCGATAATTTTGGCCGGGATATTTTTTCGCGCGTTATCTGGGGCGCCAGAATCGACCTGCAAATCTGTCTGTTGGGCGTGATTTTCCCGTTTATTATCGGCACCACGCTCGGCGCCTTTTCCGGCTATCTCGGCGGCGCGGCGGACGCGCTGCTGATGCGCTGTATCGACATCGTGCTGGCGTTTCCGCTGCTGGTGCTGATGCTGTCGATTATCGCCATTCTCGGCCCGGGGCTGGGCAGTTTCTATATTTCCATGGCGCTGGTGGGCTGGGTGTCCTACGCCCGGCTGGTGCGTTCGCAGGTGCTGACCCTGAAACAACGCGACTTTATGCTGGCGGCGCGCAGTCTCGGTTTTAGCCATAGCCGCATCATCTTTATCCATTTGCTGCCGAACGCGCTGACCGGTTCGCTGGTGTTCGCCATGTCCGATTGCGTGCTGGTGCTGCTTAACGGCGCGGCGGTGAGCTATCTCGGTCTGGGCGTGCAGCCGCCGGTGGCGGAGTGGGGCGTGATGGTGGCGGAAGGGCAGAGTTTTATCACCACCGCCTGGTGGATTACGACGTTTCCCGGGCTGGCGATTGTGCTGCTGGCCATGGGGTTCAGCCTGCTGGCCGACGGGCTGGGCGATAAGCTGGGGGCGCACTGATGACGTTACTGACGATTTCCGGCCTGACGGTGCTTAACCGGCAGGATATTGCGCTGGTGGATGGCGTCTCGTTCCGGCTGAACGACGGCGAAATGCTGGGGCTGGTGGGAGAAAGCGGTTCGGGTAAAACCGTTACCTGCCGCGCGCTGATGCGCCTGCTGCCGGCGGAGGCGCTGCGCATTGCCGGCGGCGCCGTTCAGCTCAACGGGCGCGATCTGCTGGCGCTGAATGAACGGCAAATGACGAGCGTGCGCGGGCGAGAAATCGGCATGATTTTCCAGAACCCGGCCAGTCATCTTAATCCGGTGATGACCATCGGCGCGCAGATCGCCGAAAGCCGCCGTCTGCATTTTGGCGCCAGCAGGCGCGAGGCGTTGAGCTATGCGGTGGAACTGCTGCGCCAGGTCGGTATTCCCGATCCCGCGCGCCGCGTCCACAACTATCCGCATGAGTTTTCCGGCGGGATGCGTCAGCGGGCGATGATTGCGGTGGCGCTGGCGTCCGAGCCGGCCATCCTGATTGCCGATGAGCCCACCACCGCGCTGGACGTTACGGTGCAGATGCAGATCCTGCGTCTGCTGAGCGATCTGCGCGACCGGCTCGGCGTGGCGATTATTCTGATTACCCACGATCTCGGCGTGGTGGCGCAAACCTGCGATCGCATCGCCGTGCTGTACGGCGGCCGGCTGTGCGAGATTGGCGACAAACGCGAGGTGCTGCGCCGCACGCTGCATCCTTATACCCGCGGGCTGATTGATTGCCAGCCGGCCAGCAGCGGCGCGCATGGCCGGCTGGCGACTATTGGCGGTCAGCCGCCGGTGGCTGAGCATTTCCCCGCCGGCTGCCGTTTTCATCCGCGCTGTCAGGCGGCGAGCGAAGCCTGCCGCCGCCATCAGCCGGCGATGCAGACCGCCGCCGACAGCCCGACGCACGGCGCGGCCTGCCATCACCCCACGGGCGCGCTAAATCCCACGGGCGAGTCGGCGCGCGAGGAGGGAGCATGGTAACGCTGTCAACGGGCGGCGCTCCGCTGCTGGAGGTCGAAGATCTGGTCGTGACCTTTCCGGCCGGCGGATTCGGCCGCCGCAAACGCCTGCTGCACGCCGTCAACGGCGTGAGCCTGCGAATTAACGCCGGCGAGATCGTCGGTCTGGTGGGCGAGTCCGGCAGCGGCAAAAGCACGCTGGGGCGCGCGATTCTGCAGCTTGAAGCGCCGGTCGCCGGCCAGGTACGTTTCGACGGCCGGGCCGTTACGCGCGGTCAGAAACCGGCAATCGCCCGGCTGCGCCGCCAGACGGCGATGATTTTTCAGGATCCGTTCTCTTCTCTGAACCCGCGGCAGACCATTGGCGCAAGCATTGCCGAAGTGCTGCGCGTGCACGGTAAAGCCGGCAAAGCGGCGATTCCGGCGCGGGTCAACGCCTTACTGAATCAGGTGGGATTACGCGCCGAACACGGCGCGTGCCGGCCCGCCTCTCTGAGCGGCGGTCAGTGCCAGCGTGCGGGGATCGCCCGCGCGCTGGCGCTGGAACCGCGCTTGATCATCGCTGATGAATGCGTGGCGGCGCTGGACGTATCGATCCAGGGACAAATTATCAATCTGCTGCTGGATTTGCGCGAGCGGATGGGGCTGGCGATTTTGTTTATCGCCCACGATCTGGCGATTGTGCGCAGCCTGTGCGATCGCGTGGCGGTGATGTACCTCGGCCGTATCGTGGAGAGCGGCCCGGTGGACGCGGTATTTAGCCGGCCGCGACATCCCTATACCGCCGCGCTGATGGCGGCGATCCCGGAAATTGATCCCGATCGTCCGCTGCCGGCCAATCCGCTGAGCGGAGAGCTGCCCAGTCCGCTGGCCATGCCGTCCGGCTGCGCCTTTCATCCGCGCTGCGGTTACGCGCTGGCGGGCTGTCGCACCGGCGCGCCGCCGCCGACCCGGCATCTTGCCGATCGTGCTTTTGCCTGCGTGCTGGACGACGCAGGCGACGAAGCTATTTATCCGTTAAATGAGGGAATGTTTGATGAAGCGAAAAAACGTTAGGATCGCTGCCGCAGGGCTGTTGCTGGCGCTCAGCGTCGCGAGTGAAATGGCGCAGGCGGCGGGGGTATTAACCATCGGACGCCGTGAGGACAGTACGGGCTTTGATCCGATCAGAACCACGCAGAACGAGGATAATTGGGTATTCTCCAATGTGCTCGATCGGCTGGTGTGGGTGGACAAGAGCGGTACGGCGCTGGAGCCGGCGCTGGCGGAAAGCTGGACGATTTCGCCGGACCGCAAGGTGTATACCTTTAAAATCCGCGCGACCAAATTTTCCGACGGTACGCCGGTGAGCGCCAGCGACGCCGCGTTCAGTCTGCTGCGTCTGCGCGACGACGAAAACTCGCTGTGGCGCGATCCGTTTATGATCATGGATAAAGTCGAGGCGCCGGATGCGCATACGCTGGTGATCACGCTGAAAGAGCCGTCGGTGCCGTTTTTATCGCAGCTGGCGCTGCCGAATGCATCGATCATTTCAAAGAAGGCGCTGACGGAGATGGGCGAGGAGGCGTTTGCCGAAAAACCGGTCGGCTCCGGCGCGTTTAGCATCAAGGAGTGGGTGCGCGGCGACCGGGTGGTGCTGGAGAAAAATCCCCGCTACTGGCAGGCGTCGCGCGTTAAGCTGGACGGCGTGGAGTGGCTGACCATTCCTGACGATAACACCCGTATGCTGAAAGTGCAGGCGGGCGAACTCGACGCCGCCATCAGCGTGCCGTTCTCGCGAATTGCCTCGCTGCAGAAAGATCCCAACCTGCAGGTTGAGCTGGAGCCGTCCACACGCGAAGACCATCTGCTGATCAATCATGAGCATGGCGCGCTGGCTAAGCCTGAGGTGCGCCAGGCGCTGGATTTCGCCATTGATAAAGACGCGGTGGTGAAAACCGTCACCTTCGGTTACGGCCAGGTGGCCAACTCCTATATTCCGGCCGGCGCGCTGTATCACTACGCCGATAACCTGCGCCGCCCGTACGATCCGGAAAAAGCGAAAAAAATGCTGGCCGAGGCGGGGGCCGCCAATCTGAAGCTGAATTACGTGGTCAATGCCGGCGACGAAGTCGATGAACAGATCGCGATCCTGCTGCAGCAGCAGCTGGCGAAAGCCGGCGTAACGGTTAATCTGCAGAAGGTCGACCCAAGCCAAAGCTGGTCTATGCTGGTATCCGGCGACTACGATATTTCCGTGATGTACTGGACCAACGATATTCTCGATCCGGATCAGAAGACCACCTTTGTGCTGGGCCACGACGCCAATATGAATTACATGACGCGCTACCACAATGACAAGGTGAAGGCGCTGGTCGCTGCGGCGCGGGTGGAAATGGACGAGAAGAAACGCGAGCAAATCTACATCGACCTGCAGAAAATGGCTAAGGCCGACGTGAACTGGATCGATCTGTATTACAGCCCGTATCGTAATGTCAGCCGTAAAAACATTCAGGGGTTCTATCAGAACCCGTTAGGTCGCTTCTTCCTGGAAGACACCGTCAAACAGTAATCGTTGTTCGCGGGATGGGGAAACCTATCCCGCTTTTTACCCCGCGATTGTTCGCGCTATCTGCTCTTTCTCCTCTTTTTGTGACGACGTCACTTAATGGACTCTTCGCCCGTCATAAAGCCGCGTAATGCGTTACAGGCGCTGCGGCGCCCTGTCCGCTCCGCTAAGCGGGTGAATAAAAGAGGATATTTTAAAATTTTGGCGTAATCTTTAAATTACGGTTTTAAATTTGAGTAAGGTAATGTAATGCAAAATCGAGCGGGGCTGTCCCGCATTCTGATTATCCTCACGGTGCTATTTGCCGCCTGCACCGGGCTGTACCTGCTGGCCGGCGGTATCTGGCTGGCCACTCTGCGCGGTTCCTGGTACTACCTGATCGCGGGCGTGGCGATGCTGATCACCGCCTGGCTGCTGTACCGGCGGCGCGCCGGCGCGCTGCTGCTATACGCGGTTTTTCTGCTGGCGACCACGCTCTGGGCGCTATGGGAAGTGGGATCCGATTTCTGGGCGCTGACGCCGCGCTTAGACGTCACCTTCTTTTTCGGACTGTGGATCGCGTTGCCTTTGGTGTATCGCGGTCTGACGGCGAAAAGCGGCGCGGCGCGCGGCGCGCTGACGGTCTCGCTGGCGTTTACCGTCGTGGTGCTGATTTATGCCGTCTTTAACGACCCGCAGGAGATTAACGGCACGCTGAGTCGGGAGCCGGCCGCCGCCGTGGATAAATCCCCCGTCGCCGACGGAGACTGGCCGGCCTACGGCCGCACCCAGGCCGGTACGCGTTATTCTCCGCTGAGTCAGATCAACGATCAAAACGTCGGCCAGCTGCAGCAAGCGTGGACGTTCCGCACCGGCGATGTGAAAACCGCCAACGATCCGGGCGAAATTACCGACGAAGTTACGCCGATAAAAATTCGCGATACTCTGTATCTGTGCACGCCGCATCAGAAACTGTTCGCGCTGGACGCCGCTACCGGTAAGGAAAAGTGGCATTTCGATCCGCAGCTGAAAACCGATCCGTCGTTCCAGCATGTGACCTGTCGCGGCGTTTCTTATCATGAAACGCCGCAGGCGTCGCAGGCCGATGCCGCTCAGTCCGCGCCGACGCTGTGCGCCCGGCGCATTATTCTGCCGGTTAACGACGGCCATCTGTACGCGCTGGATGCGCAAAGCGGCGCGCTTTGTCCTGACTTTGCCGACCACGGCAAGCTGAATTTGCAAAGCAATATGCCGTTCGCCAGAGCCGGCGCTTATGAGCCGACCTCGCCGCCGATCGTTACCGATAAGGTGATTATTATGGCCGGCGCGGTCACCGATAACTACTCCACCCGCGAACCGTCCGGGGTGATCCGCGGATTTGACGTGAACAGCGGTCAGCTGCTGTGGGCGTTCGATACCGGCAGTAAAGATCCCAATCGCATCCCGACCGGCCAACAATTCTACACGCCGAACTCGCCGAACTCCTGGGCGCCGGCGGCCTATGATGAACAGTTGGACATCGTCTATCTGCCGATTGGCGTCGCGACGCCCGATATCTGGGGCGGCAACCGCTCGCCGGAAATGGAGCGTTTCGCCAGCGGTCTGCTGGCGCTGAACGCCACGACCGGTAAGCTGGTCTGGTTCTACCAGACCGTGCATCACGATCTGTGGGATATGGACGTGCCGGCTCAGCCGACGCTGGCCGACATTCGCGATGAGAACGGCGACCGGCGGCCGGTGGTGTATGTTCCGGCGAAAACCGGCAACATTTTCGTGCTGGATCGCCGCACCGGTCAGACGGTCGTGCCGGCGCCGGAAACGCCGGTGCCGCAGGGCGCGGCCAAAGGCGATCGGCTGTCGCCCACGCAGCCTTATTCCGAACTCAGCTTCCGCCCGCGCGAGAATCTGGCCGGTAAGGATATGTGGGGCGCGACGATTTACGACCAGCTGGTGTGCCGCGTGATGTTCCACCGGCTGCGTTACGAAGGACCGTTTACTCCGCCGTCCGAACAGGGGACGCTGGTCTTCCCCGGCAACCTCGGCATGTTCGAATGGGGCGGCATTTCGGTGGATACCGATCGACAGATTGCCGTGGCTAATCCGATGGCGCTGCCGTTTGTGTCGCAGCTGATCCCGCGCGGCCCGGACAACCCGGCGGCGCCGGATGCGAAAGACGCCGGCGGCACCGGTTCGGAATCTGGCGTGCAGCCGCAGTACGGCGTGCCTTTCGGCGTGAAGCTGAACGCGTTTCTTTCGCCGCTGGGCATTCCCTGCAAGCAGCCCGCGTGGGGCTATATTTCGGCAATCGACCTGAAGACCAACGATATCGTGTGGAAAAAACGCATCGGTACCGTACGCGACAGCTCGCCGCTGCCGCTGCCGTTCAAAGTCGGGATGCCGATGCTCGGCGCGCCGGTCTCCACCGCCGGCAACGTATTTTTCATCGCCGCGACGGCCGATAACTATCTGCGCGCCTTTAAGGTGACCAACGGCGAGCAGCTGTGGCAGGCGCGCCTGCCGGCGGGCGGCCAGGCGACGCCGATGACCTATGAGGTCGACGGTAAGCAGTATGTGGTGATTGCCGCCGGCGGGCACGGTTCGTTTGGTACGAAGCTGGGCGATTACATCATCGCCTATGCGCTACCGGACGCGAAATAACCTGTCGGACCGGCGCTGAAAAACGTCCCGCCCGCGCAGGCGGGCATCCCTGGCAGCCGCGGGCTGCTGGCGTTCCCGGCTTGCGCGGGGATGACGGCTGGCGCGAAAACCTCGCGGGGAAACGGCTCTGTGCGGGCGGGCACAGCGGTCGGCGGGAAGTCAGCCCGCAATAATGAGGACGGTATGAAAACTCTGTCGCGCGCTTTTTCGCTGTTCTGCGCCCTTGCGGCTCTGCCCGCCGACGGACCATGGGCGCGATCGTCGATGCTGGATCTAACGGTGGGCGAGAAGGACGGCAAGCCCTGCTTTGCTCCGCAGCCTGACGGGGAAAACCGTCGCTATCGCTTACGGCTGGCCTGGGTGAGCGTTGCCGCCGATCCGGTTGCCGCGGCCGGGCCGGCGCGGGTCGTCTGGGCCTCGGGTCTGCCGCCGCCGCCCGGCGAGTACACGACGGGCGCAGGGGAGTGCCTGCTTTACGGCCAGCGGGTGGCGGGCGAGACGCTCATTACGTCTCCGCAGCCGCTGCAGGCGGGGATTCGCTATACGGTAACCATAAACGCCT
Source organism: Affinibrenneria salicis (assembly GCF_008710095.1). The sequence continues at coordinate 311,655 of NZ_VYKJ01000004.1, forward strand.
TCCTGCGCGCGGGCAGCCGCGGCGCGCTGAACCGGCGCTACGCCGGGCAGTTCTGTCTGGCGCGCGATCGGCGCGGCGCTCTCCGCGTGCACGATCTGTGGCATGGCGCGCGCGCCGACGTGGCTGCCGACGATCCCTGCCGTGCGCTGTTTCTGCGGCCCTGAGCGCGGCGCCAGTCTGCGCGCGCAGGCCTGTATATACTCTCTGCGGCGTTGAGGATAAAACGGCAGGCGGCCGGAGACGGTTTACCGATCGAGAACGGCCGGCCCGGCGGCGTCACAGACCGGGCGCCGTTCGCGCCTGCGCAGCCATGTCATCAGACTCTTGCTATTCATTGGCCGGGCATACAGATAGCCTTGCAAATAGTTAATCCCGTTCTGTTTCAGGTAACGGTATTCGTGCCGGGTATTTACCCCTTCGGCCACCATATCCAGCGCCAGCCGGCGGCTCAGACCGACGATCGCGTCGAGTACCGGCGTATCGTGGTGTGCCGATTCGATGGTGCCGATAAACGCCTTGTCGATCTTGAGATAATCCAGCGGAAACGTTTGCAGGTAGGAGAGGGAGCAGTGGCCGGTGCCGAAGTCATCGATAGCGATAATAAAGCCCTGCCGGCGCAGTTCGGTCAGTTTGCGCACCACATCATCCCGGTTGACTATCAGGCTGCGTTCGGTGATTTCCAGCGTGATTTTGAACTGATGAGGCGACAGGGCGGCCGACAAGCGCTGGATGTCCTGAATAAAGTCGGGATGCTGCATATGTTCGGCGGCGATATTGATATCGAGATGAAAGCCCGTCGGCACCCGCCAGTGGCGGATATCCTCGATCATCAGTCCGAACAGATGGTGCGTCAGCGGGATGATCAGGCCTTCGGCCTCGGCGCTGGGAATAAACACATCCGGGCTGATGCTCCTGCCGCCGGGGCGATACCAGCGCAGCAGCACCTCAACGCCGCAGCAGCGGCGCGCGGCGATATCGTAAATCGGCTGGTAGTGCGCGGCAAATTCGTTGTGCAGCATGCCTTTGCGCAGTTCGTCGCGCAGCGACATTTTACGCTGTTGCCATGAGCGTACGATAGAGACAAAAATGATGGCGAGGATCAGCGCCAGCGGCAAAAAAGTGATGAAGGCGCGCCGCCACTCCTGCAAAAAAGCGGAGGCCGGCAGCGTCGCTCTGACCACGATAGGGTAGATATTAGACACGGTTTTATTGTGCATCGGCGCGATAAACGGATGATCGTCCTCGACCCTACCGCCTTCCTGTATCTGATAGCCGTTGCCGAACTGGATAGTGAGAAAGTAGGGTCTGGCGTTGCCCATGGCGCTCATAAAATCGAGCAAATACTGCGCGTCGACGATGGCGAACGCGCCGTACGACGTCGCGCCGTTGTTGCTGGCGTAAAGCACGGCCGGCCGCTCCAGCACGCCGTGAGTCAGCGGCAGCGAAATATTCCACTGCGCCGGCAGGGGCGACGGCAGTTGTTGCTGAATGATCGTGGATAACGGCATCAGCCTGTCGCCGGAGACGGAGGAACAGTACATTGACGGCCCCTTGGTCAGGCCCAGCGAACGGAAATAGGCGGCCAGCGTTCCCAGCCGCAGCAAATCGGATGAAACCTGCTGGCTGCAGGCTTGCCCCTCGAAGGGTTGCAGCGTGGCGACCATATCCCAGGCCTGCCGGCTGATGATTTCCGCCTGATGCAGGATCACCTGGTTGGTCATTTTCAGGTTCCGCTTCACATCCTGGCTGGCGTCGTAAAAACTGAAAGCCATTCCCAGCAGAAATGGCAGCAGACCGGCGGCGGCGAGCGATAGCCACCTGTATTTCGCGGCCGGTACATGAGTGGATTTAACCATCGGCGTCTCCATCCTCTCTTTATCCATGACTGCCGGCAGGCTAATGCATAGCGCCCGCCGCGCACGGCCAAACTTCAGGTTAAACCCGACAGGTTGCCCGCCAGTGTAATACTAGCCTGGCGGGAAAAAAAGAGAGCCGGTCCGACGGCGGCCGTTCGTCGCGGGGGCGGCCATCGTTGGGCGCAGCATCTGCCGAGTCCGCACGGCGCGGGGCCGTCAGTACACCGATTTAACGAAGTCGAGCAGATCGTTATTCAATTTATCTTTGTGCGTTTGGGTAAAACCGTGGGGCGCCCCGTCATACAGACTTAGCCGGGCGTTTTTGATCTGTCTGGCGGCTATTTTGCCGGTGGCCTCGAAAGGCACCACCTGATCGCTGCCGCCGTGGATCACCAACGTGGGCACGTCGATTTTTTGCATATCCGCGCGGAAATCCGTTTCGGCAAAGGCGGTGACGCAATCGTGCGTTGCCTTGAGCGACGCCAGCAGCGCCATGTTGAGCGTCTGGCTCAACACGCCCTGGGAGACCGTCATCCCTTTGTTGAGACCATAAAACGGGATGGCGAAATCGCTGATAAACTGCGCCCTGTCGCGCAATATGCCCTGTCTGATCTGATCGAAGACCTCTTGCTCCACGCCCTCGGGATGGTCGGCGGTCTTGATGAATAACGGCGTGACCGCGCCGAGCAGCGCCAGCGCGCGCACGCGTTGCGAACCATAGTGACCGATATAGCGCGCGACATCGCCGCCGCCCATCGAGAAACCGATTAGCGTAATTTCATCCAGCTGCAAATACTCGATCAAATCGTTAATATCGGCGGCAAAGGTGTCGTAGTCATAGCCTGACCACGGCTGGTCTGAACGACCAAAACCGCGCCGGTCGAAGGCGATGGCGCGGTAGCCTTGTCCGGCGAGAAAGTTCATCTGATCGTCCCACATGTCGGCATCCAGCGGCCAACCGTGGCTGAACAGCAGTGGTTTGCCCGTTCCCCAGTCTTTGTAGTAGATCAGTGTGCCGTCTTGTGTGCTAAAGGTACTCATGTATCTATCTCCATCAAGGGGGGTGTCATGCGCGGCGGAAAGCGGCCTGCTGCTTTTGTGCCGCTGCTCCGTCAGGCGTTGAACAGACCATGCAGAAGGCCGCCGGCGAGTATATTCGGAGCGCTCTTACAGCTTAGCAGAATATTTTTACCGCTTTGGTCGCGTCGTTCGGTTTTTATCGCCTCAGCGGTGTGCCTTTTATTACCATTATAGATGCTCTAAATATCCAGAGTTGCATAAATACGGCGAGTCTGCGCTAAATAATTTCGCACATGGATACTTATCTTCTCATTGTGCGAGGCTCGTACTGGCAGGCGGTCATGTCCTGAAAATATAGCGCTATTATGCGAAGCTATTTAAGCGTTAGTAATTAGCCGGGTGTGGGGAAAGTCAATGCCGCTGAGGTTTGAGATGTGACGGGGATATTGTTCATATTCGGCGGAGACGATATGGGACCTGTTTTTGCCTGAATTTTTCCCCGTATTTCGTTGTGGGACGGAATTTTTCGTCGTCGCTATGGGACGGTTTTTATTAGTCAGTTTATGCGGTCTTTTATTTTAACAACAAACATTTTCTTTGTTTTTTTAATCGATTTTAGATTTTATCAGCCAAAATCGGGTGTGAACATTATCTTTTTGATTTATAAATATAAAGTGAATTATTTTCTATGGTGAATAGGGTGAGGGTGTGACATGGATCACGGATTGTGCTATACCTTTAAAGCGGCTTGTTTGGGCATGGCGGCGTTCTGTTGGCAGGATGTGCGCTTTGGTCATCAAATACAGGGCAATGACGGAATCATAATGACAAATATATACTCGTTACACTTCCATTCGTCGCTGAGTTGGCTGCGCGCCATTATCCGTTTCATTCTCTCTGAGCCGTCAGCGCTGTTCAAAACGATAACGTTTTGTCCGGCGGTCCAAATTGTTTCGTGTATAGCAGAGGTTGACTCCCGCATAAAATTGAAATAACGACAAAGGAAAATTATGCCTGAATTAAACGACAAAAATTCCAACTATAATGATACAGCAAACGCCGTTCCGGCTGACAATGAAAAGATATCCGATGCTGACAGCAGTGAAAATAACGGTTTTCTGAGCGCTGATGCCTTTTTATTGACAGCAACCGCCATCGCCGCGATTGCCGGTTTTCTGTATGGCTACGATACCGGGATTATTTCCGGCGCGCTGTTGCAAATCACCCGCGATTTCTCGCTCTCCTCGCATGAACAGGAACTGGTGACCAGTGCGATACTGGTGGGGGCGGTGGTCGGCGCGCTGTCCTGCGGCAAACTGTCCGGCGTACTCGGCCGGCGCTACACCGTGATGATCGTCGCGGCTATTTTTGCGCTTGGCGTGATCGGCTCCGGTCTGTCTCCCGATGCGCTGTCCCTGGGGCTGGCGCGTCTGGTGCTGGGGTTTGCGGTCGGGGGGGCGTCGCAGATCGTGCCGGTCTATATTGCGGAGCTGGCGCCGCCGGAGAAACGCGGCCGGCTGGTGACTTTTTTCAACATCTCTATCGGTATCGGTATTCTGACCGCCGCGCTGGTCGGCACCTTTTTGCAGGATATCTGGACGTGGCGCGTGATGTTCTCCGTTGCCGCGATACCGGCGGTCGTCCTGCTGTTTGGCATGTTGCCGCTGCCGGAAAGTCCGCGCTGGCTGGTGGGTAAAAAACGACTGAAAGAAGCGCACATCGCACTGGATACGGTCAGGGAAACCGGCCATGAAGTGCGGCGCGAAATTAAGGCGATTCAGCGCGTGCACGAGAAGGCGGAGCGGAAATCGACCGGCAGCTGGAAAGATTTGAAACAGCCGTGGCTGCGCCCGGCGCTGGTGGTGGGGCTGGGGATTGCCGCCTTTACTCAGCTGTCCGGTATTGAAATGATGATTTACTACACGCCGACCTTTCTGACCGACGCCGGCTTCAGCCGCGATACGGCGCTGCATTCTGCGCTGGGCGTGGCGGTGATTTATCTGCTGCTCACCATTACGGGTAAACTGCTGGTCGACCATATCGGTCGCCGTCGTCTGACGCTGATTATGATGCCTGGCGCGGTGATCAGTCTGCTGCTGCTCGGTCTGATGTTCCGACTCGACGCCAGCGGCGGCCAGCATGGCTGGCTGATTGTTGCCTGCCTGTTCGCCTTTATGGTGTTCAACTCCGGCGGGATCCAGGTGATTGGCTGGCTGATCGGTTCCGAAGTCTACCCGTTGGGCGTTCGCGAAAAGGCCAGCAGCCTGCACGCGGCCACCCTGTGGGGCTCCAACCTGCTGTTGACCGCCACCGCACTGTCGATGGTTAACCTGCTGGGGATCGGCGGCGCTATGTGGTTCTACGCGCTGCTTAACCTGCTCGGTTTCCTGTTTATCTTCTTTATGATGCCGGAGACCCGGGGGCGCAGTCTGGAAGAGATTGAAACCTCGCTGAAAGAGGGCAATTTTTATCCCCGCCGCCGGCATGCCCAACGTTCGTTAACGTCCGGCGGCAACGACTGACGTCTCGCTGAGAGGCGGTATGATGATAAGCTATTAATGGACACAGGATATGGCGGGAAAGATGATTTCAAAAATAAACCCGACGCTCAGGGAAGAAAAAATTATGGGCCTACCCCAAAGGGAAGATATTCTGTTGGCGGAGCCACTCACAGCAAGGGTCTTATGACCATAATGCTGCTCCCTCACCAGGGGAATAGTATGCATGGAAGCGGTGATTTTCGAATTCATGGGGATAGCATCAGGAATCCCGGTACCGCCTCAGAAGGTTGTATAATTATTGGCTCTGCCGCACGAACAAAAATACTAAATTCAACAGACAGACTTTTGATGGTGGTGCAATAATGTATAAAATAATCCTTATGTCGGTCGTGCTGTTTATATCGCCAGCTCTCCTGGCCAGGGAAATGAATATTGATTATTGTTCCACCACTGAATCATGGGCTATCCAACGAACAATTGAAGAGTTAAAAACGAGCAATAACGATTTGGATTTCAAAAGGATAACAGTGGAAATCCTAAATCTATCTGCATTGAAAGAAGATGAAAAAACCATCAAGGTAAATGGTTTTGGCGTGTTGTACGCTCAAACACTAAAAGTAATCATACCTCATTTAAATAACAGCCAAGATAAAGAAGTGCTATTGGTAACATCAATCATATCAGATGAAGAGTGTTCCATTAGTCAACCATTGATAACAAATATAACCGAACTCAGGATCGGTAAATAATATACTGGTCATATTTCAAGCCGCAGACGCGTTGGCATTCCTCGCTCACCCCAGTCACATACTGGGGTAAGCTCCCGGTGATTCGCTGTGTCGCTGCCTTTCTGTCGCTCGAGTTATTTGGGGTATAGAGTATAAATCAATGATATTTTGCCGGCATACCCCCTGAACGGGAGTCTGCCTTTTAACCGATGCATTATATTGACTGGCCGTAATCATCCCGGTTGCGGCTTTGTTCCCTGATGGCATTTTCTTTGCGTGCGTGCGTGCGTGCGTGCGGCCTGGCCTGCTCCTGCCGTCGCGACTGTTTTAACGCAGGTTTTGCAGAAACGCCTGCGCGATGACCTGGCGGGATTCAACCTGTAGGCGCCACGGATTGGCGACGCTAATATCATTGACGTCTTCACTGTTTTTGATCGGGTAATTTGTCATGCCGGGTTCGTCGCCCTGGCAGACGAACGCCGTAGCGTGCAGGGTCAACATCAGGGGGGCAGCGCTTTGGCGGACAAGTAAGCGCACATGGGCCGATCGCCGCTGGGCAACAGCCTTGCGCCCGTCGCCGCGCGGGCGCGCCGCCCTGTACGGACAACGTTCGCCCAGCAGCGGATCGTTGGGCTCAGGGGGTCTGAAACCAGGCTTCCAGCCCGTCGGACTGGCCGTCCTTGCGGGTCAGGCAACTGACCCGCCAATAGTTATCTCCGTCCATTCGTATTGAGCACTGTCCCTCCTGATCCTCGTAGCGGGTCATCAACGCCAGCGTCTTATCCGGCCCGCAGCGCTCCAGCCAGGCTTCCCCCTGAATAACCTTGTCGCCTTCGGTTAAACGCAGCGGATAATTTTGTGAATTGATACCGACCGTGAGCGAGGCGGAATACAGCGCGCCGCTGATCGGCCGTTTGCCGATCACGCGGTACTGGCCGGTGAGGCCGGCCGGGAATTCTTCATCCGGCGCGACGCGCCGGCAGAACTCTTCGCTGTAGCCAGCGGCGGGCAACAGCAGCATAGCGGCGGCCGCAGCGCTTAGCGCGAGCCGGCGGGCAGGGTGGAACAGAACGGGGAAAACCAGCATAGCGACTCTCTTTCAGTAAAAATAAAGGACGGCGGCGGGATTTTACCACCGCCGGCAAGGCGCCGATATCTCCTTCATGCGGCCTCAGGGGCGTACGGGATCGCCAATGGTATAGAAGTGACCGCCGGCGACATGGTGCAGGCTTTTCCAGCGCGCATCCGCGTTTTCAAACGTCCAGTGGCCGTCGCTGAACACGCGGCTATCCGCCCAGGCGCCGGTGACCTCGCCGATGAACAGGTCATAGACTTGCTGATTGTGCGCTTCGGGGATCAACCGGCAGATCAGCCAGGCTGAACAGCCGGCCACCAGCGGTACGGGCTGTCCCGCAATGCGGAACAGTTCAACGTGGCTGCGCTGTAGTTTGTCCGGCACCTGATGCAGACTCTGGCTGCCGACCGCCCAGGTCAGCGCCAGCTGGCTCAGGTTAGGGATCTGAATGGCGAAATAGCCGCTGCGTTCGAGTAGTTCCCGGGTTTTGGCGATTTTGTCGATCACGACGGTGAGCTTCGGCGGGGTAAAATCCAGCGCGCAGGCCCAGGCGGCGGCCATCACGTCATCCGTACCGTTATAGCTGGCGGAGACCAGCACCGTCGGGCCGTGATTAATCAGTCTGACGGCCTTCTCCAGTTCGACTGGCGCAATATGTTTATCCATCTGCAATCCTTAAACGTGACGTTGTACGCGGGCCGCGTGCGAGGCGCGGCAGCCGGCGGATGAAGTTAAATACTGTGCAGAAGGAGGGGCGCCCTGGCAATATGCTGGCGGACTATTTTGCCGCGCCACCGCCCGGCTTCCTCTGCCTGCCGCACGCGCGGCTAAACCGGCCGATATTTAGCACGCTAAGGTCATTTTTTTGCTATACCTGTCAGACGCGATTCGCGTCTCATCCCCGCCTGAGGCGCCGCCTTAATGTCGCTGTTTTCATCCCCGCGCATTGGGCCGGCGCGCGGGCTAAATCGGTCATCTGGCCCTGTGGGGCCGGCCGCGCCCGAAGTTTTTAACGTCTTAGACCTCATCGCTCAGGAGAATAAACATGACAATGAAAGTGCTTGGTTACGCCGCTCAGTCCGCGCAGACTCCCCTTGCGCCTTTCCAGTTTGCTCGTCGCGATCCCCGCCCGGATGACGTGGTGATTGAGGTGCTGTATTGCGGCGTCTGTCACTCCGACCTGCACCAGGCCCGCAATGACTGGGGCATCAGCCAGTATCCGCTGATCCCCGGCCATGAGGTGATCGGGCGGGTGACGGCGGTAGGGGACAACGTGACCAAATTTAAGCCGGGCGATTACGCCGGCGTGGGCTGTATCGTCGACTCCTGCCGTGAGTGTCAGCCGTGCCGGCGCGGCCTTGAACAATACTGTGAAGAAGGGCCGGTACAGACCTATAACGATACCGATCGTCATGACCACATGCCGACCTACGGCGGCTATTCGCAGAGCATCGTCTCCAGCGAGGATTTTGTGTTGAAGGTCCCGGCCGGCATGGATTTGAAAGGCGCCGCCCCGCTGCTGTGCGCGGGCATTACTACCTGGTCTCCGCTGCGTCACTGGCAGGTGGGCAAAGGCAGTAAAGTCGCGGTGGTGGGACTGGGCGGTCTCGGCCATATGGCGCTGAAGCTGGCCGCCGCGCTGGGTGCGGAAGTGACCCTGTTCACCCGCTCGCCGGATAAGGAAGCCGACGCGCGGCGCCTGGGCGCGCATCACATCGTGTTGTCGACCGACGACGAGCAGCTGGCGTCGGTGACGGGGCAGTTTGATCTGATTATCGATACCGTCCCTTATGAACACGACATCAACCCCTATATGCCGACGCTGACGCTGGACGGTACGCTGGTGTTTGTCGGGCTGCTGGGCAATATCAACCCGATGCTCAACACGGTCTCGATGATCATGGGACGTCGTTCGGTGGCCGGGTCGGCTATCGGCGGCATTGCTGAAACGCAGGAGATGCTGGATTTTTGCGCGGAGCACGGCATCGCGGCCGATGTGGAGATGATCAAAATGCAGGAGATCAACCAGGCGTATGAGCGCATGCTGAAAAGCGATGTGAAATATCGCTTCGTCATCGATATGGTCTCTCTGCAGGCTTAGCCGGCGCGCCGTCGCGCGTACCGTCGGGGCGATTAGCGGGCGGCGCCGCGGGGGAGCGTCCGGCGAGCGCGCAGGGCGCTACTGCGCGACGGGCGGCGTCCAGATGGCGTCGTTGATCTGTAACGGTTTCGGGATCAGACCCAGTTCGGCAAAGGTATCGGCGATACTCTGCTGATAGTCTGCGACGTCGGGGGTAATAAACCGTGCGTCGTATTGTTGCCGTTCAACCGCGATGCGCGCGATATCTTCCGGCAGCCCCAGCAGCGGCGCGATCTGACGGGTCACCTGCTGCGGGTTCTGCTTCGCCTGGCTGCCGATCTGGCGGATTTCATCGATCAGCGCGATGATGACCTGCGGATGCCGGCGGGCGAACGGCCGGGTCGCCAGATAGTACTGATAGTTGTTGACGATAGCGCGCCCGTCGCGCAACGTGCGCGCTTTCAGCTGTTGTTCCGCTGCGGCGTAGAAGGGATCCCAGATGACCCAGGCGTCGACGCTGCCGCGCTCAAAAGCGGCGCGGGCATCGGACGGCGGCAGATAGACCGCGTTAATGTCCTGCCAGTTCAGACCGACTTCGCGCAGCGCTTCCACCAGCAGGTAGTGTACGTTGGAGCCCTTGTTCAGCGCGACCTTTTTGCCTTTCAGCTCCGCTACCGTGCGCAGAGGCGAATGCTCCGGCACCAGAATGGCTTCGGCGGTCGGCGAAGCCGGTTCATAAGCGACATAGGCCAGATCGGCGCCGGCGGCCTGAGCGAACACCGGCGGGGTTTCCCCGGTGAAGCCGAAATCGATGGCGCCGACGTTCAGCCCTTCCAGCAGTTGCGGGCCGCCGGGAAATTCGGTCCACTTTACCTCAACGCCTTGCGCGGCCAGGCGTTTTTCCAGCGACCCCGCGCTTTTAAGCAGCACCAGCGTGACGGCGGATTTCTGGTAGCCGATACGCAAGGTATCTGCGCCCCAGGCGCCGAGAGAAAACGTCAGCAATAATAATGTCGGCAGAATGCGGTTACGGAGCATGATGGCGCTTCCCGTTGATGAAAAAGTAAAAATGATAAAAAAGAGTACCAGCGGAACATATTGATTTATAAATGCTATTTTAAACTATCGGCAGAATAATATTGTCTATAGAAAACGCGCGGGCAGGCCGCGCGCGCTTTCTGTCAATATCCTTCCATTTAACCCTCCCGTTTAGCGCATCATCCGACTTTCGGCGTAGCGGATTCAGCGCTCCGCCGCCCGCGTCGCTGATGCCAGCGACCGCCCGCTACAGCCACGCCGACGGACGACCTTAGCCTCTTTCTGTCCGGATGCGCTGTCAACAGCGGCACGCCGGGATCGCGGATACTTCGGAGCAGAGCGTTCCGGCCGCATTCTCATAACTGTGAGCCATCGCAAGTTTTGCTAATCGCGCAGTCGCAGGCGCTGAAAGGGTTGATACAGATCAATTTTACTTTCTTTCGAAAGTTATTTAATTTTCGTACGGAATTAAAAGGGATTCTGACGATGATATTCAATATCCAGCGCTACTCGACACATGACGGACCGGGCATCAGGACCGTCGTCTTTCTCAAGGGCTGCTCGCTGGGGTGCCGCTGGTGTCAGAATCCGGAAAGTCGCTCGGCGAAGCAAGAATTGCTGTTTGACGCAAGGTTATGTCTGGCGGGGTGCGATCTTTGTCAACGCGCCGCGCCGGCGGTGATTAACCGAACGCTGAACGGCGTCGTTATCGATCGCCGCGGACTGGAGGAACGGCACTTTCTTGCTCTGCGCGACTGCTGTCCGACGCAGGCGCTGACGGTGTGCGGCGACGAGAGCGATGTCGATGACATCATGGCGGCGGTATTGCGCGATAAACCGTTTTATTTGCGCAGCGGCGGCGGCATTACGCTTTCCGGCGGGGAGCCGTTTATGCAGCCGGCGCTGGCGCAGGCGCTGTTCAGCCGCAGTCGGCAGGCCGGCATCCACACCGCGGTGGAGACCTGCCTGCACGTCCCCTGGCGCTATATCGCGCCGTCATTAGACGACATCGATCTGTTTCTGGCCGATTTGAAACATACCAACCGCGAGCGATTCAGAACATGGACCAACGGTTCGGCGCAGCGGGCGATGACCAACTTAACCCGCCTGGCGCGGGCGGGAAAAGCGCTGGTGATCCGCGTGCCGTTGGTGCCCGGCTTCAACGCGGACGAGGCATCGGTAAGGGCGATAATCGATTTCGCCGCCGATGAATTAGGCGTCGCCGACATCCATTTTCTGCCGTACCACACGCTGGGCATGAATAAGTATCATCTGCTGGATCAACCTTATCTGGCTGCGGATAAACCGCTCGACGACCCTGAACTGCTTGCTTTCGCAGAAAACTATGCGCGAGCCAAAGGGTTAACGGCGACACTGAGAGGATAGACCCATGACCACCCTGAACCTGGCCGCACTGAGCGATCGTATCAACACGCATAAAAATGCATTGATTCATATTGTTAAGCCGCCGGTTTGTACCGAGCGCGCGCAGCACTATACGGCGGTTTATCAGATGAATATGGATAAACCGGTTCCCGTACGGCGGGCGCTGGCGCTGGCCAGCCATCTGTCCAGCCGCACGGTCTGGATAAAACACGATGAGCTGATCGTCGGCAATCAGGCGAGCGAGGTGCGCGCGGCGCCGATCTTCCCGGAATACACCGTGAGCTGGATTGAAAAGGAAATCGATGAGCTGGCCGATCGCCCCGGCGCCGGCTTCTCCGTCAGCGAGGCGAATAAACGCATCCTGCATCAGATCTGTCCGTGGTGGCGCGGGCAGACGGTGCAGGACCGCTGCTACGGCATGTTTACCCACGAGCAGAAAGCGCTGCTGGCCAGCGGCATTATCAAGGCCGAAGGCAATATGACCTCCGGCGACGCGCATCTGGCCGTCAACTATCCGTTGCTGCTGGAGATCGGTCTGGACGGGCTGCGCGACAAGGTGAAAGCGCGCCGTCGCCGCATTAATCTGACGGTGCTGGACGATCTGCACAGCGAGCAGTTCCTGAAGGCGGTGGATATCACTCTTGAGGCGTTGAGCAACCATATTATCCGCTATGCTTACCTGGCCCAAAATATGGCGACCAGCGAAACGCGCGAATGGCGGCGGGACGAACTGCTGCTGATCGCGGAAAACTGCGAACGGATTGCGCACGAGCCGCCGCGCACCTTTCATCAGGCGCTGCAGCTATGCTATTTCGTCCAGTTGGTGCTGCAAATCGAATCCAACGGCCACTCGGTGTCCTTCGGGCGCATGGACCAGTATCTTTATCCCTACTATCGGCGCGATGTCGAACTGCGGCAGACGCTGACGCGGGAACACGCCATCGAACTGCTGCAGAGCTGCTGGCTGAAGCTGCTCGAGGTGAACAAAATTCGCTCCGGTTCGCATTCCAAAGCGTCCGCCGGCAGCCCGCTGTATCAAAACGTGACCATCGGCGGACAGAATCTGCTCAACGGCGCGGCCGTCGACGCTGTCAACCCGTTGTCCTACGCTATTCTGGAATCGTGTGGCCGCCTGCGCTCGACGCAGCCCAATCTGAGCGTGCGCTATCATGCCGGCATCAGCGATGACTTCCTGGACGCCTGCGTTCAGGTCATCCGCTGCGGGTTCGGTATGCCGGCGTTCAATAACGATGAAATCGTTATTCCCGAATTTATTAAGCTGGGCGTAGCGCCGGAAGATGCCTATCAATACGCGGCGATCGGGTGTATTGAAACGGCGGTCGGCGGCAAATGGGGGTATCGCTGTACCGGCATGAGCTTCATTAACTTCGCCAGGGTGATGCTGGCGGCGCTGGAAGGGGGGAAAGACGCCACCAGCGGCAAGGTATTCCTGCCGCAGGCGCAGGCGCTGTCGCGCGGCAACTTCGCCGGTTTTGATCAGGTGATGCAGGCATGGGATGCGCAACTGCGCTATTACACGCGCAAATCGATAGAGATTGAATATGTGGTGGACACCGTGCTGGAAGAGAACGCACACGATATTCTCTGCTCGGCGCTGGTGGATGATTGTATTGAGCGCGGCAAGAGCATTAAACAGGGCGGCGCCAAATATGACTGGGTATCCGGGCTGCAGGTGGGCATCGCCAATTTGGGCAACAGTCTGGCCGCGGTGAAAAAACTGGTTTTCGGGCAGGGCGTGATCGGTCAGCAGCAATTGGCGCAGGCGCTGGCCAGCGATTTTGACGGTCTGACCAACGAGCAACTGCGCCAGCGGCTGGTGAACAACGCGCCGAAATACGGCAACGACGACGACGATGTGGATGCGCTGCTGGTGCGCGCCTACCAGACCTATATCGACGAGATTAAGCGTTATCATAATCCACGCTATGGCCGCGGGCCGATTGGCGGCAACTATTATGCCGGCACCTCCTCGATTTCCGCCAATGTGCCGTTCGGCGCCGCCACCATGGCGACGCCCGACGGGCGCAAAGCCGGCGCGCCGCTGGCAGAGGGCGCGAGTCCCGCCTCCGGCACCGACCATTTAGGGCCGACGGCGGTCATCAGTTCGATCGGCAAATTGCCGACCGGTTCGATCCTCGGCGGGGTGCTGCTGAATCAGAAACTCAATCCATCGACGCTGGACAATCCGCGCGATCGCCAGAAACTGATGATTCTGCTGCGCACCTTCTTTGAAGAACATAAGGGATGGCATATCCAGTATAATATCGTGTCGCGCGACACGCTGATCGCGGCGAAAAAGCAGCCGGATCGGTATCGCGACCTGGTGGTGCGGGTGGCCGGCTACTCGGCGTTTTTTACCGCGCTGTCGTCCGATACGCAGGATGATATTATCGCCAGAACGGAACATACGCTCTGAACGGGGCGGGCGGCAGAGGCCGCCCGCTCTTTTATCGGCGCCAGGCCGGCGCGGGCGCTTATCGCTTTATGCTATAGTCCGGGTCGTCCAGCAATTGGTTATCGGCGACTATGAATACACGTCAGCAAAATATTTTGCAGGTGGTTAACCAGCGCAAAAGCGTCAGCGTCAGCGAACTGGCGCAGATCTCCGGCGTCTCGGTGGTCACTATTCGTCAGGATCTCAACGCGCTGGAGCGCGGCAGCTATCTGAAACGGGTGCACGGCTACGCGGTGGCGATGGAAAGCGACGACGTCGACGCGCGTATGCAGACCAATTTCCAGTTGAAAAAATCGCTGGCCGAGTACGCCGCCTCGCTGGTCGCCGAAGGCGAGTCGGTGTTTATCGAAGGCGGCAGCGCCAACGCGCTGCTGGCGCGTTATCTGGCGCAATCCCGTCGGGTTACGATTATCACGGTCAGCTGCTATATCGCTCATTTGCTGAAGGACACCGACTGCGATGTGATTATTCCCGGCGGCTTTTACCAGAAGAGCAGCGAGTCGGTGGTCGGCCCGCTGACGCGCAGCGCTATTCAACTGGTGCATTTCCGCAAGGCCTTTATCGGCATTGATGGCTATCATGAAGATACCGGTTTCACCGGACGCGACATGATGCGCAGCGATGTGGTCAGCGCGGTGCTGGACAAAGGCGTGGAGACTATCGCCCTGACCGATTCCAGTAAATTCGGTCTTATCCAGCCCTACGCCCTCACTTCACAGCATCAAATCAGCCGCGTGGTCACGGACGATGCGCTGTCCGCCGCCTACCGCGCCAGTCTGGCCGGGCTTGGTATTCGCTGCGATATCGTCACCGAAGAGGGGCGATCGCCCGCCGGATGATGCGCCCCCGGGCCGGCGTGAAACGTCATGCGTACGGCGCGGTTATTTCACCATCGGCAGGTTGAGGCGATATTTTTGGGCGGTTTCGATCGCCAGCGGATAGCCGGCGTCGGCGTGGCGCATCACGCCGCTCGCCGGATCATTCCACAGCACGCGCTCCAAACGCACATCGGCCTCTTTGCTGCCGTCGCAGACAATCACCATGCCGGCATGTTGCGAAAACCCCATGCCGACCCCGCCGCCGTGATGCAGGCTGACCCAGGTAGCGCCGCCGGCAGTGCTGAGCAGCGCGTTGAGCAGCGGCCAGTCGGAAACCGCATCGGACCCGTCCCGCATCGACTCGGTTTCGCGATTGGGCGAAGCCACCGAACCGCAGTCCAGATGGTCGCGGCCAATCACGATAGGCGCTTTCAGCTCGCCGTTGCGCACCATTTCATTAAACGCCAGTCCGGCAAGGTGGCGTTCGCCCAGACCCAGCCAGCAGATACGGGACGGCAGCCCCTGGAAGGCGATGCGTTCCTGCGCCATGTCCAGCCAGCGCAGCAGGTTGTTGTTGTCCGGGAACAGCGCTTTCAGTCTGGCGTCGGTTTTATAGATATCTTCCGGGTCGCCCGACAGCGCCACCCAGCGGAAGGGGCCTTTGCCTTCGCAGAACAGCGGGCGAATATAGGCCGGTACAAAACCAGGGAAATCAAAGGCGTTCTCAACGCCCTCATCCAGCGCCACCTGGCGGATATTGTTGCCGTAATCCACGGTAGGCACGCCCATATGACAGAAGTCGAGCATCGCCTGTACATGCACCGCCATGGAGGCGCGCGCGGCTTTTTCCACCGCCTTCGGATTGGTTTGCCGTTCCTGTTGCCAGCGTTCGATGCTCCAGCCCGCCGGCAGGTAACCGTTGAGCGGATCGTGCGCCGAGGTTTGATCGGTCACGATGTCCGGCCGGAGGCCGCCGGCCCGGGCGCGCGTAACCAGTTCCGGCAGTATCTGCGCCGCATTGCCCAGCAGACCGACCGAAATAGCGCGTTTTTCACGCCGGGCGTCGTCGATAAGCGTCAGCGCTTCGTCGAGGCTATAGGCCTTATAGTCAAGATAGCGGGTGCGCAGGCGAAAATCGATGCGCGACTCCTGACATTCGATCGCCAGCACCGACGCGCCGGCCAATACGCCGGCCAGCGGCTGGGCGCCGCCCATGCCGCCCAGGCCGGCGGTCAGGATCCATTTACCGCTCAGATCGTTGTTGTAGTGCTGGCGTCCGGCTTCGGCAAAGGTTTCATAGGTGCCTTGCACGATGCCCTGCGCGCCGATATAGATCCACGAGCCGGCGGTCATCTGGCCGTACATCATCAGACCGGCCTTATCCAGTTCGTTGAAGTGATCCCAGTTAGCCCAGTGCGGCACCAGATTAGAGTTGGCGATCAGCACCCGCGGCGCGTCGGCATGCGTGCGAAATACGGCGACCGGTTTGCCGGACTGCACCAGCAGCGTCTCTTCCGGCTGCAGGGCGCGCAGAGAGCACAAGATCTGTTCAAAACAGGCGTGGTTGCGGGCGGCTTTGCCAATCCCGCCGTAGACCACCAGATCTTCGGGGCGTTCGGCGACGTCGGGATCCAGGTTATTCTGGATCATCCGCCAGGCGGCTTCGATCAGCCAGTTGGCGCAGTGCAGCTGATTGCCTCTGGGCGCGCGAATGTCGCGCGCCACGGCCTGACTTAGTGATTCACTCATCATCTTTTCCTTCTGCAGAACAAACGGTTTAACGGGAGCTATCCGGCCCCGGACATTCAGACTGGCGGATGCGCCACCCGGCGCGCGCAATCCTCATCGTCGCGCCGTTAAGGTCGGCGCGGCGCGGGCAATAAAGCGTTTTAGCGCGCGCGGCGATCGCTCCGCAGGGCGTCTTCTCTGCGCGCGCGAGGCGATGCTGGACGGCGGCGGCGCGCCATCGGCTATCGTTCCGCCGGCTTACGTTGTCAATCCTGCGCGCCGCTATGCAGTCGTTTCCTTGCTCGCTTGTATCATCTTGTATATACAAGAGTAATCAAGCAAATGCTGTGCCAGATAAATAAATATGTTTTATATCAATTAATTAAGTGATATGGCGCGGGACGGCTGGCGGGGAAAAAGACCGGCGCTGCACCATACACGGACCTTTTGGCCGTTTTGGGGCACGCCGACGGAGCAGCGCGCCCGGGCGTCGGGTTAACCGATCGCCTGCCGCGGGATGATGCTGGCGAACAGCAGCTGCGCATCGGCGGAATGCGGGATGAACGCCGCGCCGTCCTGCAGCCACCATGCGCCCTGTCCGGCGCTCAGCGGCCGGCCGGCCGCGCGCCACTGGCCGGCGATAACCCACGCGACGCCGGTCTCGGCCCGTTGCGTTTCGCCGCTGACGCAAACGCGCGCGCTAAAACTATCGCGCGCGGTCATGATGTTGAAATCGAGGCTGGCGTCGCCGTGCAGTCGCGCGTAGACCGACTCTTCGCCGGCAAAGCAAAAAGGCTGATTCACCCGCAGGGCATGGGGCGGTTTACCGTCGAATTCGAGTTCGACGCCGTCGCCCTGCAGCAGGGTGATCACCCGGTCGGTGGCGGGAAAGCGCGAGAACGCGCCGCTGGCGGAGATGGTCGCGATACTGGCGCGCCAGCCAAAAGTATCCTGCCCGGCGGGAAAACGGACGATTTCCCGCGTTTCGCCGCCGCCGTTGCGCCAGCGGCTTACCGGCAGGTCGCGCAGATGGAAAAAATGCATCATAACAGTACCTTCATAACGTCATGGACATGGGCGTCGCGGGCCTCTTTATCGGCGAGGCGGCCCTGGCGGCACGGCAGATCGCCGCCCGAATGCTCTGCGCTGGTCGCGGTGCGATTCCGCCGCCGGTCGCGCAGCCGCTGACCATACTCCAGTCAGCGCGGTTGTTCCACCGTATCCAGCGACGTGACCGCCGGAGCCGATGCCTGACCGAAGCAATACTGGCCGTGTCTGGGGGATGCCGTCGCTCAGATTCGCGTCAGTGCCGGGGCCGCGTTCTGCCAGGCGAATCGTGTCGTTTATCCGCGTCGCCGGCGTTCCGCGCATTGACCCCATGCGCACGGCCCGGCGCCAGTCCTCGTCCGGCCGGCGTTCGGCGCGAAATCGCTCGCCGTGCGATCGTCCTCAGCGACGTGACCGCCGGAGCCGATGCCTGACCGAAGCAATACTGGCCGTGCCTGGAGGATGCCGTCGCTCAGATTCGCGTCAGTGCCGGGGCCGCGTTCTGCCAGGCGAATCGTGTCGTTTATCCGCGTCGCCGGCGTTCCGCGCATTGACTCCATGCGCACGGCCCGGTGCCTGCCCGCGTCCAGCCGGCGTTCGGCGCGAAATCGCTCGCCGTGCGATCGTCCTGACTGTTGTGGTTGTGTCCGTCGATAATCTTGTATATACATGTTTATATTATCGCGCCTGAGAATGCAATATGCGCCGACGCAGGGGAGAGAGCATGGCGGTTGAACTTGATTGTGACAGTTTGTGGTATGGCGCGGATGTCGTCACGATGCGCGACGGGCGCTATAGCCTGATCGAAGATGGCGCTATCGCGGTGAAAAACGGCGCCATCGTTTGGGTTGGCCGGCGGCAAGACGCGGCCGGCGCCAGAGCGGCGCGGCGTATCGATTTTGGCGGCGGCATCGTTACGCCCGGTCTGATCGACTGCCATACTCATCTGGTGTTTGGCGGCGATCGCAGCGAGGAGTTCGAGCAGCGCCTCAACGGCCTCAGCTATGCGCAGATCGCCGCTCAGGGCGGCGGTATCCTTTCCACGGTGCGCGCGACGCGCGCCGCCAGCGCCGGAGAACTGGCGGAGAGCGCCCGGCGGCGCATTGTCCGTTTGCTGGCCGAAGGGGTGACGACGCTGGAGATTAAATCCGGCTATGGTCTGGATGAGCAAAGCGAGCTGCGTATGCTGCAGGTGATCCGCGCGCTGGCCGAACAACTGCCGGTGGAGATCCATGCCACCTGTCTGGCGGCGCACGCCGTTCCGCCGGAATACCGCGACGATCCGGACGGCTGGATCGAGGTCATTTGTCGTCGCCTGTTGCCGCGGATAAAGGCCGGAGGGCTGGCCGATTCGGTCGATGCTTTCTGCGAACATCTGGCTTTTTCGGCCGATCAAGTCGGGCGGGTGTTCGCCTGCGCGCGGCAGCACGGGCTGCCGGTCAGGCTGCACGCCGCGCAGCTGTCGTTTTCGGACGGTTGCCGGCTCGCCGCGCGCTTTCGGGCGCTGTCGGCCGACCATCTGGAGTACGCCAGCGAAGATGACGTCCGCGAGCTGGCCGCCCAGGGCACCGTGGCGGTGCTATTGCCCGGCGCGTTTTATCTGCTGCGCGAAACGCAGCGTCCGCCGATCGATGCTTTCCGCCGGCACGGCGTCCCGATGGCGTTGGCCAGCGACGCCAACCCCGGCACCTCGCCCGCGCTCTCGCTGCGGCTGATGCTCAACATGGGCTGCACGCTGTTTGGCATGACGCCGGAAGAGGCGCTGGCCGGCGTTACGCTGCACGCCGCTCGCGCGCTGGGGCTGGCGCAAACCCATGGCTCGCTGGAGCCGGGCAAGGTGGCGAATTTTGTCCACTGGCCGCTGTCACGTCCCGCCGGACTGGCGTACTGGCTGGGCGGACAATTGCCCTGCCAGGTCGTTTATCATGGAGAGATGCGCCAGGATCCGCTCTTCGGCGCCGGCGAAGGCGCCGGTTGACCGCGCGCTCGTCACCGGCCGGCGGATTCAGCCGTGCTGCTGAAAGCGGCCAAACATTTTGTAGCGAGAACCGGGATAGAGCAGCCGGGCGCAGGTGACCACGCTGTGCCGGTGCCAGGTGCGGCGCTGAATCTGCAGGCAGGGTTCGTGGGGGGCGATTTGCAGGAGCTTTTGCTCGTCGCGATTGCCGTTTACGGCTTCCACCGTGTGTTCCCCGGCCGTCAGCGGCGCGATCTGGCTCAGATAGAAGAACGGAGTATTCTGGCTAAAATCTTGCTGCAGATAGTCGGGGGCGATTTGCGGGTTGACCAGACGGTCTTCCAGCTGCACCGGGGTACCGTCTTCGAAATGAATAATGCGCGAGTGATACAGCGGCGCGCCGGCGTTGAGTTCGAATTTGAGCGCATCCGCTTCGCTGGCGCTTTCCTGCTGTAAAAACAGCACCTGGCTGGTATGACGATGACCGCGGTTTTTAATTTCATCTGAAATATTATGAACTTCCAACATCGGGGCAAAGGCTTTCAGTTCCGCGACGAAGGTGCCGACGCCCTGCAGGCGCATTAGATAACCCTCGTGCGTTAATTCGCGCAACGCGCGGTTGATGGTCATCCGGCTGACGTTGAGTTCGTTGACCAGTTCGCTTTCGGAAGGAACGCGCTGACGCGGCTGCCATTGACCGCTGCGGATCTGATTAATGATCACTTGCTTGATCTGTTTGTATAACGGCGCGGGCCGGTCGCTGGCGCCGGCTATCATCTCCGCTAATGTCTTGCTTTGGGTCATGGGTTTAACCTTTCATACCGCCAGCCCATTTTATAACAGATAATGTATCTGTATATACAACAGTTTTTATCCCCCTCCGGCGGCAGATGCGCCGGCTGCGTTCAACACCCGGCCGTCACCGCACAGCGCAGGCGGGAAAGGGAAAGAGAAAAGGGGGGAACGCGACGGCGGCGATGAGGGTACGCCGCCGGTCAGCGCCGGGGCGTACCGCGCGCGTTCAACCGACGTCGGCCTGACGGGCGCGCTCAAAGGCCTGGCGCAGATCGTTTTTCAGATCGTCGATATCTTCCAGACCGGTATGGATACGCAGCGTCGGGCCGTCGCGCCAGGGATTGATGCTGCGCACGCGCTCCGGATGGCTTTGGATAATAATGCTCTGCAGGCTGCCCCAGCTGGCGCCGATACCGAAGACGTTAAAATCCGACAGCAGCGCGTTGATGGCTTTTTCCGACATCGGTTTCAGCACTACGCCAAATACGCCGCTCGATCCGGAAAAATCGCGCCGCCAGACATCGTGGCCGGGATGGCCGGTTAAGGCCGGGTGCAGAACCCGCGCCACTTCCGGTCGTTGTTCCAGCCACTGCGCCAGTTCAAGCCCCTGCTTTTCGTGTTGTCGCATCCGCACCGCGGCGGATTTGAGCCCGCGGTGCGCCAGGTAGCAGTCGTCCGGGCTGGCGTGAAAGCCCAGATCCGACGTCGTCTTCCGGATGGCCGGATAACAGGCCTCGCTGGCGACGATTACGCCAATGACCACGTCGGAGTGACCGACGATAAATTTGGTCGCCGCGATGATCGATACATCGACGCCCAGCGTCAGCGGATGAAAGAACACCGGCGACGCCCAGGTGTTATCGATCATGGTGATCAGATTATGCTTTTTGGCGATGGCGACGCAGGCCGGTACGTCCTGAACTTCATAGGTGACCGAGCCGGGGCTTTCCAGATACAGCACCCGGGTGTTGTGCCGAATCTGTGCCTCAAGTTCGGACGGCGCCATTGGGTCATAATAACTGGCTTCGATGCCTAAGGTGGCGAACAAGCCGTCGCACAGGCCGCGGATCGGTCCCCAGACGGTGTCGGGCAGCAGAATATGGTCGCCGCCGCGCGCAAAACTGAGTATCGCGCCGGAGACCGCCGCGGTGCCGGAGCAGACCGCAACGGCTTTGTGACCGCCTTCCAGATCGGCCATCGCCTGTTCAAAGGCGAAACTGGTCGGCGTGCCGAACCGGCCATAAAAAAGGCTATCCAGCTTGTTGCTTTGGTGCTGCTCGAATTCAGCCCCCGATGAAAAAAAGACGGTGGATACGCGGGTGACGGGGGGAGCGCTGAGGCTGCCGTCGAGGGACGTGTCGCTGCCGGCGTGGATGATCCGGGTGTCCAGATTGATATTTTTATTCTTCATGAAGGGGCCTGATTAATCTCTGTTCATTCTCTATCGCCGTCATCCTTCAGGCCGCAGGTGCGCTGGTCGCCCTGATTATTTCGACTATACCCGCCCCGCCGGATTTCGCGTCGCAGAAACGGTAGCGGCGGGAAATGGCCGGGGCGGCGTTCGGCTCTGGGTGGCGCGGCCTGAAATCTGTTGGATCTGTTCGGGTGCTATCTGGTCATTATCGTAGAGTAGAGTGGGTTAAAAAGAAAGCGTAAATTGTCGACAAAAAAGTTGACCAAATTAACCCGGCATGCCACACTGATTTCATCAGGGAGCGGCAGCTAATACGACCTTCCTGGCGAATCGAAAGATTCGCGCCGTGGCGAATTCGCTCGTTCGCCTGCGAAACGTCAACCGCTTTTAGCGGGAAAACGTACGGCATCATGGTCACCGCGAGAGGCCTTATCGCCTCGATTACCCGGTTGCGGGCACAGATGCGGCGCTGTCTATCTGCTGCCTGTGTCGCAGTCTGTTATACAGGCTGGGAACAGACAGAACGCGATACCCATCGTTACGATGGTGCGTGAATACATGCCAGACACCAGGGAATAACCCTAAATACGGACAAATTGGCCAGGGAATGCCATAAATACTTACGCTTCGGATCTCCTCCGGGGCGCTGCTACCCCAGGCGCGGCGGTTAACGTCGCGCCGCCGTCGGATACGGTGCGTTAATCATTGCGCCTCCGTGCCGGACGACTTCCGATACCCCATGTTTCCCTTCCATTTTGTTGATTGCCAGCAAACCTGACCGCCGAATTCGTAGAAATAATGACACGTTCCGTATACGATACGTTAATATGTCCTCAGGTATTATAAAGGCAGTTAATTATACCCGTCTTATTTTCATGTTGCAGGCACGCTGGCTTTGTTATTCGGATTATTACCGAGCTTCGTCCCTTCGGAGCCGCCGCAGGCGGCGTTAAATCTGTACCCGACAGATTTATCGCTTATCTTAGAGATGCGCTGAGTAAGCTTCAGGGGGACCGCCGGCGCGCTGTTTTCTGCAGCCTGAACCCGTCGGGGCATATGTCGTTAGATAAAAAATGAGCGATGTCCAGAAGGCCGATAGCGCCTTTTGCTATCCCGGTTATTGTATTCCATGAGATATCACCATGGCAGAAACAAAAAAAAGAAATCTGACAGACGTTGCTGAAGCTGCTTTGCAGGAAGATATTATCACCGGTCGTTTGCGCCCGCTGGAGCGCATTACCGAAGCGGAGATTGCCCATCGTCTGGGAATTAGCCGCGCACCGGTCAGGGAAGCGCTGCGTCTGCTCGATCGCGACGGTCTTATTGAACGTTCCAGTCAGGGATTTATCGTTTCGGAAATAACGCTGGAAGAAGCGGAAGATATTTTCGCCACCATTGCGTTTATTGAAGAGTTATATACGCGCCGTGCGACGCCGAGATTAATGCAGGATGATGTGATTCGTCTGCGCAAGGTGCTGGCGGACATGAAAACGATTGCCGATTCGGGCAATGTCGCGGGTTATTCCGCGGTTAACAAAGCGTTTCATCAAATAATAAAAGACGCCTGTCCCAATAAGTCGCTGCTGGAGCTGGTGGATACCGTGGGTAAGCGCACCTCGCGCTATCGTCGCTTCGCAGTGGGGATCCCCGGCCATTTGCAGCGTTCGGTTATCGATCATTCACGTATTGTCGATGAAATTGAGAAAGGGGATGCGGCGGCGGCCGGGCGCGCGGCGCGTAAAACCGCCCTTGAAACGTTTAAACGCGTGCGCAAGGCGCTGCACTACACCGGGCGGATAACATGAACGGCGATAGGGACGGCGGTCAAACGACGACGCGGTCAACGCCGCCGCTGGTCCGGCTCAGCAATATCAACAAATATTACGATGACCTGCATATTCTGAAAGATGTCAGCCTGGAGGTCTATCCGGGCGAAGTGGTGGTGATCTGCGGACCTTCCGGATCGGGCAAGTCGACCCTGCTGCGCTGTATCAATCGTCTGGAAGAGGTGGCCAGCGGCGATATTCGCGTGAATGATACCGACGTGACGAGCGCCCGCATTAATCTCAATCGTTTCAGGACTGAGGTCGGTTTTGTCTTCCAGGCTTTCAATCTCTATCCGCATATGACCGTTCTGCACAATATCACGCTTGCGCCGCGCAACGTGCGCGGCGTCTCGCGGCGCGAGGCGGAACATACCGCGCGCGACCTGCTGCAGAAAGTGGGTCTGGCGCACAAGGATTCAGCCTGGCCGTCGCAGCTGTCCGGCGGCCAGCAGCAGCGCGTGGCGATCGCCCGCGCGCTGGCGATGAAGCCGAAACTGATGCTGGTCGATGAACCGACTTCCGCGTTGGATCCGGAGATGATTAATGAGGTGCTGGAGGTTATCAGCGGGCTGGCCGCCGAAGG
This sequence comes from Affinibrenneria salicis, assembly GCF_008710095.1. Next base: position 335,983 of record NZ_VYKJ01000004.1, read on the forward strand.
CATGACGATGATTATCGTGACTCACGAAATGGGGTTCGCCCGTGAAGTAGCGGATCGCATCGTGTTTATGGCCGAGGGCGAAATTATCGAACAGGGCGGGGCGGAGGCGTTTTTTAATCACCCCAAAGAGCCGCGCACCCGGCAATTCCTCAGTAAAATACTGACGCACGGCGGGCAATAACGGTCTGCGATCGCGCCGATCGGGGCGGGGATGCGCTAAATAAAGACGTTTCGGCGTTGATCGCGCTCATTACGGCGCCGGCTGAGATGTCCCCGGCGGGACAAAGAATAAAATTAACGCGCCTGCAATCTGCGGCAGGACGGATATATTTATATACTCAATAGATTTCGGGCTGCGGCACAACGGTAAACGTGCGCTTTTGCAGCCTGTCAGTCGACATATATATTCATTACTACACAAGGAAATCGCTATGATTGGTGTTTCATACCGTAATGCTTTCCGGTTGCTGACCGGAGTCTTCGCCGCCTGTTGCATCGCGACGGCATCGCTGTCCGCCGCGCAGGCGCAGGAATCCACGCTGGATAAGGTTAAGGCGCGCGGCGTATTGAATGCCGGCGTGCGTTCCGATGCGCCGCCGTTTGGCTATATCGATGAGAATGGCCATCATGTCGGGTTCGAGGTGGATACCGTCAAATATATCGGTCAGAAACTGGGCGTAAAAGTTAATCTGATTACCGTGACCAGCGCGACGCGTATTCCGTTACTGCAAAGCGGCCAGATCGATCTGGCGGCGGCGGCGATGAATATCACCCGCGAGCGTGAAAAAGCCATCGATTTCAGCGTGCCGCACGTGGTGGTTTCCGGCAAGATCCTGGTGAAAAAAGGCAGCGGCATTCAGGGGCTTGACGACCTGAAAGGCAAGAAGATCGCTTTTCTGCAGGGCAGCCCGAGCACGGCGATGGAGCGAGTGAAGGCCAGCACCGGCAGCGAAATCGTTACCCTGCCGGACACCACGCAGGCCGCGCAGGCGGTGCTGCAGGGTAAAGTGGCCGCGCTGATTATGGATTCCGCGCCGCTCTACGTGCTGGCGAAGAACAACCCGGGTAAATTTGAGGTGGTGGGCGAAGTCTGGCCGGCCGCGCCGGAAGGCATTGGCATGCGTCAGAATGACAGCGAATGGCGCGATGCGGTCAACTTCGCGTTGATCGATATGTGGAACGACGGCACCTACAAAAAGATCTACACCCAGTATTTCGGCGTCGATCCGGACCCGAGTTTTATTATCTATCCGTGGCAGATATAAGCGGCCGTCCGGGGAAACGTTGTCTTACGTTCTCCCCGACGGGATTGCGGCCGACGGTTTGAACCGCTTGCGCCGCCGCCGCGCTCCGGCGGATATCATGCCGCCGGAGCGCTATCAATACGCGTCGCCGGTCGACCGCGTTAACGGGTAACTGAGGACGACAGTGGATTATCAGTTCGATTGGACCGTCATCTGGCAATATCGGGGATTACTGCTCAATGGGCTTTGTTACACGATAATACTGTCGGCCATCTCGCTGGTCGTCAGTTTCGTTTTGGGCACCCTGGTGGCGCTGGGGCGTCTGTTCCTGTCGGCGTGGTGCGCCTGGCTATGCGCCGCGGCGACGGAGCTGTTCAGAAATATTCCCCCCATCGTGCAGTTTTTCTTTTGGTATTTTGCCGTCGGGCTGGATGGGTTGACCGCGTGCGTGGTCGGTCTCTCCGCGTTTACCGCCGCGCGCGTGGCCGAAATTGTGCGTTCGGGGCTGATGTCGATCCCGAAAACGCAGTTTGAAGCCGCCCGCGCCTCCGGGCTGGGAATGGCGGCGACGCTGTGCTGGATCCTGCTGCCGCAGGCCTTTATTCGCGTCATTCCGGTGCTGGCGGGGGAAGTGGTCAATATCGTCAAAGACTCCTCTATCGCCATGACGCTGGGCTACGCCGAACTCTCGTTTCAGGCTCAGGAAATTGAGGCCAACACCTTTCGCGGTTTTGAAAGCGCGACGGCGGCGACGCTGATCTATGCCGCGCTGGGGATGCTGGTGCTGCTTACCGTGCACGGCATTGAGCGGCGGCTGCGGCGCGACGTGAGGATCGGCTGATGGTGACGTTTAATTTGTCGGCGATTACCGACAACTATCCGTATATGCTCAGAGGGCTGACCGTTACGCTTGAGCTGGCGGCGATCGGCTGCCTCGGCAGCCTGCTGCTGGGCTTTCTGGTCGCGCTGGCGCGCCTGTCCCGGCACCGGGTTCTGCGTTATCCGGCGGTCGTCTACATCGACGTGCTGCGCATGATCCCGCTGGTGATGGTGATCTTCTGGATCTTTTTTCTGCTGCCCATCGTGACGGGCAAAACCATTCCGCCCATCACCTCGATTATGGCGGCGCTGATCTTTTACAACGCCAGCTACATGGCGGAAATTATTCGTTCCGGCGTTGAATCGGTGCCCAAAGGGCTGGCGGAAGCGGCGCGCAGCTCAGGCATGTCGGTCTTCTCCACCTGGCGGCACATCCTGTTGCCGCTGGCCGTCAGCTATACGCTGCCGTCCATCGTGACGCGCTGCATTAGCGTGGTGATGGGCACTTCGCTGTCCTATATCATCGGCGTGCCGGATTTCTTCCGTACCGCCTATAACGTCAACAGCCGCATCTTCAGTCCGTACGAGATCTATCTGTTTGTCGCGGCGGTCTATTTTGTGATCTGCTACGGTTTGTCGCAGCTAGGCGCATTGATTGAAAAACGGCGCAATCGCTATCTGAGCCGATAGGCGCCCGACGCGCGTTGCCGCCCGGGCGGGCGGCAGGCCGTCATACGCGATAAGGTGTCTTTATGCGCCTGCCCGCCGCGCGGCCAGACGCTTCTGTTTTTCCAGAAAGTACATAACCTCCAGTTTCAGACCATCCGGGTCGAGAAAAAACACCGCGTAATAGCCTTCGCCGTATGAGGGATAGTCGGCCGGCGCATCCACAACGTCGACCTTCTCACGCAGAAGCAGAGCGTACAGCGCATCCACATCGTCGCGCGTCTCCACTTCAAAAGCGTAATGGTGGAACCCGACATCGCCGGTGCGGTGTTTATGCCGGCGGCCCTGTTCGTCCGCCTCGGTGATCCAGAACATGGTTATGCCATTGTTCCAGCCCGCCACATGATCAAACTCCCATTCAAGGGTAAACCCCATAAAACCGAGCAGCGTGTCGTAAAAACGTTTCGATCTTGCCAAATCACTTACGCGAATCGCGAGGTGATCGATGCCAATCACATTTACCATTTCAGGTTACCTCCGTTTGCGGCGCTCATCCGGTTGCCGCGTTGCGCTCAGTCGGACGCGGGCCCCGCCGATTATTCCGGCCGAGCCGCCACAGTAGCGCTCTGTGCGCGGGTTAATTTTTGATGTCGATCATATTTTCAGATTGGATGGCGGATTGCGCTATGCGGCAAGCGCCGGCGAGGGCGGTATGGTTAAGGTGCCAGACCGCGTCGACACCGGACTGGTTGTTATTAACCTACTGAATAAAATCATCATTATTTCGTTTATAAGCCGGTGTTCGACATGTTATCTTCTGGCGGCGCGTTTTTATCATCAGCAGGTTTTATATGGATGCGGAGTTACAACAAATTAGCCGGAACTGGCGCAGTTTCGCTCTGGCGCTGGAGCGCATCGGGGCGGATGTCCGCCCGTTGATTATCGATGCCCCGGCTGACGATGAGCAAATCCTGCGGCTGGAACGGCAATTGGGCGGCCTGTTGCCGGCATCGCTGAAAACGGCGTTGCGCGTATTCTCATCCCGGGTGGACTTTCGCTGGTCTTTGCCGAGCGACCTGACGCTGGAAAAACCGCTGCATCAGATTTTTAGCGGCGGCGTGCGCTGGTCGCCGGCGTGGCTGCAGCAATGCAATGACGAAAAAAATGTCTGGGTTAGCGAGGTATTCAACTGCGCCGATGATCCGTACGATCGAGTGTGGCGCAATAAGCTGGCGTTCCAGGCGGTGGGCAACGGAGACTTCCTGGCCATAGATACGGGCAGTCCGCATAGCGAAGCCGTGGTGTATTTGAGCCACGACGACGGAGACGGACATGGCAGGGTCTTGGCGCCGGACTTTATCACCTATCTGTTGTTATCGAGCCGTTTAGGCGCCGTGGGCGCGGAGGACTGGCAGTGGCTGCCGTTCATCAGCCCGCAGAGCGGGGGGCTGGACCCCGACGGCGCGAGTGGACGCGCGTTTCGCGCGGCGCTGCAGGTTGTGCTGCCGGCGCCCTGAAACCGCTTATCTTCCGCCGGCGACGTTTTGATGAGCGCTCAGTACGCCGGCTGTGTGAATATTGAGAATGTATGAATAAACAACAAATCAGACGGCAACTTGCCCGGCCGGTCCTGACGCTGTCGGCAGGGGGATTCCGGCCGACGCAGGCGGATAATGAAAGCTGGCTGGGGAAGGTTTTTCTGTTCCGGCCGGAGGAGACGGTACCGGTTAACGATGCGGGCGAGGCGCTGCTGCCTTTCGCTCAATTTTGTTTATCCGCGTTGCCGTTGAGCAGTCCCGCTCTTGAAAACGTGCATGTATTAACGTTGTTTATCGCCAGAACGCTGCCTGATGCCTTTGAACCGATGGGCAACAGCTGGCTGATCAGGGAATATGGCGCCGCCGACCGGCTCGTTCGCAAGGATTTGGCCGTCGCGGATAATTATTTGCGGCCCTTTCCGCTGCGGGTTGCCGCGGTCGGCGAGGATTTTCCTCAGTGGGATACCGACTTTATTCCCGGGGAGCTGGTGGCGGAGATTGGCCGGATGAGACGCGGCGGCGAAATTGAAAGCTACTATGACCTGATATCCCATGCCTGCGGCCATAAAATTGGCGGCTACCCGACATTCTGCCAATCCGGTATCGATGCCGGCGAGGATGTCGAATTCGTTTTTCAGATAGCCTCCGACGACAAGATCAATTTAAACGTTATTGATGGCGGCAACCTGTCGTTCTGGAAGCACAGAAAAACAGGCGAGTGGTCTATCTACTACGATTTTTACTGATGGACCGGTTGCGAGCGGCGCGGCAGCGGCGTTGTCGTTCGTGCGGTCAAGATTGCTCGTCCTGGCGAGCGCCTTCTCATTGAGGGGACGCGGTGTTGAGCCGGCAAGGAAAATTTATGACGCCAGCGTTTCAGCAAACGCTCACGTTAAAACGGGAGCCGTACCGGGCGAAATGTGAACAATATCGGCCGGCAAAGCTGGCGAGTGGCGCAGTCTTACGGAGCAGCGTGTATCGGCGTCTGCGATATTCCGCCGGATGAGATGGATGGCGGCATTGATAATATGCCGTGCGCAGGATGTTATATCGACGGGGCGCAGTGTGATGGCCGGGATTTGCTGCGGGTCTATGCGTTTGGCGGCCCGGAGTCTGGCGGGCAGAGCACGTTCGCACAGCGGCATCTGCATGGCGATATTGATTTCGCCGGGCTATACGGCGCGGTGCGGAAAAAAGGCGGGACGGAATGGCGCAGAAATATCGGGACAGTATTGAAACAATGTGCAGAGCGCAAGATATCGTTATTCCCGACGGTTTTTACCGGCATGCGGCGAGCCGCTATGCGGTTATTGATTATTCAGCGGAGCAGCCGCGCCTGGTGGCGAAAACCTGGTTTAATCAGCGCGACCTTATCTACTATCTCACTCGCCTGGCGGACGGACGAAAGCTGCGGGTGCTGGATTTCAAAGACCGAAGAGAGCTTTGTTTGCAGGGCGCGCGGCTGGAAACCGGCGCCGCATTCTGAACGCGGCGCCGCCGGTGAAAACGGGCGGACGAACGCCGGGCGCGTCCGCCGACGGCGCAGGCATTCAATTCGCTTTCAGCCGCCGGGCTGACGGGTGCCGATCAATGCCGGCATAACCTGGCGCATCATGTCGAGAAACAGGCGCAGTTTGGCGGGATAGTAGCGGGCATAAGGGTATACCAGATACACCGGCAGCGGCGCCGCCTGCCAGTGCGGCATCAGGCGGAGCAAACGCCCGACGGCGATGTCCTGCCGCGCCATCCAGGCCGAGAGCACGCCGACGCCCATACCGGCCAGCGCGCTATTGCGCAGCGCGTACAGGCTGTCGGTCATAAAGCGCGGCTGGATATCGATGCGGCAGCGTTCATCGCGGCTCTCGTGCTGCAAGACCACCTCGTTGCGATAAAACGTACTGAGCGCCAGCCACGGCAGGGCGCCGAGCTGCTGCGGCCGTGAGACGCTATCCCGCCCGTCGAATAATGCCGGCGCGGCGATGACGATGCGCGGCACCTCGGCCACCAGCACCGCCACGACGTCGGGTGCGCTTACCGCGCCCACATGTACCGCGCAGTCGATGCTTTCCGCCATAAAATCCGGGTGGCGATCGCTGAGCATCCACTCCACGCTTATCTGCGGATAGCGCAGCAAATAGTCGCGCAGCGGTTTAATCATCTGATCCTGACCGAAGGCGTGCGGAACCAGCACCCGCAGCGTGCCTGTCGGCTCACGGGCGCTGCCGCGCAAATCATCCTCAATCGCCAGCCAGCTGTCCAGCAGCTGTCTGGCGTGGGCGTAGCAGCGTTCGCCGTCCGCGGTGAGTTTCATGACATGAGTGGTGCGCATGACCAGTTTCAGACCGAGCAGACGCTCCAGCGACTGCAGGCGGCGACTGACGGTCGGCTGCGTGGTATTCAGTCGCGCGGCGGCGGCTGACAGGCTGCCGGCCTCGACGATGCGGATAAACGTGTGCATCAGGTCTATACGATCGGGGCCGTAAGATATCTCTTTTTTCATGCGCTAAGCGTATAACAGTTTTACCTCCCCGGCCACTACCCCGGCGCAGGCAGAGGGATGAAACTGGCGCCAACGTACAGCCACCAGCCACCGGGAAATGATTATGTCAGCCATACCTACTGCACCTTATTCCACACAAACGCCGCCGCTCAGCCAGCGCATGGTCTTTCTGCTGGCCGCCGGAGCCGGCCTGAGCGTGGCCGCTATCTATTACAGTCAGCCGATGCTGGGTATTCTGGGGCGCGATCTGCACGCCGGCGCCGGGACGATAGGGTTAGTGCCGACGCTGAATCAACTGGGCTACGCGCTGGGCATTTTGCTGCTGGCCCCGCTCGGCGATCGCCACGATCGGCGGGTGATCATCGGCGTTAAGGGGCTGTTGCTGGCGCTCGCGCTGCTGATCAGCGGTTTTGCCGGCGGCATCACCCTGCTACTGGCGGCCAGCCTGGCCGTCGGCGTCACCGCGACCATGGCGCAGGATATCGTGCCGACGTCGGCCGCCCTGTCTGCGCCTGAACGGCGCGGCAAAACGGTGGGCACGGTGATGACCGGCCTGCTGTTGGGCATCCTGCTGTCGCGGGTGTTGAGCGGGCTGGTGGCCGAGTATCTGGGCTGGCGCGTGATGTTTATCGGCGCGGCGCTGATAGTGCTCCTGATTACGCTACCGCTCTGGCGCAGCCTGCCGTCAATTCCGGCCAGTACGCGTCTGAGCTATCCGGCGCTGTTAAGCTCGATGCGTCATCTGTGGCGCCGGCATGCGCCGCTGCGGCGGGCCGCTCTGGCCCAGGGGCTGTTATCGCTGGGCTTCAGCGCTTTTTGGTCCACGCTGGCGATTATGCTGCACGACAGTTATCGCATGGGCAGCGCTCTGGCGGGCGCCTTTGGACTGGCCGGCGCGGCGGGCGCGCTGGCGGCGCCGCTGGCCGGTATGCTGGCGGACCGGCGCGGCGCGGAAGGGGTTACCCGGCTGGGGGCGGGGCTGGCGACGCTGTCATTCGCGCTGATGTTTGCCCTGCCGTTGTTGCCGGAGCCGTGGCAAATAGCGCTGATTGTGCTGTGCGCCGTTGGCTTTGATTTCGGCGTGCAGGCCTCGCTGGTGGCGCACCAGACCATTATTTTCGGCCTGGAGCCGGAGGCGCGCAGCCGTTTGAACGCGCTGCTGTTCACCGGCATGTTCATCGGCATGGCGGCGGGATCGGCGCTGGGCAGCGCGCTGCTGGCTTCGTCAGGCTGGCGCGGGGTGGCGCTGTTGACCACGCTGGCCGGCGCCGCCAGCCTGACCGTGCGCTGGTTTAGCGGGCATCTGCATCCGCGCGCCGGCGGAGAGTAAGTATGCGCCGCGTTCACCGTCGTCGTCGGCATGATGCCGGCTATCGCGATTCTTTGTCGTTGTTTTGCTGGTCTCGCCTGCGCGCGGTCAGGCGCGGTTACCGCGCTTAACGCCGATGGCGGCCTGCGGATGCGGGGCGCGGCATCGGATCCGCATGCCGTGGCGTTCGCCCTCCCGGCATCCGGCCGGGATAATGAACAGGTTAAATTCTGGCCTACCCGGCGTTCAGGCGCGCGTTATCAAGAATTAATCCGGGGTGATGCTATGAAGAAAAAAATACGCCGGCTGCTGGTGGGGGTGGTGCTCTCCGTTTTGCTGGCTCTGTTGGCTATATATACTGATTTTTACTTTTCTCATAAAAATGTGTCGATTGCGGTGATTGTCATCGGTTCAATGTGTCTGGTGGACGCGCTATTTTGGCGGCGGGGAAGCGGCTGGAAAAAAAGTCGGTCGTTCTGGCGAGCGATCTCGCCAGCCGGGCTAATCAGGTAATAAATCGCGAAAACAAAAAGAGATACCCGTCATACTTCAGACCGCAGATGCATTGGCATGCTTACCCGGGCCATCCATGCGGCGCCCCTATAACGGCCGCAAGCCTCTTGTCTACCCTGTCTGGCCATAATGACCGGCAATCTCTTTAGCGGCGCCGACTGTACCACAACCCGACCTATAGGGATTACGCCGGCAAAACCCGGCGCAGCAGCGCCGGGCGCCGGTTTTAATCGGATGCTATCTGCAACTGCATTTTCAGGTGGCGCGGCGCGCTAATCAGTTGATCAAAGACCTGCTGAACCTCGTCCAGCGGGTGGATGCCGGCGCAAAACGGCGTAGTGTCGAAACGCTGGTGGCTGAGCAGCTGTAGCGCCTGATACATGTCTTCGCCCATTCCGGCCACGCTACCCTGAATCATTTGCTCTTTCAGGATAATATCGTAGGGTTTCAGCGGGATTTCGGTAGACGCTTCCGTCAGGCCGAAAGCCAGCAGGCGTCCTCCGGGGCGCATAAAGGTCAACGCCTGTTGGTAGAGCGCCGGGTGGCCGACACTTTCGATGACGACATCGGCGCCCCGGCCTTCCGTCAGGTCTTTAATCCGCTCCAGCGCGCCTTCCGGTTCGCTGATCACCACATCGGCGCCACAGCGCAACGCCAGTTCCGCCCGCTGAGGGTTCAGTTCCAGCGCGATAATCGGCGCGGCGCCCAGCAAACGCGCCATCTGGATATGCATGTTGCCGATAGCGCCGGCGCCGATGATGACCACGGATTCCGCCAGCGACAGACCAATTTTTTTATGGGCCCGCACCACGCAGGAGAAGGGCTCGGTCAGACAGGCTTCGCTGAAGGACAGATTATCGTTCAGCGGGATGACCAGTCGGGCAGGGACGGCGACATATTCGGCAAAGGCGCCGTCCATATGAATGCCGATTTGTTTAACCTGTTTGCAATTGAGAATTTCATTGTGGCGGCAGTAGAAGCAATGACCGCAGCCGATGTTGATGTCCGCGATGACGCGCTGGCCCAGATTGAAGCCCGATACGCGCGCGCCGGTCGCTACGATTTCGCCGGCGAATTCGTGGCCGGGGATCAGCGGCAGCTTATCCGCCGAATAATGTCCATTAAAAATATGCACGTCGGTGCCACATACCGAGCAGTGAGAAACGCGGATTAACACGTCGTCATCACCGCAGACAGGTACGGCGACCTGCTGAAGTTCGAAGTGGCGCGGCGCGGTTAACACGGCGGCTTTCATTGTGGCTGGAATCATACGTTAGTCCTTATTTATTGATTTAAAATTATTTTTTAGTGTCCGGTGGCGAAGGCGAAGCGCGCGATAATTAACGGTTCAGGGGCCGGTTTGTCGGTCCTGCGCGTCGTCGTTCTGATGGGTTATGCTGGCGAGCAAAGGGACGAATGAAACGACGCTGACCATATCCATTGGCTATGTTTTCGCCTGTCGGCGTACTGACGCCAGGCGTCGTCCTGCCTGGCGCCGGGATGCATCGCTGATCGCGCGCCGCGGCAGGATTTTTTACTGCGACTCCGCCATTGTTCCCGGTCAGACGAAATTCCTGCGGTTTAAAATTCATTGGATAATATCAAGACTGTTCCGGATAGCGGAATAGGTTGTATTGCGCGTTTCCCGGCGGTCAGGAATATACTGTTTACGTCAGCATCTCTCTGGTTTGATTTATCGCATCGGTATTAAGGCTATATCACTCTTCGCAGCGGGCGTTCGCCTGGTAATTCTACGCGGCAATAAATCAAGATGTTTCTTATTGCCGGCGGTGAGTCCGATAACTCAGGCGATATTCGTTGCGTTCTCGTCTTCCTGAACACCAAATTACTTAGCCAGGTAAGAGGATCGTATTAATAAGAGATATCCTATTGCTCGCCGCAAACCAGACGTTGGCTGGGCAAATTCGTTGCTGGCGAATGACGCTCCTTGCCGCGTTACGGCGCGCATAAACAACCTCTGCGCGTAAATGGCCCGCACTGCCCGTCGCTAAAGACGATAATGTTTTCCCTGCAGTCCGAATTATTTCGCGTATACCCTTCATCCTTCAGGTTGCAGGCGCGTTGGCCTGGGCTATTCGCCCGACTCATGGGGTTCGCCCTTACAGGGCCGCCGCCAGCGGCGTTCAAATCTGCGCCCGGCGGATCGCTCGCTCGCACCAGCCGCTTATTGCGTCAGTTAGCGGGGATTAATACGAGACATGCTGTCTCGCGGCGAAAGTCAGCCGTTGGCTGGACAAATTTGTTGCCGACGGATTTGTCGTCGTGCCGCAACCCGAATTATTTTGGGTATATATTCAGGTTATATCTGTAAATATCTCCAGCATAAAACTATGCCGGTCTATTTTACGCAGGATAATCGCTACGTCAAATTTATCGTCCGACATCGGCATTCGCGCCTTATTTATCCTGAGCTGTCCGCCAAATAAACGGCGTGGATAACGGGCGACACGGTCGCGGATTATTGGGGCCTGCCCGGCCGGATTATTCACGGAGATCCTCGGTCGGCCGCATCCCCGGATGTCATTTTCAGACGGCAGAATTATTTACTGAGCGCGAGTATTAATCGCGGCGTTGATTCATTGACGAATGAAAATAAATTCGTCCCGCCAGGTTAACGTTAATGGCGACGTCCGTGCGGGGAATGGGGCGCGCCATGCGGCGGATAATAGCCGGAGAATTGATCGATGCCCGCCATACAACAGGCAGCAGATGTGCCGGCCGCGCTGACATCCGGCCATCGCTTTCATGCTGATAATCCGCGGCTATAATAAATAGCAGGCTATATTGATCATGCTTCTGGTTGCAGGCGCATTGTTCAAAATGACAATGTGTGTCCCGCAGCCAGAATTATTTAGCGTCTATATCCTGATTTATAGGGGCGGTGGGCCGCGGCAAGCGAGGGTCAACGTCGTCGGCAACGAATTTGACCAGCCAGGCGCCGACCCTGGTTGAGAGACAGTATGTTTCTCATTAATCCCGATGAACTTACACAGGCAGGTGATTAGGAGTACCCATCCGCCGAGCGGATGTGAGCGCCGCTGGCGGCGGCTCCGCAGGGGCGGGCCGAATAGTTGAGCGCAGCCAACGCACCGGCAAGCACAGGTCTGGCGAATACAGTCGCATGGGCATTAGCGGGGGAGTGGAGAAGATGACGATGAAAAATTCGCGCGCCGCATCGCCGATGGCGCGGCGCACTTTGGCGTGGACGGTCGGCGCAGTCCCGCCGTGCCGGCGCGCAGGAAACTGACGATGGTCTCTTTATCTCGCCGTCAATTGCTGCGCCTGGGCTGCGGGCTGGCCGCCGGCGTCGGCCTGGGGGGCGCCAGTCTTGCCGGCTGGAGCGCCGTGCCCGCGGCCGGCAGACTATCATCTGCGGCGATGCCGACCCGCCGCATTCCGTCGTCGGGCGAAGCTCTGCCGGTCATCGGACTCGGCACCTGGCGCGGTTTTGATTTTGCGCCCGGCAGCGCCAGCTATGCTCGTTTGCCCGGCGTGCTGGATGCGCTGTTCGCCGCCGGCGGCAGCGTTATCGATAGTTCCCCGATGTACGGCCTGGCCGAGCGCACGGTCGGCGAGTTGCTGAGCGCGCGTCGACCGCGGCCTGAGGCGTTTCTCGCCACCAAAGTGTGGACCGCCGGCCGCGAAGCCGGCATCAGGCAGATGGATGAATCGTTTCGCTTGCTGCAGACCGATCGAATCGATCTGATGCAGATTCATAATTTGCTCGACTGGCAGACGCACCTGAGCACGTTGCGCCAGATGAAGGCGGCGGGACGCATCCGGTACATTGGCGTCACCCATTATTCCCCCGCGGCTTATGACGAGATGGAGAGCGTGCTCAGACGCACGCCGCTGGATTTTCTGCAGATCAACTATGCGCTGGATGACCGGGAAGCCGAAAAGCGGCTATTACCGCTGGCGCGTGAGCGCGGCGTGGCGGTTATCTGCAATACGCCGTTCGGCGGCGGCGGATTGCTGCGGCGTCTCAGTTCGCTGCCGATGCCCGGCTGGGCTTCGGAGGCGGGCGCCCGCACCTGGGCGCAGCTGGCGTTAAAGTTTTTGCTGGTCAACCCGGCCGTGACCTGCATCATTCCGGGCACCGGCAATCCGCAATATATGGCGGAAAACGCCGCGGCGGCGAGCGGGCCGCCACTGAGCGCCCGGCAGGTGCGCGAATTGCTCGCCCTGGTCTGAGCGGGGAGCCGTTTGCGGCGCCGATGCCGAACCCCGGCCCGGTGCGCGCCGCCTGTGGCCCGTACGCGCCCCGGGCCTCGTTTCCCTGATTATCCTGCGTCCTCCCGGTTCAGAATCCGTAAGCCGGCGCACCATATGCGGACTTGCGCGCCGGCGGCGGTGGCTGTAGAACGTTAGCTGGTTTTTCGAACCGTTCGCACGTATCGCTTTTATCCCAACACCCGCGTTCTCCGGTGATTTTATTCATATTTCACATTAAGGAACTGGCAAGATATGGCAAAAAAAATAATTCTCGACTGCGATCCGGGACATGATGACGCTATTGCTATGCTGTTGGCCCACGGTAACCCTGATATTGAACTGCTGGCGGTCACGACGGTAGTCGGCAATCAGACGCTGGAGAAAGTGACCCGCAATGCGCTGGCTGTGGCGCGCATCGCCAATATCACCGGCGTTCCCTTCGCCGCGGGCTGCGCGCGTCCACTGCTGCGCCAGGTGGAGACGGCGCCGGATATTCACGGCGACTCGGGTCTGGACGGCCCGGTATTGCCTGAGCCGCTAATCAGCGTGGATGCGCGCCATGCCGTCACGCTGATCATCGACACCATTATGTCTCACCCGCCGCAAACCATTACGCTGGTGCCGACTGCGGGCCTGACCAATATCGCGCTGGCGGCGCGGCTGGAGCCGCGTATTGTCGGGCGGGTCAAGGAAGTGGTGCTGATGGGCGGGGGCTATCACGTCGGCAACTGGAGCGCGGTCGCGGAGTTCAATATCAAAATCGATCCTGAAGCGGCGCATATCGTCTTTAATGAAAAATGGCCGCTGACCATGGTGGGACTGGACTTAACCCATCAGGCGCTGGCGACGCCGGAGGTGGTGGAAAAAATCGCGGCGCTCGGCACCAAACCGGCGCAGTTCGTGCTGGAACTGCTGGAGTTCTTCGGCAAAATGTACAAAAACGCGCAGGGATTCGAGTATCCGCCGGTGCACGATCCCTGCGCGGTTGCCCGGGTGATCGACCCCGGTGTAATGACGGTGCGTAAAGTGCCGATCGATATCGAACTGACGGGCGCGTTGACGCTGGGCATGACCGTGGCCGATTTCCGCGAGCCGGCGCCCGCCGACTGCCATACTCAGGTCGCGGTGAAACTCGACCATGCGCGTTTCTGGGATCTGATCGTGGACGCGTTGCGGCGCATCGGCGACGTTCAGCCGTGACGCCGGCACTGCGGAGCGACGACGAAATGCAACCCGCTGGCCGTCACGATGGCGGCGCGAAGCATCGGCTCGCCGCATTAATGACCGCCGTTCTGTTGGATGGGGTTAGCCTGACGTGAAATTTTTACCGGGGTGGGTAGGGTTTCTTGTTGTACTGACCGCCGCTTTGCTGTGGGCGCGGCTCCATTTGCCGCCGCAGTATAATCCGTTCGCGCCGCTGGCGGTCACCGATCCGCCCACGCTGGCGACGCGCTATAAGCTTAAACGGCTAAGCGGTGACCCGGCGGCGTGCCTTGCGGCGCTACAGCGCGCTCGCGACGCCGGCTTCGTCAGCTTTAGCGAGGCGTCGCCGACAGGCGGCGACTGTCCGCTGACGGCGCCGGTTCGCATCCGGCAATTCGGCGACGTGCAATTGAGCAGCAGTTTTCTCAGCAGTTGCGCGATGGCGCTCAGCAGTACGATGTTTGTTATCCAGGCGAAGCGTGTCGCGGCTCACAGCCCGCTCAATTCGCCGCTGGCGCGCATTGACCATTTGGGCAGCTATGCCTGCCGCAATATTTATCATCGGGCCGAAGGGAGATTAAGCGAACATGCGACGGCGGACGCCTGGGATATCGCGGCATTTCGTCTGCAAAACGGCGAGCGGCTCAGCGTGCTGAATAACTGGCGTCAGCCGGCGGAGAAAGCGGCGCTGCTGCGTCAATTTTTCCAGAGCGGCTGCGGTTATTTCGGCAATGCGCTCGGGCCGGATTATAACGCCGCTCACGCCAACCATTTTCATTTCGGCATGCGCGGTTTCGGTCTCTGCCGTTAGCGTTTTGCGTCCGGGCCGAACGGTTTGAGCCGGCCCGGACGCGCCTTTTTAGCGCTGCGTGCCCGCATGCGACAGGCCGGCGCCGGCCGGCTTGCCGGTCAGCCGGCTGACCACGACAAACACCACGCAGGTCGCCGCCAGCGCCAGGCAGCCGGCATTGATATGGCCGATATCGCCAGGCAGCGGAACAACGCCCATCTTTTTGACCACCAGCAGATAGTAGACCAGACTTTCTCCTACCGCGAGGCTGGCTATCGCCCCCCAGCGGGTGGCGCCGCGCCAGAAGATCCCCAGCACGATCATCGGGAAGAATTGCGCCACCCCGGTGTAACCGGTTATCAGCAGGTTCACCAGCGCATTGGCGTTAAACATGGCGAAGTAGAGCGCGATCGCCAGCAGGACGATCACCATCAGGCGCGCGAAACGTCGGGCGGAATCGCCCTGCATTTCGCGCTGCGTGGTGCGCTGCCAGACATTGCGGGTGAACAGCATCGAGGTGGACAGCACCAGCTCCGCGGCGGGGATCATGCAGGCCAGCGCTCCGACGGCGCCGATAATCCCCAGCATCCAGGGCGGGAAAAACTGCCGCACGACCTGCAAAAAGGCCTGATCCGACTCCGCCGCGCCGAGCGCCGGCTGGAGCACCAGTATCGCGGTGAAGCCCACCAGCATCGGGAACAGCAGGAATAAATTATAGAGCGGCAGGTAGACTGCGTTATGACGCAGCACGTCGCTATTTTTGGCGGCAAAGGCGCTGGCGGTAAAGTGCGGCCACATATAAAACCCGCAGGCGAACAGCACCAGGGTGCTCATCATCCAGGCGACGTCCATATTCGGCGTCGAGCCCGGCAGCGTCAGGAATCCCGGCCGGGCGGCGTTCAGTTCGTGAAACATGGCGCCGACGCCGCCGAAGAAATGAATGGGAATGTAGAGCCCCAGGCCGACAATCACCAGCAGCATCAGAATGTCCTTCACCACGGCGGTGTAGGCTACGCCGTGCAGGCCGCTGAGGTAGACGAAGCTGACGATCATAATGACCGCGATGATCATCGCCGCTTCACGCGGGATCAAGCCGTAGGAGCAGACTTCGATAATCATTCCCAGACCGGTCAACTGCAACTGCAGGTAGGGGATTAAAAAAATAATGCCGATCAGCGCGACCAGAATACCCAGCCGGCGGCTGCCGTACAGATGCTCCACCAGATCCGGCTGGGTCATCAGGTTGAATTTGCGCCCCAGCGGCGACAGACGCGGCAGGATCCAGAACCCCACCACATACGCCAGAGAAGCGTAACCGAGGATATAAAACACCGGCGCGCCTTTAGAGTAGGACCAGCCGCTGGCGCCCAGAAAGGCGAAGGCGGTATAAATTTCGCCGGCCAGCACAAACCAGTTCATCCAGCGCGGAAAGCTGCGTCCGCCCACGGCCCACTCTTCCAGCGTTTTCCCCTTGCCGCGCCAGCCGGGCACCATGCCCACCGCGGTGATCAACAGCACCGCCAGCGTAATGATGATTAACGCGCTATATCCTGTCATCAGGCGTTTCCTCCCGTATGCTCGTCGTCATCCTTATTGGCGAACTGGCGATAGAGGTTATGCAGGCAAAACCAGGACACCACGCCGCCGGCAATCATCCAGCAGGCCAGAAAAGGAATGCCGAATATCATCGGCTCCACCCGATTGGCAAAAGGAACCAACGCCACAATCCAGATAAACGGAATGGCGGTCAGTATGATGCATTTCATAACAACTCCCTGGTCTTTAAACGCCGCAATGCGCGGCCAAATTAGTCAATGTAATGACGATAAATTTTGCATATTGTGTGCCAGCTTACGTTAAGCGGTATCGCTCTGGCCCTGAGGGGCGGGATAGCCATCTGCGCAGGGAAAGCGAATAGCGGCAAAATATCCGGGCGCGCCGCGCCAGGCGACGCCTGTTGAACTCTATTGGTGCAGATCGCTCAGTCTTCTGCACCAAAAAAGTATGTTGAACTAAAAAGGTGCGTTTGGGGCAACTCGTCTGTCGCGGTCAGAATGCGTCCTGCTGCAGGTAGCGCCAGGCGTATTGCGCATACAGTTCCGCGCCGTAAGCCATCGCGTCTTCATCCACGTTAAATCGGCCGTGATGATGCGCCCAGGTGGTGTCTTTATCCGGGTTGCCGCAGCCGAGCAGCGCAAAACAGCCCGGCAGGTGTTCCGTGTAGTAGCTGAAGTCTTCGCCGATGGTTTCCAGCGACGCCTGATACAGCGCCTGGTCGCCGAAGGCGGAACGCACCACCGATTGCGCCAGTTCGGCGCTGCGCGTTTCGTTGATCACCGGCAGGGTGCCGTAGCGGTAGTCGACCTCGGCGCTGGCGCCGTACATCGCGGCGGTATGTTCGGCATAGCGGCGGATTGCGCTTTCAACCCGCTCGCGGGTGGCCAGATCAAAGCAGCGAACCGTGCCGTCCAGCTCGGCGTTTTCCGCAATCACGTTAAAGCGGGTGCCCGCCGACAGCCGGCCGATAGTGACCACCGCCGAATTCAGCGGCGAGGTTTCGCGCGCCACGATAGCCTGCAGATTCATCACGAAAGAGGACGCGACCAGCGTGGCGTCGACGCAGTCCTGCGGCATGGCGCCGTGACCGCCGCGGCCGCGAAACCTCACCTTGAGCAGATCGGCGGAGGCCAGCGACGGACCGGCGTTGCAACTGATGCGCCGGGTGGGACCGGGCGTCCAGATATGCATACCGAACACATTGTCCACCCCGTCCAGCGCGCCCTGGGCAATCATGGCTTTGGCGCCTTCGGCGATTTCCTCGGCGGGCTGGAAAATCAGCCGCACGCTGCCGCGCAGCAGGCGGCGGTTTTCCATCAGCGCCCGGGCGGCGGTGAGCAGCATGGCGGTGTGGGCGTCGTGCCCGCAGGCATGCATTTTGCCGGCGTGACAGGATTTGTAGCTGAGATCCTGGTTCAGCTCCTGTACCGGCAGCGCGTCCATATCCGCCCGCAGCGCCACGGTTTTACCCGGCTGTTCGCCGTCTATCCAGGCGATGATGCCGGTCGGCTCGGTACGCCGGTAGGCGATGCCCAGCTTATCCAGCTCAGCCGCCACGGCGGCGGTGGTTTGCACCTCTTGCCAGGGTAATTCAGGGTTGGCGTGCATCGCGCGGCGAAACGCGATCATGGCCGCAATATGTTGCTGTACCGAGGTTTTAACGGCGGGAGCGTGAGCGATCACGATGGTCAGTCTCCTGTAAGCTGGTGAATGTCTTATGCAATGGTGTAGCCGGCGTTCCTCCTTTCCCTGCGCGCGGCGCGCCGGACCTGTTTTCACAGGCAAAAGCCGGCCGGTTTTTGCCGTTTGGGGCTGGCGGTAAGGTTCGCCCGATGTCTGTTATAACCACCAGCGTGCCGCAAATTCAAATTTTGCTGCCGTCAGCCGGCGGCCGACAATCTTCCGTGCCCGTTTTTCTGCGTTTCAGGCGGATTAATCAGATGATTTTGTAAAGTAAAATGCCGGATTTATGGTTGTGCTTGAATTAATAAGCTGAATATTAATTAATCGATAAAATAATGGCCTGTATTGCCGGCACCGAGCAGATTCACCCGCGTTGCCGCCATCGACTTGCGTCTCTTGCCGCGCGTATTTTGCTCAGCAGCGGATGCGGGCGGCGGACCTTGTGCAAAACGTGCGATGGGGTTCGCCAACCAGCAGCGCCGCTGCGGCCGCGCTATTCAGACAGGGGGCGTTTTCCCGTTGGTCGCCGACACGCTGATTGGGCTGGAAAGTAAAATAGCGCTTGACATCATATGTCCGAATAAATTAAAACTGAACTGTACGGTTATGTTTTGATCTGCCGTTATCCAACGTGTATCAAAGGTTATGGGGGTTTTATGAAGGGTTTGATTTTTCTGACGGGTGCTGCGGCTGTATTGATGTTGACCGGGTGCGTATCCCTGTTCTGATAAATAAATTAAGGGGAAGCGCCGCCGTTCGTCGCGGCCGCTCCCGGAGAGAATGTTATGAAAAAGCTATTTTGGTTGAGCAGTATCAGTATGGTGTTTTTGCTGACCGGTTGTCTTTCTATCGGCACCCATATCTAAACCCGACATAACGGACCGGGCGGATATTCTGCCCAGGTCGTTGCCCGCGTCTGCAGGCGGAAGAGACGAAAATAGCCGTCAGCGCGAAAAAACGCCTTCTTTTCGCCGTTCATCGCTGGCCCGCCAGCGCGGCGCGGGCGGAGAAAAACGGTCGACCTGCGGTTCTGTGGGGGGCGGTTGTCTGAGCCAGGCGGAGCTTTTTATCTCTGACCATCGCGGTATGTTTCTGTTCGGTGCGTGGTTTCGTCACCCGACAGCGCGCTCTTTCGCGAAGCCGCAGACGCGCGGTCCGGCTCGTCGTGGCCGGCAACGCCGCCGGTGAGCTCGAAATACCCGGTTCTGGCGCCCCGGGGCGATGATGGTTTCCGCCATTGCGCCCGAACGCCCGCCAGGCCCGGATGCCGCCATCGCGTTTTCCGCTTAGTTAACCGTTTAAGCCGTACTTTGACGGGTGTACCATAGTCCGATCTTCAGGGCGGGGCGAAATCCCCACCGACGATAATCGTATTGATGGCAGCCCGCCAGCGCCTGAATATAGCCTGACGCATTCCGCTTGCGGACAAGACGTTGGCGTTTTCAAGCGCGCCGGCGCTGACCCGCAGGGGCGATATCCGCTGATGGCCGGGTAATTGAATACGGCCAACGCCGCCGCAGTCAGGAATCTGGCGCGAATGTCCTTTGCCCTGAAACGCTGTCCATCAATCTTAACGGAGCGTTTCACATGTCTAATCCGCAACAGAACGTCTATGACGATCCCCT
This sequence comes from Affinibrenneria salicis, assembly GCF_008710095.1. The sequence goes on from NZ_VYKJ01000004.1 coordinate 355,666, forward strand.
TTTCTTTGCCGAATATAAAGCGTTGCGCCAGAACGATAGCGGACTGAACGGCGCGCTGGAGATGCCGGCGCTACGCAAACTATTGCCCCGTCTGCAGGGATTAACCGTGCTGGATATCGGCTCGGGCTTTGGTGATTTTGCCCGTTATGCCCGCGCAGGCGGCGCCAGGGAAGTCATCGGGGTCGAACCGTCTGCGCGTATGCTCGAAGAGGCGATCCGCCTGACGAACGACGCTAACATCAGCTATCGCCATGTCGGCGTGGAACAGTTCGATTTCCCCGATGCGTATTATGATCTGGTCGTCTCGTCGCTGGCGCTGCACTATGTGCAGGATTTTTCGACGCTGTGCCTGAACGTCTATAAATCCCTGCGGCCGGGTGGCCGTTTTATTTTTAGCGTCGAACATCCTATCTGCACGGCTTATCCGCACGGCTGGGTGACGACGGAAGAGGGGCGGCACTGGCCGGTAAAACATTACCAGGATGAGTCGGTCAGACATACCCGATGGTTTATCGACGATGTGATCAAATATCATCGAACGGTTGAAACCTATATTACCGATCTTCTGGCCGCCGGGTTCTCGCTTAGCGCGCTGAAGGAGCCGCAGCCGCTGCCGGAATTTGTCGCCGCGCGGCCAGAGATCGCCGTTCACAATCAACGGCCGCCTTTCTTATTGATCAGCGCAGCGAAACCTCTCCACGGCGACGAATAACGCTGGCTGGGCCCGGCGTTCCGCGCGCTGTCGTTATTTAAAATCCGCATACGGCGTCAGCGTCCGGGGCGGCATATCGGGATCGCCGTCCCAGCCGCCGGGCGAATAACGCAGATAGACCAGACCGTGACTCGGCGCGTAGTCGCGGGCTTTCTGGATATCGAGACCTAAACCCAGCGCCCAGTGCGGCGTCAGCCGCCGTTCCAGCGCCGCCTGCAGCGTATAGCCGGCGCCGTGGCCGCCGCCGCCCGCCGAACGGTGGTCATCGGCGAACCCCGGCCAGACGGGATAGCGCCGCTGGCTGTGCTGACGCGTCTGCGACCAGGCGATCGCGCCGCCGAATTCGAACGACCAGCGGTCGACGCGCTGTCGGAAGGTGACGGGCAACGACAGCGAGACGTAGCGCTGCGGGCTATAGTAACCGCCCTGACCGTAGGTATAGCCGCTCAGATCCTGCTGATAGCGCCACAGCATACCGTTGATGCCGACGGTGGCGCGTCGGTTATCGTCGTTGATCCACTTGTAGTAATAGCCGGCCATCAGGCGCTGGCGCCGGTTGTCCGCCACGTTTTTGCCGCTGAGGCGGTGCGCGCTCAGATCGACCCACAGGCCCTGATTGCCGCCGCGATCGTAACTCAGACCGATGGCGCCGCCGGTCGCCACTACGCCTCCCCAACGCCGTCCGTCTACGGCGCCGGGATCGCGTGCGCCGGCGAAGGCGAGCAGAGAGCTGGCGAGGGGGCGGCGCGATGCGCTGAGGCTGACGTCGAACTGACCGAGCGTCAGTTTGCGGGTGACGCCGCCGACCGCGTTCAGCACCCGGAAACCGATCGGCGTGCTGCCGATATCCGCGGACCAGACGGCGTTGCGCCAGCCGGTCCCCACGGCGACGCCGGATGCGCGCTGGCGCTGATCGCGCCGGCACTCCGCGTCTGCGCAGGTGCCGAACGGGCGAGTGTAGCGGCCCGTCGCGTCGTGGGCGAACGCGCCGGCGGAGACGGCGACGCGATCGAGTCGGAGAAACGCGCGTCCGTCGGCCAGCGGCGTTTCGCCCTGCAGCATGGTAGTGCGGGCGGTAAAATCGGATTCGCCGCCGCTGCCGTGCTGACGCGACGCGTCCTGCGCCAGGGTGAGCGTCGTCTCCTGCTGGCGGGCGTACGCGCCGGCCTCGCGCCGGACGGCGCGCTGCAGCCAGTCGTCCTGCGGGTTTTGACGCGTCAGCCGGCTAAACGCGAGGCTGTCGTGCGGCGGGGCGGGCGTGATGCCGCTGGCGACCATGGCCTGGCGATAGTCGTCGTCGGCCTGGGCGCGCAGCCCCTCGTCGCGCGCCAGTGCGGCGGACTCGAGATAGATGCGCGCGCCGTCGGCCGAGGGCGGCCGTTGCGCGGCGCGATCGCGCAGTTGCGCATAGCGACGGCTGGCCTGCTCCGGGTCGCCCAGCCGTCGCCACAGGCCGGCGATGCGGCGTCCGATGTCGGGACGATCGTCGCCGGCCGCGTCCGGCAGCGCGTTGAGCGCCAGCTTTGCCGCCTTTTCACGCTGCAGGGCGATCAGCGCATCGATAACGCCGAGCCGCGCCTCCAGGCTGTCCGGCGTGTGCGCCAGCACCGCGCGATAGCCCGCCAGCGCCAGCGCCGCCTCGCCATTTTCCAGATGCCAGTCGGCCAGCAGCACATCACGGCGCGGCGAGGCCGGCAATGTCTGCACAAGCGTCGCCGCCTGTTGCGTCAGTCCGGCGCGACGCAGCGACCAGGCGCGGCGGAAGATCTCTTCCTGCTGCAGTCGCTGCGTCAGCGAGCGCAGGCGCGATTCCTGGCTGGCTTCCGGCGTGCGGTTGAGCCGGGACAGCGCCTGAGCGCCGCGATCGCTGGCGGCGAGATACAGACTCCAGGCGTAGAGCCGGGCGGCATCGTCCGGCTGTCGGCGCAGCATCGCATCCATCAGACTATCCGCCTGCTCCGGCTGAGCGCTTTCGCGCAGCGCGCCCGCCAGTCGGTAGTGCAGCCAGACGTCGTGCGGCGCGGCGTCGAGCGCCTGACGATAGCGTGCGATGGCCTCGCTGCGTCGTCCCTGCGCCGCCAGCCGATCCGCATCGGCGCCGAGCGCAACGCCGCGCAGCGCGCTCAGCGTCGCCGCCAGCGCCTGCCTTTGTCCCTGGGACAGGCCGCTATCGAGAAAGAACAGAGCGCTTTGCGGCGATTGTTGCTGGTAGAGCGCGACGAGGCGGCGCAGCGCGGTCGCGTTATCGGGCGCCCGGCGCAATGCCTGGCGGTAGTTTTGTTCGGCCTGCGGGTTATGCCGGCGCGCCCGTTCCACGTCGCCCAGTCCGACCAGGGCCTCGCTGTGGCTGTCGTCCAGGGTAAGCGCCAGTCGAAAGTGACGTTCGGCGACCGCCAGATCCTGCTGCGCCAGCGCGCGCCCGGCGCGTTCTATCGCCAGCCAGTAACGGGTCGATTGCAGCAGACTTTGCCATTTGGCCATTCTGACGCTCTGTTCATCCGCTTTCAGCGCCCGTTCGAAATAGCCGGTCGCCTCCTCGCGCCGCCGGGCGCGCGACAGCGCCAGACCGAGCGAGCCGAGCAGCTCCGCGTCGTTAGGGTTAGCGCGAAGCGCGGCGCGCAGGGCAGGAATGGCCGTCGCGCCCTCGCCGTGCGCCACGCGCGCCAGGCTGGCGGCGCGCTGACGGAATTCGGGGTCGGCGAGCAACGCTTGCTGGCGCGCCAGCTCCTGCTGACCGCCGCGCTGTTCGTCCGCCGTCGCGAACAACGCCAGATACTGGCGCAGTTGCGCTACGCCGGCGTGGGAAACCGGCTGCGCTTTGATGTGATTCAGCCAGAACGCGGCGGCGTCTTCTCGTCCGCGGCTGCCGTTGGCCAGCGCCCGCAGATAAGGCAGCGCCTGCGGCAGCTGTTCGCGCGCCAGCAGCATCCTGACGATCTGCAGCCGTATGCGCTCGCTGCCCGGATACTCCTCGTCCAGCGCCTGCAGCGCTCTCAGCGCGGCGGGCTGCCGGTCGTCGATGCGCGCCACCAGGCGCCAGTATTCAAACGCCGTGTCCGCCGAGGGAAAAACGCCCTGAAACAGACGGTCGTAGGCGGCGCGGGCCTGCGGCAGCCGCCCGGTGGCGGCCAGCAGACGCGCCTGTTGCCACTGCTGACGCCCTTCGTCCGTCGTAAGGCGCAGCGCGACGTTCGATTGGCGCGCCGCGCGCGAGTCGGGGGCGTCGCGCATCAGGCGCGCCAGGTACTGACGGGCTTTTTCTCTGTCGCCCTGCCAGAGCGCCCGTCGCAGCTGCGCGGCAATCACCTCGGGATGGTTGGGCGCAATGCTTTCCAGCCGGTACAGCGCCTGCGCCGCCAGATCGTATTTGTGGCTGGTCTCGGCGGCGCGCACCTGTTGCAGCAGCCCGTCTTCAGCCGCCGGGGACGGCGCAACCGCCCCCGCGGTCGATAAAGGCAGGACGACGAGGCAGGGCAGGAGAACGCCCGGCCAGTTTATTGCGCGCGCGCGCATACCGTTCAACGCGGCGCGGCGTCCGGCCGCGCGCTCCGGGCCTGTTGGCATGGATCGCTTCACGACGCGGCCTCGTCGCCCAGGCGACGCCGGCTAATTTGCCGCATTAGTCGCCGGATGATCAGGGCTAACAGCAACGCCATCGCGAGCGCGCCCGCCGCCAGCCAGCCCGGATGCGGCGCCAGCAGATTCCACAGGCTTTCCCACCAGGGCAGGTAGCCGACGTACCAGCTGTCGCCGACCCGCAGGCTGTTCACCCCGGCGGTGCGGATCAGGGCGACGGAACCGTAGATGGCGGCCCGTTTGCCGCTGTCGTTCAGCGCCTCATTCAGCAGTTCGCTGGCGGGTACGCTGTCCGCCAGCAGCGCCACGACGGCGCGCTGGTCGCGGTACGGCGATTGAAAGCTGACGATGGCGGCCAGCGGTCCTTCCGCGCGGATCGCCGTCAGGCTGGCCGGTTGACGATCATCGGCGCTGAGCGCCGCCGTTGCCAGTCGCGGCTGGCGCCGCGGTTTTTTCACCAGACTTTCGGTTTCCGACATCAGCAAATTAAGGTTGCTATTATCGCGCAGCGCCGCCGGCAACGCGCCGATCAGCAACAGGTCGACATCCTTATCGCGCGCCTGGCGCCAGTCGTCGGTGAGCTGCACGTTCAGCGCCGGTGCGCCGATCTGCGCGCCGATATTGCCCAGCGTATTGAGCAGAACGCCAACCTGCGCCGGCGTCGGCGTCGGGTTGACCAGCACCAGCGTTTGCGCCAGATCCGCCTGGCGGCTGAACGGGAAGCCGGCGTTGGCGAACGCGCTTAGCGAGGGCATTTCGAGATAGTGGCGATAGCCGGTGAAATCGATACTGGAATCGCCGTCGACCACGACATGGTGCGCGATGGGCGCGATATCGGCATAGAGACCGTCTTGCTCGCGGCTCAGGGCGGCGGCGGCATAATCGAAGTCGAAACGCAGCGGATTGGCGATGTCGGGCCGCAGCGCGGGCAGGGCGAAGGTCGTGCCCGCGTCCTGTTGCCCCTGAACCAGCGGGATATGCAGTTGCCACGGACCTGGGGCGTCTTTATCGCCCAGCGGCGTATCCTGTACGAACTGATTATTTAAATATACGGCCAGCCGTGAGCCGTCGTGCGGCAGGGGGGCGCTGTAGCGATACCGCAGATGTATTCCGATGCTGCGTTCGCGCGGCTGGTAGAGATCCGGCGGCAGGCGCAGCAGCAGAGAAATCGACCGGGGCCGTGCGCCGTCCGCCTGGAACTGCCCCTCATACTGCTGCAGCTCGGCGAAGCGCGTCGGACGGTCGGTGCGCACCCAATTGGGCGCGTCGTAGGGCGCGCGCGGCGCCAGCGGCGTAACGCTTTCCACCACGGCGGTCTGACCGCGCAGCAGCACGTCGCCCTGGGCGATGCCCTGCGCCGCCGTCACCAGATCATTATCGTCTCGTCCCAGCACCAGCAGCATTTTGGCGCAGGCGTCGTCCGGCTGGCTGCGCAACATCAGGGTCGGTTTATCGACCGGCGGCAGCGTTTTGAGAAAGTCCGGTCGGCGCGCATTGGTGGCGAATACCAGCGCGTGCCGTTGCGCGGGCAACTGATTATACAGTACCGGGAAGCGCTGGCCGCGCCAGTCGGCTCTGACGCCGAACCAGGAGGCCATGATCGCCGCGGCGCGCTGTTCGGTCGCGCCCGGCGCGGCGGCGAACACCATCGGCAGCGTAAGCGGCTGGCCGTCGCGCGCGTCGAAAAACGGCTCCGGGAAACGCGCCAGATCGTTTTGCAACGGCAGTTTGCGCAGCGTCAGGGCCAGCGAACTGTCCTGAGCGATGTTCAGCCAGATGGCGTTATTGTCGGCATTTTCGTGCCGGTCGGCGTAGTGGCCGACCAAAGACAGGCGCAGCCGATTAAAATCGCCGATAGCGCGCGGATCGAGGGTTAACTGCGCCTGACGGGCGCTGCCCGCCGGTGTCGGATCCAGAGCGACGATGCCGACCAGCTCGTCATTCAGGTAGACCTGCAGATGCGATTGAACCGGGAGCAGGGCGGGCGACGCGCGATAGTTGAGCCGCAGTAGCGCGCCGGTGACCATTTCGTCGCTGCGCACGCCGAATTCGATCTGCCCGTCGGGCCGGTTGCCCTGCAGATGGACGTTGCCGGGCGGCGGCGCGATCTTGCCGAAGCTCAACAGGTTTTCACGTTCCGGCGCGCAGGACGCTGCGGCGATCGGCGGGGAAGTCGGCGCCGTGGCGGCGCGCCCTGCGGGAGAAAGCGGCGCAAGGCTCAGCAGTAGCAAAGGAAACCAGCGTAGTCTGTTTGTCATTATCTTATCATCGGTTGAATCGTGGTCTGGAAACGACGGCGTCGACCCTGACCGGGCGCGGAAGAAACGATGCCAGCCAGGCGATCAGCATCGTCAGAAAAAAGAACAGGCGACGTAAGCGGCGCGGACCGTATTCGACCAGCCGCAGGTAGCCGCCGACGCTGAGCCGGGCGATATCCGCCAGACTGCGCAGCGGCCGGTCCGCCGGCATGCTGCTCTGCCATAGCGCCCAGGTATCGGCGCGGGCAAAGGTGCACTGAACGAAGTGGATGTGTTGTTCGGTAGTTAAGGAATGCAGTCGGAGTCCGATGGCGTTGCCCTGTGACCGACAGACCTCGCAGGGGAAATAGCGCTCCTGACGACCCTGGTGCAGAACCAGCACCACGGCCTCCCCGTTTTGCAGTTGTTGCTCGTCGCGCAGCGTGACGCCGACGCCGTCGTTGGCGTAGTCGCGCAGCGTACAGGGCAGAAGATGGCCGTTTTTCCGCGCCAGCGCCGCCGGCAGCGCGATATCCACCCGCTGCGACTCGCGCTGCTGGCGCGCTTCGACGGCCACGGCCAGCGCGCCGCCCAGGATCACCATGTTATACAGCACCCATACCAGACTGAGAGCGACGGTCATCATCTCGTGCGCCGGCCCGTAGCAGATGCGCCAGATCGCCGTCGCCAGACCGGCCAGGTTGAACAGCACCAGCAGCAGGTAAGGGCGTGAAATGCTCCAGTCGAGATGACGTTCTTCGATCAGGCCGCCTTTGGCGGTGACGTTGAACACGCCCTTGTGTGGATTGAACAGCGCCACGGCGGTGGGGCGGGCGATATACCAGGCCAGCACCGTTTCGTAGATTTCGCTCCAGAACGAGTGGCGATAGCGCCCCTGAATACGCGAGTTGGTCAGGCTGGTGTGCAGGATATGCGGCAGCGCGTACAGCGCGATGGCCAGCGCCGGCGCGAAGATGATACAGGCGTGGCACAGCAGGAAAGCCAGCGGCGCCAGCAGGAAGATCAGCCGCGGAATACCGGACAGGAAGTGCAGCATGGCGTTGGCGTAGCACAGCCGCTGGACCAGACTCAGCCCTTTGCCCAACAGCGGGTTGTCCAGCCGGAAGATCTGCACCATGCCGCGCGCCCAGCGGATGCGTTGGCCAATATGGGCGGCAAGGCTTTCCGTCGCCAGCCCGGCGGCCTGCGGAATGCGGATATAGGCGGAGGTGTAGCCCCGACGGTGCAGGCGCAGCGAGGTATGTGCGTCCTCGGTCACGGTTTCCACGGCGATGCCGCCGATTTCATCCAGCGCGGTACGGCGAATGACGGCGCAGGAACCGCAAAAGAAGGCGGCGTTCCAGACATCGTTGCCGTTCTGCACCAGCCCGTAAAACAGCATGCCTTCATTCGGCATCCGACGGAAGCGGCCGAGATTGCGCTCAAACGGATCGGGCGAGAAGAAATGGTGCGGCGTTTGCAGCATCCCCAGCCGCGGCTCCTTGAGAAACCAACCCATCGTCGTCTGCAGAAATGTGCGGGTCGGCACGTGGTCGCAGTCGAAAATGGCGACGAAGGCACTGCGGCAGGCGGTGCGCAGCGCGTGATTGATGTTGCCCGCTTTGGCGTGCTCATGGTCGGCGCGGGCGATATAACGGATGCCGAGGCGGGCGGCGAAGGCGCGAAATGCGGGCCGATCGCCATCGTCCAGCAAATAAATCGTCAGCTTGTCGCGCGGCCAGTCGATACCCAGCGCGGCATACAGCGTCGTTTCCACCACATTGAGCGGTTCGTTATAGGTGGGGATCAGCAAATCGACCGTCGGCCACGCGTCGGTATCCGCGGGCAGCGTCACCGGCTGGCGGTCCAGCGGCCACAGCGTTTGAAAGTACCCCAGCACCAGCACGCTCCAGGTGTAGGTTTCGGCCGCGATCAGCAACAGGCCGAACGTTACGCTGAGCGGCTCGTCCCAACTGAGCGTTGTGCTGAAACGCCACCACAGATAGCGGCTGGAGACGATCAGCGACAGCAGTATCAACATCAGGGTCGGCAGGCGACCGGGGAGGAGCCGCAACACCAACGCGCTGGCCAAAAGCAGCGCGACGAAGTCGGTCTGAGCGCCGATGTCGAACGGCTGCGTGATGCAGATCAGCGCCAGCGCCGTCGCGCCGACCGCGGCGATCGATAGCGTCAGGCGGCGATAGCCGGCGGGCAGATCCGTCAGCGTCGTTTCCAGCCGCCGCGCAGTCCGCGCTTTATCCGACAGCCGCGCCAGCCCGCGTTCGAAAAGCCGGCGGCCCGCGCGCCTGACGCAGCGTGGTGGAAAATACCGGGCGGGCCGGGCACGGCGCGGGAAAAACAGCGCCAGCCACAGGCCCTGCAGCAGATAGCGCACAATGTCCAGCGGGCGCGGCCTGCGTGGATCGATATGGGGAAACAGCTGGCGTCGTTGGCGTAACAGGCGTCGCCAGGCCGGCGCTTCCAGACGGAAAAACAGCCAGGCCAGCGTCACCCACAGCAGGCAGAACGCCGCCGTGGCGCGGCAGACGCCGGCGCGGCGCGCCCGGCGATAGCGAACCGACAACGCCTGCTGGACCGGCGGGCAGAGCAACCCGCGCAGAGGATTCATGGCGGCTACTCCGTTATCGGCTGGCGCAGCCAGACGGCCAGCGCGTTCAGCTCTTCGGCCGCCAGCGACTGCGGACGGTATTCGCCGAGCGGCTGTTTATGCAGCATCGCCTCGGCGACGGCTTCATCATGGTGTACGGTGAGCGGAACGCGCCGACGCAGCGAGACGCTCCACAATTGGTGCAGATCCTGCTGGGCGGCGCTGTGCAGACTGAACTGATTGATAAGGTACCAGCCGCCGGGCGCGGGCGTAGCCCGGTGCAGGCGCAGATGGCAGTTGGCGTCGGGCATTATTACCTGAATCAGCCGGTCGACGCGCGGCAGCGCTGCGGCATCGAGACGGGCGGGAATATCCAGCAGGACCCAGTCGTAGTCGCGCCGCAGCGCCGGCAGGCATTGATCGAGCCAGGGCTGCAAAATATCGGCCGGCGCGCGGTAAAAGCGCGCCCGTTCGGCGGCGCTGAGCTCCCCGCACGGGATAAAATCCAGCCCCGGTCGGTAGCGCCGGGCGCCAGGGCGCGCGTCGTCGTCGCCCAGCGCCGCGCGCAGCCAGCCGGCGGTATCCCCGAACGGCGTATTGAAATGCTGGCCGAGCTGATTGGCGGGCGACAGATCCAGCGCCACGACCTTCTCGTCAGGGTGATGCAGCGCCCAGGCCAGTCCGGCGGTCAGGGCCGTGGCGCCGACGCCGCCGCGTATGCCCTGCAGCGCGATCACCGGCATGGCGTAACGTCTCCGGCGGTCCGGGCATCCAGTTCGTCCAGCAGCGGCCAGCGCGCCATTATTTCTCCATGGCGCTGTTCCGCATAAATATCGATATATTGATCCGGTAAAAGAGAATAAACGCGATTCAGGCGAGCAATGTCGTCTTGCTGTTTATTACAGTCTATGACGCGATAGAAGACGTTTTCTTTTTTCATCATCCAGTGATAATAAGCAGGTGGCAAATAAAGCGCATTTGAGGCGCTAAGGTAAAGTTTCGGTATTGAATCATAAGATTAATCTGTATTGTTCTAAAAAATAGTATAATTGTAATAAAGTTATGAAATACGGCGCGCCCCGCATCCGACCAGAATCTGTTCTGGTTGCTGGATGGTCGGTTACCCGAATAAATTCATATTAGCTTCTTAAATAAGCGATAATCTAAAGGGGCTGGCGCCGCGCGGACTCATACCCGGTCGATGTTGGTTCGCCATGCATTCAACCAGCCGCCCGGACGGTTCGGGCAGGCGATGGACTGCCCGACTGCCCGACTGCCCGACTGCCCGACTGCCCGACTGCCCGACTGCCCGACTGCCCGACTGGCGGTCCGCGTGGTCATCGGGGCGCGAATTTCACTTTATTTTATTTTATTTCATTTTATGTGATCGTAAGTGAATGGAATAATCTGGCGATTATTTCGCTGAGTTATTATGCCCAATAAAATATTCTGGCAATAAACATTAACGTCAATGTGAATAATATTGACCTGTGCGCAGAATGTTATTCTGAATATTGGTTTTATATGCGTAATGTTGAAAAATTGTCAGCCTGCGAGTAACGAAATACGTAACGTAAAGGGGTGTGTTTTTCTCTGCGTGAAATGAAAATATGTCGACTTGTGGCCTGGATGATATAGATTGTGGAGCGATGAATGTTCGGGATGAATAATAGGTGTCTGACGTTTTAAATATTCTGTTATTTTTTAATAAATTATACGCTATTTCCCCGTCGACTCCTTACGCGGCGGGCTTTTGTCGTTTGTCCTCGCCGTACCCCAAAGAGATGAGGACGGCCAGCGACGTTTTTTCATCATTGGATGTGTAATAAGTCATGACGGACGTTAATCGAACTGTACGAGAAACGGCTGCCCGTTGGCGCTTTTGGCGCGGACTTAGCGGCTGGGATTTTTATTTTTTGCTGAAGTTCGCCTTGCTGTGGTTTGGCTATCTGAATTTTCACGCACTGGCCAATCTGGTTTTTTTGGCCTTTCTGCTGTTCCCCATTGCGTCGCGCAAACTGCACCGTCTGCGCCATATCGTCGCGTTGCCCATCGGCCTGGGGTTGTTTTATCACGACACCTGGCTGCCGGGTCTGAGCAGCATTGTTCATCAGGGGGCGATGCTGACGGATTTCTCCGGCGCTTATCTGCTGGATTTAACCAACCGTTTTATCAACTGGACGATGATCGGCTGCGCATTCGTTCTGCTGGTGGGCTACCTGTTTGTCTCTCAGTGGCTGCGCGTTAGCGTGCTGGTTACGCTGGCGCTGATCTGGATTAATCTGGTCAATATCGCCGGGCCGGCGGTGGCGCTGATCTCCAACCCGGCGGCGACGCCGCCGGTCGCGCTGAAAAACGAAACGACGCCGGCGCCAGTACCGAAACCCGGCGGACTGGACGACGCCGCCCCGCCCACCAACGCCAACCTCACGGACTGGCTTGAGCGCTTCCACACGCGGGAGAAGCTGCGCGCTACCGATTTTCCCGCGGCGCTGCCGGCCGATTCTCAGCCGTTTGACGTTCTGATCCTCAACATCTGTTCGCTCTCCTGGTCCGATATTGAGTCCGTTCAACTGCGCGACCACCCGCTGTGGAAGCGTTTCGATATTATTCTCGGCAACTACAACTCGGCCACCGGCTACAGCGGCCCGGCGGCGATCCGTCTGATGCGCGCCAGCTGCGGTCAGGCGGCGCACAGCGAGACCTACAAACCAGCGCCCGAACGCTGCTACCTGTTCGACAATCTGGCAAAACTGGGGTTCAGACAGCACCTGGTGCTTGATCACCCGGGGGTATTCGGTAACTATCTGACTAATCTGCGTGAACTGGGGCGGGCGCAGGGACCGCTGATGTCTCAGGTCGGCATTGCGCCGGCGCTGACCTCATTTGACGGCACGCCGGTATTCAGCGACGGACAACTTATGCAGCGCTGGCTGGATGAACGGCGGCAGAGCAATGAAGCGCGCAGCGCCACCTTTTACAATCTGATCCCATTGCATGACGGCACCCGTCCGCTGGGCAGCACCCGTTCGGCGCCGTATCAGCCGCGCGCGCAGCAGTTGTTTGATCAGCTGGATGCTTTCCTGACCAATCTGCAGACTTCCGGCCGCCGGGTCATGGTGATTGTGGCGCCGGAGCATGGCGCGGCGCTGGTCGGCGACAAAATGCAGATGCCCGGTCTGCGCGATATACCCAGCCCGTCGATTACCCATGTGCCGGTCGGCATCCTGTTTGTCGGCATGAAGGCGCCGCATCAGGCGCAGCCGCTGCGGGTGGATACGCCCACCAGCCTGCTGGCGATCTCGGAACTGATCGCCCGGGTGGTGGACGGTCAGGTGTTCAACGCGCCGAACGTCAACATGTCGGTGCTGACGGATAACCTGCCGCAGACGCCGGCGGTTTCCGAAAATGATGACGCGGTGGTGATCCTGTATCAGGGGCAGCCCTGGATTCGCCTTAACGGCGGCGATTGGGTACGCTATCCGCAGTAGGCAGGCGCGTCAGGCGGATCGATTTACGCTGAATCATCCGCGCGGCGGGATGGCGGCCGGCGCGGGGATGCGTCGCCGCCCGCCGGGATAATGACGCGGCCGATGAGCGAATTGCCGGGAGCCGATTTGAACGCGGCTGGCAGCGTATTTGTCTGGACGGGCCGGAGCGTTCGCCTGAAGGGAACGAATATAGAGGGAACAGGAATGTTAGTCAGGGTTAAAAGAATAAAACCGAACAAGTCGTTATACACCGCACATGTGCTTTTTTACTATGCCTCTATTTTTATCATCGTGCCGTTTAATTCTCGTCTGATGCCGTTTTTGATATACACGACGATGGGAATTATGATTTATATCATGGTCACGCCGGGCGCTATGCCGACTTTCTTCCGGCGAAAACCAGCGCGGAGTAATGAATGGAAAGTAAAGAGTAAAATCAGTTTAATGAGTCAGTATGCCTTGAGCATAAGATTGTCGCTGCTGGCATCACTGGTGTTTTTGATCTCTTGTGTTTTGTTCAGATTTTCATCCCGGCTGGGGATCACACCCTTCATTATGTGCGCCGTGGTATTCTGTGCCTTGATGTATATGGCCTTATGTTTTTATATTTCCAACTCTGAACGCGGCGATGGCGCGGTAAAAAATATATTCTGGACCTTCTTTAAAATCTCCTGGCTGGCCGTATCCGTTTATTGTTATGCGCTGGCAAGGGATTTTTTTATGGAAGTAATCGACATCCCCTATGAGCAGGTTATTTCAAAAGTGACGGTGTTGGGGTATTCAATCGTACTTTTTGTTATGTCCTATCTCGCTTTCGCCAGTTTTGCTATTCTGATCATTGTGTTTTTTGAAAACAAAAAAATAAATTTTGCTGAAAAAACAATACGCCTGGAAAACTATAGCAGTGCGCCCATTCTGGTGCCTCTTTTTTGCGCCTGGTACATATTTTTTATCATTTATATGGTAAATGCGAGCAGCATTGCCAACTATGTGTTTAATGTCACCATTCCCCTGGATACGCGAACGGATTTTTTCTGCCATAATCGCTATATGATCATCGATGAACAGCCGAACGCGGTCTATATGACGGTGCCGCGGGATGGCTACCGTGCTTTCGTGCCCGTAAGAGGATCGTGGCAGACGTATCGGTTGACGTGCATTACCGACGCGCCGTACTACAGTTATCAGCCGGTGAAGTTGAAAAGTGATCTATATTTGCTGGCGAAAGTCGATAGTTTTAAGCTGGATATAGAAAACGCGCGGCGGAATAACTGATTGGTATTACTCTTCCCCGCTGCTGTTCCGGCCGCAGATCGGGGATAAAGCGGCCGACGCGGGACTAAAAGCGCGTATTTCGCGTTCATTCATCATGCAGACCCGTATTATTCAGAGATAGCGATGGGTGAATTTTATCACCCCGGTTGTCCCCTGAAAGACCCTTGCCAGTAATGGCCCGGATACCAGATCGTTTGCCAGCAGAAACCAGATAGACCGGGCCTCTCTTAGCAAGATATAGGGTGCGATATCATAGAGCGAGCAGGTTTTTTCCGCGTTGCGATTATAGGTGTCGATAAAATAATTGATATTGCTTTGAGTTAGGGCGGACTCAGGATCCAGACCTATGATATTCCAGCTGATAATGCCGCAGTCATAAAAAGAACTGGCGATTCCACAACTTTCGAAGTCTATAAAATATGCCTGCTTTCCCTCGATGAAGGCATTATTCGGCCGGGGGTCGCCATGGCAAAATGTCATGCAGTGGTCGTCTCTTATATTTTTTATGCAGGAAAGCAGATAGCTATACTGGTTTTTATCTTTGTCGCCGATCAGCGGGTGATCGATGAGTGGCTCAAGATCTATTAATAGATCGCGAATAATAATAGGTTTGGCAAACGGCAGACCTGATGTGTTTCTATGTAATGCGGCCAGGGATGTCGCCAGTGCGGCTAAATCACCCTCTGTCATTTGGCATAGCCGGCCTTTGGCCTCTTCAAATACCAGCGCCGGGCGGTGACTGTTCCGTGATGAAAAAACTGACGAAAATGCGCCATCGCGATTGAGCACCGCCTTGCTGGCGGATAAGCCCTGCGATTGCAATAGGGTAGATATTCTCCCTTCCGATTCCACAGACGCTTGCGTACGTTCTTGCTGAAAGATCTTTATATAAAATTTCTTGCTGTCAGGGCAGCAAACGAGCAATACAGTATTGACGCCGTTAACGACAATACTTACTTCGCTGGCGCGGATACCATAAATGTCGGTTAGCCATTGTCGTATCTGAATTTGGTACTGATTATTCTGGACCATAAAAAGCGCTTAACATGACTTTTAGCCGTAAGACCACCACGATAACACCTGATTTGTACCGTTTTAATGACAACGTAAAGTTTGCTGACCGCCAAATCTGACCGCCGCAGCGCATCCCTCTATATTCTAAATCATTCGCGTTGCAGGAAGGCGGCAAGAGAGCGGATCCCGAATCGCTGACTCAAATTGGCTATTCGGGGGAGCGAGCGTAGCCAACGCACCGGCAACCTGCAGTATGTCGAGTATAGGGCTTATCGGCCGTCCTTATTTGAGCGCGGTTTCAATGAATAGATCGATCAGCAGGCGCCGCTGTGTTTGTTACTGCGCATAACGCGGCGATGTATGCAGGCTGCGTTTGTGGGCCGCCTATACGTTCAGTACGCCGCAGCGCTTCTCTATCGAGGGCTGGCGCGGGGTGGTTTCCGGCTGAACCTGTTTTGTCTGTCATCCCGTCACTTCGCCTTAATCGAAGTCTGTCCAGCACGGGCAATGAATCATTGTTGTTTTGCATTCTGCGTTGGTTTTTTGGAATTTTTATTTCATAAATGTATTGTGATGACTATCACTGTTCTTTAAGCGGAAGATATTTATTAACTCTATATAATAAGTAAAAACAATAATATGACTTTAACGGGTAGTAATTTTTTAAAATTCGCGACGGTGTTTTAATCAATGTATACGGTTTTAATTTTTTGATCTTCTTCTCAATGTGAACAATAAATTTTATTTTGTATTGAAGCGGGAACTTTTTGTTCCATACTCAGCCTGTGTCAGATGAGATTGATGTCGAGTGCGCGCAGCGCCATACGTTCGGCAGCGGGCACTGGCGAAACGGCCTGTGAACAGGGGGGAGAATGAAAAGCATCCGACTGACGGTAGCCCAGGCATTAGTGCGCTTCCTTGATAATCAATATGTCGAAATAGACGGTAAACAGATTAAGTTTGTTAAAGGCATATTCGCTATTTTTGGTCACGGTAACGTGTTGGGGGTGGGGCAGGCCCTTGAGGAGGACTGCGGGCAGCTCTCGGTATACCAGGGGCGTAATGAACAGGGGATGGCTCACGCCGCCATCGGTTATGCAAAACAGCTATTGCGTCATCAAATCATTGCCTGTACTTCCTCCGTCGGGCCCGGCGCCGCAAACATGATCACCGCCGCCGCAACGGCTACCGCTAATCGTATCCCGCTGCTTTTGCTGCCAGGCGACACTTATGCGACGCGTCAACCCGATCCGGTATTACAGCAAATAGAGCAAAGCCATGATCTCAGCATCAGCACTAATGATGCGTTTCGTCCCGTTAGTAAATACTGGGATCGGGTTAGCCGGCCCGAGCAGTTAATGACCGCCTGTATTAACGCGATGAGAGTGCTCACGGACCCCGCGGAAACCGGGGCGGTAGTCTTGTGCCTGCCGCAGGACGTGCAGGGGGAGGCGTGGGATTATCCCGATTACTTTTTTGCCCGACGAGTGCACCGTATCGAGCGCCCGTTGCCGACGGAAGCCATGTTGAAGGATGCGCTGGCCGTACTGAAGAGCAAACAACAACCGCTTATTATCTGCGGCGGCGGGGTGAAGTACTCGCAGGCTGGGCTTGAATTGATCGAATTCGCAGAAAAATTCACTATCCCGATAGCCGAAACGCAGGCTGGTAAAGGCACCATCAGCTCCGCGCATCCCCTCAACGTCGGCGGTATCGGCGAGACCGGCTCGCTTAGCGCGAACGTGCTGGCCGCCGAGGCTGATTTGGTGATCGGGGTCGGAACGCGTTACACCGATTTCACGACATCGTCGAAGTGGATTTTTAAAAAAAAGGGCGTTTCGTTTTTAAATATCAATATCAGCCGATTCGATGCCTTCAAACTGGACGGCGTTCAACTGGTGGGCGACGCCAGAGCGACTCTGATTGATCTCCTCGAAAATCTGAACGCCGGCGTCTATACGGCCTGGCGCAACCGGATTAAAGATGCCCGGGCGCAGTATCTTGCGGAAGTAGAACGCGTATACAGCGTTGCGTATTCGGGAACCGACTTTATTCCAGAAATAAATGACCGTCTGGATCGTGAGCGGGTTTATGCGGAGTTCAAACGCCTGACGAGTTCGTTATTGACCCAGACCCGCGTGATGGGCGTGCTCAATAAAACGCTGCCGCAAGAGGCGGTGGTGGTTGCCGCATCCGGTAGTTTGCCTGGCGATCTGCAGCGCGTCTGGCAAAGCCGGGGAGGCAACGATTATCATGTCGAATATGGCTATTCCTGCATGGGGTATGAAGTCAATGCCGCACTTGGCGTTAAGATGGCTCAGCCCGCGCGCGAGGTCTATGTCTTTGTCGGCGATGGCGCATTCATGATGTTGCATTCTGAGCTGATTACCTCTCTGCAGGAGGGAAAGAAAATCAATATTCTGCTGTTCGATAACATGGCTAATGGCTGTATCAACAATCTGCAGATAGGGCACGGGATGGACAGCTTCTATACCGAGTTCCGTTACCATTTGGAAGACGGCAGCAGACAGGACGGCGGTCTTATCCCTGTTGATTTCGCTAAAATCGCTGAAGGGTATGGCTGTAAAAGCTATGCGGTGACCACGCTTGAGCAACTGCATGAGGCGCTGGCTGACGCCCGGCGGCAAAAACACTCAACATTGATAGATATTAAAATCTTGCCTAAGACCATGGTTCATAACTATTTCAGCTGGTGGCGGGTCGGCGGTGCGCAAGTCTCCCGTAGTGAAAGAATCAATACCGTAGCCAAAACGCTTGAGGCCAACATTAATAAAGCGCGTCAATACTAAACGTTCGATGGGATAAAATGACGATGGGCGTGGTTTTTGACCCTGATGTCATCAACGATCCGCCGATTATTGATAGGGTTCGGCAGGTCTCCGGACGGGAGACAATATATCGTGCCGTCCCCCCCTGGCGGCGTTATTTTATCCCCTGAATAATCCGGGCCGCAGGGCAAAGCATTCGCGTTTTAAACGACGTCAGCGCCGTTCTAATGCATCGTTTCAGGGATGAGGCCGATTAATTTCGATAATCTCACTCAGGTAAGTATTCGGGTGAGCGTCATACCTGCCGGGCGTCGATTTGAACACCGGCGGTAGCGGTCGCGCAGGGCTAAGTCGAATAGGGCTGTACTGTCGGCTAAATAGCTTCGCATAATAGCGCTACACAGGCCTCTGCTGGCTGAGTGACAGCGATGTCATGAATAAAATATAATTGACTGTTTTTATTTATTATTTTATTTATTTTGTCATTGGTCGCGCGTTGCGGCTCGTCAGAAGTGAAGCATTAATGTACGAAACAATTTAGCGGCGCCCGGTCTGGAAGAAATTTTAGCTGATGGCTATGCTGGTGGTGATTAATTGGGGGCCAGAATAAGGCCGGTTTAATTTGTTTGTCGTTGAACATTCGGCAACGATTTCAGGGATGGCTGATACATGATGACGTCACAAAGAAAAGCGGATGTTTGCCTGGTGCTTACTACGTTGATTGCCGCCTGCGGCTGGATTTTTTCCCGGGAGGCGGTGGCCGGCATGCCGGTGATGGCATTTCTCGGTCTGCGTTTTCTGATCGCCAGCCTTACACTGCTGATATTATGCCGACGTGGCGACCTTCCCCTGCTATTACGCTATTGGCCTGCCGTACTTATCAGCGGCGGATGGCTGGGATTTAATATGTTGTTGTGGATTTATGCGGTTGCGATTACTGCATCATTAGGGGAAGGCGCATTCATTATGAGTCTTTCTATGTTGTTTGTGCCGCTGGCGGCCTGGGGCATGTTGCGCATTTCTCCTGCTCGTGCTTTCTGGTTTTCATTACCTTTGGCGGTGGCGGGGCTGGCGTTACTGACTTTACGTAATGGGTTAACCTGGGAGGTCAGCCAGCTATTGTTTTTAGCGGCGGCTATCGTTCAGGCTATTTATTTCTGTTATACCAGCCGCTACGCGCGGATGGTCCCTCCGTTACCCCTGGCTTCGGTGCAGCTGGGCTGTACCGGACTGGCGGCGATTCTGCTTTCGGTATTTATCGAGTCCTGGCCGCAGCAGGTGAATGGGGCTATCTGGGGATGGGTATTGGCCAGCGCGTTTATCGCTACGGGGTTGCGTTTCTGGTTGCAGTTAAAGGGGCAAAGCATGACCAGCGCGGCGAATGCCGCATTAATCATGATCCTTGAACCTTTATTCACCGTGGTGGCCGCGGCAATATGGTATGGCGAACGTATGTCGGCACAACAAATCGTGGGTTGCCTTTTGATATTAACGGCGCTGTTTTATTATCGCTGGCGGATCAATAAATAATCACTTTTCTGTGATCGGCGCGAAGTCTATTAAAAGCCTGGCCGTTATTTCACTATCGCTAGCGGATAATAAATAGCTTCGCATAATAGTGCCACATGCAGGACATGACATCCCACCAGTACTGGTTTCGCACGATGAGACGTGAAGCATCAATGTGTGAAGTTATTTATACTCAAAATAATTCGGGCCGTAGCATAAGACATTGTCTTCCTGAGCAATGCGACGCGTTGGCTTTTTACGGCCGGGGGGACTTTATGCGTCTAAATAGCGTCACATAATAGCGCTACACCCGCCCTGCGGGTTAAGTGACAACGATGTTATGATCAAATTATAATCGCCTGTTTTTTTATAATTATTTTAATACGCTTATCATCAGTTACGCGCTGTGGCATGGTCAAAAGTGAAGCATCAATGCGCGAAGCTATTGAGTAAACAGAGCCGGAGTCGATCGGAATAGCGTCGTTCCGCAGAGTCGGTCTGCGCGATATTCTGTTGATCGTTTTTTCGCCCGGCGCAGCCGGCGAGGGCGTTGTCTGACGTCTCGGACGTAGCGCCATCACGCCGTCAATCCAGTGAGTTAAATTTTTCATA
Organism: Affinibrenneria salicis; assembly: GCF_008710095.1. The sequence goes on from NZ_VYKJ01000004.1 coordinate 375,489, forward strand.
AAAAATATTATGGAAAATTTAACTCTCCTTTGTTTTTTTCTATTTCGCCGCTGTCCTGTTTGTATGGCGCTCGTTACCTGTTTTTTCGCCGTTTCTTATTTATAACGCGGCATCCTGTTTTTATCGCACAGATCTCATTTATACCGGTGTGGCAGGCAGGGTTATATTTTAATTTTTAATACGTTTCACTGTTTTTTTTGCTGTGGGTTAGTGTTCGCAACTCATGATGCTTAAACATAATGTTATCTAATTGATGGTGATTGTGTTGCGTACATTTTTTGTTATTGGATTAAATTTGTTGTATTTGATCCGCTTCTCAAAATGAATTTATTTTTTTATGTATCATGAAAATGAAATATAAATTTCGCATTTAGCGTTTTTATGCTTTCCAGTCGGGGGATTACAGGACAGATAACGCTTTTAACTAAAAATTGCCGGGTGAAGCCTGTGGCAAGGCTGGCGGCCATTTGTTCAGGATGGGATTTTACTTAAAAGATTTCAATCTATTAAGGAGAATACTATGTCTATCGTCAAGAATCCCGCTGAACTGGACTCGTTGGTTGACCGCGTGCGCACCGGGCAGCAGCAATATGCCGCTTTCAGCCAGGCGCAAGTCGACAACCTATTTCGCGCCGCCGGGCTTGCGGTGTCGGATGCGAGAATCCCGCTGGCCAACGGCATGGCGATGGAGGAATCGGGTATGGGCATCGTCGAGGATAAAGTGATTAAGCATCATTTTGCTTCTGAGCATATCTACAATGCCTGCAAGGATGAGAAGCGCTGCGGCATTTTCTCGGAAAATGAGGCCGTTGGAACGCTGACGATGGCCGATCCGGTTGGCCCGATTTGTGGGATTGCGCCGGCCACCAATCCGATATCTGCGGCTATCTTCAAGTCGCTGAGCAGTCTTAAAACGCGTAACGGCATTATTTTCTCTTCTCGTCCGAGAGCTAAAAACGCGATCAACAAAGCGGCCGAAATTGTTTTACGCACAGCGGTGGGCGTCGGCGCGCGTAATGCTGTTAGTTAAAAGAATGAAGACCGCGTGTATCCAGAACAATACGCCGACGTTTCAGGAGGGAGCCGGCGATTTATTACGGCCGCGCTTACGTCGAATCCGGCGTCGGTAATGAAAAAATTAACGTTTCAATATTCAAAATATATACCGTCAGGTTCCGCCGTTAATAAAGGAGATGATGAAAATGAAAAGATCGTTCCGCAGATAATTAACTGATGGTTAACACGATGACTAACCTGCCTTATTCGTTATTTAATGGTGAGGTCGGTTACGCATGTCGGTTCTTTTTGATTGTTAAGAGAGAGAAAAGATATTTTAAAAACTGTTTAATGGAGAAAGAGTATGGCTAATATAGAGAAGTTGAAATATTTTTCTGGCGGTGAGTGGATTGAATCTAAAACAGAACGCTATATGGATGTTTATAACCCCAGCACCGGGGAAATTATGGCGCAAGCGCCATGCTGTACTGAACAGGAGGTGCTGAATGCGATTGCCGCGGCTAAGCATGCTTTTCCCGCCTGGTCGAACACGCCCGCGATCAAACGTGCGCAAATCATGTTCCGTATTCGCGAATTATTAATAGAAAATGAAGAACGCCTGACGGAATTAGTCGCGAAAGAGAATGGCAAGGCCTGGGGCGACGCGCTGGGCGACGTATTGAAAGCCAAAGAGGGGACCGAACTGGCATGTTCAATCCCGGCGCTTTTGCAGGGAGAAAATTTGCTTGATGCATCGTCTGATATCGATACCAACCTTTACCGTGAACCGATTGGCGTTTTCGCCGGCATCGTTCCCTTCAATTTCCCGGCCATGATTCCAATGGGGTGGATGGCGCCTTTATGTATCGCTTCCGGCAATACTCTGGTGATCAAGGCCGCGAGTATGACGCCGATGACCTGTATGGAAATTGCCCGGCTTTACCAGGAAGCCGGCGTACCGGAAGGGGTGATTAATATTGTCACTTGTTCGCGCAAAGAAGCGGATGTGCTGCTGACTCATCCGGACGTGAATGGGGTATCTTTTGTCGGCTCGACCTCCGTTGGGTTACATGTCTATTCCAAAGCCGCGGCGCACGGTAAGCGGGTGCAGGCATTGTGCGAAGCTAAAAATCATGCGCTGGTGCTGGCGGATGCGCCGGTTAATCGTACTGCCGCTGGTATTATCAATGCCGCTTTTGGTTGTGCCGGGGAGCGCTGCATGGCGCTGCCGGTGGTGGTGGTGCAGGAAGACATTGCCGATGCATTGGTCGCCGCGGTAGTTGAAAAAGCCAGACAGCTGAAAGTGGGGCCCGGCTACCTGCGCGACATCGATATGGGGCCGGTTATTTCTGAGGAGCACCGTCAGTCAGTGGTTAAATGGATTGAAAAGGGCGAGCAAGAGGGCGCCCGGGTTATCCTGGACGGCAGAAACTATCGCGTGGACGGCTACGAACGGGGATTTTATCTTGGACCTACCGTGCTTGATTACGTGACTGAGGAGATGAGCGTCGGCACACAGGAGATTTTTGGTCCGGTGCTTTGTTTTAAACGGGTAAAAACCTTTGAAGAAGGGTTGCAACTGATGAATCGCAATCCCTTTGCTAACGGGTCGGTTATTTTTACCCAGAATGGTTATTATGCACGTAAATTTCAGAAGCATACCCATGGGGGGATGGTTGGCATCAATGTTGGTATTCCGGTGCCGGTCGGCGTATTCCCATTTTCAGGCCATAAACAATCTTTCTTCGGCGATCTCCATTGTTTAGGTAAAGATGGCGTTCGGTTTTACACCGAGTCCAAATGCGTCACCACGCGCTGGTTCGATGAGCAAGAAATAAAACGCGGGAAAGTGGACTCCTGGGACGGCACCATCTGACATCCTGCCGCGTCGTATAAATATGCTCCTCGCCCCGAGGATGGCGACAATAATTTGTAGGTGCGGCTATGAGCGGCGGGAGAGGCAGCGTTGTGTTCACGCCGGGGGCCGCCGCCCGGCGTGGCTTTTCAGACCAAATCGCTGGCAGTGAAACGCGTTGCGTCGCAGCGGAGGCGTAATATTCAGCTATTGATGAAAGATTATAAATAGCTTCGCATAATCGCGCTACACCTGCCCTGCAGGTTGAGTGACAACGATATTATGATTAAATCACAATCAACTGTTTTAATGATTATTTAAATGTTCTTATCATCAGTTACGCGCTGTGGCATGATCAAAAGTGAAGCCTCAATGCGCGAAGCTATTTAGATTAATCTGCAACAGACCCAATAGAATAGCAAAACAGTATAACTAATCATTATCCGTTATAACCCTGAAAAATAAAATAAGATAAAATATTCATTTTTACATGTGGGGAGATCATGCTTCCTCTTTCTTTAGCATCAAATAAAGTATTCTCATCAGTCAAATATGTTCTGACTGACATGGATGAAACGCTAACCTTGCGGGGACGTCTTGCTGCCAAAACCTATGACTCTTTAGAGCGACTGCAATCTGCCGGTATTATTGTTATTCCCGTGACCGGCGCGCCGGCAGGATGGTGTGATCAGATGGTCAGAATGTGGCCTGTCGATGGTGTAATCGGTGAAAACGGCGGGTTTTTCTTTCAGCGTTCTGACCATGGACATTCTGTAAACAGGTATTTTTGTCATACCGATACCCGGCACTCCATTCTGGAAAAACTACAGTGCATTGCAGCGGCAATCAAAGAAAAATATACATGGGCAATAATTTCTGAAGATCAACCGTTTCGCCTGACCAGTTTAGCCTTTAGTCTGCCAGAAAAAACGGAGCAAATCGAAAGCCTGTTATCTTCATTGAAGGACGCAGGATTAAAAGCTACGGTAAATAATTTATGGGTTTTGGGCTGGTTTGGCGATTACGATAAATTGATTATGAGTCGTGATATTCTCAAAAAATTCTACAGTCTGGATGAAAAGTCAGAGCAAGATACTGTGTTTTATAGCGGCGATTCTGAAAATGACGCTCCGATGTTTGAGTATTTCACGCATACACTTGGCATGAATACAATACGCAATCATTTAACTAAAATATCTCAATTACCAACGTGGATCAGTAATGGCCCCGGCGGTGATGGATTTGTTGAGGGCGTTGATAAAATATTGGAGCATCAAAAATTGAAGTAATAACGGACCATCCGCGGCCTTGTTAAATATGTACCCTTGATGCCGCAAGCTGCAGATGCGTTGGTTGTGCGACTCGCCTCATCCATGGGGCTCGCCCTTGCGGGGCCGCCCTCAGCGGCATTCAACTCTGCTGCCGGCCGCGTTGTCGCGTATTCCGGCCACTTACTGCTGTATGCCGACGGGGATTAATCAGCGATATCCCGTCTCTCACCGCCGGTCAGCCGCTGGCCGGACCAATTTGTTGCCGACGAATTGGTCGCGGCGTCACCTTCTGCCTGCAACTTGAATTATTTTGGGTCTATTCCTTATATGCAACGGTCGCTCTTTTCCATATGGCTCATCTGCCGTTCAACCGCCTCTTTGGCCATATACTCACTTCGAGCAACGACTACACGCCCGCTGCAAAAAGCGTAACCGCACGATCCGGTTTTGGTGTCGTCGCCCATTCAGGCTGTGAACATTTTCATGTGGTTTTTCTCCCTCGCTGTAAAATGTGCCGAAGAAGCCGGTTCACTTCCCCGGCAGAAATTGGCTGGTCTTCCAGCAAGGCTTTTGCGCAGATGCCATCGGCTGCAACAACAACGCTTTGGATCGTCAATGGACAGTCGCTGTGCCTGCCCGCCGCCTGCGCCACCAGACCGCGCCAGTGCCTGGCAATCGGCCTCAGTGCGGGGCGCCGCGCGGCCTGCAGGGTTAATTCGCGTTCGGCTAACGCCCGCTGACGGCCGGGACCGCTCGCCTCGGCGATCATTTCGGCGAGGCCGTCGATCTCGTCGCGTCCGCTGGCGATCAGCGCTTCCAGTTGCGCGGCATACTCCTCTGCGGCGGCAGTCAGCGCGGCCACCAGCAGATCGTCGATGGTGGCAAAATAGTAGATCGCCGAACTGGCGGGAACGCAGGCTTCCTGCGCAACGCTCCGATGCGTTACCCCAGCGACGCCATCGCGTTCAACTACCGTCAGCGTCGCTGCGATCAGCTTTTGGCGTCGAGCTTCTCCCCTGAGCCGACGCCCGTCCGCGGCATTCAATGGGTAGCCCCAAGTTCTAGCGCGACGACACCGCCGATGACGAGCACGATACCGATCGACTGAATCCAGCTGAGCTTGTCGCCGAGAAAAACGGCGCCAATGATTGCCACGCAAGCCACCCCGAGCGCTGCCCATATCGCATAGGCCACGCCGATTGCCATGCCGCGGTTAAGCACCTGCGAAAGCAGGTAATAGGCGCCGACGACGCCAACGATCGCCAGCAGTGTCGGCAACGGTTTGGTGAAACCGTTGGAGAAGCGGGTGGCCAGCGCCCCCACGATTTCCGATGCAATGGCTGCCGCAAGAAGAAGATAAATCACTGGCTCCCCTTAATAGTTGAACTGATGTTCAATAAATGTAGCCTGGAATTTGTACGCTGTCATTTAAGACATCGGTTCGTTTGCCGTTGTTTGACGCAGAGGTTTAATTCCATTGCCGGCCAGCCAGATATGGGTAGCGAAGCCCAATGCTTCGACGACCGACCGATTGCCAGGTGCCCAACGCAATATCGATATTTAAAAATGGTCGCATATAGCGCGGTGGCAATCTCCGCGCCGGATGGCGCAGCTGTTATCATCCTGGTCAGCAACGCTATTCGCTCCCTGAGCGATATATCCGGCACGGATATGGCCGACAGGCTGCAAAGATAATGAAGCCAGGTTGATTGTCTGACCCGCAACCTGCAACCCGCAGTCTCTGCAGCCACAATTGAAGATGTGCTCATGACTCAAATTCCTGAAATGGCGAAACCGGGTGTGCCGTCATCACGCGGCATCTTATACGGGTGAATTATGCGCATGCAGGCGCTGATAGCTCCACAGTGTCACCAGCAAAACCAGGGCGCCAGCGCATAGGGAGACGGTGAATCCGGCCCGCGCTCCTCCGTCATCCACCACCAGACCGGATGCCACCGCCCCCAGCGCCACACCGATATTCAGCCCTGCCAGCAGCCAGGTCATGCCTTCGGTCAGACGACTCTCCGGCACCAGGCGCTCGACCAGCGACATCGCTACGATCATAGTAGGTGCGAAGAACAACCCTGCAGCCAGCACGGCGCCCGCCAACGCGGGAATACTGCCTGCCAGCAGCAGGGGGAGCGTGGTTGCGGCTGTCGCCAGCCCGCCCAGCAACAGCAAGTGGGGCAATGGCGTTCTCAGCTTGAGTGCGCCGAACAGCAGCCCGGCCATGCAGGAACCGATGGCATATACTGATAAGATCAGGCTGGCCGCCGCCGGTCGGCCCTGCTGTTCGGAGAAGGCCACACTCACGATGTCCACTGTGCCGACGATGACCCCCATCGCCACCATCAGCAGCGTCAGCAGTCGCACGTTAGCCAATTGGAACACCGGTTTCGCTTCATCCGTCGCGACGCTCAGCGTCTTGACCGGCGGCTCGGTGCCGCGTTGTATGACCAGAGCGAATACGCCAGGCACCAGCAGCAACGCCGCCGCCAGCGGGCCAGCCTGGGGGAACGTTGCCACAGAAAGCCCTACCGACAGCGGCGGTCCGGCGATGAAGGTGACCTCATCAAGCACCGTTTCCAGCGAATAGGCCGTCTGCAAGGGCGGCTGTCCCCGGTAAATCGCCGTCCAGCGTGCGCGCACCATTGCAGACATACTGGGCATGAAACCGGCCAGCAAGGCACCGAGAAATAATATCCAGTCGGGCGCTTGCCGCCAGCAACCCGCGATCACGATCAGCAAGCCGGTGACGCTGATGGCCATAGCTGCGGGTAACACGCGGCTTTGTCCATGCCTATCCACCAGCCGGGAGATCTGCGGCGACAGCAGCGCGAAGGTCAGCACGAAGGTGGCAGATACGGCTCCCGCCAACGCGTAGCTGCCGCGCAGTTGCGCCAGCATAGTGATGATGCCAATGCCTGTCATCGGCAGCGGAATCCGCGCCAGCAGGCCCGCAAGGGTAAAGCCCCGGGTACCGGGTGCGGCGAAAAGTGCTCGATAAGGGTTGGCCATCTCGTTCTCCGTGGGGACGTCCGCTTGCTAAGGCACCGCGATGCGGCGACAATACATACGTTTCGTATGAATAGCATCATATATTCATACGAAACGTATGTAAATAATCATTCACGCCGTATGTAAGGAGAAAGCGGATGGTTCGTCGTACCCGCGCCGAGATGGAAGAAACCCGCGCCACGCTGCTGGCGACCGCACGCAGAGTATTCAGTGAGCGTGGCTACGCCGATACCTCAATGGACGATCTTACCGCGCAGGCGGGTCTGACCCGTGGCGCGCTCTATCACCACTTCGGCGACAAAAAGGGCCTGCTGGCGGCGGTGGTTGAGCTGATTGACGCCGAGATGGATGCGCGTCTGCAGGTCATTTCCGATACGGCTGAAGATGCCTGGGAAGGTTTTCACCGTCGATGCCGCGCCTATCTGCAGATGGCGCTGGAGCCGGAAATCCAGCGCATCGTACTGCGCGATGCCAGGGCTGTGCTGGGCGGAGCTTCACCCGACTCGCAGCGCCATTGTATCGAATCGATGCGGTTGCTGCTTGAGGGCCTTATCCATCAGGGTGTAGTGAATGAAGCCGACCCACCGGCACTGGCATCGCTGATCTACGGTGGTTTGTCCGAAGCGGCGTTCTGGATCGCAGACGGCGAGGACGGTAGTGCCCGACTGGCGCGAAGTGTCGCCGCGCTGGAATTGCTGCTGCGCGGGATGTTGGTCAAAACGTGAACTCATCCATATGGCTTTGCCTGCGCCCCCGGCAGGGGGTAAGGCTTAGTGAGCCGGGTACGACTGATTTTTCCCGGTAACGGTGGACACAGAGCTTAAGCGAGGTTGCTTTCTTCAAACTGAACCGGGTTTAACCCGCCGTTGGCGCTATATCTTGATGCCGGTTGTCACCAATATTAATATATTCGAATATCGTCTATTTCATCACCTCCCGCGTGTTGAACCATTCTCCGTGAATGCTCGCTGCGTTCAGACTGTGAGAAAAATTTCCGCAAGGCGTTGTCGCAGCAGCAATCCCTGGCGTGCATATTGCACACCATCCCGTTATGATTAAATAGCCCCGCATAATAGCGCTACACTTGCCCTGCAGGTTGAGTGACAACGATATTATGATTAAATCATAATCAACTGGTTTTAATGATCACTTTAATTCTCTTATCCTCAGTTACGCGCTGCAGTATGGTCAAAAGTGAGTATCAATGCGTGAAGCGATTTAATCATCATGGAAACAGTATTTAATCTGCCTGTACTTGTTGCAAAATGCACTATTGCACCGACCGGCCTCTTGCTTAATGTTTTAAAATTCCCTTGAAATATAATTTTTGATATAAATCATACAGGGAAATTTAACGTTAGCCCGACGCCAACTTCTTTAATATCAACGTGACCGGAAAGATGTATTTTGGCAGCAAGGTCAGTACAGTGACAAGGGTAAAGCGCATCCGTAGAAAGAGAATTAAGATACTTTCCTGTTTTAGATAATGTTTCTTTATCTGCATTCTGAAGATGAAAACCACCGATAACAGAAGCCACACGATCTTCGCCGGTGACTAATTTCGCATGCTCTATGATATTACAAATTCCTGCATGTGAACATCCAGTAATAATGACAAGGCCTTGTTTTGTTTTTATAGCCAATGCGGAATCATCAAGAACATAATCATCGGTTAATTCTCCACGTGCGTCATTTGTTTGGCCAACCGGTTCTTTAGCCTCAAAACTGTTAGTTCGGGGGATTTGGCCCAAAAATACAATGTTTTCAGTCAATTTAAATGGCTCTTTTGTGGAGATTTTTTTGAAGAAAAAATCATTTTCATCCTGACGAATATTTATACCAATCGGTTTTTGTTTATAATATTTCGGTGCTAATGCTGCAGGGTGAGAGACAAGATTTATTTTCTTTTTAGGCGGCGTGGAGGTTCGGTCATAATACTGGATTAAATAATTTAAACCCCATGTGTGATCATTATGTCCATGAGATATGACGATATCGTCAATGGCCGTTAAATCTATTTGCAGAATTTGTGCGTTTTTTAAAAAAACACCTGAGTAACCAACATCAAAAAGGATTTTTTTTCCATCGCACTCAATAAAATATGAAACACCGGGTTCTCCGGTTAAATATTTGTCAATAAACGTGTTGTTATCTACCAAAACGGTCAGCTTCATAATTATCCTTTTATGACTATCAAGTATATACTCGTCATACTTCAGGTTGCAGATGCGTTGGCTACGCTCGCTCACCCGAATCACTAACTTGAGTCAGCTCATCGAGATGCGTTCTCTTGCCGCCTTTCTGCAACTCGGGCTATCTGAATAGCTTCGCATAATAGCGCTACACTTGCAGGACATAACATCCCGCCAGTACGGGCCTCGCACGATGAGAAGTGGAACATTAATGGAAATTATTCAGAGTACAGTTACATATGTCAGCGACACTTTTAATATAGAATGTCAACGGAATCAAGGATAATGTGCATATCCGGCGCAATTGAACGTATATCTTTCAGTAGTCGGGCTTTGTCATTCAGGTTTTAATAAAAGCGTCATAATGGTTGTCTTATCTTTAATAAAAATCGTAACCTCGGGTATACCCTTATACTTCAAGTTACAGGTGCGTTGGCTTTGTTACTCGTCCTTCCATGGGGCGCCCCCTTGCAAGGGCGGCGCCAGCGGTCCGGCAGATTTGTCGCTCACCCCCGGTCAATTACTGTTGTAAGCTGCCGGGGATTAATGACTGACATGCTGTCTCTCAGTGAAGGTCTGTCGCTGGCTGGACAAATTGGTTGCCGGCGAATTTGTCGCTGTATCGCCGCCTTCCTGCCACTCGAATTATTTGGCTATATAACAATTTTTGTACATTCAACTAAATCAATGCATAAAGATCGCGAAACGCAACGGTGGCGGAAAAAAAACGAAGCTCAGGATAATTCACCAGCCAGTTTACTCACCATAGGTGAAGCATGTTGAATGTCTGCGGCAGGCGCCGCAAGGTACCAGTGCCTGCCATCATCAGTGCCATTCTGTGTGGCTGTTATTGCCAACGCTCGCCAGCTTGTGTAACCGGTCAGTCCCTTTTACGGAGGAACGCACGGGCTGGCAAAAGCGTCGCGCTATCAGGCGCGGCTATTTAGACCAGCGTCTTTAACGCGTCGACGGTAAAATCCTGCAGCGCTGCGTGGTTACCCGTACGGATTTTGATTGCCCAGTTTGGATCACTCAGCAATGCGCGGCCCACGGCGATCAGATCAAACTCGTTGCGTTCCAGGCGTTCAATGAGGCCGTCGAGGTTGGACGGTGTGGCGCCTTCACCGGCAAAGGCGCTCATAACGTCGCTGGACAGGCCAACGGATCCGACGCTGATAGTCGCGGCGCCGGTCAGTTTCTTCGCCCAACCGGCAAAGTTTAATCCGCCTTCGCCGTCGATCTCGGGAAACTCCGGTTGCCAGAATCGGCGCTGTGAACAGTGAAGTATATCCACACCGGCGTCAACTAACGGAACCAGCCAGTCTGCCATCGCTTCAGGCGTTGACGCGAGACGCGCCGCATAGTCCTGTTGCTTCCACTGGCTGACGCGCAAAATAAGCGGGAAATCAGGGCCAACCGCTTTGCGCATGGCCTTTATTACCTCGGCTGCAAAACGTGCACGCTGTTTCAGGGTTGCGCCACCGTAGCCGTCGGTGCGCAGATTGGTTCCCGACCAGAAAAACTGATCGATCAGATAGCCGTGTGCGCCGTGGATTTCCGCTACGTCAAAGCCCAGCCGTTTGGCTTCGGCCGCCGCCTGACCGAAGGCGGCTATGGTGTCGGCGATAGCCTCATCGCTCATTGCCACACCGCGTGGCTGGCCGGGAGCAATCAGCCCTGATGGGCTTTCCACCTCGGCATCCGGCACCCAGTCCGTCAGGAAACTGGTCACTGAACCCGTGTGCCACAGCTGCGGCCCCATCTTGCCGCCGGCGGCGTGAACATCGTCGATCACGCGCTGCCAGCCGGCCAGCGCTTTTTCACCGTAAAAGAAGGGGATTTTGGCGTCATTGCGTGAGGCCGGCCGGTTTATCACCGTACCTTCAGAGAGAATAAGGCCCACATCACCTTCGGCACGGCGCTGGTAGTAAGCGGCGATTTTTTCGTCAGGAACGCCGTCGGCAGCAAAGGAGCGTGTCATCGGCGCCATAACAATGCGGTTTTTCAGCGACAGATTTTTCAGATGGAAAGGCTGAAACAGAACGTCGATATTGGGTGCGGTCACAGGTAATCTCTCCGTTTAGGTTGGGCGTCGTTCATAGTATAATATGTATACCACACGTCAATCAGGTAAATAGCTTCGCATAATCGCGCTACACAGTCCTCTGTTGGTTGAGTGGCAGCGATGTCATGAATAAAATATAATTGACTGTTTTTTTATTTATTATTTTATTTATTTTGTCATTGGTCGCGCGTTGCGGCTCGTCAGAAGTGAAGCATTAATGTGAGAAACTATTTACCCCGGCGCTACCATGGCGTTGGGTGGATATGCATTACATGTATTACGCGCCGTATAGCGCTACGAATAACCTTCGTTAAATAACTTTGCATATTGATGCTCCACTTCTCATCGTGCGGAGCCGGTATTGGTGGGATGTCACCTCCTGCCAACGTAGCGCTATTATGTGAAGCTATTTAAAAATGGGAAGGTTTCCTTACTCTTCTCTGAGAAATAAAGTGAGAATATTATAATGCAAGGTGAAATGGCAATAATAAATATATTAACTTTCTCATTTTTTAGCATCAATAAAGTGTGGCGATACCAACTGGTTTTAGACGTTAGCAACCAGATGGTATCGGCAATTATAATATTTTATGCTATATTGCCTTCCATTACATAAAAATCTCCTTTCATTGTGGTGTAATAAGCATAAGACTTTTTCTTTTCAAAATTATCACAGTGTACAACGGTAGAATTATCGTCCTCTTGCCAGGATATCAAGAAGTAACCATCTGATAGCGGCTTCCATGTGAAAATAGTTTGCATTCTTTCTCCCTTTAAATCACCACTAAGAAACTCAATTGCGATAGTTTTCCCATCATCCAGGTAATGGTTTACTACTTCCAGACCATTGTTCATGGTAATAATGAATTTTTTTCCAACATAAGGGAACTTTTTCACGACTTTTCCTTTTAACGTTACTTTCTATTTAATAAAAGAACCACCAGCCATACACCTTTTGTCAGATATTGTTTTAGGGAGAGAATCTACTTGTACAACTAAAACTTTGGCAGGTTCATCTCCAGCGTTACCAGACAAATGACCTATTTTACCATCTTTAAGGATTGAAATGCTATCGTACCCAAATGATAACTCCCCCGGACCAAATTCAACACGATGATTATCCATAGACTCTATATACCACTTTCCTTCGGCAGGGATAACCCATTGTGGCTTTGGGCTTTTATGCCAATCGCCTTTCCATCCTGTTGGCATAATATTAAATACATATCGTGAGGTTTTCATATCATCATTAGAGACCCATTCCGGCGCGCCTGGCACGCTGAAATTCTGTAGTGATAAACTATCAAGTTTACATAATGACTGGTGAGAAACGCCTTTTTCATCAGTCCATAGGCTCCAATATCCTATTTCACTGTTCTTAATATCTTTCTCATTTTTTATTGAGTCAGTTCTTACCTCAGCATGTGAGTAAGATGATATTATTCCAACTATTAATAATAAAGTAATTTTTTTCATAAAAATCCTTAGCATATATGCTCAATTAGCCTGGGATGCAGGTTTCAGCGTATGGGATGTGTCATTAATACAGGAAGTCAATGTCCCTGAGGTTTTATGCTGTCAATATTAAAAATTATAATTACGCTGAATGCCTTTACTGTTATGGAGTATAGATTATTTCTGACATCTTTGTTCATCACCTTCCTGAATCTTTCTGTCGGGCTCAGATTCGGGCTGTAAGGCGGTTAATGGTAAAGGTCAATATTCATCACTATTGCCTGCTCTTTTATTAATTCCGCTCAGTGATAACTCGCCTCATTAAGGATTATATGCACCTTCTGCGTTATAGGATAACTCTCCCGGATGGCGATAAAAATACGGGTGATATTCTGACTGCTGACTCATCAACCGGCATGATAATGGCCTGCGTAGTGGGTAAAAGTTTATCCATCGGCATTTTCCTCCGTCATAGAGCCATTTTCAGCATATGCACATGAGCCTCGCTTTCATCCTTCCGACATTGACCCGTCAGCCAATGTTAAGTGCGCTGAAGTCGGTTTGCGCACGTCAGGCCCTGTGCTATCGATGTCTCTAAAAATAGTGACAATAGTGCCAGGTTTCGAATCTGGGGTTTTAGCCATCTCACGGTAGCCGATGCCGTTATGCCAGAAATCGGAAACAAACTCGTTTTCCATGGCCGTAAATGTACGCTTCATTCAATAATTCTCCGCTAATCCGTGTGTTAGCATGGATGTTGCGTTGAACAATTGAATCTACAGTAGTCTTTTTATAATTTAATTTTACATATCAATGCCTCGTGTCCGCTTCCTCATTGCTCTGAGTTCAGTGAGTTCAGTGAGTTCACTGTGTTCGGCTATCAGAGGACGTCCCGGCGATGTTTTCCCCCGAAGCGCCATACACAACGACTTAGCCCGGCGGTTGATGGCCGACAGGCTGACGTTCATCGCCTTAGCCGCTTCGCGATGGGGGTCATTCTGATCGAGGAGCCGTTTTGCCGCTTCGGCTTCAAATTCAGCAGACAAGGCTTTGCTATGGGGTCACCTGTAAGGTGTTGAGGCGAGCATAATGCCTCAACTCAGGCGGCCAAATTCGGCGCGCCACTATATATCGAAGCCACTGGCAAACGGTTCTATGGCGACGGCAAGGTGCACTATACGCCGCCGGAAACGTCGCCAAAACTTTGACGAGGTTACATCAAACGACAGCGGCCTATGCTTTATCCATTCTTCAATACAGTCATCGACGTCTCAACAATGCCGAGCAGCGTCTCGCGCCCGGCGCCATCCTGCGCCTGGAGCGAAATGCCCTGGATAATCGCGGCAAAGTAAGTGGCGAGACGGTCTGTGTCGGTATCGGTTGGCAGTTCGCCGTCGGCGATCGCGCGTTCCAGTCGCTGGCGGATCAGGCGTAAGGTACTGCGCCGCAGTTCACGCATGTGATCGCGCAGGGACGCGTTCTGTGCCTGGCAGTTGACTAACCCCAGACTGACCAAACAGCCTCCCGAAGAGGGGCTGGACAGCGCAGTGTCCAGGCTTGCCAGCAGCATGGCCTTGATGACATCGCGTATGTTCCCGGTTTCGGCAAGCGCCTTCATGCTGGCCGAACCGGCCGTTGAAAGATAAAGATCGAGCGCCTCTCGGTACAGCGCTTCTTTGGAGCCGAAGGCGGCATAGAAACTGGGCGGGTTGATGCCGATTGCGGCCATTAGTTCGGAAAGCTGGGCGGCTTCATAGCCTTTGGCCCAGAAAATATCCATCGCGCGTTGCAGAGCGGTATCGCGATCGAAGCTCCGGGGACGTCCACGGGCCATACGGTTTCCTTTTTTTGTAAAACTGATTACATAATTATTGACGAGGTTTGCGCACATGCTAATAATGTAATCTCTATTACATAAATGGAGCAAGCGATGTCTGATATTTCCGAAAGCCGTATCGAAACCGTACGCCGCTACTTTCGCGAGGTGGATGCGAAGTCCTCCGCGCTGCTGGATTTATTCACGGATGATGTCGAGTTCTTTTTCCCCAAGTTTGGCGTGATGCGAGGCAAGTCTGCGCTTGCCCGTTTTTCGGCGCGCATCGCCAGAGATGCGGCGAAACTGACCCATGATATTGATGGGTTGGTCTTCACTGTTGATGGCGATCGCATCGCCGTGGAGGGCCGTGAGTGGGGGGTAACTGCGGACGGGCGGGCGTGGCCCGATGGCGAAATTTCGCAAGGGCGGTTCGCCAATGTTTTCGAGTTTGACGGACCGCTGATCAAGAGAACGTTCATTTATGTCGATCCCGACTTCACCAGCGAGGACCGCCGGCGTGTGGCGTTGTATCACGACGGGGCTTCCTTCGCGACGCCACGCGAGATTGTTTCACTTTACTTCGAACGATGGGCGGCGCTGTGGGATACGCCGGACGATCCGCAGGCGCTGGAAGGGATCCTCGAACTGTTTGCTGAAGACGTGGACTGGGACATCCCGGGTGACCTGGAGGCGGTGCCGTGGATCGGCCCGCGCCATGATCGCCAGGCGGTGGGCGCTTTCCACACGGAACTTGCCGCGCAGATCGCGCCGGAACGATTCGAGGTGCGGCGAATCCTTGCCGATGACGATGAAGCGGTGGCGGTCGGTGAACTCGCCTCCCGGGTCAAGGCCACCGGCCGGCTTATCACGTCCTCCTTTGCTTTCGTACTGACGGTTCGTGACGGCAAGATCGTCCGCTATCGCCTGCTGGAGGACAGCCATGCCGTAGCTGCCGCGGCGTCGGGACCGAGAGTCTAAACGGACTCATCTGGGCAAGTCAGGTGTCAGCGCGCTGGTCATCGACATGTCCAGATCGTGACACCACGACGCGCTCGCAGCCTTTTCGCTGGAGCAGGACTTCACGCGTCTGGCAGACCGGGGGAAACATACGCAACCTGGTTGCAGGGAAGCTTGAAGATCTGACGGCCATGCCGGGGCGATCGCGGACTTCGTCGCGGGATTTCAGGTAAAGTGATGTAACCGGCTGCAAGCGACCAGGCGCCTGAGGCCATGCGGAAAACTTTAGCTTTGCCTAAATGCACAGTAGCGGATATGGCTCAATGAGAGCCGTAAGGCAATGGTCGGTTTAGACGATCTTATCCAGAGTAAGTATTGTCGTCTGTTTCTAAATAACTTATCGCACATTGATGCGCCATTTCTCATCGTGCGCGGACGGTACTGGCGGGATGTTATATCCTGCACTGTAGCGCTATTATGCGAAGCTATTTAGTCAGGAGCCAATGAAGAAACCGTTCCAGCGTGTTGGTTCTGTATTAAACGTTCACGTTGGCCGGGATTTTGAGCTGATCGTCCAGAGATTCCTTGCGCAGCAGGATTTGGATTTCCATCTCCGCCACTCCGTCGAGGTAGGGTTGGCTCAACAAGAAAGCTGCACGCTTTTGGTCCGGGCTGCGCTGAACAACCGGTCATTGTTGGGTGCGGGTGTCATCGTTGGACAACCGGATACAACATCCCAGGCGCCGGGCTTACGGTGTGGAATGAGGCCATATACGCCTTTCATGTCTCGCCTCCCGGCTACATATATCCGCAAGGTCATTTACACCACAAATGCTATCGAATCGGTGCATCGCCAGTTCAGCAAGCTGATCAAAACAAAGGTGCTTTCCCGAATGAAAACAGTCTCCTGAAGCTGCTTTATCTGGGGCTGATGAATGCACAGGAGAAATGGACAATGCCGATCCAGAGCGGGAATGTGACATTGTCCCGGTTAGTCAGTTATTTTGAAGGGCGACTGAATACTGTGATGACGCTGTAGTCTGTTTAACGTGACACAGAATTATGAACGCTCTCGTGCCGGCAGCCGCCTCCCTCTGTGCAATGGCCTCCAGGGGGAGCCAGAGCGTCGGGCTACCGCGTTGTTTAAGGCCATTTTCATCCGCCGGCCAGTTGGTGACGCTTTCCGGCGTTATGTTTATGCGGCATGAGTCTGTATTCTGCACAACTTAGCCAGCCGTGCGCCAACGTCCCGCCGGGCGTCAGTTTTGCCCGTAATAGGCATTCGCGCCGTGTTTACGCAGATAGTGTTTATCGAGCAGTTCAGACTGCATATCCGGCAGCTGCGGGGCCAGCTGGCGCGAGAACAGCCCCATATAGGCGCACTCCTCAAGGACCACGGCGTTATGTACGGCATCGGCGGCGTCTTTACCCCAGGCAAACGGGCCGTGCGAATGAACTAATACCGCCGGGATTTGCGCCGGATCCAGACCGCGCTCTTCAAAGGTGTTAATAATCACTTCGCCGGTCTGATACTCATACTCACCGTTAATTTCCTCAACGGTCATCAGCCGGGTACAGGGGATCGCGCCATAGAAATAGTCGGCGTGGGTGGTGCCCCAGGCGGGGAGATCGAGCCCGGCCTGGGACCAGATCGTCGCATGGCGGGAATGGGTATGCACGATCCCGCCGATCTGCGGATAGCGACGATAGAGCGCCAGATGGGTCGCCGTATCGGACGACGGTTTTTTGTTGCCTTCAATGACCTTACCGCTGGCTACCTCTACCACCACCATATCGTCGGCGGTCATCACCTCATATTCGACGCCGGAAGGCTTAATGACCATCAGGCGGCGTGTTTCATCGACCGCGCTGACGTTGCCCCAGGTAAACGTCACCAGTTGATGTGCCGGGAGCGCCAGGTTTGCGGTCAGCACCTCGGCTTTCAGTTGCTCTAACATGTGAAACCTCCTTCCTGCATCCGTGATTCAATCCAGCGTCGCGCCAGGATAATTTCCAGCACCGGTTCGCTGGCTTTCTCCGTCCACATCTCAATCAGAAATGAACCGCGATAGTTCAGCTTATGCAGCGTCTTAAAAATGCCGACAAAATCGACGCATCCTTCGCCGAACGGCACGTCGCGGAACTGACCGGGGCTATCGTCGGTCACCGGCAGCGTGTCTTTCAGGTGGATAGCGGCGATACGATCGATGCCCAGCTTCAGTTCGGCGGTCACGTCGTTCCCCCAGGCGCTGAGGTTGCCGACGTCCGGATAGACGGTGAACCACGGTGACGAAAGCATCTCGTCCCACTTTTTCCATTTGCTGATGGAGTTCATAAAGGCGGTGTCCATGATCTCCACCGCCAGCATCACCTGGGCGGCAGCCGCTTGTTCTACCGCCCAGGCCAGCCCTTCGGCAAAACGCTGTCGGGTGCCTTCGTCATGCTCTTCGTAATAGACATCGTAACCTGCCAGCTGGATGGTGCGGATCCCCAGATCGCGCGCCAGGCGGATGGCTTTGGTCATGATCTCACGTGCCCGCTCGCGTACCGCCTCGTCGCGGCTGCCAAAAGGGAAACGGCGATGGGCGGAGAGGCACATTGACGGGATGGCGACGCCGCTTTCCAGCATCACGGCGACCAGTGAGGCGCGCTGGGCCGACGTCCACTCCAGGCGTGAAAGACGTTCATCTGTCTCGTCCACCGACATCTCGACAAAATCAAAACCGCAGCTTTTTGCCAGCACCAGCCGCTCCGGCCAGCTGAGATCCTTCGCCAGCGCTTTTTCATAAATACCTAATGGATGATTACGCATGCTGTTTTCCCCAGATGGCGTCAATTTGTGCGTGGAATTCGGCGGCGACCTGTACCGGATGGGCGGCCCCTGCCAGTGCGCGTCCGGCGATAAACGCTTTCACGTTGATATCTTTGAACAGCGGCAGATCGGCCGGGGTAATGCCGCCGGTAATCGATAGCTCAAGGCCGATGTCGGACAGCGCTTTCATGCGCGCCAGATCCGCTTCGCCCCACTGCTGCCCGCTGGCCTGCGCGTCGCGTCCGCGATGGTAAATCGCCTGACGAATGCCGGTGCGATACCAGTCCCGGGCATCATCCAGCGTCCAGTTGCCGAACAGCTCCATCTGAATTTCACCGCCGCAGGCCTGCGCAACGGCGTGACCTTTCTCGACCGTGGCGAGCGGCGCGGCGCAGATAATGGTCATCCAGTTGGCTCCAGCGCCAAAGGCCTGTTGCGCCAGCGTTTCACCGGCATCGGCCACCTTCCAGTCGGCGACGATGATTTTATCCGGGCACTGGGCGCGCAGGGCTTTCACCGCGCTCAGGCCTTCGATTAAACAGAGGATGGTGCCAGCCTCAACGATATCGACGTGGTCCTGTAGCAGGGCAACATCACGCTGCGCCATCTGAAGATGGGTGTGGTCGAGCGCCAGTTGCAGTAGGGGACGGCTCATAACGTGTGCTCCTTAATGCGGGCGTGGTAGCCCTGTAGTGCGGTAATCAAATGCTGGTAATGGCTGTATTTGTGCTGATAGAGCGCGTGTGCGGTTATATCTGGCAACAGCGTGCGCATCGGGTGCTCCAGGGCGCGCTGGGCTTCGCTAAAGCTACGGTATATGCCGGTGCCGACGCGAGCCGCGAGGGCCGCGCCAAAGCAGCCGGTTTCCTCCACCTGCGGCAGCTCGATGCGTAAGCCGCTGACGTCCGCCAGCATCTGCATCCAGACGTCGGAGTGCGCTGGACCGCCGGTGACGCGCAGGGCGTGAACATCGGTAAAACGTTCACGCATGCGGTTGATATGGGTCATATGGCTGAAGACAACGCCTTCATAAACCGCCTGCAGCAGGTGCGCGCGAGCGTGCAGCGCCTGCATACCGTAAAAACCGCAGGTCATCTCCAGCCCGGCATTGCTGCCGTAGAGAAACGGGAGAAAAAAGAGGTCGCTACCGGCTTTCGGCAGGCTGGCGACCGCCCGGTTAATCTCATCGAAAGAGAGCGCACCCCACTGGGCGGTAAACCATTCGAGATTGCCGGAAGAGGTCGGGCTGGCTTCGTGAACGATATACTGTCCGTCATTGACGTAGCGGCCATAGACATAAGGATGGGCCTCATGCTCGCGCAAACCGTGGGCGATACCGCTGGTGACGGCCCAGGTACCCATCACCGCATTGAGAGTAGATTCATCCTTAATGCCGGCGCAGAGGGCGGTGGAAACCACATCAAACAGGCCGCCGACGACGGGGGTACCCGCCGTCAGACCGGTTATGGCGGCTGCCTGAGCGGTAATCTCCCCGCATATTTCAGCGGAACCCACAACGGGGGGCAGCGCGCCATCGATTTCACTGATACCCAGCCATTGGGTCAGGCGCGGGTCGTACTGGCCCGTGTTCATGTTGTAGAGGTTGGATTCGGAGATGTTGCTCTCTTCGCAGCCTTTCACACCAGTTAAGCGCCAGCGCAGATAATCATGCGTCATCATTACGCAGCCTATTTGCGCGTAGCGCTGCGGCTCATTGTCTTTAATCCAGCGTAAAAGGGAGACCGGATGCCCGGTCCAAAGCGTTTGTCGGGTCAGCGGGTAAAGCTTTTGGGGAAGCGCCTCTTTTTGCCAGCGCTGGACAATTTCCATGGCGCGGCGATCGGAAGAGAGCATCGCCTTGCCTAAAGGCCGATCGCTTTTATCTAACAGAAACAGGCCTTTTCCCTGAGCCGAAATACCCAGACCACGGATTTGTGAACCGTTCACCCCCGTGTGCGCCAGCAGTCCATTGATAACCGAGCCGCACTGTTGCCACAGTTCGGTCATATCGCGTTCAACCCAGCCTGGCTGCGGGCTTAAAGCGTGCAGCGGCAGGCGTTGCACACCCACTTCCCGGCCTTCGCCATCGTACAATCCGGCCTTTAGCCAACTCCCACCGCAATCTAACCCCAGCCAGTAGTCGCTCATCTTTTATTGCACCTCATCCACGGCTTTCAGGAGGTCGGCACCCTGCTGATTGTCTTTCAGGAACATATCGCGCACCTGAGTACCGAGTGCGTCACTAAAGGCCTTACGGTCGATGTCGGTCAGGACTTCAACTCCAGCTTCTTTCATGCCATCGATAATTTTTTGCTGATCTTCGGCGACCAGCTTGCGCTGGTAGTCACCGGCTTCTTTGGCGGAACTCAGCAGCGCTTGCTGGATTTTCGGGCTCAGGGAGTCGAATTTAGATTTATTGATCACCACCAGCAGAGGCGAATAAGCGTGGTGAGTGAGGGACAGGTATTTCTGTACTTCATAGAATTTCGCTGACCATACCACGTTGATAGGGTGTTCCTGCGCATCAATCGTACGGGTTTCGAGGCCGGTATAAACTTCGGCAAACGGCATCGGGATTGGGTTAGCGCCGAATATTCTAAATGCGGCAATATTCATTGGGCTGTTATTGGTACGGATTTTTAATCCTTTCAAATCGGCTGGTGTTTTCACTGGTGCACGAGAATTGGTGACATCGCGCCAACCGTTTTCCCAGTAGGCCAGCACTTTTAGCCCCTTAGGTTCGAGATCTTTTTTGAGCTCATCGCCGACTTTGCCATCGAGCGTTTTGTGCGCGTGCGCGGTATCGCGGAACAGGAAAGGAACGTCCAACAGGTTCATCACGGAGGCCAGACCGGCAAAGTTATTTGAGCCGGACATCTCCATGTCAATCATGCCGCCGCGTACGCCGCTGATCATCGCCTGCGCATTACCCAGCGTACTGTCAGGAAAGAGTTTTAACACCAATTCGCCATTGGTTTTTTCTTTTAAGAGTTCATTGAACTTTTTCGCCGCAATATGCTGCGAGTCCGTTTGTGAGGTCTCATAACCAAAACGTAAAGCTTGTGCTGCCTGCGATGACATACTGAATGTAACCAGACCTGCCATCAATAATGTGTAGGTAACAGAACGTAGTTTCATTATATTTTCCTTTTTAGCTCATCCATTTGAGAGGAGTGGTAATAAGCTCCGGAATAAAAATAAACAGGGCCAGGAGCATGAACAACACCATGACGTAAGGCGCAACGCCTTTTACAGCATCATCAAACTTGAGTTTTGCGACACCGCAGATAACGTTGAGGACGTTACCGACGGGAGGGGTAATAAGAGAAATAGAGCAGTTGATAATAAACATGATGCCGAAATAGATAGGGTCTATTCCCGCTTCTCTGACTAGCGGCATTAATACCGGCGTAAGAATTAAAACAGTTGGGGTCAGGTCCATTACGGTGCTTATCATCATAATAGCCAGCATAATGACGATAAATAACAGACGCGGAGAATCCACTAACGGCTGTAGCAAATCAGAAACCATCATTGGAAGTTCTGCGATGGTAATAAGCCATGCGGAAACGGCGGCGGCGGCAACTAAAAACATCACGACAGAGGTGGTTCTGGCTGCTGCAACCAGAACATGATAAAGCGTAGCGAGGGTCATTTCGCGATAGATAACGACGGCAACAAACAGCGCGTAGAATGCTGCGACTGCACCGGCTTCCGTTGGAGTGAATAAGCCTGAACGGAAACCGCCAATAATAATCACCGGTAAGAATAGCGCCCAAATCCCGGATTTTAATGACTGCCAGACTTCGCGCATGGAAGCTTTTGGCTGGCGGGGAAGGTTTAGCCGACTGGCCTGCCACCACCAGGTGAGCATTAACGTCACGCCCATCATGATGCCCGGCGCTATTCCGGCCATAAACAGCTTACTGATAGACAGGCCGCTGGAAACGCCGAAGATAATTAACGGGATGGATGGGGGAATGATGGCGGCAATAATCCCGCCTGCGCCGATAAGTCCTGCGGCGCGGTTTATCGGGTAGTTGGCCTGGCGCATCATGGGAACCAGTAGCGCAGCGACGGCGGCGGTATCCGCTACCGCAGAGCCGGAAAGACTCGCCATGATCATCGCGGCTAATACGCCGACATAACCCAGGCCGCCGGCTCTATGCCCGACCAGTTTCATCGGGAGATCGACAATGCGCTGCGATAAACCGCCTGCGTTCATTATCTCGCCGGCCAGTATAAAAAAGGGAATCGCCAGCAGAGAAAAGCTGTCCGCTCCATTAACCAACGTCTGGGCGAGGATTTGTACGTCAAAAATATCCATCCAGAACATCAGCGCCACGCCGCACAGCAGCAGTGACCACGCAATCGGCACACCAATCGCAATTGCGCCTAACAAGCTGACAAGAAATATCACTACGGTCATGATTAGACTCCTTGCGGTGGCCGCTGGGTTGGGGTGGCGCGCGTTATCAGGCGATATAAATGACGAATTTCAAGCAGCGCGATAACCAGACTGGTCGGGAGGGTTGCGGCATACATCAAACCAACCGGTAAACCCAGAATTGGGGAGAGATCGCTCCAGTCCTGGAGCGTTTTTTTCGTGGTCCCCACCGCAAGCGCAAGGCAGAGTAGTAAGACCAGTGAGTGTGTTAATATCGCCATGCGTCGCTGATTATTCGGCGAGAGTTTTTCGACCAGAAAAGAAACCTGCACATGGCTGCCATCCATAAAAGCGACTATCGCACCAATAAAGGTCAGCCAGACGAACAGGAAACGAGATAACTCATCTACTGATAATATGCTGGTGTGAAAGCCATAGCGTAAAATTATATTAATGAAAACAATGCAGGATAGCACTGCAATTATGAGCGCGAGAATGGCTTCGAGTATTCTCTTCATTAGCATTCCTTCAGACTATTATTCTGTTAATGAAATAATATTATCTGTCCTGTAGCCCATCAGGCTGGTGGTTAGTCTTAATTAAAACCTACATTATGCTGTGAGACAGCAACGCTAAGAACTCTCTTGATACGCCGTTTCCATAACATAAATCCCATTGCGTAATATCTCTATACGATGCGGGACATCAGCATTAGCATTTATTTCCAACAGCTTAATACCGGAAAAATGTAATGTGGATGGCGGCGCGACATGCAATAATTCTTTCACATGATCAAGCGTCATGATGCTTTCTGAACAGAAAGGAGCAAAGGGGGCGTGAAGATCTTGCCATTCGCCGTAATCCCCCGTTTGCGTGGTGCCGGAGAACATCAGCCCACGCAATTTACCTGCGCGTTGGGCAATTAACGCATGCTGTAGCGGCAGCGATGTATTCCGGCCTTCAATGGCTGAACGCGCCCAGTTAATACAGAGACCAATGTCATAACCAGTCAGAGTTTCCAGTACATTTTCTAACGGCAAAAAACCTTTACGCGGAGCGGTCTGTGTCATGGCGTCACAGTGTTCCAGCATCAGTTCACATGACCACTCCCAGGCGGTAATCTCTTTAATGGATCGGGCAAACGCATCGCTTGCCTGTTCAACGCTGGTATTTCCCGCCTGCGGCGCTCCCTGAAGCTCAAGCGCAATAATTTTATCGGGATGCGACTCGTTAATTTTATTTATTTTTTTATGGAGGTGACGGTAATAGTCAATGCACGCGCGACGCTGTTCTTCATCGGCAGATGCCAGACCAAATCCGCCATTGCCTCCGCGGCGGCGCATGGTTTCCATTATCGCGGTAACCACAATTTGCCACTCTGCTGGAGTATTGCGTAATAACCATTCATCGCCATAGGGATGAATATTTTCCAGGCAGGGCTGTTCCAGACCGCGAATTTGCGGCGTATCAGCAAGCTGCCGCCAAAATTCCATCTCCGGTTTTTCGCCTTGCTGGTGAAATGAGGGCGCACAAGGATACGCACCGATTATAAAACCGGTATGATTCATTTTCATTTGCCGCTCCTGAATAGAAGTTGGATTAATTCAGCGCAGTTAGCGCTATTTTTACCACAACTTTCCTTATTGCCGTTGCTTTTGTTTTATTACAGCCGGGGCGATGCACATCTTGAGGGAAAAAGATGGCGTAGCTTCCGGGAACCATTTCAAAAAATGATTCATGCTCACTGTCCCGATAGTAAATAATGTCGCGCTGTTCCAGAAGCGACTCGCTAATTTCGTTATTGCCGGTATCGATAGCCAGCCCAATTTTTTCCTCGCCCCATGCCATAAACTGAATATCCAGATACCGGCGATGTACTTCAGGTAATATTTCCGTATAGGGGCAAGTCGTGAGATCGAGTATTTGGGCATAAATAGTTTTCCCCTCAATCTCGACCACTCCCGGCTTCAGCTTTCGAAAATCAGTGGTACGCAGGAAGTCGAGCGCCTTTTCAATCGCTGCCGGAAATCGGCAGGGATTCGGTTGTGAAATATGACCAAAAATCATGATGTTTCTCCTTACAGAGCTTTGATCTTCGCCCATACGCTGTCATCGACGGTGATACCGTTGCGACGATTCTCCTCTAACAAGCGAGTGAATTCATGGCCGGGCAGGCGGATCGCTATGTTTTCATCTGCGCGTTCGGCGGTGGTGATAAAGTCCATAATGCGTTGCAGTTTGGCGTCGCGGGTGGTGCCATCAATCAACTTATCAACTTCGATAGCGATAAAAATCTGCGAGATCCCGTATTCATCGCGGTTATCTTCGGTAACCTCAGCAACCGATGCGCCATCGGAGAGTAGCGTCGCTATCATGTCCAGCACGATAGACAGACCGGATCCTTTCCAGTATCCCATCGGCAGAATGCGCCTGTTTTTTTCAATCACGCCAGGTTCTTTGGTTAAGTTGCCGTCGTCGTCAAAGCCTCCGTCAACCGGAAGTTTACGGCCCGCGAGACGGTTAACTTCCAGCATGCCGTAGGAGAACATCGACATCGACATATCAACCATGGTGATCGGCGTCGACGGAATAGCGACGATCAGCGGGTTGGTACCGATGCGACACTCTTTAGACCCCCACGGCGGCATTACCGCAATGGAGTTGGTCCAGCAAATGCCAATGTAGCCTTTTTCTGCCGCCTGCCAGCCGTAGCTGCCGCCGCGCATCCAGTGATTAGCATTGCGTACCGCGACAAGCCCAATACCGTGGTCGGCAGCCAGTTCGATGGCGCGATCCATCATCTTTTGGGCGGTGAGGTTGCCTATAGAACGTTGGGCATCCCACTGCTCGATCGCACCCAGCGTGGTGATGCGTTCTGGCTGTGCGTCAGGAATGATGTCGCCGTTTTCCAACTGCTGAATAAAGCGTGGGAAGCGATTTACACCGTGGGAATAGACGCCTGACTCGGTGGTGCGGGCGAACATTTCCGCGCAGGCGTCGGCCGTTTCAGCCCTCACGCCCCGGGCCGCGAGGACGCGGGCAAACTCATTTTTCAGGTCTGTAAAGCTGAGTAACATATGTCGTCTCCGTTATATTTTTTTATTTCACATAGTGAAACATGGCTCCAAAAATATTATTCAGGGGCAAAAAAATGCTGGCAGAAACTCTGTCGGCACGCATTTTGCTGATTTACTACCGTGCTTTAGCTGTGTTGATCGCTACGCGATACAGCGATGTGGTCGCCGTAATGTACAGCTCATTATTGTCCTTTCCACCAAAGGTGCAGTTTGAGACGCGCTCCGGAATGGCGATTTTTTCCAGCAGAGATCCTTGTGGTGAAAGGATCAGAACGCCATTTTCACAGCTGCAGTAGATATTGCCCGCCTTGTCGACACAAAAACCGTCCGGAATCCCGGGGGTAATCTGGGCGACAACGTGTGAAAACAGGGCGCTATCGCCCGTCAGCCGATATGCACGTAGCTCGCGTCGCCCCTGCTGCGGGAAATCAATCACCGACATATCGGCGATATAAAGCCAGCGATCGTCGGGTGAAAAGGCTATGCCGTTTGGTCGCTGTGTGTCGCAAATGGCGATGGTAATCTGCCCGCCAACCGGATCAAATCGGTACACATAACAGCCAATGATCTGGCTTTCAGCGCGATACCCTTCTTCGTCGCTGGTAATGCCATAGGGAGGGTCGGTGAACCAAATCGAGCCATCCTGACGGATAGCGACATCGTTGGGAGAATTAAATCGACGTCCTTCGATTTTATCGACCAGCATCGTGCAGGTGCCATCGGCGTCAGTACGACTAATGCCACGGCGACCATGCTCACAGGTAATGATTCCACCTCGTCCATCAAGCGCATTCCCATTGGCAAAATGGGACTCGGCGCGAAACAGACCGACGCCATCCCGGTCATCCCAACTGAACATCCGGTTGCCTTTAACATCGCTGAAAATCAGACGCTGCTGCGCCGGGAGCCACACCGGTCCTTCAGCCCAGATGGCGGGAGAGCAGAGTCGCTCTACGCCATCAGGGGAGTGTAAGGTATACGTCGTCATTTATTTCACGCCCCATATCGCTTTGTAATGCGTGCGGTAATCGTTGTCAGGGTCAAATTCGTTTTTCTGCCCACCGTCGGCATTAATGTTCTCTTTGGTTACCAGATGCGCTGGGGTGATATAGCCTGACGGTTTTTCCCCGGAAAATGCGCGGTTGAACTCATCCAGTAATTGCCATCCATGCAGTTTTAAGGGCTCGGGTACGGTAGCAACCTGGCTTCTGTCATCCCGTACGCGCTGGTAAGCGGTAACTGAGCCATCCCCGGCAGAGATGTTGAACGGTGGCGTACCCTTGCTGCCTTTGTTGGTGCTTTGCAGCGCGGGCGCCATAAAGTCAAAATAGAGGTCGTTTATTGCCAGCGAATACTGAAAATCATTGCCATATTTTTGTATCAGGCTATAGGTCATGCCGGGCATACGATTTGACGTATCGGCAAGCGGGGTATCAATAAACTCCACGACGTTACAATCGTGACACTGGTTGATGACCTCTTTCATGGCATTCGCTTTATCCAGAGCGATTTGGTAGAGGGAATCAGTGAAGATCAGCACTTTTGCTGTGCCGTTTGAGTGCGCAACGGCATACAGCGCAGCCATGCGTGACACCTCGTTAGAATCAGAGGTGACATTGTAGAAAATGTTATACGAAGGCACCGGGCCGGGGGCAGGTACGGCGTGCCAGGCGGTAAGAATGATGCCTTCCTTAACGGCTTTCTTCAGCGGGATTTTTGCTACGTTAGGGTTCCATCCGCCGATGACGATGCCATCAGGTTTACGGGCAATGGCCTGATTCAACGCTGCCAGCTGGTCTTTAACTGAACCCGCACCATCCAGAACATCCAGTGACCAGCCTGTGGCACTGGCGGCTTCGGCTAAGCCCTCTTTCACGCCAAGTACGCCGCCATTTTTCATGTCCGAAGCGATAAAAATGATCTTTTTATTCGGCTGCAGCTTCGGACCCTGCGTCGGCCCGTCCCACGCTGTTACTGGGGCGGTCGCTTTGGCAATAGCGGCTTTGGCCTGTTCAACGAATGCGTCTTCAGCAAGACTTGCGCCGGAGGTGATTAACAGACCCGTCGCCAGGAGGTAAGAAACTATTTTTTTGTTCATTTTCAGTTCCTTCAGTGTGTGATTTTTTCGCCAACTGCGGATCCATGGCCCGGTTGTGCTCGCTGGATTAATTTTTTGCTCTGAGCGCGGCGGCGCTGCGCATAACCTGCCAGCGTGATGGAGAAGAGTAGCGTTGCGCCGTTAAACAGCGGCTCGACCCAGAATGCGCCACCAAATTGCTGAATACCGGCGATGCCAATCGCCAGCACGGCAATTCCGACAACGGTTCCCCAGACGTTAACGCGCCCAGGACGAATGGTTGTGCTGCCAAGAAAGGCACCGACCAAAGCAGGAAGCAGATAGTCCATCCCAACGCTGGCTTGCCCGACACCCTGTTCGGCGGCAATGATCACCCCGGTGAATCCGGTGAGCGTACTGGAGGTAATGAATGCCCCGATGGTGTAACGGTTAACGGCAATTCCATTGAGCGCCGCGGCGACAGGGTTACCGCCTACGGCGTACATGCATCGCCCAATAGGGGTGTGTTCCGTGACGATCCACAACACAATGGCAGTGAACAGCACATAAAACGCGACAATTGGGATACCAAACACATCTGTGTGATGAAGGGCAATAAACGCATCAGGAAGATCGCCGACGATTTGCCGCCCGCCAGAGTGCCAAAGCGCAATGGCGTAAAGTACCGTTCCGGATCCGAGCGTTGCGACAAAGCTGTCGATATCTGCCAGAGCAACCAGGATGCCGTTCAGTAAGCCATAGAGTGCGGAAAGTATCAGCACCATGAGCACCGCCATCGGCCAGGAAAAACCGTATTCCACTTGCAGCGTGATCGCGAGGATATGCCAGAGCACGATACCGAAACCGACGTTCAGGTCTATTTTGCCCACAATCATTGGGATTGTGGCGGCCAGCGCGAGCAGGGCTATTTTGGATTTACTGTCGAGAATAGCCTGTAGCGTTAATAACGACGCGAAAGAGGGCGTTGCCAGAGAAAACAGAGCAATTAGTAAAAGACAAATCACCGGTAGTCCGTAACGGGTTGAGAACTGACCCAGCCACGGTAAAAGACCATGCTCTTGTAATGAGATGCGAGATTCAAGAGCCGTTGATTTCACTGATGTTTTAGCCATGATTCACACCCGGGTTAATGTGTTGTGCCGCTGCCGGAGGCAAGCTCCAGTAATTTTGCGAAGGTGACGTCCTGATTAATGAGTTCACCGACAATTTTGCCGCGATTAAATACCAGCGCGCGGTTACAGATATGCGCCACCTCTTCCAGGTCGTTAGAGATAACCAAAATGGCGACACCTTTTTCCAGGGCTGCATTAAGTAAATCGTAGATTTCAGCGCGGGCGCCAACGTCAACTCCGGCAGAGGGATCTTCCAGAATCAGCAGAGGGGCATTTAATGACAGCCAGCGCGCCATAACGACCTTTTGCTGATTCCCGCCCGACAGGGCACTCACCTCAATATTGATTTGTGCCGGGCGCACGTCGAACTGGTCTATTTTTTCCCAACTCAGCGGTGCTTCTTGTTGTTCGTTATAGCGAGACCAGGCTGAATGCCCGTGTTTGCAGGGATTAAGAAATAAATTTTCGCGCACCATCATGCCGGGGACCAGGCTTTCACCAAGGCGATCGCCCGCAACGAAGGAGACGCCTGCCGACATCGCTTCTCCTGGCGTTGATGCGTGGTATGGCGTATTGCAGAGTTCAATTACGCCATGGCTTGCGGTGCGGCAGGCAAAGAGTAACCGACCTATTTCTTCCTGGCCTGCGCCACGTAACCCGGCAAGGGCGACCATTTCACCTGCGCGCAGGGAAAAAGATACCGGGCCGGTATCTCCGACGCAGACGTTTTCCAGTTTCAACAGCATCGGGGCCGTATTGTCAGGCAGGGGTAAACGCTGCTTATCGCGTAATGCTTCGCCAACGATCAGTTCCACCAGACCGCGCAATGTGTAATGGGCAATATCTCCCCCACCTGCATAGCAACCATCGCGCATGGCGCAGACGCTGTCGGCCATTTCCATGACTTCATCCAGGCGGTGGGTGATGTAAATCATACCGACCTGCTTCTCCCGCAGTATGTTCATGACGCGAAAAAGGTGGCGAACGTCATCGGCAGGGAGTGACGCGGTGGGTTCATCGAGGACTAAAACGGAGGCCTCAACGGCAACCGCGCGTGCAATTGCCAGTAGCGATTTTTCCGTACGCGATAGATCGAAAACGCGATCGTCAGGATCAAGATCGATACCGACCCCTTCCAGCGCCGCTTTGGCTTGTTCACGCGTTATTTGCCAGTCGATCAGGCCAAAGCGGCGTGGAAAGCCCATCACCATGGCCATGTTTTCGGCGACGGTCATCCACTCGACCAGCCCTAAATCTTGATGAATAAAGGCGATCGGCTGCTGATTCCCTTTTTTAATTGCGGCGGCAGAGTCGATAGGTACACCGTTAAATTTAATTTCACCGCTATCGCGTGAGTAGACTCCTGCCAGAATTTTGATAAGCGTTGATTTTCCCGCACCGTTTTCACCTAACAAGGCAACGACTTTACCAGGGTGGATGTCCAGGCTGACATCATTAACGGCGACATTACCGCCAAAGCGTTTGACAATATGACGCATAGATAGCAGGGGGGATATGGCCGTTTTTTCCGTCATCATAATAATCTCCCGGCACGGTTTCGGAGTACTTATTGGCCTTTAAATTTCAATATGCGAAACATTGTTTCAAATATATCCGTAGGTTTTTGATAAAGCAATCTGTCACATGATTTAAAAAATATTAACAAATCAAGTTGTTATAAATTTTCTATCGAGATCGTGAACTGAAACACACTTTGCGCTACCATCAGAGCGCGACGAAAAAGGGGAACGGAAGCGATGGTCACAAAAGAGTGCAAAATAGCGCAAGATAAAGAGAGGCCAGCCGGAAGTCAGAGCCTGTTCCGCGGTTTGATGCTGATTGAGATCCTCAGCAATTACCCGAACGGCTGCCCGCTGGCGCACCTGTCGGAACTTGCGGGGCTGAATAAAAGCACCGTCCATCGGCTGCTGCAGGGGCTACAATCTTGCGGATACGTGACGCCAGCATCGGCGGCCGGGAGCTATCGTCTGACGACAAAGTTTATTGCCGTCGGCCAAAAGGCTCTGTCATCGCTGAATATTATTCATGTTGCGGCACCGCACCTTGAGGCGCTCAATCTGGCAACCGGTGAGACGGTGAACTTTTCCAGCCGTGAAGATGACCACGCCATCCTGATTTACAAGCTGGAACCGACCACCGGCATGCTGCGCACGCGCGCCTATATTGGCCAGCATATGCCGCTGTACTGCTCGGCAATGGGTAAAATTTACATGGCGTTTGGCCATCCTGATTATGTTGAGAGCTACTGGAATACCCACCAGGATATTATTCAGCCGTTGACCCGCAATACCATTACTGGCCTGCCTGCGATGCATGATGAACTGGCGCAAATCCGCGAACGGAATATGGCGAGGGACAGGGAAGAGAACGAGTTAGGCGTTTCCTGTCTGGCTGTGCCCGTTTTCGATATTCATCGACGGGTTTCTTACGCTATCTCTATCTCCTTATCGACATCGCGCCTTAAGCAGGTGGGTGAAAAGAATTTACTCAAGCCGCTGCGCGATACGGCAGAGGCGATTTCTCGCGAGCTGGGCTTTTCTGTGCATGAAAACTAAAGCAAATGGACGTTGGCGCGCGTGTCATTTTCTGAAGACAACTGCACGGAATGCCAGATCTGGTCGCGACTAATTAAGGCGCCACTGAACTCAGCGTTTCGCGCACTGAAATAATGCTATATAATTCTAAAATATATAGCATTATTTCATATGACGAAAATGAAAAATAAATGGCCTCAGATCGAAGATTTCAACGTTTTTTTGACAGTGGTCAGGACCAGCAATTTTTCAGCTGCGGCTGTAGAGCTGGGTCTTTCTAATGCATATGTCACCAAACGAATCAGTATCCTGGAAAGTGTATTAGGTGTGAAATTATTTTACCGAAACACTCGCGAAATAAAACTGACAAGCGCAGGTGAAGTGGCTAAGCTTCATGCTGAGAAATTAATAAGCAGCACAATAAACTCCATTGAACAAATTCAGGATGTACGAAATGACGTAATTGGCAGCCTTCATGTTTCAAGTTCATTTGGGTTTGGCAAAAATCATTTAGCTCAACCTTTTTCCTTTTTCTCAAAGATCAACCCACATTTAAAAATAAAATTAACCCTTACCGATACAAAATTAGATCTGGTAAAGGAAGGCGTTGACTTGGGGATTATGGTTGGCGAAACGTTTAATGACAGATATTATGCTAAAAAGATAGCCGACAATAAAAGGATTCTTTGCGCCTCACCATCGTATTTTATGGACAAAGAAATCCCAACTATTCCTGATGAGTTGTCTAATCATAGTTGTTTATTTCTACAAGAGAAAGGTCAGACCTTTGGATTATGGCGTTTATATAATGGGAATATTTTGCAAACTGTACGAGTTAACGGTAATCTTTCATCCAATAATGGCGAGATAATTATGCAGTGGGCTCTGGCAGGTCACGGAATAGCATACAGGAGTCAGTGGGATGCAAGAAAATACATTGAAAAGGGGCAACTTATTCACATACTGCCTGATTACTATGAGGAAGCATCGGTCTGGGCAATTTACCCTACTAAATTAGATGACTCGTTAAAGACCAGGAAGTGTGTTGAGTTTCTTGAAGAATACTTCAGAGACATAAAACTATAAACAGCCACCTTTGTGGCCGTTTAGTGATGAAATGATCAGGGAAACGCTGCTAAAAACATCGTTGCCAGAATGACAGTGGAAGCTCCGCCGATACGCGTAGAAATCTGAGCGAATGGCATCAGTCCCATACGGTTCGACGCTGACAGAATGGCTACGTCACCTGTTCCCGCCAAACCGCTATGGCAGGTTGCTATAATCGCGGCTTCAACCGGGTACATATTGAGATATTTCGCCATAAAGAAGCCCACAACAGCCATTGAGAGAACAGCTGAACACATACAGTAAAATAGCCTGCTGAGAATACCGCAACAACGTTTTCCAGCGGCGCGTAGAGTATTCCAGGACCGATCATCGTTGGCCAGATGAGTGAAGTTGAAATGAGCCTGTAGCAGGATTTAGCGACATCAATCATACGATGAGGAATGATATCGATGTACTTGCACATAACTGCAAGGACAATCATTAGCACCGGTCCATCCCCGAGCCTTTCACAATGCCAAACTTATGTTTGCCGTTTAATTTAAAATTCGCAATTTGCATAATTTACTCTCAAGCTTTTCAGCTTACTTTGTGCCATGGATTTTCTGAATAATATTCATTTTCAAACCGGATAATTTCATCCTTAAAGGACAACGTTAAGCCGATTGCATCCAGACCTTGTACCAGCATCTCCTTTTTCAGCTCATCTACATTAAATGTAAAGTCTTCTTGTGTGGTGCTGATGACCTGGTTTTCAAGGTCAATCGAAATTGCATTTGTTCCGGGGCGTGAAATCAAACTTGCCAATCTATTCATTTGCTCTTCAGCAAGCGTGATCGTTAGAACCCCGTTACGAAGGCAGTTATCATTGAAAATTCCCGCAAAAGATGTACCAATCAGGGCACGAATTCCCAGTTGTTTCATCCCCCATACAGCATGCTCACGGCTGGAGCCGCATCCGAAATTGGGGCCAGTAACAAGGAATTTTGAACCCTTCCACCCTGGTGTATTAAGAATGAAATCGGGATTTTCAGTACCATCAGCATTAAATCTCAGGTCGAAAAACAGCCCCTGATCAAGTCCCTGACGATCAATACCTTTCAAAAATTGTTTAGGCATGATGACGTCAGTATCGATATTGGCGGCCAGTATTGGGGCCGCCAATCCTGAAATTTTCTTAAAAGCGTCCATCATTAAACCTCGGTAAAATATCGAACATCTGTTAAATGACCTGCGATTGCAGAGGCTGCAACCATTGCCGGACTCATAAGGTGTGTACGAGAGCCCGCCCCCTGTCTTCCGGCAAAATTACGGTTGGTGCTTGAAGCACAACGATCGCCTGGAGACAGAACATCTTCATTCATGGCCAGACACATAGAACAACCGGATTGACGCCATTCAAAACCAGCATCAATAAAGATTTGGGCCAGACCTTCCTGTTCTGCCCGTTCGCGAACAAGGGAGGAGCCAGGGACAATCATGCCACGTACATGTGAAGCCAACTTTTTGCCCTGAACAACTTTTGCAACTTCACGTAAATCTTCAATGCGGCTATTGGTGCATGAACCAATGAAAGCGTGGGAAATTTTGATTTCAGTGAAAAGAGTTCCAGGTTTGAGATCCATGTATTTCAGAGCTGTGGAATAATCTTTTCGCTTTTGTTCGTCCGAAATGATCTCTGGATCCGGCACGAAACCGTTTATTGCTCCTGCCTGATCGGGACTAATTCCCCAGGTAACAAAAGGTTCTACAGTAGAGCAGTCAATACAAATTTCTTTATCAAATTTAGCGTCAGGATCGCTACGCAACCGGCGCCAACTGGCTACTGCCTTAGCCCACATCTCGCCCTTCGGTGCTCGAGGGGTATCTTTCAGATAGGCGAATACCTTATCGTCCGGTGACATAAATGCACCTCGAGCTCCGGCTTCTACAGCCATATTGCAGATAGTCATGCGCGCTTCAACGCTCAGGTTGTCGATGACGCTTCCGCAGAATTCGATGGCATAACCGGTAGCGCCATCAGCGCCAATGCGAGCAATTAGCGCCATAATGACATCTTTTGAAGTCACACCCAAACCGAGAGTGCCTTCCAGAGTGACACGCATATTCTTGAGTTTTTTGTAAACAAGCGTCTGCGTTGCAAGGAGGTGTTCGATTTCGGAAGTTCCAATTCCGAAGCCAAACGCCCCTAGAGCACCATAGGTAGTGGTATGACTATCACCAGCGGCAATAACCATCCCCGGCATAGCAAGCCCCTGTTCGTGGGCCACCACATGCTCAATACCCTGTCGTTTATCCATGGCATCGAACAATTCGATATTAAAATGCTGGCTGTTCTCTCTGAAGTAATTAACCTGCAATGTACCGCCTGGATCAGTCATAAGCAGATCGCGGGAGGGGCGAGTCGGATTTACATGGTCTACGTTGAGAAGAATGGATTTTGGATTCCATACCATACGGTCATTTTCACGTAATCCACTAAATGCCTGCGGACTTGTATATTCATTCAAAATTGAACGATCAATATATAAAAGGACATTGCCTTCATTATCGAATTTTTTAATTGTATGTGAATCAATATGTTTATCGTATAACGTTTTACCTGGATTCATGCTCTTACCTGCATTGCTCTCTGGTTAAGTTAACACCAGTATAAGCATCGGATTAATCGTGTATATCTATTAGCGATTGCATACTATGAAAAACACTTTTCACAAAGTGTGAAAAGTAAATTAATCATTATTTTTCATGGTGTTATTGGTAATTGATTGATTTTATGTAAATTAGATCTTTGATAAGTCCGGTGCTATGGTAGATTCATTTTTCGTCTGACGATAAGAACCGTAAATATTGTGTCTATGATCACGTTTTCAACCATGCAGATTTTAATCTGCCTTGGATTAGGTATGGGGCTTGGGATATGTGGCGGCCTTCTGGGGATTGGTGGCGGATTAATAGCAATCCCGGTTATTACGTATCTGTTTCATATGCCACAATCGTTAGCACAGGGTACAGTGCTGATAATGATTATTCCAAATGTATTGTTGAGCTTTATACAATATAAAAAAAGAAATAACATACAATTACGTAACATAATCGTCTTATGCGCCATTTCAAGCATTGTATCTTTTTTTGCAGCGAGATATGCCTCGCACATGAATTCAGATAATCTAACCTCTTTGTTTTCTGGTTTTCTACTAATAATTGGGGGGTATTATTTCACTCAAGTCAGCTTCAAGGCAAAGCTACCGAAATTCAATCTCTCCCCTGCATTTCTGCCGTTACTCGGAGTAGTGAGTGGAATTGCATCAGGATTATTTACAGTCGGAGGGGGCCTTGTAGTTGTACCTTTATTGGTCGCATTGTTTTCTTACTCTCAAACCAAAGCTCAGGGGACTGCGTTAGCCCTGGTCGTTCCAGGAGCCGTTTCTGCGCTGGTTTCTTATTCATTGTCAGGGGATGTATCCTGGCACATTGGTATCCCACTTGCCCTGGGGGGAGTTTTCAGCGTGTCATGGGGCGTATACCTTGCGCATAAAATACCTTCTAACATATTAAAGATATGTTTTTGCTCGGTTATTTTTTTTGTGGCAATTTTCACATGGTTAATCTGATGTGTTTAGAATAAATGCTAATAAGATTTGACCAAATATAATCATCTAATAGTTCACAATTCGAAGTATTATCATTGAAGATGTCACGATATGTAAGTTATGTATTTACATATCGTAAGAATAAAGACGGTAATCCAGTAGTGATTACAGAGCAAGATTTAGAACAGTTGCTGGATCATGCAATATCACCTGGGCGTTGTTGAATAAATTATTTTGAAAGGAATTTCTTTATTTTATCCAGTTAAACCGCTATCGTGGGCGATAGCTTTTCGCTCGCTGGGGCGGCGAAATTTATTTGGCTCCCCCCGGCCAGTTCGGTTCACCTGGGGATGAACCGAACTGGTGGGTTCGGCGACGCAAATTAGCAATTTCTATGAAATTGAATTTACTCGCCTCACGCCACTTTTAAATCCATGTCTGCATGAATTTAAAAGCCTAAAATCTGCTGTTGTCCTGTATTGAATTTTCTTCGGTTAAATAATTAATTTCACCTTGCTCGCCCAGGGTAAGATTACCATCCCTATGCAAGGACATGTTTATTCATCAAATGTCAATGAGCTTCACCATTAATTAAAATAATCAATCACCCCATGTCTTACAGTGGCAATTAATTATCTAATTGCTATCAATGATGAGAGTGATAGACTAAAGTGTGCCTATGATCTTAAACAGCGCATTTATCCCCTCTGTTTCAATAGTACTGATTAGCTAAGAGTAATATTTGTTATTTATATGTTTCCTTCTGAATTAATAATTATCGATTTTTCAGCGATTGGCTCGCCAGGTGTCAGGGCAGTGACAAACAAAAGGACTATATTCTGGGGCGGTTGGTTTCAGGGTCATGTCCTCTTTGAAATCATCATTTTTATTAAATATAACCTCGGGCCATGCTTGAAGGTTGATGAGTCGGTTTTCAAAATTCAGGACTTCCTTCTTAAGGCGTAAATCCTGCTCCATCTGGTCGTGATCTTCTAATCCGCCACGAACACCATAAATCAGATAAGGTTCCAGTATGGTAAACCCGATATACTGCAAGGCCTGCATTGGCGGCCACAACATTAATCGCATATTACCATCACGTCCATTATGACCACATGCATTAGCTGAAGCGCCTGCTGTTACCGTCAGCAAAGCCCGCTTTCCCTTCATGACACCGTTTTCATGGCGATGACTGCTATCGTAAAGCCCCCCGTATACGAATACTCTGTCCATCCACCCTTTTAATATGGCTGGCATTCCAAACCACCAGAAGGGAAAGTGGAGTATGAGTACATCAGTATTTTTCAGTAACTCTACATGCCTTTTAATTTCTGATGGCAGTTTTGCTGCCTTCCAGTGGTGCCGTTGCTCTTGCATTGGATCAAACTTTTTTACGTTTTTCCTGTCTTGATAGTGTATTTTTCTCTCGCAGGGATCGAAGTTTTCTTCATATAAATTAATCAGTTCAACATTACATCCTTCTTTACAGAAAACTTCAGAGGCTTTAGCGGCAAGATGGGCGTTGAATGAGTTCGGCTCAGGGTGCGCTGTTACAATCAGTACATTCATAATAAATCTCCATAACGATATGTACTGGTATGTTGTTATGTTTAGATTTCATTTGCAATTACGTACCTGGAGGTAACCACTACAATGGCTTTTCCTGGCGATGTTTATTCAGAGAAGTGTTCGGCGCGTGATGCACTGGCATTGATATCGGGTAAGTGGGTGATGCTCATATTGCCGCTTTTAGCTATAAAGCCGATGAGAAATGGGGAGTTATTACGCAAAATAGAAGGCATCTCCCAGAAAATGCTTACTCAGACCTTGCGGCAACTGGAACGGCACGGTTTGGTTGAGCGGTATGACTATTTCGAAAAACCGGCCTGCGTAGAATATCGTCTCACTAACGTAGCGTATTCTCTTGTGGAGACGCTTGCCTCGCTCGACCGATGGGCGGAAAACAATTTTCCAGCGCTTGATGCTGCGCGCGAAGAGTATGACGCAAATAATGACCTTTAGTGGTTTTATCGTGCTTAATTCATGCTTCAACGTTAAGTATCAACGGTTGGGACGTTTCTTTAGCTATCAGTTATCTTTCGTAATATCACAGAAGAGAATCGGCATGGTCAGCACGCTGGGCAGGGACGCCTGCTGCACGGAGGGAAAGCAGGCGAATGACGCTGAGTGTAATGCCGGCAGTTGCACCAGCTCCGGCGTATTCGCGCTGAAGGCCGTAACATACGGGCTTAACAATCGCCTCAAAAATAACCGGATAGCACCCAATTTAAGCATACTCAGGTAGTTCCTGGCCGTTTTTTCCGAGCGTGTGGCGATACGCCTGTTTTCTTTTAGTATCGCAAAACAACGCTCGACAACATTACGCTTTTTGTACAATCGGACATTCAGTTTTCGACGCCCATCCCGGCTGGCTTTTTCATTCGATTTGAAAGGGCTCTCTGCCTTTATTCCTTTGATTTTAAGATGGTGACGCAAGGATTGACTCGAGTATTCCTTATCCGCCAGCACCGCTTTCGGGCGGCATTTCAGGTGGCCGTTTCTTCGTATAACCCCAACGCGATTAAGCAAGGTGTCTGCGTATCGACTCTCGTGGGATTGTCCGCCGCTCAGGCAGAGACTCAATGGTAACCCTGTGCTATCTGTCGTCAGGTGGACTTTGGTACCAAAGCCGCCTCGAGAGCGACCCAGCCCATGATCGTCGAGTTCATCGGGATGTTTTTTTTAGCGCCAGCGGCCGCTTTCAAGGCTCGTATGTTACTGCCATCAAGGGCTATGGCATCCCATCCCACCAATCCGTTCTCATCTAAGATGAAAAGTAATTTATTGAAAATACTATTTATTATTGCCATTTTAGACCATCGGTTAAATCGGTTGTAAATAGTTTTCCAATGGCCATAGCGTTCGGGCAAATCCCGCCAGGGAGCCCCGCAGCACAGCACCCAAAATATACCATTCATCACTTGTCGGTGCTCAAGATAAGGGCGACCACCCTGGGGTGCTCCTCGTTCAGTCGGCAACATGGGGTAAATCAGTGCCCAGGCATCATCAGGGAAATCGTAACGGGCCAAGTGAAAAGACCCTGGTGGTTAGAACATAGGTTCAATTGTACAAAAAACAGTTACGGGACACAGCCTGGAAGGTAGAGACCATGAGAATCGGAAACTTTGAAGGGTTTAGCGGATGGTGTTAAGTTGCGGATTTTTGAGTCGTTAAGAGACATGTGGGGGTCACTCCGTCATCGAACCAACTTGACCCCAAATCTGACCACCAAATTCTCCCGATGCGGAGGGAAAACCAGAAACGCATCGGGAAGACTTTTCACGCTAACCTGTTGAATCAATGTACAAATAGGGATTCGCAAGGATGCATGAAAACAAGTAAATGACTCCTCTGACTGAGATCGCCTTAGCCAGTAAATGGCTAATAAACAGGCTAAATGGTAACAGCTTTTCTGTCAAGACCACCAAAGTGACCACCTCTGAGAAATGTATACATTTAGAAGAGGCAATGACCACTGGGGAGGATAAGACGTTGACCCGTGATTTCGTATTTATTTGTTATGTAATGTTTTTATTGTTAGTCATCATTTCTATACTCACCTTTTTTGGTGTTATCTGTGGTTAGTTATCACAGCACTAACCAATTTTTGAGCATTTGGATTGACTAATACCATTTCTTTTCATTATGAATAATGATGCGTCAACTGATGGCGAACAGGCCAAATCCACTCTTCTACAACTGCCCATTGCCACGGTGTGGAATAATTAAAAATTTTAGATTTTTGAGATTATTCTCATTTCCATCTTGATTTTATTTGTTTTTTCATCAAAATTCATAGTTCACAAGCTGTTCTCACTCCAAAAACAACCGTAAAGGGATTATTGTGAACACGATATACATACCATTAGACAGCGGAGAGTCTGCGGTTCTTAAGGATCCAGATACCTTACTTCCCCGAAATATTTACGAACAGCTTACTCGATTTATTGAAAAGGCTGTTAACGAAGTACCAAAGCCTCACGAAGCGCTTAATGAAACCCGTAGCCATAAGGC
Source organism: Affinibrenneria salicis (assembly GCF_008710095.1). Next base: position 415,866 of record NZ_VYKJ01000004.1, read on the forward strand.
TATATCGATTGACGGCGCAAGGGGGACAGGAAAAACGTCGGTGCTAGTGAATTTGAACGACTATCTGCAGAGTAATGCTCAGCAACTGGCGGGGAAAATTCATACCCTTGATCCTATCGATCCGACCCTGCTTGAAGATGGTGAGTCGCTGTTCTTGCATATTATTGTTGCTGCCGTGCTTCATGATAAAGAGATCAAAACTGCCCAAAGCAGGGACCTCGATAAGTCCAGAGTGTTTACCCAGAAGCTTGAGAACTTGGCGCACGGACTGGAGTCCGTTGATTTGCAACAGAATCAACGTGGAATGGATAAAATTCGCTCCTTATATGGCAGCAAGCATCTGGCAAATTGCGTTGAAGAGTTTTTAAAATCTGCGTTGGAGTTGATCGGAAAGAAATTATTGATACTACCGATTGATGATGTGGACACTTCACTCAACCGGGCATTTGAAAATCTGGAAATATTGCGTCGTTATCTTACCTCTCCGTATGTTTTGCCGGTAGTGAGTGGCGATCGCCGTTTATATGATGAGGTCTGCTGGCGAGATTTTCATGGAAGGCTGAATAAAGATTCAGCATATAATCGCAAGAACACATATGATATTGCTAGAGATTTGGCAATTGAGTATCAGCGTAAAATTCTGCCGCTACCGCGCAGACTGAGTATGCCCGATGTAAGTGATTACTGGCAGCAAGATGGTATCGAAGTTACGCTAGATAAAAATGGCATTCCTCTGCGTAATTTTATGGCGTGGTTGAAAATATTTATTACCGGCCCCGTGAATGGCCTTGAGGGTAGTGATTTACCGCTACCGATACCTTCAATACGTGCTTTAACCCAGTTCATCAACCATTGCAGGGATTTAATTCGTGAGCTTCCTGAACCATTCAGAAAGAAAGCCAGTACGCTGGCTTTACGTCGTATGTGGCAAATGCCTGATGTTCCTCTTGATGTTCTTGAAAGTTTTGCTGAAAAACATCGGGAATTGAGTAAAGAAGCTAAGCGTGAATATGGGGAGGCTTACAAGCTATTTTATGATGGACTAAAGAATTTCACTGCTTGGGAGAGTAAGGCTTATCTAGAAAATGATAAAAAATCTGCATGGCTCGATAAGTTGTGTGAGTATTTTCGTTTTGAACCTAAGGCTGGGGCTGTGTTTTTAACGCTTCAGGCAAAACAGTTCTGGGTGTCATGGGCGCAGGGTGACAATCGTAATCAATCGATTCTTGCGACTCCGCTTTTTCAACCCTTATTGCATAATTTTCGTGAATACGATGTCTTTGAAAGGTATGATGATCTTTCTGATTGGGAATCTCAGTTAAGAACAAGGTTACCGGAGAGTTGGTTGACTGCCATTAAAGGGCAAAAAACGCTTTTACCCTATCCTGTGGCAGAGGCGGGAATTAATACCAGTTTAAAGTGGAAGTATTGGGAAGAATTAGAGAACTATGGGTTTGATCCTGCTTTGGAAAGCAAGGCAAATTTCCTTTTGTCCACGTTGATGCAGAGGAATTTTTATACAAACTCTAAACAGTCGGTCGTGATAAATATTGGTAGAGTTTTTGAAATAATTATTGCTAGCCTTGTTTCGGATTTAGAGTTGGCCGACTTGCAGAGAATTAGACAACGTTCTCCATTTTACTCTGCTAGCGCGCTTGCACCTACCAAAACGTTAGATTTGGAAGAGGATTTTACGAAAAAGAATACAAGATTTATGAATAACAGAAGTGAAACTGACAGAGACACTTCTGATGATATTCTTGTTGATGTGCCGGATAAAAATGAGGACGCATGGAAAAAACTTTGTGATGAAATAAACCATTGGAGAAAGACACACAATGTGGCTAGTACAAACTTATCACCTTGGCTGGTTTATAAGGTTTTTAATAAAACATATAGTCAGGTTGCTAATAATGTGTTTGTTCCCAGTGGAATGCAAAATATTGATGCGGCTCTAAATTTTTTTGGTAGGGTTTTTTATGCAGTTTGGTCAGCATTTGGTAGTTTTGAAAAGGGCGAATTGTTCGGACTATCCGATGTGGTTGCTACAACTAATATTATTTCGGCAAAAAATTTTTATAATCATGATAACTTCCGAGTGAATGTTGGACCGTTTACGCCTGAGCAAAACCAAAATTCTGACAGCGATCGTGAGGCATATCAGCATCGCAAAATGTATGGTGAAAAAACCAGAGCGGTAAGTTATGTATTAGCAACTCATCCGCTGAAAAAATGGACCGACGAGGTATTACGCACTGAGTTTAAACAAAAACAGAATGCTCAGCTTCAGACCGAGAGAAAAATGCTGACTCAGGCTGAGAAAATTATAGATATCAGCCCGGCAAGAGAGTTTATCACAAGCAAACTTTCATTAAATTCACACTCCCGGTTGGTTAAAACACGTATAATAAAACAGCTTAAGATGTTATATCCAAACTACGATAAGGCTAAGGACTTCATTGATGAAGTTACAAACCACTTCCCTCAGAATGATCCCGCAATTAATACGCTTCTGAAAGCATTTGCAGAACTTTACCCCGATGGTGACAAATAATGTTAACTCGGTCTCTAAGTGAACATGCAGCAGGGTGTTTTTTCACTGATGAGCGTCTGTCACAACGCTTTCTAGATATCCTTTTATCGCCACCCAAGGATTTTGAAACGTGGTCATCATTGCAGGAGGAATCTTTCAAGCTGCTCGTTAAGAGCATCGATAGCCGATATCCACGCACTTACCGGTTAACCGACGTACGCCAGCTTGTGGGGAACATATGTGACAACGGGTTACTGACGAGTCCGACACTACCTTGGCTCGATGTCATTGCGGATCAGCTACTGTTGCGGAATGGCGACTTACTCTATTACCGCGAAAATAAGGTTCAAGACTACGTGCGAATAGCCGCGGAACTCGACCCGGCCCTTCTAGTGGGATGGCGTCTTGGCGACTGGCTTTTGCAAAGCCCACCGCCGCGATTGACGGACATAACCCGTGTGGTGATGGCGCAGAATCCGTTTTTTGCTCCACCTGCTAATGCAGGTAAACCTTTTGCCGAGGGGCACGTACATCTCGGGGGAGTGACGGCTGGAGATACTATTTTGGATGGCTATCTTTTTGAAGAGATTGAACTACCCAAAAGCAAAGAGATGTTGTTGTGGGCACACAAAGAGCATGATGAGTTAACACCGTTGATAAATCGAGCAAAGTCTTTGCTTACAGTTCTACTTTCAGCCTCCCCTCAAACGGTTTCTGAGCAAAATCAAAATGGTTTGGATCAGCGTAAAACTGTATCTGAGAAGTACAAGGCATTACAGAACCCAATGGATAGCATCCAGCGTCTCCCGGACTGGTTATTGCTTGCTAAAAAGAATTGCGGAACTGAAAGCGTCAGCCCCGGCTGGTTTTTAAACCAACTGGCGCATGCCTCCGAAAAAAAACATCCCTCACGCTGGCTGTGGCTGCAGCTTTACCTTTGCCACTCTTATCAGCTTAAAGACACTCATCCGCTGGAGCGCACGGCAATACTCTGCTTTTGGCTTACGGTAAATGCGCTACGGCGTCACATTATTATGGACGGGCAGGGGCTTGCGTGTTTTACCGAGCGTTATTTTAATGGTGCTTTACGTGCGGGTAAGAAAGCTGACAGTAGCAATATGCGCTACCTGTTTGCCGGTAAAGACGATGTGGCCGAAGTGAAAGCATCCCCAAAGGCTTTCGATCATGAGATGGTCACTGCATTTTCCTCGACATTGCTGAAAACCCTCGGCATTCCAGCTGTTTTTCCACCGTATATTTTTGGTGAGCATGAGATTAAGCCAGATGAACGCGTGCTGCGCTATATTGGAGCACTGGAGCGCTGGCAGTTTTGTGGGCACTTTTCTCGCTCTAAAACTGCAAGTCGCGGCATGCGAGCAAAGGCTGATTTGCAGGCTAACTGGACAGAAGCGGAGCGATTGTTACAGAAACTGTACAGTCATAATGGCTGGAATCATCCCGTCTTCTTAGGGGGTAAACGTAACCCACATTTTCATTTTCAGCCGTCGAACTGGTTTCGAGGGCTTGATGTTGCAGGGGATGAAAACGTACTAAAAATTGCAGGCTTTGCCCCGATGCTGCGCTGGCTACGAAGTGGATTATATCCCGTTCCAGACGGGCTTCGCGCCAGTATGAGTTTTCATTTCAGTATTCATGCCGGGGAGGATTACGCACATCCGGCGTCAGGATTGCGCCATATTGATGAAACGGTTCGCTTCTGCGAAATGCGGGAGGGAGACCGGCTAGGACATGCTCTGGCTCTCGGAATTGAACCTGCGCTCTGGGCGAAACGGCATGGTGAAATGATACTACCTCTGGATGAACATTTAGATAATCTAGTCTGGCAGTGGCACTATGCAACGCTTTTATCGGCTTCATTGCCTCTCGCTCAGGCGGTATTACCGCTGCTTGAGCGTAGAATCGCACGCTTTATTGCACGGTGCGAATGGTGCAAAAAGAGACCTCCGCAAATAGATAACAGTGTGGTGGGGAAACAGGCCTGTAGTGATGATAAACCTCTGGAAAATATTACACCTGATACGCTCTACCGGGCCTGGCTACTGCGGCGTAATTGTTCATATCGACTCCAGCAACTCCACGGCGGTTCACCTTTGACCTCGCAAGAGAAATGCGCGCTGCCGGATTGGGCTACGCTCAGCGATAAAGGCAATGTGGCGGCGCAGCTTTATCAGCAAAGACACTCGAGTCTCCTTGACGATCTGCCGCCGCAACTGGTAGTTGTGCGTGTAGCGGACGAATGGGGAACTCAGGAGCTGATTGGCTTGGGAAATCCCGGTAAACTGCGTCAGCAGGCTCGTGATGGTAAAGATATCCTCCAAGACATTGATACGCCGGTAGAGCTGCAATTTATGCATGCTTTACAGGACTATTTGCTAGATCACTATGATCGTAAAGGATTAATTATCGAAACCAATCCAACATCAAACGTATATATCGCGCGATTCAAAAAGCACGTAGAGCATCCTATTTTTCGTTGGAATCCTCCGGATGAAGAACTGTTGAAACCAGGCGCTGAATTCAATCGTTATGGATTGCGCCGTGGGCCAGTCAGGGTTCTGGTCAATACTGACGATCCAGGGATTATGCCTACGACATTACGGACGGAATTTTTACTACTGCGAGAGGCTGCGATTGAGCGTGGTGTCAGCCGAACGATGGCAGAATATTGGCTGGAAAGGCTGCGCCTGTACGGGCTGGAACAGTTTCAGCGTAATCATTTAAATGTATTTGAAGTTATTGAATAGAGGATTTTATCGTGAGTGGTACATTGCCTTACTTGCAATATACGGATGTCAATGGGCTACAACCTAAGCTCAAAGAAGAGCTGAAAAATTTACGGAGAAAAGAGTATTTGTCGTACTGGCCTCGTTTTCTGATACGTAGAATTTCGCTTTATGCTATTCCGTTCCTCATGTTCTTCACTTTTTTCTTTTGTCTGAGTCTGACGAAGAAAGTTGGGGCAGAGGAAGTGAATAATATTCTTGGAACCGTGAGCATATCCTTCAGTAGCTGCCTGCTGCTGGGGATTATTATTTCTGGTGTCGTGTTACTCTTGCAGTGGAAGTGCTTCAGCTGTAAATACAGTCCGCAGGATACGAATGGAGTTGTTGGGTCTCGTAAGTTAAATTATAAATTACTTGCTCATGTTGATCTTGCCCAGCAACGGTGGACACTGCCTTAAACGAGGTTTCTTTCCTCAAATTGCACCGGGCTTAGCCCGCCGTTGGCACTATGCCGTCGGTGCCGATTGTAGTCTATCTCGATATACTCGAATACCGCCGATTTCATCTCCTCCCGCGTGTTGAACCTCTCTCCGTGGACTAGCTCCACTTTCAGGCTATGGAAAAAGCTTTCCGCACAGGCGT
>NZ_VYKJ01000040.1 GCF_008710095.1 Affinibrenneria salicis
TGGTCAACTTCATGCCGTCAATGGCAGCGGGTCGAGGTGGTGATGTTGAATCCAGAGAAGCCAGAAACTGGTCTGAAAACGGCAGCATAAAAACGAATAAGGGTGTCAACTTCGTTGACAGCTACCGGAACGAAGGATTTGCATGACCGCGCCACACCGGGGCGGGGGCGGAAGCAGGCGAGCGGGGAAGGAGCAACGCAGTGCGACCCCGCGCAGCCTGCCGCTCAAGCTGCGTGTCATGCCCGGCTGCATTGTCATTACCGTGCAGGATTTGCGGGAGCTGTGGCATTGTCTCGAAGGACTCAGCCTGCAACCATTCGATGAACGCGCCGCCGCACAATGGCTCAACCGCTTTCCCGGCGGGCTGGACAAGGGAGGCGCGCAATGAGCATACAGACGGCGTTTTATCAGGGAGAACTGCCGGAACTGACGTTAACAGGCAGAGAACTGGCTCAGGCGGGCTTTACCGCCGGGACGTTGTTCCGTATCAGCCTGTACCGTAACGGGCTGATGCTGACCCGACTCGATGAGGACACCGATATCGCCGCGCTGCTGGCAGAGCTGGACGGCCATAACAGCGAGGGCGCCGACTGGATACGCGATAACAGCGAGCTGACTCTGGCAGGCGACTGGCTGACCCGCTGCGGGTTGCTCGGCCAGTCGTTAATGATTGAGGTGCTGCCCGGTAAAATAACCATTCGGGCAGAGCGGGGGACGATTCTGGCGTAATACGCAAGCCGCTAAAAATAAAAAAGCCGGAAGGATCTTTGCGATCACTTCCGGCTTTTTTATTAAGATAAATTAGTCTTTATAAATTCATTTAACTCATCTTTTGTTAATTCAAACTCAGGGCCAGCATCCATTCCTTTTAGATAATCAACTACATATTCTAACTTTTCATCACTAATATCATAATCAAGGTAAAACGCATATGCATAGCGAGCAATACAGACAGGATAATAATCTTCTTGCAAAAGATAATTTAGACCATAAAGAAAATATTTTCTAAGATTTTTCAATAAACACAATCCCAACTTTATGAGGCCCCTCATATATTTCAAAAGAGTCATAATCACTCATCTTTTCCATAGGGGCATTTTCCATCATAAAACTAACACTTCCAGAGCTTAACTTATGATCATCCACATCCTGTGGAGGAGATAGCTCAAAAATAACACTCCAAGCATTGTTCTGCCAAGTTTTATCATCAGGAAAACGAGCAACTGAATAATAACGACCTGTTGGTGGAGGATTCTTTCGTCCTCCCTCATTTGGATTTAACCACTTTACTTTCACAGTAGCCATTATATATCCCTCATATTATTTACAAGCTTTGGGCGTAGCTTTAACTTCTTTACTCCATGTTATTTTCGTTCTTGGATCGTTTAGATCACTAAGCTCTGCATATCTTGCTGGCCCAATACCATCCAAGTGAGGATCTGCATGAAGTTTACTAGCTATATCATCCGGCATATCAATTTGAACAACTCTAAATGTATCACCACCATGTCCCATTTTATTTCCCCAAGTCACTGCGTCCTCATATGACTCAGCAAACCATTTACCTTCCATTGATCCATTTCCATATTTCCAAACACCGTCTTTCATCAAATCATTATATTCAGCGATACTCATTCCTCTGTATAAAACCATTAATCCATATGGGTCTACAGAAGTTAAAGGATTGGAAACATACGATTGAGGTCTGATGCCCCCCACCAACCCTATCGGGTCATAGGAATGATCGCGACCGGTTTTCGAATCGTACTACCGGTTTCGGTTGTAAGTTACCTTCATGCCGTCGTCGTAGTATCGGAAACCATTCACGCTACCGCCCTGAACACGCATTCTACGCCAGACACCACCGTTTTTAAAATCTCGCAGTCGGAGCGCTATCTGCACGTCGGCTACCGGCCCAACAAGGGCAACGTCTCCACGCCCGCCATCAACATCAGCGGCAAGTGGCTACAGGAAGCCGGATTCAGCACCAGGCAGCCGCTCAAGCTGCGCGTGATGCCGGGCTGCCTCGTCATCACCGCGCAGGATATCCGCGAACTGTGGTTTATGCTGCCGGGGCTGAGTCGCGCCCCGTTCGATGAGCGCGCCGCCGCTGAGTGGCTGGGCGCTTTCCCGGCGGGTTGCGGTAGCTGTCAACGAAGTTGACACCCTTATTCGTTTTTATGCTGCCGTTTTCAGACCAGTTTCTGGCTTCTCTGGATTCAACATCACCACCTCGACCCGCTGCCATTGACGGCATGAAGTTGACCA
>NZ_VYKJ01000041.1 GCF_008710095.1 Affinibrenneria salicis
TTCGGCCTGCTTGAGGATGGCGATGATCTGGCTGTCGGTAAAACGTGATTTTTTCATAAGAATCTCCTGCGTTTAGATTACGAGAAAATTCTACTTATGAATACTCTGCTTTTTTGGGGGGATTACCTATCTACTGCTATGACTACTTATTACTCTGTTGTACCCAAATCGTCACCTTGCCGGGCATCACGCTAGTCACTGCGGTTGCCCGGTAAGACCGCACTGCGTCAGTCAGTCTCTCGCCTAATACAGCTTGCCTTTATTTCATACCCAATCTGCTTTGATATTAGATAGTTAACGTTTTTCTATCAGTTTGTATTTATATTACTATCTGATTTACAATAACTTTGTGCAGATGAAATCATCAAGGTAAGGCGGTAGCGTGATTAATACTCATATGTACGACGCATTTTTGGCGGAGGTGTATCACCTGAGCCGGTAGTATGACTCGCTGGAGGGATGTTGCCTGTGCCCAGACCCGATAGGGGTGCTGGGTGGGGAAAATAACTACGCTTACGCGCCGAATCCGATTACGTGGATCGACCCGCTGGGGTTGATGGGGATACCATTTGGGTTTAAAGGTTTTGGGCAATTTAATCAATTTGGTCAGGCTCTTCAGGCTGGAATGAGTAAATTAGGATTCCCCGGAGCAGTGTCTTATATGCAAGGAAGTGCAGTTTCTGGAGTTAGTTTTTCAACTAAAGTACCATTTGACGTTGGCCGTGTTAGCGATTTCGATGTAGCCATATCACATTCAGAACTTTATAAGCGAGCCGAAGGATTAGGATTAGCTAAAGGGGGAAGAACAGAGCCCATTGATATGGGAAGTAAAGCGGCTCGTCAACTAGGAATAGATGACACACTACAAAAACTCTCCAGAATGTCTGGACGCCCAGTCAACGCCATGATTTTTGAATCCACTGATGCAGTCAAAGCGAAAAGTAAAGGGATAAGAATACCCGGTAAATGTGGTGGGCCAGTATGAGAAAGTTCTATTATTTGACTTATGGAAGTTTTGAATCAAAAGAGAGTGTAAAGCAACTTCTTGATTCTATTTGGGATATATCATGCGATGAACATGATAGTGATTATTTAGGGGTTTATTATTTTTACTCTGGAATTTTTGCAGATAAATTAACCATTAAGGATAATATTCATCATGAGAAAAAGGATAACTTCCCTACATTAATAGAGATCTCTTTTATTAACGGAAAAAATGCAGATAAGTTGAGTCGATATAAATTTATAAAAAATGTTTTCTCAGAGCTAAAGATAGCTTTTCTTATTAATGATGAACATATCAGCGAAGATATTTAATAAAAGCCGGAAGTGATCCCAACGATCCTTCCGGCTATTTTTTACCTGCTGTTGAGTTCAACGATCAGAGATTGATCTCCGTCTCAATCACTATCCTTCCCCGCTCCACCGTCACGGTAATCGGTATCCCGGTCATAAAGCCCGACTCCTCCAGCCAGCGGCCTTTGAGGTTAATCGCCGATGGTGGGTTAGGCCTGCCGTTTTGCGGGGCGTATCCCACCGTGTAGTAACGCGCTGTTTTAGTTGCTGTATTTACCATGTTGCGTGACGTAGAATCATGCGCAGCCATAGTCAACTCCTGGTTAGTTGCTTGTGGTGAGCGGCGGCAGTGGGGGGCAACCCATTACCGCCGCGCTGTTTTAACGTTGTCTCACACTCTTCTTCACTGCCTTCTCCACGTTGACTTTAGTCACAAAACTGTCAATCACCATAATCAACGCTCTTTGCTCTTCATCCGGCAGCGCATCCGCCTGTTGCCAGAGTTCGTGTAACCCCCTCTGGCAGGATAGTTGACACCCCATACTGAAAATCTCTATGGGGGCAACGGAGCCTGTTATGAAACGTTATTCACCGGAACGTAAAGCCGCAGTTTTGGCCAAATTACTGCCACCCTACAAC
>NZ_VYKJ01000042.1 GCF_008710095.1 Affinibrenneria salicis
AACTTCGGGCGAAGGCTTAAGACGCTCAGGGGCCTGACACCTTACGAATTCATCTGTAAACAGTGGACATCCAAGCCAGAGCATTTCAAAATGGATCCGCTCCATCAAATGCCGGGACTAAACACCTAGGCTCAATGACCAATGACAAGCCTTGCCCATCCCCATGTGTGTAGGGTTTATCTTCAGGCTTAGCGCGACGAATCTGCATATCGTTAAGGGACATGTGTATAGGAATCCGAGACCGAACAGGAACATATACACAATCCTATACACATTTCGAACCGGATTCTACTGGATGGTCACGGCATGATGTGCAATAAATCACATCTCAACGTTTAACCTCTGTTTTAGGGCAACCTTGCCCTCATAGTCCGACAAAACCCACGCAATTGCGTAGTTTTTTTATATAGCATGATATTAAAACCGATTACGCTTTTAGCTTATTTTCAATCAACGTCATAAAATAGGATGTATCGCTTACTGTATCCTGGTTTTTTCCGTGATCAGCTTCATCAACAAGCTTCATATACTCGATGAAATGGGATTCTTCGAATTTAATATTCATTTTCTCCCGGAGAATATTCAATTCATCGAGGCGCTCTAACCTTCTGATATAGAGTTTGTGACGTTCATTTTGACGAGTCACCCCCAAGGTACGGTCAACTATCAATGGTAATAATGTCAAACCGAGAAACACGATAAAACCATAAAACACTTTATTATTGGTGCAATAAATAAAAACAAATAAAAGTACACATGCAATAACAAATACAACATGATCCTACCCACGAATAGTGGACACGCTGTTAAGCGAGTAAAATCGTTAACAAGGTGAACCATGACGCATGCAAAATCTGTGAAGAAGACATCCCGTAATCAATATACCCCGGAGTTTCGCCAGCAGGCGCTGGCGCTGGCTGAGCGCATCGGTGTGGCCAAAGCCGCCCGGGAGCTCGGCCTGCACGACTCTCAACTCTACGCCTGGCGCAGTAAACAACGTCAGCAGGGCTCCACCTCTGAGCGTGAGCAGCAACAGGCAACAGAAATCGCCCGCCTCAAGCGTCAACTGGCCGAGCGGGATGAGGAACTGGCCATTCTCCAAAAGGCGGCCACGTACTTCGCCAGACGCCTGAAGTGAAGTACGCTTTTATACACCAACATCAGGCGGCGTTCTCAGTGAAAAGCCTGGCCCGGGTGTTGCGTGTCTCGCGCAGCGGCTGGTATGCATGGCTGAAGCGCAGGCAGTCCCCCTCGCCGCGGCAGATGCGCCGCCAGATGTGTGATGAGCGGGTGGCGCAAGCTTTTATACAGGCAAAACAGCGCTATGGCGCGCCCCGTCTGACGCAGGAGTTGCGTGAAGCCGGCCATGGCTGGAACCGTAAAACGGTCGCGGCCAGTCTGCGACGTCAGGGATTACGGGCCAGAGCGGCGCGCAAGTTCAAAGCCACGACAAACAGCGGGCATAACCTGCCGGTGGCGCCGAACCTGTTGCAACAGGACTTCAGTGCCACGGGGCCGGACCAGAAGTACGTTGGGGATATCACCTGCCTGTGGACAGAGGAAGGCTGGCTGTACGGTAATCCTCCCATTTTTAACGGAGGTCATAAGTAGAGTTTACGCAGCACGTAATATATGCTGCTTTGGTGTATATCCACCCAGTGCCATATTGGGCCTTTCGTGATTATAAAACCACTGCCATTC
>NZ_VYKJ01000044.1 GCF_008710095.1 Affinibrenneria salicis
CGGTAGCTGTCAACGAAGTTGACACCCTTATTCGTTTTTATGCTGCCGTTTTCAGACCAGTTTCTGGCTTCTCTGGATTCAACATCACCACCTCGACCCGCTGCCATTGACGGCATGAAGTTGACCACCGTTCCGGTCGGGCTTTTTGAGCCGTCTCATACAAGGCTTTTCGTTTTGCCAGCAGGTTTATATCTTCCCCTCGATGCCGTTGGCCCGGGGTCACATAACCGATGGCGCTATGCCGGTGCTCTTCGTTATACCACCGCCTGAACTCCTCGACCCAACGCCGCGCTTCATCCAGACCCAGGAAGCCTGATGACGGCCACGCCGGAATATATTTTAGCGTCCTGAACAGCGACTCCACATAGGGATTATCGTTGCTGACTCGTGGGCGACTGTGCGAGCCGGTGATCTTCAGTTCTTCCAGTTTCGCTTTCAACGTCTGGGATTTCATTGGCGCACCATTGTCGGCATGAAGCACTAACGGGTGTCGGTAGCACCCTTCACGTAATACTGTGCGGTGCAGGAGCGCGGCGGCCTGCTCGCCGTTTTCCTCTTCATGAACCTCATAACCGACGATTTTCCGGCTAAAAATATCTTCTATTAGATACAGATAAAAATAGCGACCACGAACCCGTGAGGCTAACCAGGTGACGTCCCACGTCCACACCTGGCGTGGCTCGAGAGCCTGATAACTGGTCGGTTTATTCACTTTCAACGGTGCCCGACTGCGGCCTCGATGATGTACCTGACCGTGTCGCCGGAGCACCCGGTAAAACGTCGACTCACTGGCCAGGTAGATGCCCTTGTCCGCCAACCGTGGCACGATCTGTGCCGGCGGCAAGCTGGCATATTCCGGCTCGTTACATACCGCGACTATCTGATGCTCTTCCTCAGCCGTCAGTTTATTGGCCGGTACCGGACGCGCTGCCGTGGGGCGACGGTCTTCAGCCTGGCCGTGCCAGCGCCGCCAGGTGCTCAGGCTGACCCCCACTTCCCGGCAAGCTGAGAGCAGACGTGCGCCGGCGCACATGGCTTCACCTGTCCACTGGATAAGCTGCGTGCGTTCATGGGCAGGGGTCAGTCGTCCTCGTCCTCCACACCGTAATAGTGATTCAGCTTTTTTCGCAAGACCAGCAACGCTGCCGCCTCGGCCAGGGCCTTTTCTTTGCGCGCCAATTCGCGCTCCAGCCCTTTGATTTTCTTTTGGGCCTGCTTTTGCGACTGGCGGGTATCAGCTTGTGGCGTATGGAGAAAAGCCTGTTTCCATTGGGCAATTTGTTCAGGATAGAGGCCTTTGCGACGGCAGTATTCACTCAGTTCGGCTTCACTGAGTGTGGCGGTTTCAACGATGACCGCAAAGCGCGCTTCTGTCGACCAAAGGTCGGTGGTTTTGTTAGCTCCGGGCACCGGTTTCCCCTCCAGTTTGGCTTGGATCCGCCAATTATAAAGGGTAGCTTCCGATATCCCTTCCTGTTGTGCAAGTGCGGTAACGGCCATGTTGTAGGGTGGCAGTAATTTGGCCAAAACTGCGGCTTTACGTTCCGGTGAATAACGTTTCATAACAGGCTCCGTTGCCCCCATAGAGATTTTCAGTATGGGGTGTCAACTATCCTGCCAGAGGGGG
>NZ_VYKJ01000005.1:0-3364 GCF_008710095.1 Affinibrenneria salicis
TATATGGACACCTCCCCGATACAAGTACGGGCAGATCTTTTTCTGACAAAGTAGCCACACACATATATCCGGCTTCGTGAGCCCTGATGAACATCCGCACTCTCTGCCCTCATTAGTGCCATGGCTTGTTACAGCCCGGCTATTTGCCAGGTTTACAAAGAGTCGGTTCTACCTGTCAGCACATCAACTCTTGGGACTTATTAAAATCAGTTAGTTACTTGATCATGTACGCTGTCTTCTGGTTTATAAGCGCCCAGGCTATTCGGGCATTTTTGTTGGCAAGCGCCACTACAGCCTTATTCACGCCACTTCGGGCAATAACACCCTTCAGCCATCGCTGAAAACCACCACACCGTTCTTCCGGGAGGTTAATAATCCGGTAAACCACTGAGCGAGCGCCGTGGATAAGTAACCCACGCAGATAACCATCTCCACGTTTTGTTATCCCGGGTAGTCTGACCTTACCACCACTACTGTACTCTTTCGGAACCAGACCCAGATAGCTGGCAAAGTGCCGGCCATTCTGAAAATCTGTGCTGTCACCCAGCGCCACCGTCAGGGCTGAAGCGCCCAGTGGCCCGATACCGGGTATGCTTTCCAGCCGGAGAGTATCCTCATTTTGCTGACTGATACGCGCAAGACGCAGGTCCGGTTCTTTAATTCGCTGCTGACTGCCCTGAAGTTCCTGCAACATTTCGTGGAACAGTTGACGGCTGAGCGTGGTGAGCTCATTTCCCGCATCCTCCAGGTAATCTGGCAGGCACGCCATGATTTTATGGGCCCCTTCCGGTATGGCGATACCGTATTCCAGGCCCAGACCCCGTATCTGGTTAATCAGCGCGGTTTTGTTTTTCATCAGCCGCTGGCGAACCCTGTGCAGACACTGAATATCCTGCTGTTCAAGAGATTTCTCCGGCACATAGCGCATACTCGGGCGACTGTCAGCTTCTACAATTGCCGCTGCATCATTTTTATCGTTTTTACTGCCCATCCTGAAGGGAGCGACATACTGTGGACTGATTTGCCTGACGTCATGTCCGTATTGCCTGAACTGGCGAGACCAGTAATTCGCACTGCCGCACGCTTCCATTACAATACGGGACGGAGGCTGCTGAGCAATGAACGCCATCAGTTTTTCACGGTTGATCATTTTGTTCGCTTTCTTCCTGCTCTGCGCAGACACGATGTTCACCTGAAAAACTCGCGTTGCCAGATCAATTCCGATAATTTGTTCCATGGGACACCTCTTCATGTTGCTGTTGGTTTGCACTTACAGCATGGCTCACTGAGGCCTTTGTGGGGAGGTGTCCATTTCATTAGCGCCTAATATCGCTACATTTTTGCCAGCCCATGCCTGCCTCCCGGGAATGGGCTGACGGTTTCCATAAAATAACGAACTTTATTCAACAGTTGCCACATTGAACGGCACTGATGGTTGCGGGTGATTGTGTCGTGCAGTGCCTGCCACAGACGCTCAACATGGTTAACCCACGGCGAGTAAACCGGCTGGGAAATCACCCTGAACTTCGGATTCTGTTTCAGCCAGCGCTGCGTTTCCCGGCTTTTATGGATAATATAATTGTCCACAATGAGGGTGATCGTTTTTGCCCGCCGGTACGTTGTCTTCAAATGCTTTAACAGGCTGATAAATAAGACTGAACTTTTGCTGCAGCCTCCAGCATAGCTGACTTTACCTGTGCTGCTGTGTAACGCCCTGCCAGATAGTACTTTTCATTCTGACCGGGCGTCACTATGCGTTTCTGCTGGCCGCGTACCTGCCAGTCCGCGCCGATTTTGGGGTTGAGATGGATATCCACCTCATCTTCGTAAAACACCGGGTTTTCTGTGCTGCATTTCTCCAGCGCCTGATGAATTTCCGCCATTCTTTCTTTTTTGTGCGGGTCGCGGATGCACAGTGTGGGAGCAGCTTTTCGCCACACCAGTCCGATAGCGGGTAACCAGCGGCGGAGTGTCCCGGCATGCACCTGAAAACCCGGTTATCTCATTGATTTTTATTGCCATCAGTTCTGTGCTCCAGCGGGAACGCTGATAACCAAAATCGCCTGGCGTGTGTTTTACCAGTCGACGCAGCAACGCACAAATATGCTCATACGGCCACTGACGCCCGCGCCCCGCAGGTAAAGAGACGAGACCTTCAATACCCGACAGCGTAAACCAGTTAATCCAGCGTCCCACTGATGAGCGGGCACAGCAGAGCGTTCTGGCGACGTCGCTGACACGTTCGCCCCAATGTAACATCAACATGGCGGTCAGTCTGCGGGCATGGTTTTATCACGTGTTTTATGGATAGTTTTCTGCATCAGGCGCCGTTCGGTACGGGGTATTGGTGCAATGTTCGGCATCGCTCAGTCCGGTTGGTGATTTGTGATGTTTGGTGATTGATCAGATCGCATAATCCGGACGGAGTTCCCACAAATTGATCTACTATTCCGCGCAGCTATTTAGGCTCAGGCCAGCCAGTTCATCATCAGCGGTATAAAAATAGGCTAACGACACGTCCAGCACATCCGCTTGCCGTTGAATCGTCTCGGAGTCGGCCTCATGCACGCCCTTTTCATAGCGATTGATACGGGGACTGGCGACAAACTCATCGATCCCGGCCTCAATGCCGAGTTGTTTTTGCGATAGCCCTTCCCCTGGCGCGCCTGCTTAAGCCGCTGATAGAAAATAGCGTGGTAATTGGGTTTGCTCTTCATGGCTACGATAATCGTAGTTTTTTTTGCTTGAACGTCATACTACGAATAATGTAGCATCAGGTGGTACATGTTCCTTTTACGACGAAAAGTTAGGGGATTTACATGAAAAACGACTGGCATCAGGCGGATATCATCGCCGCCTTACGCAAACAGAGTACGACCATGACCGCGCTTTCTCGTTCTGCCGGATTGAGTTCATCGACGCTGGCAAATGTTCTGACACGTCCCTGGCCGAAAGGAGAATGGTTAATCGCCGAGAAGTTGGGCATTTACCCTGCCGAGATCTGGCCAAGTCGTTACTATGATTCTGAGGGAAGATTAATCGACCGTAAGATAAAAATCAGAGGGAAGCGGGCTAAGTAACACGAACGCATTACCTGATCCATTTATTTTCCAGCGAGGCAAGCAGCGCATTTTGTTGAGCTGCCGATAGTTCGGCAAATTTCAGGATCATCTTAGCCAGATTATCGTCGTCTGCATAGAAGTACGCCAGCGGGACTTGTAAAGCCAGCGCCAGATGGCCGGCTGTCACGATATTGGCTTCGTGTACGCCTTTTTCATACCGGTTGATACGCGTACTGGCAACGAACTCGTCAATCCCGGCGGCGATACCCAGCCCTTTCTGGGACAGCCCACGAAGCTGACGG
>NZ_VYKJ01000005.1:3374-354731 GCF_008710095.1 Affinibrenneria salicis
ATATTGCCTGAACTGGCGAGACCAGTAATTCGCACTGCCGCACGCTTCCATTACAATACGGGACGGAGGCTGCTGAGCAATGAACGCCATCAGTTTTTCACGGTTGATCATTTTGTTCGCTTTCTTCCTGCTCTGCGCAGACACGATGTTCACCTGAAAAACTCGCTTTGCCAGATCAATTCCGATAATTTGTTCCATGGGACACCTCTTCATGTTGCTGTTGGTTTGCACTTACAGCATGGCTCACTGAGGCCTTTGTGGGGAGGTGTCCATTTCATTAGCGCCTAATAGTAGATCACTGAAGGAAACTTAATCCGGTTTGAGCGATCTGATCAATCGCCAAACATCACAAATCACCAACCGGACTGAGTTATGACGATCATAGCACCCATACCCCGAAATGAACGACGTCAGATGCAGAAAACCATCCATAAAACACCCGATAAAAATCATGCCCGACGGCTTATCGCCATGCTGATGTTACATCGGGGTGACTCTTTGACCCATATGGCAAAAACTTTATGTGAGGCACGTTCCTCCGTTGGATGATGGCTCCACTGGTTTACCTTCTCCGGCACCGACGGTCTGAAAAGTCTTCAGCCGGGCCGCCAAAAAAGATGGCCAGTGGACGCGATGTTGCGCACGCTTAATTTACTGGTTCAGCGCTCTCCTCAGGACTTCGGGTATTTGCGCTCCCGATGGAGTACTGAGATGTTAACAATTGAAATTAATAAATTATTTAATTCACCGTTACATCCCGGCTCGCTTCGCCGCTGGTTACCTGGAGCGGGGATTGTCTGACAAAGAGCCGCTCCGACACTGCATATTCGTGATCCTCACAAAGCGGAAAAAATGGCGGCCATCAATGACGCATTAGAAAAAAATTCAGCCAGCAACCCCGTCTTTTATGAGGATGAGGTGGATATCGATCTGAATCCAAAAATCGGTGCAGACTGGCAGAAAAAGGGGCAGCAAAAACGCGTTCCAGCGCCCGGAAAAAATGAAAAGCATTATCTTGCCGGAGCCCTCCATGCCGGAACTGGACGAGTAGATTATGTCAGTGGAACAAGTAAAAACTCAGAACTGTTTATCAGGATGTTACGTCATTTAAAAAGCACCTGTCGGAGTGCAAAAACGATCACGTTAATCGTAGATAACTACATCGTTCACAAGAGTAAAAAGACGCTGAAATGGCTGAAGGAAAACCCTAAATTTATTGTTATTTATCAGCCTGTTTACTCTCCATGGGTGAACAAAATAGAGCTGCTGTGGCTGTCATTGCACGAAACGGTAACGCGCAACCACCTCTGCCGGGCAATGTGGCAATTACTGCAAAAGGTCAGGCAATTTATGAAAGCCGTATCGCCTTTTCCCGGTAATCATCATGGATTAACAAAAGTGGAGCGGTAATAGGCGCAGTTATTTAGCAATAGCAGAACATGATACACAGATTCTGAATATGTAATATTGGTCAGGAACGATAAGATCTGGTGCCCGGCAGCCTGTAACAATATTGGGGAAAGAAGCCAACCTCGTTAATTAAGGATAAAAAACAATCTTAATACAATCGTTGGTAATATAAAAAATATAATCCATCGGAATATTTTATTAACACCTATAAATAACATACAAATACCCAACATCATCATTCAAATCGATTTAGAGTTAAACATTATATAAATCAATAAAAAACTCCCAGAAAAAAGCTTACATTATCTAACAATGATTTTATTGAATTAGTTTCATTAAATAGTTTTAATGGTAAAGCATAACTACTCGCCAGGATTAACTCATGCAGATATCAAGAAGAAAAATTTTAAGATGGATTCTACCATCAGCATTTTTAATAAAGCTGTCCACATCCAGTAAAACGATTGCTGCCGAGCAGCCAAATAGTAACAAAATTAAAAAAAACCAAGCACCTACCCCAAAAGATATAAAACATATTGAAAACATCCCCACTCTAAATAATATTAATGAGTTAGATGCAAAAACCATTCAACAAAGCTTCTCTAAAATGTACCCTGAAAATACAATTGGCGCATCTATAAACCTATTAAAATACGCATTATTTGGCAGCCAACCGATCAACTCAAATACAATATCGCCATGGGAAAAAAATGAAGAAGTTAAATTTGGCGAAATTAGAATATTTGAAAACCAACCAATAATCCACATCGGAAATAAAACAAAAACAAAAGAAAAACCAGATAATAATTGGCGACATTGCTCATCGCTCGCTAATGGATATATAACATTAGAACAATTAGGTGGACGTCCAATTCGGGGATTTGACAACTCTGAATATATAGATAAATTTCATTCATTAGCATTACTTGGTATATGTAATGAACTACGACTTGGGGCTGGCGTTTATGAAACCAAGAAAAGCCATATATTTACTTGTCCAGTAACAATTCGAGGTATAGGCTCAAACTTCACACAAACCGATCAATACGGTACATCAGCAATATATGATAAACGGGGGCGAAAATCAAATGGTTATCTACTAACCTTCGATAATGGGAAACAAGCAACCATTGGTATAAGATTAGACGGTTTTCAAGTATATGGCAATAGATCTGATGAAAACCAAGGAGTTATGATAAAGGCGTCAGGATGGGCAATCTATGTTGAAAATTTAATGATCCGTAACTTTGGTAAACAGGGTCTCTCTTTCGAGCATGTTAATGATGGAACTTATACGGGGTTGCAAATTTTAGCTTGTGGTGGATACATAGATAACACACCGTATTATGCTATTGATATGGACCCATCAGGCCTAACCTCCTGGATAAATTTAAGCTCTTTTACACGCCTACACGTTGAACATTGTAGATACGCAATTAAATTAGCAGGTTGGATGTTAACATTCATTGGATGCCATATTGAAACAGGAAATTGGAATTCAACTGACAATTTTTCACCAATGATAAATATTGGTCCTGTAGCAAGACCGATTATTTTTGTAGGTTGTCATTTTATTTCTCCAGACTGGGAAAAATACCTTTCATCAACAAAAAACAACTCAGAAGATATCTTATCTAAAATACCTGGAATGATTGACACAACTTATCCTAAAGAAAAAATTTGGGTAATAAATGAATATGAAACAAAAATAAAATTTCAGGGATGTAATTTTACAGTATCTGTTGGACGTGCCCGTTTCATTAATTTACCATGGATTTCTATTGATTTAATCGACTGTCATTCCACTTCCGGTTCAATGTACAAACATTTATCTCCATTTACATTGGGGGCCCGCAGTATAGTCACGGGAAACACTATAATCATATCGAAAGTATCCAATAATAAATCCATTTATTCGAACTATGTAAATGATATCTTTTGTTCAGCTATCCATCAAAATAGCTCGTATGGGATTTTTCATGGAAATAATATTATTTGCATTGGGTATACAGGTAAATCTTTGGCAGCAATTACTTCAACAAATCCAGATGATTGCATATACCACAGCAATAAAATAATTGGTTATACGCATGAAATGCTAAAAACAATTGGGGGACAAATTTTTAATGGATTAAGGATACGATCATCAGAAAAAACAATAGACATTGCCACAAATTCCCTATTAACATCATCAAATAAATTTTGCGTAAGAACTAACCAAGGTTATCAAACTTCGCATTTGGTTTACGATGCATCGCAACCAGAATCATTTACTCTCAGACCTTCTATAGATAATGGAGCAGCCTATATAGGTAATAGTTCAATCACATGGACATCCGTTTATGTAAAGAGTGGGGTTATTACAACAGCTGACGAGCGGATAAAGAAAGATATTACAAAAATCAACGATATAGAAATGAAAGTAGCCAGAGAACTAAAAAACTTTTTATCTAAATTCAAATACAATTCCACATCAGGAATGTCAAACCAAGAAATGAATAAAATACATTTTGGTATAAGCGCTCAAAATGTCGTAAATGCTTTTAATAAATTCGGTCTTAATGCCATGGATTATGGCATAGTAGTATACGACTCATGGGAGAATATCCCTCCCGAGTTAGATGATGAAGGGGAAATAATAACACCAGAAATCAAAGCAGGAAATAAATATTCTATAAGATATGATGAATTATTTTGTTTTATTATTTCGTCAATTTAAAAAAATCAAAAGGCTCATGGAAATTAATGAGCCTTTTTGATTTAAAAAATACCTACATGAAATTTAACTTTCAAAAAAATATATAAATCAATCCGCACCAAACAAATCCCTAGTATAGACCTTATCAGAGACATCTAATAGTTCCGAGGTCATTCTATTAGATATAATTATATCAACACTTCGTTTAAATTCTTGTAAATCATTTATCACTTTAGAATTAAAAAAATACTTATCCTGCAATACTGGCTCATATACAACAACCTCAATCCCCTTTGATTTTATTCTCTTCATAACCCCTTGAATAGCCGATGCCCTAAAATTATCTGAGCCGCTTTTCATAACTAATCGAAATACACCAACTACCTTTGGATTATGGCTGAGTATTGATTCAGCAATAAAATCTTTACGAGTACGATTGGCATCAACGATCGCTTTAATTAAATTATTTGGCACTTTTGCATAATTTGCAAGTAACTGTTTTGTATCTTTAGGTAAGCAATACCCTCCATAACCAAATGATGGGTTATTGTAATGTGTTCCAATTCGAGGATCCAATCCCACCCCTTCAATAATTTGTTTACTATCCAAACCATGAGCCTGCGCATAACTATCTAATTCATTAAAATAGGCGACGCGCATCGCCAAATAAGTATTTGCAAAAAGTTTTATAGCTTCTGCTTCCGTAGAATCTGTAAAGAGCACTGGAATATTTTTCTTTATAGCTCCCTGCAATAGCAGGAAAGAAAATTTCTGAGCACGTTCTGAACGCTCACCAACAACTATGCGGGAAGGATGAAGATTATCATATAAAGCTTTACCTTCTCGTAAAAACTCCGGAGAAAATATTATATTTTTAGTTTGATAACGTTCACATAATTTTTTTGTATAGCCAACAGGTATAGTAGATTTTATAATTATCACCGCATCCGGATTAATAATTAGTACATCTTTAATTACTGACTCCACCGATTCAGTATTAAAATAATTTGTTTTTGGATCATAATCAGTTGGTGTAGCAACGATAATATATTCAGAGTTTTCATAAGCACTGTATTTATCTGTTGTTGCCTTAAAGTTGAGTTTTTTATTTTGTAAAAACTCTTGAATTTCTTTATCTACAATAGGTGATTTTTTATCATTAAGAAGTGCTACTTTTTCTTCAACTATATCTAACGCTACAACTTCATTATGCTGAGCCAATAAAATGGCATTAGACAGGCCAACATAGCCTGTTCCTGCGATTGCTATTTTCATTTTTTTACCGTTAACATATCAAATAATAAAGATTAAAAATTCGGCACATATACGAACTCTATCGATTAAATCGTTAAAGTCATTTTATATGCCATCCGAAATTAGTGATTAAAAAATCTGCAACTCCTAAAATATAACTAATTTTTAATTTTCCATAGAGAAATCAGAATATTTTTTTCATCTTAAGAAAAATATAAAAACTTAACAATACTAAAGTTTCTGTAATTAAAACTGACCAGGCACTACCCAGAACGCCAAACCAGTGAATTAATGGAAATATTATGATTAAATTAAACACGCCCCAAAATAGGGTTAATAGAGAAAACTGTTTTTTAAATCCATGGGTAATCATGGTCTGAACACCCAATATATTGCACACTGCGGAAACAAATGGGATTATGCATAAACATCTTAATATTATTATTATTACTTCATTCTCATAACCTGTGATTATATAAATGATGTACGGCGACAAAACAAAGACAGATACAGACATTAAAGAAAAAATAATAGCAACTATTTTTATCGACTTCATTATTAGCTTTTTCGCATCATAATAATTACTAACATACAAGCTATTAATACGTGGAAACAGCGATTGAGAAATAGGATTAAACAGGCCCTGCATTGCATTTCTGACAGTGTTAGCTATATTATAATATGCAACGCTCTCGGTCCCCAGAACAACACCAACGATTAAAGTAGGAAGAGATGTATATAAATTAACAGAAAGCACAGATATAAAAAAAGCGACGCTATCTTTTATTAGAATCACTGTATCCTGCAAACAGAAGTAAATATGTCCAACCCATTTCTTATTAAAAGAATAGATTAATACAAGCATAGCCGTTAACAATGAAATGCTACTTTGCATAAGAGCCGCAACATATATATCGCCAGGACCTTTCACCAAAATAAATATAAAAATAATTGAAGCAATTCTTGATATCAAAGAAGATATTGAAATTATTTTCATTTCTTCTTTTCCCTGGAAAAGCCAAACAGGCAATATTATCCCCCCCAGTATTTGAGGAGAAAACATTATTATAATAAAAAAAACACTTCTAATTTCATTAATAAAAAAGCCCAAAACCCAAAAAATAAAAATAGCGACTATCATTAAGAAAAACTTTGCCCAAATAGTAGTCCAGAAAATTTTAGTTATTTTCGTCTTATCCTCTTGGTTTCTTGCAATTTCTTGAGTTGATGAAAAATTAAAACCAAAGTCGGAAATTAATGTCAAATATTGAACAATTACCTGACAAAAAATAAAAAGACCATATTTTTCAGTTCCTAAAGTTCTAACCAAATAGGGGAATACAATTAATGGAAGGATATAAGTACTACCCTGAAGGATAGTCAGATGAAAGATATTATTTAAAAGTTTAGACTTCATATCAACCACTTAAGAAAGGGATAATAAAAATTATCGAGACAGAAAAAACAGAATATATTCTTTAATTCTATCTAACCTATTTGATGTATACCTTGCAGAAATAGTCGAATTAAAATAACACAAAAAAACAATTTTACCAAAAAACCACAACCAATCATTCAAAAAAACCACCGAGGTCATTTTTTTTATTTCTTTTTTCTTTTTACATCTTAGATAAAGAATTTTGGTTTCTTCATATGAATAATATGGCTTTCTTTTTTTCAAGAAAAACAATCTAAATAAACGCTTAGAGAGATTGACATTATTCCCGCCTTGTTTTATAGATAAATTTCCTCCATGGATTCGATAATGAAAAAGTATTTCTTTTAAATAAGTAATACCATTACAGTTAACCGCTACATTGATAATCCATTTATCATGATTGTATCCAGAATCTATTATTGGTAAGATATTCGTCTTTAAAGAAGAATCAAACAAGCAAGAACAACCCAGAACAAATGAATTTAAAAAAGAAATATTGTGTATATTTTTATTTTTCGAGTCAACCCCATGTAATTTATTAACAAAACCAACGGGTCTATCAATAGAATGTCCATCTTTATCGATAAAATCGAAATCACTGTAAATAAGAGAATTATCACCAATATTTGAAACTAACCTTTCCAGTTTGTTTTTTTTCCATAGATCATCTTGATCGCACAGGGCAATATAGTCCCCATGACAAAGTGAAATAGCATGTTGAAATGAACCTGAACATCCTATATTTCTTTTATTCTGAACTAACCTAATACGACTATCTTGGAAAGATCTTATCAAAGATATGGTATTATCTGTTGAACAATCGTCAACAATTATAACTTCAATATTCTGAATGGTTTGCTCAAGAATAGAGTTTATTTGTTTTTTTATATATTCACCACCATTATAAGTGGCCATAGCTACTGAAATTAACATTCTTACTCCAAGAGAAAACAGGTAAGATAATTTTATTCAATAAATCTCAAAAAACATTACTGCGATATCAACTATAAAAAATGCAAAAAAATTTCA
Organism: Affinibrenneria salicis; assembly: GCF_008710095.1. The sequence goes on from NZ_VYKJ01000005.1 coordinate 11,204, forward strand.
TTCACAAAAAAAACACAACAATCGAGTGACACGCTAACACCTCGGATGCTTACCATTTAAAAATGCTTTTAATATAACCAAAGTATTTTTCAAATTAAACCCGTAAATTTCATTTATCAAACACCGGAGAAGAATATAATATGATTTAATGCTAGGGTATTGACGCGCAGTTATAGCAACATCCAATATTCTTTCGATATGCCTAAATGCATTTTTAGAAGATGCGCCTTCCAACCTTGATAATGAATGCTTCAAAACCGAAGTGGACCTCATTTCAATATTCTCACCCATAGAATTTAATTTATATATTCGCCTAAAAAAACTAAAATCCACACCGTATAAAGCAAAATTCTCATCAAACAAAGTCATATTATATTTACAGAACTTATCTACTAATTTCTTTTTAATAATCAACCCTGAACCAATAGATATTGTTGATGTTGAATCAAGATTGCCATCACCACTAATAATCCTCCCTGAAGATACCGGGTAGTATATTTCCCCATCAAATGAAGACTTTATTTTAGGTAATTCAACATCTATATCATCATGGCTATTCATTGCAAGAAAGAAAGAATTGGTCATCTCAGTATCATCATCCAAAATAACGTACTGGTTTACGTGCTTATTACTTTGAATAAATTCATTATAAATACTGCTTAGTGGTTTATTCTCTAAACAGTTTACTGACTCCACCTTATTGAAAATTTCTTTTAATAAATACAGGCGGTGGTCATTTTCAAAGCGAATCTCTTTGGGACCATTATTATGAATAAGTATACTTGAATTAGGAAACTCATGTTCTAATAACATATTCAACGTGGTTGATTCACCTGGTAACTTGTTATATAACACAACCAAAATAGCATTTGATTCATTTACAACCACACTGTCAACCTCATTTATAAAAAGTAGACGAAATCCCCATAAAAATAATAAAGCGAATTACGACAATCATTCCCAGAAAAAAATCAATATTTTATACTATCTATTATTCCCCACTGAGAAGACTTATCTTAAAAACAAGAAAGTTCTCAGGGAGGTCTAAAAAATCACAAAAAAACATTTAAAGCCAATTTCCAATCAGATAAAATGACTTCATATTTTTTTATTTTCTCACAAGAAAGAACGGAATATCCCGGTCGTTTTGCTGGAGTTATATACTGTTCGGTAAGAATAGGATTTAAACGTGGTATTTTATCTAATAGTCGCTTAGTCTCAGCATATTTAAAGATTTCTAACGCGAACTCATACCATGACACTTCAATATTACCACAATAATGATAAATCCCTGCATCAGCATTTTTATTTATTAACTGAACAATCGCATTAGCGATATCACCAGCATACGTAGGGCAACCAAGCTGATCAGAAACAATACCTAATTCATCACGATCTTTAGCCAAACGAAGCATGGTCTTGACAAAATTATTTCCATACTCACTAAATACCCATGCGGTACGTATAATAATCGCATCAGGTAAGATATGGGAAACAGCGATTTCACCTTCCAGCTTAGTTTTTCCATAAACGCCTAACGGATTCGTTTTATCAGTCTCTACATAAGGAACCGTTGCTGTACCATCAAAAACATAATCCGTAGATACATGAACCAAGCGAGCACCGACCGATTCAGCAGCCAGAGCCAAATTTTGCGGACCAACTTTATTCACTAAATCTGCTAGTTCTGGTTCACTTTCTGCTTTATCTACAGCAGTGTAGGCAGCCGCGTTCACAATAACATTAGGTTGGAACTTTTTTACTGCTGCGAGAACTTTTTCCCGACTGGTAATATCAAGCTTATCACTATCTGTTGCCCATACCAGCCATTCGGCGGGTAGGCGATCCTGAAAACAACGGCCAAGCTGGCCATTCGAACCTGTCAATAAAATTTTCATCCGGCCAGATCCTTAAGCCATTTTCCTAACTTATCTTTTTCAGAAAGCAAAGGAGAGGTTACTGGCCATTCAATACCAACCACTGGATCATTCCACAATAGGCAACCCTCATTCGCCGGATTATAATAATCAGTACATTTGTATTCAAAATCGGCTACATCGGACAACACGACAAAGCCATGCGCCAGACCAGGCGGAATCCAGAATTGAGTTTTATTTTCTTCTGACAAGATCACTCCTTCCCAAGCGCCATAAGTAGGCGATTCAGGACGGATGTCGACTGCGACATCAAATACTTCCCCGCGTACAACCCGCACCAATTTCCCTTGCGGATTCGAACGCTGAAAATGCAGACCGCGTAATACACCTTTTGAAGAACGCGAGTGGTTATCCTGTACAAATTCCAGATCAATATCCAACATTTCCTGATAACGTCGTTTTTCAAACGTTTCCAGAAAAAAACCTCTCTCATCGCCAAAAATTTTTGGCTGAATGATCTTTACACCCTCTATACGTGTATCCTTAACCTGCATATCATTTCTCTCCTATCAGGCGGGTCAAATATTGACCATAATTAGTTTTACTCAAAGCTTTCGCCTCTTCAGCCACCTGTTCTTTACTCAACCATCCTTTACGAAAAGCTATTTCTTCAAGGCAAGCGACTTTAAAACCCTGTCTTTTTTCTATGGTATGAACAAATTGGGAGGCTTCCATCAAACTGTCATGAGTACCAGTATCCAACCAGGCAAAACCGCGCCCCAGCAACTCTACATTCAAAGTTCCTTGCTCCAGATACATCTCATTTAGAGTAGTTATTTCCAGCTCCCCACGGGAAGACGGTTTTACCTGTTTGGCCATATCTACAACGTTATGATCGTAAAAATAAAGCCCTGTCACCGCCCAGCTGGATTTAGGTTTTAGTGGTTTTTCTTCTAAAGAAATAGCACGATAATTTTCATCAAACTCAACTACACCAAAACGCTCAGGATCCACAACCTGATAACCGAATACCGTTGCTCCCTCTGTACGTGAAGCCACCATTTCTAATTTTTTACCAAAACTCTGACCAAAATAAATATTATCGCCTAATACCAGGGCACAGCGCTCCCCAGCAATAAATTCCTCGCCGATAAGAAAAGCTTGCGCCAAGCCATCGGGACTAGGTTGTACTGCATAGCTAAAATTAACACCGAAATGACTACCGTCACCCAGCAAGCGTTTAAAAGATGGCATATCAGCTGGCGTGGAAATGATTAATATATCCCTGATACCAGCTAACATCAGAACAGAAATAGGATAATAAACCATAGGTTTATCATAAATGGGTAATAACTGCTTGGATACACCGCGAGTAATAGGATGTAAGCGAGTTCCGGAGCCACCGGCTAATACAATACCTTTCATATTATCTACTCCTGATAATTTAGCTGGATAATCCCAGTCGTTCACCGGCATAGGAACCATCTTTAACCCGGCGCCACCATTTCTCATTGGCAAGATACCATTCAATCGTCTTACGGATTCCACTTTCAAATGTTTCCTGAGGTTTCCAACCTAATTCACATTGAATTTTTGATGCATCTATTGCATAACGCATATCATGACCAGGACGATCGACTACATAAGTAATCAAATCAGCATAGCGAGCGATCCCATTAGGTTTGTCAGGAACAAGCTCATCCAGCAATTCGCAAATTGTTGTTACCACTTCAATATTTTTTCGTTCATTGTGGCCACCGATGTTATAAGTTTCACCAACTTTCCCTTCGGTTACGACCTTGTACAACGCTCTGGCATGATCTTCCACATACAGCCAATCACGAATCTGTGCACCGTTACCATAAACAGGCAATGGCTTGCCTTCCAATGCATTCAAAATAATCAAAGGTATTAGTTTTTCAGGGAAATGATATGGACCATAGTTATTAGAGCAATTTGTTACCAGTACTGGCAAGCCATAAGTTCGGTGCCAAGCTCGCACCAGATGATCGCTGGAGGCTTTCGATGCAGAATAAGGACTACTTGGAGCATACGGTGTTATTTCAGTAAAAAGATCGTCCGTACTATATAAATCCCCATAAACTTCATCAGTAGATATATGATGAAAACGAAATGCTTGTTTTTTATCTTCACTCAGCGTAACCCAATATGCGCGGGTTACTTCAAGTAGATTGTAAGTCCCGATAATATTAGTTTGAATAAAAACCGCAGGTCCGTCAATTGAACGATCTACATGGCTTTCAGCAGCTAAATGCATAACTGCATCCGGTTTAAAGGAAGTGAATGCATCTGTCAAAGCTTCTTTATCACAAATATCAATTTGAGAAAAAGAATAATTAGGTTCTAAAGACATCTCCAGCAAGGATTCTAAGTTACCTGCATAAGTTAGGCTGTCAACAATCAACACTTTATTTTTTGTGTTTTTAATAATATAACGAACCACCGCGGAACCAATAAATCCTGCACCACCTGTTACAATGATGTTCATGATCATTACCTTTTTTAAAATAACTAATATGCTGACTTATTTACAAAGCCTTTGAATATTGTCAAAAATATAATTTTACAATCCAGCCATACACTCCAGTTTTGTATATAAAAAAGGTCAAACTCAATACGTTTTTCCATCTTCTCTAATGTTTCGGTTTCGCCTCGCCAGCCATTAATTTGAGCCCAGCCAGTAATACCTGGTTTCATTTTATGTCTAAGCATATATCCTTTAATTAATTTCCTATACTGCTCGTTATGCGCAACCGCATGGGGCCGGGGACCAACAATTGACATATCCCCTTTTACCACATTAAAGAATTGAGGCAGTTCATCAAGAGACGTTCTTCTTAGGAAGGCTCCTACCGGTGTTATTCTTGAATCCCCTTTTCTAGCCTGTATTACATTATCTCCGTTTTCCATTACTGACATGCTGCGAAATTTCCACACATCAATCGCTTTCCCGTCTATTCCATAACGCTTTTGTTTGAAAATCACCGGTCCTGGAGATGTTGTTTTCACGACACATGAGATAAGTAAAAGCAAGGGTGATATTAACAAAATTATCAATAATGAGAGCGTAACATCTTCAATTCTTTTTATAATCATATTAATACCGCTCATAGGTGTATCATATAGCGATATAACAGGGATACCATTAACCATTTCGCTTCTTGATTGAAGCAAGTTAAAAGTAAAAATATCTGGAACCAACAATACCGTACAGGTAGTATCAGACAACTCAGTCAATATATTGTTGATAAGTTCTGATTCATGCATAGGTAATGCGATATATACTTTATCAATATTGCAACTACGAGCACTTTCAATGAGTTTATTTATATCACCTAATGAATTAATATTTAGTTTATCGTACTCTTTTGAAATTTTTTTCCCTTCCAGGGTATAATACCCAACTACATTCAACCCCAGCCAAGGTGCATTCATGATGCTATCAATTAAATGAAAACCTGCGACTGAATCACCGACAACAACAACTCGTCTACTATTATAACCCAATTTCCTTAGGTAACGAACAACTGCTCTTATTGATATACGAGCAAATAAAAAACCTAATAACGAGACACACAGCCATATAATGTGATATTTAAGGCCAATAAAGAGAGAGGGGAAAATAGAGAGTATACCAGCGCTAAATATAACACTTAACAGCCAATTTCTAATCAATAATTGCATTTCAACCCTGAAACTAACTCCTCGCCATGAGCGATAGAAATCAGTAATTCCGCCAATCATTTGAAAAATTGAAAGGCTAATAAATGCAAAGAGCCAGTTCTGAAGAGATATTCTATCACTCACTATAGTTGAAACTAAAAACGTACTAAGCAATATGATTGAAATATCTGAAAATCGCTGCAACATAGATATAATTGACGCATTGGTATAAATAATAACTCCCTGATTTGTTTTCATTTTATTTCTCTTAAGGATTAGTTTTATTCCAAAAACCTTTATGCATACTTAATTTTTTTACAAAAATTATAGGCAATTTAGTATAATTCTGCCCCAATTTATAGCCAGTTATTTTTAATAAGTTATGTAAACATGCTCTTGGTATCCAAAGAGGATTGTTTTTTAATAAGTATTTAAACTCTGAAACTATAAACTTTTTCCCTTCGCTACCAGCTCCCCCAAAGTTGTCTCTAATCCATTTTTCATCATAGTGAAAAACTCCGATATCAAAATATCGTTTAAACTCTTCCCACGGGGTATAATTATGAGAATGCTTAACCACGGCATTGGCGACATATGCTACATTATATCCTGCTAAGATAGATTTAGCGGCAAGATACATATCTTCACTTAATATCGTGTGAGAAGGGAACCCGCCAAGTTCATGAAAATAGTTAGCTCTATAAGCAGAAAAAGAATTAGATGAAAACACCTTCCTCACGCCGACAATATTATTTACTGACAATCCAGTAATATAGCTATTTTTTTTATAGTTAAAAAATCTTGCATGTATTGCAAGAGGATTGGCTGTATCATGAGGGATTTGTTTCCCATAAGTACAACATACATTTTTATTCTTATCAAGAAAACTAATTATGTTTTTAATCGCATCCTTTTCTGGAATTGCATCTTGAGTAAGAAATACAAAAAACTCCGAATTACTCAGATTAAATGCTTTGTTCCTTGTTCCCCCATGATTGAAATCAGAACGACGAATACTCTTTACTTCAAACCCTAACTTTTTTGCTATTTTTATAGTATTATCTGTACTTTCAGAATCAATAACAAAGACATTAAAATTATATTTATCTTTTTCTAATGATATTTTTTTTGCGGCTTTTTCCCATACACTGCCACCATTACATGTTGGGATAATAACAGTAACATTCTTCATTAGATTTTCAGACATATTTATTTATAACTCCCAAGTGTTCCTGTTATAGAATGTAACAACCCACGAGCCATAGCTCCAAATTTAGCTAGTTTATTTTTTTCAAAAAAAACACAAAAAAACTCATAAGCCACTTTAACTGAATTAAAAATAAAAAATGATGGACACACAGAAACATATTTAAACGATAGATGAGTACCATTACGCACAATATAATATTTTCGGTATTTATTATGATTATTAGGTTTTAATTTCAGAAAAAACAAATCTACAGTTTCTCTATTTCCTATTTGATGATTTAAACATATATTTTTGTTTACATATATAGGGATATTATTAACATGCGCTTTAAGACAAATCTCCGTATCCACATGGTCTATAATGTAAGCTTCATTAAACTCACCAACCGTTTCCCATGCGCTTCTTGATATCCCCATACCCGAAGATATTGCAAACGTCGTTATATCTTCTTTTTTAAGATTTACTTTTTTATAAATCCATTTCTTCAATAAAAAAAATGTTGCATAACTTTTAGAATTAATATCATAAAAATTTGGACATACCATTTTTGCATTTTTTTCTACAATAAAAGATTCCATCTCTTCAAAAAAATATTTTGGTAAAATTGAATCTTGATCGAATGTAAAAATAAAATCGCATCCATGTTCAAACAGATAATTTATACCTTTATTTAAAGCTCCCGCTATTCCTCCAGCATTCTCATTATGAATATAATAGTCAAAGCCATGGTTGTTTTTTTCTTTACTATTATCTACTACACAAAAATGATAATGACTTCCTTTTTGTTCGTTTTTCCACTTATCTATTATGTCATGTTCTGGATTATATAGAACAACAATAAAACCTATTTTCAAGCCCCCCCCCCATATTGCTTTTCGGCATTGTACATTTATATGTTAGATAGATAATAAAGAACATCTAACTTCGATAGTAAATTAAATATTTCAACCTCGTCACATTAATAACAAAAAAGAGAATTATTCAAAAAAATACTTAACAAAATATTTTGGATTTTTATTAACGACACTCCAGTATAAACATTCAACTAAGGATGAATTCCCTTTTAATTGCTTTATAAAAAACCTCATGCATAGGGCATCTTTTTCAGAATAAATATCTTTATTTCTTTCAAGTAGTGTTGCTAATGCATTAGTTAGACTATCATTTTGCGATACTCTTTTCTCACTGAGATTATGATCATGATACATAAAATAATTACTTTTTGTATATCGAATAAATGGGCCAAACCTGAAGGATAATCTGAGCCAAGTGTCCCAATCTTGTAATCTTTTTACCCGGATATCAAACCCATCAATAGCTTTGAGTCTGCTTGTTAGCGTAAATATTTGATTTGATGCTTTATTAGCAAAAAGTAAATCTTTATAACTAAAAACCTTGTAATTCCGGAAAGATTTATAATGTTTTTTTATAAATTCATTCTCATATACATCCATAAAATTACAGCATAAAAATGAATACTTATCATCCCAGTGATTAAGGAAAAACTCTATCCGATCCAATGAAAACTCATCATCATCATCAAGCCCGGTAATAAATTTTCCTGTTGCATTTACTATTCCATTATTCCTTGAAGCACAGGCGCCTTTATTATCAATATTCCTTAAGTATTTAATTCTATTATCTTTTTTCTTTTCTTCTAATACCATTAATTCCGTACCATCAGTCGAAGCATCATCACAAATAAGTATTTCAATATTTTTATGTGTTTGATCCTGAACCGAGCGCAGGGCCCGGAGTAGTTTATTTTTTCTGTTAAACGTTGTTATATACACGCTAACCTTTTCATTTTCATTCATGATAATAGTCTTTCAATTTACCGTAAAAATAAATAAGTTGTGCACTTCACATTATTGGATAAGACATTTTTAATAACTCAGAAGACCAATTAGTTAATATGCTTACCGCTACAACCATTAATATATAAAGAACCAACAAAGCAGGATAATATTTCTTTTTTTCATAAGAAGAAATCATGAAGATTAAACTTGTCATCGAGATAAATGGAAGCCAGTAAAAATTCCTAAAAAACCATGCCATAGAGATAATACTTACTGCATATAAATTTAATAAAACAATATACGAGACAACAGAAATGTAAGTTTTATTATCTTCAAAAATGTCACTATTTTTTTTATTTCTTGTTAAAAGAAAAAAAACATTTATCAGTAATGGGAGATATGACTCTATTGTGAATTTAAGCCTAGTCATGATTGGTAAGTCATAAAAATCAGCACCATTTACTTCAGAGTTAAGGTAGCTATATATTTTATCCGATATATTTACGCCGACAAATATCTTCTCCATATATTGTATAAATGTTGAGTTTACAAAAATTTTTGCCAGACTCAAATCTATAAAAAAAGATAGCGTGTATAATAACAGAACTAAGACTGACACGAACTTCAATATCTTGATATTTTTAGAAAGGACAAATGCACAGACTCCAAGTAATATTGGTACCAAAGCGCCCCAGTGAAGCCCAACACTTATTGCTGTAAATAAAGAGAAAAGTAATAATCTTCTTTGAAAGAAAAAATAACATGCAATCATAGCACAAGGAGCAGCAACACCTTGTCTGTATGTATTAGTTGCCAAATCAAGAATTGACCACCCATAAAAAAAGGACAATAAAATTAATGATTTATAACATTTATCTTTAAAAAAGAGAAAAGAAAAAAATAAAATTAAAATTACAAAATATATTGCAGTTCCAAACAAATATGCCTCATGGGACGCATTAATGGTTTTTATGCTTAACATTAACCAGTAAAAACTCAATCCCCATGGAAAATCTTCAAATCTGTCAAGCCTATCATAATAATCAAAATACATTATCAAATCAGTTGCGCCAGGCTCTCTAAATGCATAAAAGCATACCATCATGACAGCAACTAATGTTGTGTTTAGTATATCCAGTTTATTATTTTTATATCTTGCGGCAAGAAAAGACAAGAAAAATAAAAACAATGAAAGAAAAAAATAAATAGATAAATTTAAATTACTAAAAAATAGCGGCATATATAGGCATAGCCTCCAAACACTTGTGATGATTGATTTTCAACATCACACCCTCCTCTTAACGAGGAGGGAAAACATACAATATTACTTGTTATAATCGTACTCGTAATACCCATAGTTATTGTAGTAGCTTGACATTCGTCTTACTATGGCATTTAATATCACGCCTTTAATTTCTGCACCATTCTGCTCAAAGCGACGAATACTTACTTCAACTTCTTTCGGAGTATTAATCATATACCTTGCCACCAGTAGAGATGTTCCTGCATGGCGACTAATTATTGCCGCATCAGTTACCGCTAAAATAGGTGGGGTATCAAGAAGAACAATATCATAATGTTTATTTGCCCAAGATATAAAATCAGAGAAATTATGATGCATTAATAACTCAGATGGATTAGGTGGAATTTGACCTCTTGAAATAAATTCCATATTTTCTATATGCGTTCTACGTACAGTAGATTCAACCTTTGACTGCCCCGATAATATGTCTGACAATCCATTATCGGAAGTTGTCCCCATCAATTCATGGGCATAACCTTTACGCATGTCGCAGTCAATAATTAAAACTCTTTGTCCTGATTGAGCAATGACGGCCCCTAAGTTAGCACTGACAAACGTTTTACCAATCGCGGGACTAGCCCCAGAGATCATTAATACGTTATTTTTAGCTTCCATCATCGCAAAATGTAAACTTGTACGAAGGCTGCGTATAGCTTCCACAGCCAAATCTGCAGGATTACCAACAGCCAGCAATTCCGTAGAGCGAGTATTACTCTTCCTGTTATTCCTTCCCAATAACTCCCGATCCTTCTTCTGTTGCCATTCAGACAGAGGTATACTGGCGTAAACATTAATTCCCATTTCTTCCAGTTGTTCAGGGCTTTCTATTCCTTTGTGCAATATAGCTCTTATAATAACAAATGTTGTAGAAACGATTCCTCCAAGAATAATACCTAATAAAATCATAACTATTTTTCTTGGCTTAACAGGTTTAATTTGAGTTACAGCCGAGTCTACAATGCGAACATTACCTACAGTACTGGCTTTATTGATGCTTAACTCTTGCTGTTTATTTAGCAACTGCATATACACTTCTTGCCCAGCCTGGACATCCCGTGTTAAACGCAAAATCTCTTGCTGAGTTTTTGGCATAGCCCCGATACGTTTATTTAGTTTGTCTCTTTCCTGCTCTAGCGTTTTTCTTTTTTCTAACAATGCTCGATAAGCCGGGTGTTCTTTAGTATATAGCTTAGAAATTTCAGCTTCTTTGAACGTCAATTCATTAAGTTGGGATTCTACAGCCACTGTTGTATCAAGTACTGACTTAGCTTCCAATGAAAGGTCAACGGATTCATTTTGTTGACGATATTGATTTAGCCTATTTTCTGCATCATTAAGAGAACTGCGAATGCTTGGTAATTGTTCTCTCAGGAATTCTAAACTCTTACCAGCTTCTTCTGACTTACGCTCTACATTTTGCTGAAGATAATTTTGGCTAATATTATTCAGAACTTTATTTATCTGGTTCGGATTTTCTCCTTCTAATCCTAACAGTAAAACACCACTATCTTTTGCTTTATCTTCTACTGAAAAATTGTCTAATAGGTAGTTAATGGCTGTTAATTCATCAAGTTTTTTGAGTAGAAAAATCGTTCCTTCTGGAGCATTAACATCACTTACAAGTAACGTCAATCCATGCTCAGTTTCTAATTTGCCAATTTTTCCAGAAAATTTTATGTCATCACCTACTGATACTTCATAGGTATTATTATTTAATACCTTCAACCGAATTTTTTCACTTTGCCAAACGATGGGAACATCCAAACGCGATATGGCAATTTCTCCTGGTTCTTTATGCAAAATACGGGCTAATCCTTTACCAAACACAGGGAAATACTCTTGTTCAACAACTGTATCTAATGAAAGATCCCTAATTGTTTTACCAATTACCATTCGAGATTTTATTAGTTCAATCTCTGCTGCAGATTTTGGTTTGCTATCCGGTAATACACTAGACAAATCATTTAACAAATTAGTGCCCACATTCTGTTCTACCTGGATCAAAGCATCAGCTTTATACACCGGAGTGGCGAAAACCACATACAATAAACTTATAAAAGCAAATACTGCCGTCACACCAATAATCAACCATTTATTGTCCAGCAATATGCCCAACAAACGCCCTAAATCAAGTTCATCTGTGTTTGTGTCAGATGCTTTTACAGAAATCTTCTCTGCCATCGGGTTTCCTGACTATTTTGACTTAACGGTTTAATACCTGCACCCATTTACGGGCAGATTGCTCAAGTTGTGAATAAACAAACTCAAACGCTTCGCGGCTTTTACGATAAGGATCGGCAATTTCCTGTTGATTCAGCCAGTGGCCGAACAACATGGTCTTACCCCGCACCTCAGGCGCCATCCGCCCTACTGCATCGATATGCCCTTTCTCCATGACCAGAATCAGGTCATATTGGCGGCAAAGTGAAGAGGTAAGCTGTTGCGCGGAGTGCCCCTCCAGTGATAGGCCATGAGCAGTTGCTACCTCGGCGGCAGTCGGTTCGGCTGGTTTTCCCACCAGAGCGCCTAGTCCCGCAGAGGCAATTTTTTTCTCCGGCAGCGCTTGTTTTAACAGCCGTTCACCGGTAGGCGAACGACAGATATTCCCAACGCAAACCACTAAAATAGAATTAAACATCGCAATCTCTATGGCCAGTTGCGGATACGCAACGAACCTTCGGTTAAATCATTAAAACCGGAGATAGTCGGCACCAGCTGGCTGATAACCCGGTTCCAACGCACCACCGGCGCAGTAGTTACATACACCACGTCATAGGGCTGCAGCTGAAATTCCGTCCCCATAATCAGCGCGGTCGCATCCGATGTATTGAGCTGGTAAATATTGGCCAACTTATTACCTTCCGTACCGCGTAGTGAGCGAATTACAAACACGCCAGTAGCATCAGAGAACGATTGATCCATGCCCTCCGCATTACCCAACGCCTCGGTTAGCGTCATACCGCTTCGGTCCATCTTCAGCGTTGCCTGCTTCTTCACTTCCCCCATCACGAAGACTTTCAGATCATCGTTGCGCGGGATATACAAAATATCGCCCGGATAGAGCAGGCGATTTTGTGACAGATCGCCGTTTTGCATCAGCGCCTGCAGGGAAATACGCTCTTCCTTACCGTTATGGGTGAGGACAATATTACGCCAGTCGGCATTTTCAGTCAGACCGCCAGCAGTGTTGATAGCATCCAGAATGGTTAATGGAACATTAGTCACCGACTGCTGCCCGGAGCGGGTTACTTCCCCTGTAACATAAGCTTTCTGCGAGCGGAAAGCGGCAATACTGACTTCCACCTGCGGCGACTCAATGTATTGCGCCAGCCGGCCCATAATCTCATCACGCACCTGAGTTACCGTTTTACCAGCCACCCGCACCTTGCCGATGTAAGGATAGAAGATCGTGCCGTCGGAGTGTACCCAGTTGCCGGTATCCGCGGCAGTGCGGTAAGTACCGGCCGGCGTGGTTAGTTCCGGGTGGTCCCACACCGTAACCATTAAAACATCGCCGATACCAATGCGGTATTCATAGCGCTGCAGTTCCTGTTCCAGTTGCGGGTTATTCTGCGCCACCAGCGGTTTAGGCCGCATCTTTTCCACCAGTGACGGCGTCAGAGGGTAGACATTAACCAATTTGTCGATATTAAAATTGTCATCCTGCTGCTTAACCACCTCTTTACCGCTGGTCGAAAGGTGAGTGCCGGGAACAATGGTACAGCCGCTCAGTAATGCGGCCGATACCATCAGCGGTACCAACTTCAATCTATGATTTATCATCCTGTTTATGCCATCACTTTCAATAAGTTATGATAATAGATACGCAAAATCCCCATAAAGGATTCATTATTATAGAGAATAAAGAGCAGTTATGATGCAATAACTTCGGGCGTAAAAGGCCGGTAATTCATCGATTTAACGGCGATGTATGACCCTGTTTCTCCACCAGAGTCGCCGCCGCCCGGCCAGTGACTCTGCGCACCGCTGTCTGCAGGCGCCAGATATGGCCGGTGGACCAGAAATAGCCGATAAACACCACCAGAAAAGCGCTTAGCATCACAGATTCCGCTACGCCGGCGCGATCGGCGATAATCCCCATCGCCGCTAATAATAGTGCAAAACCTGTAATAGCAACTAACGTCTGGTGAGAAGTTAAGCCGGCTCGCAGTAAAATATGGTGCAAATGTTCGCGGTCCGCCCGGAAAGGGCTGTGGCCGCGGCGAATTCGGCGTACCGAAATCGTGATCATGTCCATTAACGGTACGGCGATCAGCCATAGCGCAGTGACCGGATGCATCACCGCGTTTTCCCCCTGCGTCGCCAGCAGCAACAGCCAGATTACAGTAAAACCAATCAGCGTACTGCCGGCATCGCCCATAAATACTTTATATTTTTGCCCCAGGGGGAATCCCAGGTTCAAAAGGATGTAGGGTACGGTTGCGGCCAGCAGACACAGACTCCAGCCGGCCAGCTCGTTATAGCCGCCCAGCCAGAACACCATGGCCAGTGCGCCAAAGGTAACGCAGGAAAGCGCGCCGAGCAGGCCGTCGATGCCGTCGATCATGTTGAAGGCGTTAATCGCCGCCCAGACGGCAAACAGCGTTACCGTATAGCCAAATACGCCCAATGCGATTTCAGTGCCAAAGAAGATATTGCCCAGCGTCGACAAAGTCAGGCCGAAATACATCATCAGCGCCGCAACCAATGCCTGCAGCAACACACGAGGAAACACCGGGAGATCGAAGCGATCGTCAAGTACGCCGGCAAGCAATAACAGGCTGGCGCAGATCATATAGATGGGGAAGTCAGGTAACCATTGGGGATGGAGCGCATAGAGAACCCATAGCGCCAGATAGATTGAGATACCACCGACATAAGGAATATGTCCCTGATGGTGTTTACGGTCGTTGGGCTTGTCCACCAGACCAACGTGAATTGCCGCTTTTCTCGCCGGAAAAAGAACCAGGAGCGCGCTTATAAACACGATTATCAGCTCTTGCATTTTTTCGCACCGTAATAAACCGTTTAAAATCGTAATGTCAGACACGCTACCGCCCCTGGCTTGTAGCTACCAGAGCGCGGTCGGGACCCGGAAATCCTGCTTTATTGGCCTACTCTGCAGGACGCTATGTTGTTATATCCCAGTTATCTTTCCTGTCTGCTGACACGCTGACTTCGGTCAATCAGCCGCTCCTTCGGCAACGCCGCAGGTAACATAAAAACCCGCTTTCGACAGATTTATCACCCGCATCACTGCGTCAGCCGTCGGGGTCCATTCACTTGCCGCCCCGCAGCATCCAGAAAGCAACCGGGTATAAAGCAAAATATTCACCGTACTGTTACATCACGGCTGGCTTATTCCTCAAAAAGCGGTTTATGTAACAAAAAATGCGCAACCATTATAATAATATTGTTGATCGCGTCCTGGGGGAGTACAAGCCGAAGATGGCTTCAGAGTGCTTTTTCAGAATAAGACTAGCCCTGTCATGTTAAAATCCATAGATATCTGTAATTTAGCAATTTTACGCCAGCACAAAAAAGTCTGTTTTTTGCGCGAATACGGTAAGTTTTTGGTAAAGATTTCAACCTTATGGCAGATGATCAATATCTTACCGGACGCCTTTCCCCGCCAGAAACATTTTTTGATGAAAATAACTGTAGTATTTTCCTCATCAATCCGTCTTTAACTCGTTACACTATGTGGGTCTAATTCTGGTCCAGAGCGGGGAATTTTTCCTGCTGACCAGACCAAATAATGAAAAAAAGGTGAAATAAAAAGTATGGAGTGGATCGCCGATCCAACGATTTGGGCCGGCCTGGCGACCCTGGTCGTGCTGGAGCTGGTTCTTGGTATTGATAATCTGGTGTTTATTGCCATTCTGGCGGAAAAACTTCCTGCGAAACAACGTGACAGAGCCCGTATCGTCGGCCTTTCCCTCGCGCTGCTAATGCGCTTTATCCTGTTGGCGTCTATCTCCTGGCTCGCCTCCCTGACCAAACCGCTATTTAACTTTCTGCAGCATGACTTCAGCGCTCGCGACGGCATTATTCTGGTCGGCGGGATTTTCCTGTTGTTTAAAGCGACGATGGAACTCAACGAACGGCTGGAAGGGAAGGATCATCAGCAACAGACGCAGCGTAAAGGCGCGCGTTTCTGGCTGGTCGTTGCGCAAATCGTTATTCTCGATGCCATTTTTTCGCTGGATTCGGTGATCACCGCCGTCGGAATGACCGAACATCTGCTGGTGATGATGGCGGCCGTTACGATCGCCATCGGCCTGATGATGTGGGCCAGTAAACCTCTTACGCAGTTTGTCAATGCTCACCCGACAATCGTCATTTTGTGTCTGAGTTTTCTGTTGATGATTGGTTTCAGTCTGGTGGCGGAAGCCTTTGGCTATCGCATACCAAAGGGCTATCTGTATGCGGCGATCGGTTTCTCCGTATTGATTGAGGCGCTGAACCAGCTATCGCAATTTAATCGCCGGCGTTTCCTCTCCTCCTCTACCCCACTGCGCCAGCGTACTGCCGAGGCCGTGCTGCGGATTCTGCGCGGCAAACATGAAGATGCCGAGCTGGATACGCAAACATCGTCACTGATCGCCGACAGTATGGAAAACGGCGAAGAGGTTTTTAACCGTCAGGAACGCCGTATGATTGAGCGCGTGCTGGGCATGGCGCAGCGCACAATCAGCAGTATTATGACATCTCGCCACGATATCGAACTGGTGGATCTGAGCGCCTCGCCCGATGAAATGGCGGCGCTTTTGCGTAAAAATCAGCATACCCGTCTGGTGGTGATTGACAGCGCCAGTTCCGACGAACCGCTAGGTATGGTTCACGTTATCGATCTGCTCGACCAGCAGCTCAATCAGCAACCGCTCGATCTGCGGCGTCTGATCCGTCAGCCGCTGGTGTTCCCGGAACAGCTTTCCCTGCTGCTGGCGCTGGAGCAATTTCGCGAGGCCCGCACCCATTTCGCGTTTGTGGTGGATGAATTCGGCTCGGTGGAAGGCATCGTCACGCTCAGCGATGTCATGGAAACTATCGCCGGCAATCTGCCGATCGAAGGGGAAAAGCTGGATGCGCGCCACGATATCCAGAAAAACCCGGACGGCAGCTGGACGGCAAACGGCTATATCCCGCTGGAAGACCTGATCATGTACATTCCGCTGACGCTGGATGAAAAACGCGAGTATCACACTCTGGCCGGGCTATTGATGGAGCATACGCAGCGTGTGCCGCAGCCGGGGGATGAACTCACCATCGAAGGCTATACCTTCAGAATTCTGACTGTGGAAAGCCACCGAATCGTCAAGGTATCGATCACGCCGGCGGCGCTGCAGATGGAAGAGGATTTCGAGGTGTAAGGCGCTCCGGCCGCCGCAGGTTTATGGTCGCGATGACCGGCATTTTAGGCCGGCCGGGATAGCGGTGTCGGGCGAAGAGAAAACCCGCAGACGTCAGGCTGCGGGTGTATTGGTTTTGTTACTTACCCTATCCCCGGGGATCATCCTTGCAGGGCCGCCGCCCGCGGCGTTAGCTCTGCTCACGGCATAATTCATCGCTTCCCCCGGTCGATTACGGCTGTAAGCTGCCGGGGATTAATTAGACACAGCCCGTCTTTCACCAAAGGTCAGCCATTGGCTGGAAAAATTCGTTGCCGACGCATTTTTCTCTGCGCCGCCGCCTGCCTGCAGCTCGAATGATTTTGGGTATATTTGAATAACAGATTAGCGTTATTGAAGCGGAGCAGAATTTGACCGCGCCTTACCATGTCTGAAAAGTCGTTATTGTTGGTCATTTTCGCCGCAGGCCTGAGAATAACAGCATGTTACTCTCAGGCCTGCACCAGCTCCGTAGCGACCGCCGCCAGACCAACCGACATAACAACCGATGTTCGTTTTCCTCTTCGAACGGGGAAATCCTTACCATACCGGCCACTGATACCACCACGCCCAAAACCGGCGACAGCATCAATGCCCGCAGAGGAATAACCAGACAGGCCGGGTTGACGCCCATGAGCGCCGCAAGGCGGGGGATTAATTCAACGAAGGTAAACGGCGCGTGGCCGGAACCGGCGGTCATTACCGTGCGGCCGCGATGACCACCGGTTCCGGCCACGCGGTAATGACCATCAGCATCAGCATCAGCATCAGCATCATAATAATCCCGCCGCTACCGAAAAAGGAGATGCTCGCCCCCCCGGCCCGCGCGAGAATGACAAGCGACAGAGGGTATGCTGGTGATACCGAATGTGCAGATTTTATCGGGCAAAGACGCCCTGCGTCCGTTAAAACAACACGACCCCCTTACTATACCTGCACTACATCCGTGCACTACAGCCGCTCCAGCAGCTGTTTCAAATCCTTGCCTTTCTGCTGCTGCTGATTTTTATCCGCCCAATCGTTCAGCCGCTTTTTCACCTCATCCTGCAGGCGTTTTCGCAACAGCTGATCGACCTGCAGCTGGTAGCTTAAGTTATTCCAGGGACCGTATACGCGCAGCGGTATTTCGCTGTTTTGCAACACCTCGATCAGACGGGCATCGCCGCGCCAGCCCTGCAGTACGCGCACGTTCAAATTAATGTCGCAGCGCTGGCCGGGCAGGTCGAGCCGGCTGCTGCCGGTCACCTGCATCAACGGCGAACTCCCCTTAATAGCCGTCATGCGCAGATCGCCGGCATTCAGTTGGGCCAGCGCGCTAACCTGCTGCATTTCCGTATAGCGTTCGTAGCGTTCCTGCGCCTGAATATTGCCGTTGCCGCGCGCGATCGCCTGTTGGATCATCTGCTGAATATTCAGGCCATGGGCACGCAGCGAAGTCACTTCCATTCGGCCGCTGCCGCGCCACTGTTGCGAAAGCGCCGTCAGGCTGAGTTCGTTGCCGGAGAGCTGTCCCTGCATCGACAGGATGCCGCTTAGATTTTGCGGCAGAGCCAGCGCCTGCAGCAGACGCGCCAACTCGATATTTTTCAATACCGGCTGAACGGCGATTGCCGGCGTCGCATCAACATCCATCTGCGCCGTCAGAGAAAACTGGCCGTCGCCGAGCAAACCGCTCAGCGTGCTGACCGTCAGCCGGCCCGCGTCATTTTTCGCCTGCAGCGCCAGTTGATTAACCGTCACGCCGCGATACAGCAGCTCTTTTACCTGAAGCGATAACTGCGCATTGAAACCGCGCAGCGCCTGAGCGCTATCCGGGGACGTTTCCGCGGCGATCACTGGCTTACCCGGCGCCTTTTGCCCGTTCTGGCTGTCGGTATCGCCGGACGGCCGCAGCCCCAGCAGCGCATCGAGGTCGATTTTGTCTGATGTCAGATTCAGCGTCCATGTCGGCGGCGTCGCCATCTGCACGCTGGCGTCGCCGCGCAATTGACTGCTGTTGGCGCTTAGCGCCAGATTGCGGATCTCAATCCGTTCAGGCTGCCGCTGATAGCTGACCTGCAAACTGCCCTGACCGTGAATGCCTTCCGCCGGCATCGCGGCGCCCTGCAGTTGATAATCAAACGACGCGATCTGAGCGCTAACCTGCTGCGGGTAATGCTGCATATCCATATCGGCCGCCAGCGAGAAAGTAAAATCTCGCTGATCGCGGTTAATCCGGCTGGATACGGTTAATTTAACCTGACGTTCGCCGTCCTGCTCCATTTCCAGGTTGATGTCGCGTACGTTGATTTGTTCACCGGGTTCGCCACTTTGCCCGCTGCGCTGAAAAATCAGCAGGCTGTCCGCAATCTTCAGCCGATCGATATCCAGCGTCCAGCCGCTCTCTTCCTGCGGCGTGAATGACCCGGAAGGCGCGACCGGCGCATTGGTCGGCCGCGGCGCGGCGCTCTCCGGCGTGAGGCGCGCCACCGCGCCCTTCAGCAAAACCTGTTTTACCACCAGTTGATGGGAGAGCAGCGGCCAGAGTTTTACGTCAAGCCGCATATTGTCGGCGCTCACCACCGGCAGGCTGGCGCCCGGCGCCTGCAGAGACATCTTGCCGGAAAGGATGCTGAGCTGCGGCCAGACGTGCCAGCGCAAATCCCCTTCCAGACTAAGCTGATAGCCGCTGCGTTCTTCAACCTGGCGCACCATATAGGCGCGGAAATCGTTCGGATTAACCAGCGCCACCAGCGCCGTCATACCGGCGACCAGCACCACCAGCAAAATAACCAGCGTTGTCAGAAATCGTCTCATGCCATCCTCATCACAGGAACCGTAACAGGCCGCGCGGACAGGCGCATCAGTCTTTGTCTATCCGGCTGGCTACGGCGCCCTGTTGATCTTTATATTTGGCGTCCTGCCGACGGTTGTAAGGACGGGCCGCCGGGCCGGACAGCGGCTCGAAGCTCAGTGCGCCGATCATCATTCCCGGGCGTAACGCCAGCGGCAACTTACCTGAATTATAGAACTCCAGCACAATTCTTCCCTGCCAGCCGGGATCAATGCGGTGCGCGGTGACGTGCACCATCAGTCCCAGCCGCGCCAGCGACGAGCGGCCGTCCAGCCAGCCGACCAGATTATCGGGCAGCGTTACCGACTCCAGCGTCACCGCCAGCGCCAGTTCGCCGGGATGCAGAAAAAAAGGTTCGTTTTCGGGCAGGTTGATCTCGTCGCTCATCACCCGGTCGAGCGCCGCGCTGACTTCATCCTTCGGACCGCTAAGATCGATAAAGGCCGCCGTATGGCCGCGAAACACGCGAAACTGGTTGCCCAGGCGGACATCCACCGTGGCGCCGTTGATTCGTTCGGCAGGCGGACGCGGCGTAATCGTCAGTTTACCTTCGTCCAGCCAGGCCTCGATATCACGATCGCACAGTCTCATTATTGTTTCTCCCTAAGGTATTTATCGTTATACCCGTCATACTTCACGTTGCAGGTGCGTTGGCTTTCCTCGCTCAGCCCCAGTCATTTACTGATTGTAAACACCTGGGGATTCGCTGTGTCGCCGCGTTATTCGGTCTTATGGCCTCGCCCCTTCGGGGTCAGCGCAAGCGCTGCTCAAAAACGCTTTTGCCGTTTTTGTCCTGCCGCTCGAATGATGTTGGGTGCATACCCGCCATACTTCAACGCAGCAGAAAAGCGGCAGGCGAGCGACAAACCGGTCAGCAACCGAGTTACAGCTCGCCGGCCCAAAGGACGAACCTCATGCATGAGGCCCACACTTCGCGAAACACCTGTTCGGACGGATGCTTCGGATCATAACGGATTTAAACGCCTCTGGCGGCGGCTCCGCAGGCTAAGGCCCGGAATGGCTCGAATACCTGAGCGCAGCCAACGCATCTGCCGCCTGAAACATGACAAGTATGTTGGATATATAAAACTGCCACAGTCATTATCAAATAGCTATGCTGCGGCCCGTCTAATGCCGTTACTCAAAAAACTGACTGATTTTCGCCTTCAGAATATCGATGGCGATGCGGTTCTTGCCGCCGCGCGGCACGATAATATCGGCATACTGCTTGGAAGGTTCGATAAACTGCAGGAACATCGGACGCACCGTCTTCTTATACTGCTCCATCACGGAGTCCATCGAGCGGCCGCGTTCGTTAACGTCACGCCGCATACGGCGCATCAGGCAAATATCCAGCGGCGTATCGACAAAAATAGATAAATTCATCTCGTGCCGCAGGCGCACTTCCGTCAGTAACAGTATGCCTTCCAGAATGATGACTTTTTTCGGCTCCAGATGAACGGTTTCCTGCTTGCGGGTGTGTTCAACATAGCTATACAGCGGTAATTCTATCGACTGCCCCGATTTTAGCATTTTCAAATGCTGCAGCAGCAGGCTGTGGTCCATGGCGCTGGGATGATCGTAGTTGGTTTTAACCCGCTCTTCCATGCTTAGGTGGCTCTGGTCTTTGTAATAACTATCTTCAGGGATCACGCCAATATGCTCATCCCCCACCTGGGCGCGCAGTTCGCGATAAAGCGTGCTGGCGATAAGACTTTTACCGGAAGCGGAGGCTCCGGCTATCCCGATAATGACGCACTGATGAGACTTGTCAGTCATAACATTAAAGACCTGATTGCATAATAATGGAGGGGAGAACACCTGACGGTGCCTGGCGGCGCAATTATAAGGCGTTCATGCCGCTCCTGCCAGCCTTTCCAGCCCGCGCCAGACTTGCCCGCGGCGTTACGCGCATTTTTTATCTGCATTGGTACATTTATCCGGCGCCAGGCGTGTGCGGCGCTATGCCGGCCGGGAGATCGGCGAACTGGACTTAATCTTATGCAACCACGACGGGAAACGCGCCCCCGACCCGCGCCGCCCCTACAGAGGCGGCGCGGATCGGAGCGACGAACATACGAACTAACGGGGGCGGAAGACGCGGCGAATTACAACGCCCGGAAGGAGATTTCGCTCGGGATCACTTCTCCCTGCCAGTACAGCTGGGCCGCCACCTGGCCCGCCAGCTCGCGGTACAGCGAAGTAAATTCGCTGTCCGGCTGACTGACGACCGTCGGTTCGCCCCGGTCCAGATCTTCGCGTAGCGAGATATGCAGCGGCAACTGGCCCAACAGCGAGCAGTGATATTTTTCCGCCAGTTTCTGCGCGCCGCCGGTACCGAAGATCGGCTCCAGGTGACCGCAGTGGCTGCAGATATGCACGCTCATGTTTTCCACAATGCCCAGCACCGGCACGCTGACCTTTTCAAACATGACGATCCCCTTCATCGCGTCAACCAGCGCGATATCCTGCGGCGTGGTGACCACCACCGCGCCGGTCACCGGCACGTTCTGCGCCAGCGTCAGTTGAATATCCCCGGTGCCCGGCGGCATATCCAGCACCAGATAATCCAGATCCGGCCACAGCGTATCCTGCAACAGTTGCAAAAGCGCTTTGCTGGCCATCGGCCCGCGCCATACCATCGCATTGTCGTCCGTTACCAGGTAGCCGATGGAGTTGGTGGCCAGCCCGTGGGCCATCACCGGCGCCATATGCTGACCGTCCGGCGAGGTCGGGCGTTCGCTGGCCGCGCCGAGCATGGTGGGAATCGACGGCCCGTAAATATCCGCATCCAGAATTCCCGTTTTGGCGCCTTCGGCCGCCAGCGCCAGCGCCATATTCACCGCCGTGCTCGACTTGCCCACGCCGCCCTTGCCGGAGCTGACGGCGATGATATTTTTCACGCCGCTGACGCCCGCCTGATTATTGACCCGCTTCAGGGTGGCGATATTGTGCGCCAGCCGCCATTCAACCGCGCGGGCGCCGCTCATTCGCATCAGATCGGCGCTCACCGTCTCTTTCAGCGCATCAAACCCGCTCTGCCAGGCAAACGGCAGTTCGAGTTCGATATGCAGCACATCGTCCAGCAGCGCGCAGTGGCGCAGCGCATTCAGCGTAGTCAAATTGCGTTTCAGCGTCGGGTGTTGAAAGGTGGCCAGCACGCCGGTCACCATAGCACGCAGAGCATCAGGCGTGCTCTGCTCAGGGAAGGAAGAGTTCATCCCGGCTCCTTGCAATAATTGTTATTAGATTCATGGTGTCACCCCTTCATCTTCAGACCGCGCAGGCGTCGGCCGGGCAAAGCGGCCCCGGTCGACGGGCGTGAACTGCGCGGCCGGCAGCCTTGTCCGAACCGCTCGCGCGGCGCGTCAGACGCCGAAGATTCGCCCGGTAGCCGCCCTGCCGCCACCTGAAATCCTTTAGCCATAGGCTACATGTATTCGGGTGAGCGATCGCAGCCAGCGCGCATGCAACCTGAAGTACAACGAGTATATAGCATAACAGAATGAGCGGCCCCGGACGCAATCGTATGGCGGCTTCCGCCCAACCGCGCCGTACAGCCGCACGCCGCAAAACTGCGCCGGTGGCCGGCCGACCCTCGCCCCGGCGAGCGGCAAAATTTGACAGGCGGGCCGCTTTTGTTTACGCCACCCCGCGCGATGGGGTAACATCGGGCTTCCCTTCTCTCACCATTTAAAGAAAGCAAGTTTCCAATTATGGCTCAAGTCGCAAAAAAAATACTGGTAACGTGCGCGCTACCTTACGCTAACGGCTCTATCCACCTCGGTCATATGCTTGAACACATTCAGGCGGATATCTGGGTTCGTTTTCAGCGAATGCGCGGTCACCAGGTCCATTTTATCTGTGCCGACGATGCGCACGGCACGCCGATTATGCTGAAAGCCCAGCAGATGGGCGTGGCGCCGGAACAGATGATTGCGGCGGTCAGCCATGAACACCAGCAGGATTTTGCGGGGTTCAACATCAGCTTCGATAACTATCACTCCACGCACAGCGAAGAGAACCGCGAGCTGTCCGGTCTGATCTATCGTCGCCTGAAAGAGAACGGCTTCATTAAAGCCCGCACCATTTCCCAGCTTTACGATCCTGAGAAAGGCATGTTCCTGCCTGACCGTTTCGTGAAGGGAACCTGCCCGAAATGTAAAGCGCCCGACCAGTACGGCGACAACTGCGAAGTCTGCGGCTCTACCTATAGCCCGACCGACCTGATCGATCCGAAATCGGCCGTTTCCGGCGCCACGCCGGTTATTCGCGAATCCGAACACTTCTTCTTTGATTTGCCGGCGTTCAGCGAGATGCTGCAGGCCTGGACGCGCTCCGGCGCGCTGCAGGAGCAGGTGGCGAATAAAATGCAGGAATGGTTCGATGCCGGCCTGCAGCAGTGGGATATCACCCGCGACGCGCCCTACTTCGGCTTCGAAGTGCCGGACGCGCCGGGCAAATACTTTTACGTCTGGCTGGACGCGCCCATCGGCTATATGGGGTCCTTTAAAAACCTGTGCGACAAGCGCGGCGATCTGGATTTTGACGAATTCTGGCGTAAAGATTCCAGCGCAGAGCTGTACCATTTCATCGGTAAAGACATCGTCTACTTCCACAGCCTGTTCTGGCCGGCCATGCTGGAAGGCAGCCAGTTCCGCAAACCCACCAACCTGTTCGTACACGGTTATGTGACGGTGAACGGCGCCAAGATGTCGAAATCGCGCGGCACCTTCATCAAGGCCGATACCTACCTGAAACACCTTGATGCAGACTGTCTGCGATACTACTACGCGGCCAAACTCTCTTCCCGCATTGATGATATCGACCTCAATCTGGAAGACTTCGTGCAGCGCGTCAATGCCGACATCGTCAACAAACTGGTCAATCTGGCTTCGCGCAACGCCGGTTTCATCGGCAAGCGTTTCGGCGGCGAATTGTCGACCACGCTGGCGGATGAGTCGCTCTACAAGACCTTCATCGACGCGGCGAACAGCATCGCCGAAGCGTATAACAGCCGCGAATCCGGGCGCGCCATACGCGAAATCATGGCGCTGGCCGACCTGGCTAACCGCTATGTGGATGAGCAGGCGCCCTGGGTGGTGGCGAAGCAGGAAGGCCGCGATGCCGATCTGCTGGCCATTTGTTCCATGGGCATCAACCTGTTCCGAATCCTGATGACCTACCTCAAACCGGTACTGCCTTCTCTGGCGCAGCGGGCGGAAGCCTTCCTGAATATCGAACTGAAGTGGGACGACATCGCGCAGCCGCTCGCCGGCCACCGGGTTAACGCCTTTAAGGCGCTGTTCAACCGCATCGATGCCGATAAGGTCAGCGCCATGGTTGAAGCATCCAAAGAAGATATGCGCGCGCCGACGGCACAGGCGATCAGCGGTCCGCTGGCCGACGATCCGATTCAGCCGACCATCAGCTTCGACGAATTCGCCAAAGTGGATATGCGCATCGCGCTGATCCAGCAGGCCGAACTGGTCGACGGCTCGGATAAACTGTTGCGGCTGACGCTGGATCTCGGCGGCCAGACTCGCCAGGTGTTTTCCGGCATTCGCAGCGCCTACCCCGACCCGAAAGCGCTGGAAGGCAAGCTGACCGTAATGGTCGCCAACCTCGCCCCGCGCAAGATGCGCTTTGGCGTCTCGGAAGGGATGGTGATGGCCGCCGGCCCCGGCGGCAGCGATATCTTCCTGCTCAGCCCGGACAGCGGCGCCCAACCGGGTCAGCAAGTGAAGTAACCCCAATAAAGCCCGCGCCAGCGGGCTTTATCTTGTTGGCTATCGCTATCCCCGGTCATTTCCGTTCCGGCGGAAATTCGCCGGGAGAGCTGCGATCCGGCCGCCGCCAGATGCCGTCTTACTCAGAGCAAAGTCCCCCCGACAAAACGTTATAAGTTAATCCCAAAATTCATAACAAAAACGGTTCACCGACCAGCGCTTACTGGTTATGATGCTGCATCACAGAATAGACATCCAGACATAAAGACAGCCAAAAATCGGTCTGTCCGCACGCTGTCTCTTTTGTCTACATCACCGAACACCATGGAGCCGACGATGAAAAAATTCACCCCCGCACTGCTGGCGTTAAGCCTGGCTATCTCGCTGCCCGCATTTGCTGAGGCGCCTGCCGCGCCGGCGCCGATTCCGGCCGCTATCGCCGGCCATGAAGGCCCGATTCGCATCGCCGTTATCCGCAACCTCGGCTCGGACGACAATACCACGCAGTTTATTTCCGGCGTGCTGGAAGAAGGGAAAAAGCTCGGCTTCAAGATCAGCACCTTCCTTAGCAACGGCGACGATGCCCGCTTTCAGGACTTCGTTAACCAGGCGATCAGCCAAAAGTATGACGGGATCATCCTCTCTCAGGGCCGCGACCCTTACTCGACCGAGCTGATTAAACGCATCGTCGACAGCGGCATCGCCGTTTCCGTGTTCGACACCGCGGTGCGCGGCGATATTCCGGGCGTTACGGTAACTCAGCAGGACGATGCGTCACTGACCAACGAGTCGCTCGGCGCGCTGGTGAAAGACTTCAACGGCAAGGCCAACATCATCAAACTGTGGGTCGCCGGCTTCCCGCCGATGGAACGCCGCCAGCAGGCCGCACAGCAACTGCTGAAAAACTACCCGGATATTAAAGAGCTGGAATCCATCGGCGCCGTCTCGTCCGATGTCCAGGGCGATACCGCCAACAAGGTCGGCGCGGTGCTGGCGAAATACCCGAAAGGCAAGATCGACGCCATCTGGGGCACCTGGGACGCCTTCAGCCAGGGCGCATGGAAAGCGCTGAAAGAGAACGGCCGGACTGAAATCAAACTCTACAGCATCGATATCTCGAATCAGGATCTTCAGCTAATGCGCGAAGCGGGCAGCCCGTGGAAGGTCAGCGTGGCGGTCGATCCTAAGCTGATCGGTAAGGTTAACCTGCGCCTGGTGGCCAATAAAATAGCCGGCGAACCTACGCCGGCCACTTACGAATTCAAATCTTCCGTCATCCCTCAGGCGCTGCTGGTCAGCCAGCCCGGTCCGGTTAACGTGGCGGGACTAGGCAAAATCATCCCCGGCTGGGGCCAGACCGATGATTTCATCGCCCCCTGGTTTGCTACACTGGCGGCGAAGGCAAAATAATACGGAGAGTTTTTTATGGCGTCTCAGCAACTGCCGGTGCCGGATTACAGCCGCAATATGCGGCTAATCGGCCACAGCGATCAGGGCGGCAGGCCGGATGGCGTGCAGGTAATGGTGCATCGCGGCTATGCCTATATCGGCCATATGGTTTCCCAGGGCGTCTCTATTGTGGATGTGCGCGATGTCAGCCGCCCCAAAGCGGCGGGTTTCATCGCCGCGCCGCCCGGAACCTGGAATATCCATCTGCAGGCGCATGACGATCTGCTGCTGGTGGTCAACGCCCGCGATCTGTTTGCCGACGCGCGTTTTGCCGAGGAAAAAGTCTATTACACCCGTTCAGTGGCAGAAACGGTTGAAACCGGCAACGGTCAGCGCGGCTGGAGCGCCGGTTTGCGCATCTTCGATATTTCAGTGCCGGATAAGCCGCGCGAAATCAGTTTCCTCTCGCTGGACGGCATCGGCATTCACCGCATCTGGTATGTCGGC
This sequence comes from Affinibrenneria salicis, assembly GCF_008710095.1. The sequence continues at coordinate 38,926 of NZ_VYKJ01000005.1, forward strand.
GGACGCTGGGCCTATGTCTCCGCCCTGCCCGACGGCTACAGCGACTATATTTTTCTGACCATTGACCTGGCCGACCCGCGAAAACCCCAGGTGGCCGGCCGCTACTGGCTGCCCGGCATGCACAGCGCGGGCGGGGAAAAACCGGACTGGCCGGAAGGCAAACGCTATGCGCTGCATCATGCGATCGTCAATGGCGATACCGCCTACGGCAGCTGGCGCGACGGCGGCCTGACGCTGCTGGACGTCAGCGATCGCAGCCAGCCGCGGTTAATCAGCCACCGCAACTGGAGTCCGCCGTTCGGCGGCGGCACGCATACCGCGCTGCCGCTGCCCGATAGGGATCTGCTGGTGGTGCTGGATGAAGCGGTATTGGATAACCAGCAGGACGGCGAGAAATTGATCTGGCTGTTCGATATTCGCGAGCCGACTAACCCGGTCAGCATCGCGACCTTCCCGCCGCCGGCGGAAACCGACTATGTGAAAAAAGGCGCGCACTTCGGACCGCACAACCTGCATGAAAACCGGCCCGGCAGTTTTATCAGCTCGACGCTGATTTTCGCCACCTATCAGAATGCCGGCGTGCGCGCGTATGACATCAGTAATCCGTATCGGCCGAAAGAGACCGGCGCGCTGGTGCCGGCCGCGCCGCAGCGCATGATCGATAAACGCCCCGGCCGACCGGCGGTAATACAGTCGTGCGATGTGTTTGTCGATGCCCAGGGCATAATCTACAGCACCGACTACAACGCCGGCCTGTCGATTATCGAGTACCGCGGTTAAACCGGATTGGCCCCGTCAACCCGCGCTGGTGCGCGCGTGGCGGGGACGGCTGGCGACGCATCTGGCGGCGATAGCCGCCCCGCGCGCCGTTAGCCCAGCGTCAGCACCGTAACCCACATTGGCCCCTGTCCCACCGCATAGCGCGCCAGCGGCTGCAGCGCGCCATTCCCCCCGTCGATCCGATAGACCTCGATGTGATGCGATTTCTGACCGGCGCAGATCAGGAACTGACCTGAATTATCCAGCGAGAAGCCGCGCGGCTGGGTTTCAGTCGGTTGATGCCCGCTCAGCGTCAGCGCGCTGCCGTCCGGCGACACCTGGAAAATGCTCAACAGGCTGGCGGTGCGGTCGCTGACGTAAAGGAAACGCCCGTCCGGCGTCATATGGATGTCGGCGGCCCAGCGGGTATCGCTGAAACCGGCTGGCATCGCGTCCAGCGACTGCACTTTTTCCCACCCGCCGCCCGCCGCGCTTTGCTTAAACACATCGACAGAGCTGCTCAGCTCATTAACGCAATAAGCGAACGGCTGATCAGGGTGGAACACCATGTGGCGCGGGCCAGCGCCCTGCGCCGCCCGCAGTTCCGCCTGCTCGTTGACGCTCAGTCGGCCGTCGTGGCTGACATCATACAGACGGATGCGGTCCTCTTTCAGGCAAGGCGCCCACAGTACCCGGTTGGCCGGGTCGATATTGGTCGAGTGGCACCCCTCCAGGCCATCAAGCTGCTGCTGTACCGCGCCGGCGATGCCCTGCGCATCGATCGGGCTGACGCTGACGCAGTTGGCGCTGTAGGAAGCGCAGAACAGAAACCGTCCCAGGCGATCGGTCGACAGATGAGTCGGACTGCCGGGCAATGCGGCCGATCCGGCCTCAGTCAACCGACCGTCGCTTTCAATTCGGTAGCTCACCGCGCTGAAGGCCGGACGAACCCCGGCATAAAGATGGCGCTTATCCGGCGCAATCACCAGCGGCTGCACCTGTCCCGGCGCCTGCACCACCTGTAACAGCGTCAGTTCGCCCAGCGGACTAAGCTGCCAGACATGAATCTGCTGGCTCTCCGGACTGGCGACATAGACAACTTGCTGCATCATGCTCTCCTCATTTAACCTATATGATATCCGGCATGTTTTACCGCCCTGACGCGACGGGCCAAACCGGAAACGGATATCCCCTGAATCTTGCTGACGGCGTTCGGTATGCCTGCATAGCGGCAGCGCGGAGCGGACGATAACGCCGCTTCGGCCCCGCGCTGAACCGACGGCCACTCACTCGCCTGGCGCCCTCCCGCGGCCTGAAATCTGCCGGGTATGGTTTGCTCGGCCTGACTTACAGTGTACCATCGTTTGATTACCGCTCTATACCCGTCGGACGTCAAGTTGCAGGTGCGCTGGCTGCGCTCGCTCACCCGAATCGCTGCGATAACGTGTTGCCCTGCGACTCGAATTATTTAGGGTACATACGATGACACAACACAGGACGACTATGACTTACCGTGTAATTGCGCTCGATCTGGATGGAACCCTGCTGGATCGACAGAAAAAAATCCTGCCGCAGTCGCTTGATGCGCTGGCCCAGGCGCAGGCCGCCGGGGTCAGGGTGCTGATTGCGACCGGTCGCCATCACGTCGCCATCCATCCTTTTTATCAGGCCCTGCAGCTGGACACACCTGCAATCTGCTGTAACGGCACCTATCTGTACGATTATCAGGCAAAATGCGTGCTGCACGCCGATCCGCTGCCGGTCGATCAGGCGAAGCGCGTTCTGCGGCTGCTGGAGAAGTTTGATATTCATGGCCTGATGTACGTTGACGACGCCATGCTCTATCAGCGGCCCTGCGGGCACATTGTTCGCGCTCAGGCCTGGGCCGAAAGCCTGCCGCCGGCGCAGCGACCCACGTTGCTGCAGGTCGATTCGCTGGCTCAGGCCGCCGACAGCGCGCAGTCGATCTGGAAATTCGCCACCACGGACGAAGACTGCGCCGCGCTGCGCGGCTTTGCCGATCAGGTTGAGAGCGAACTGGGTCTGGCCTGCGAATGGTCGTGGCACGATCAGGTGGACGTGGCGCAGGCGGGCAACAGTAAAGGCAAGCGCCTGCGGCAGTGGGTGGAAGAACAGGGATTCTCCATGCAGGATGTGATTGCCTTTGGCGATAACTTCAATGATATCAGCATGCTGGAGCTAGCCGGACTGGGCGTGGCGATGGGCAACGGCGTCGACGAGGTTAAGCAGCGGGCGGATTTGGTTATCGCGGATAATGACCAGCCCGGCATCGCCGAAGTAATCCACAGCCGGGTGCTGAACCAGATTTGATGCGCAGAAAATCGTCGCCTGCCGCTGCGGGGATGGCGACGATAGCCGACAGGGAGCGGCGAGTATGGCGCCCCCCGACTCAGGCGGTGATCGAAACGCTTTTAATCTGCGCGTACAGCCACTGACCCGGGCGCACGGCCAGTTCGTCGCGCGCCCAGGGCGTAATCCTCGCCCACAGGCTCTGGGCGCCGATGTCCAGCTTCACCTCCACCTGATCGTCGATATCCAGACACTCGACCACCTGGGCCGGCAAAATATTGCGGATGCTGCTGTTGTGCGGCGGCTGCAGCACCAGCGACACGTCGGCGGCCTTAATCTGAATACGCAGCGGCGTTTTCAGCGCCGCATCCACTTTGTTCACCCACAGATGCTGATCGCCCAGCGCCAGCGCCGTCATGGCGTAGCGCTCATGCTGGCTCAATACGCTGACGTTGAGAATGCTGCTTTGTTCTTCGCGCGGCAGCCAGGGACGCAGCGCGCTGCTGGCCCAGACGGCTTCCAGCTCGCCCTGCGCCTTAATCTTACCGTTATCCAGCACCAGCACCCGATCGGCAAGACGCAAAATTTCATCCAGGCTGTGGCTGACGTACAGAATCGGCGTTTTCACGCCCTTTGCCAGTTTTTCCAGGTAAGGCATCAGTTCGCGTTTACGCGGCAAATCGAGCGAGGCAAGCGGTTCGTCCATCAGCAGCAGCTCCGGCGCGGTCAACAGCGCCCGGCCAATCGCCACGCGCTGCTTTTCGCCGCCGGACAGCGTAATCGGAAAGCGCTTTAGCAGATGCCCAATGCCCAGCAGACCGACGATATCGTCATACTGGCCGCGCATTGAAGCGGCCATGCCGTAGCGCAGGTTCCCCTGCACCCGATAGTGCGGGAACAGGCGGGCGTCCTGAAACACGTAGCCTATGCGCCGTTTTTCCGGCGCCAGAAACTGCTTTTTCTCCGCGTCGGCCAGCACCCGGTCGTTAAGCACAATACGCCCGCTCTGCGGCCGGGTCAGCCCGACGATGGCATTGATCAGCGAGGTTTTCCCCGCGCCGGAAACGCCGAATATGGCGGTGATGCCCTCGGCGGGCAGCTCGGTCTTCACGCTGAGCGCCAGGTCGCCCAGTTGCTGACTAAAATCCAGCTGTAGCATTATCCCCCCAGCCGCTTACGGCCCCAGCGCGTCAGCCATTCCGACAACAATAGCGATACGAGGGACAACAGGATAGCGATCACGCACAGCCGCGCGGCGGCGCCTTCCGCTCCCGGCGTTTCGATCAGGGTATACATCGCCAGAGGAATGGTGCGCGTTTCGCCGGGAATATTTGAGACAAAGGTGATGGTGGCGCCGAATTCGCCCAGCGAACGGGCAAAAGCCAACACCACGCCGACAATGATGCCCGGCAGGGAGAGCGGCAACGTAATGGTAAAAAATACGCGCAGCGGGTGCGCGCCCAGCGTGCGCGCCGCCTGTTCCAGACGCGGATCGATCGCCTCCAGCGCCAGACGAATGGCGCGCACCATCAGCGGGAAAGCCACCACGGCCGACGCCAGCGCCGCGCCGCGCCAGCTAAAGCTGAAGCTGAAACCAAACCAGTTATACAGCCACTCGCCGATAACGCCGCGCCGCCCCATGCCCACCAGCAATAAATAGCCGATCACCACCGGCGGCAAGACCAGCGGCAGATGAATCAGACTATCAAGTAAGGATTTGCCGGGAAACCGGCAACGGACCAGGATCCACGCCATCAGGATCCCGAAGGGCAGGCTCCAGGCGACCGCCAGCACTGAAACTTTCAGGCTAAGCGCAATCGCCTGCCACTCATAATCACTGACTATCATTGAACAGGCGTGAACCCGAACCGTTTAAACACCTCTGCCGCCTTCGGTGTCTTCAGATATTGATAGAAGCCGTCGACCGTCGCATTTTCGCGGCCTTTAACGATCGCCATCGGGTATTCCACCGGTTTATGGCTGGCGGTCGGGAAAGTGCCCACGACTTTCACTTTATCGCTGGCCACCACGTCGGAACCATAGACGATGCCCAGCGGCGCTTCTTCGCGCTCGACCAGCGCCATGGCGGCGCGCACGCTATTGGCGCGCGCCATCAGCGGCGACAGTTCGTCCCAGGCCTTCAGGTTCTGCAGCGCTTCTTTCGCATAAATACCGGCCGGGACATGATCCGGATCGCCCACCGACAGACGCCCTCCTTTCAGCAGGTTTTTCCAGTCGGTCTGCGCGTTTATTTCGACTTTGCCCAGCGCGCTGGTTTTCGGCGCGATCACTACCAGCTCATTGCCCAGCAGCGTGTGGCGGCTGTCGTTGGCGATCAGCTGTTTATCCTGAACGTAATCCATCCATTGCTGGTCGGCGGAGATAAACATATCGGCCGGCGCGCCCTGTTCTATCTGACGCGCCAGGGTGGAAGAGGAAGCAAAAGAGGAGACGACATTGACCTTTTTCTCTTGCTGGTATTGCGTGGCGATTTCCTGTAACGCATTCGTTAATGAGGCCGCCGCGAATACGGTCACCTTACTGTCGTCGGCGCTGGCCGGCAAGGCAATACCGGCGCTGAGCGTCAGTGCCGCAAACCATTTAATCCATTGCTGTCTCATTGCTTTCCCCTAAGAGTAACGGTGTGTAACAAATGATATAACGAAGCGTTAAACACTGTCATCCGCTTTATCGGCCTAATGGCACAAACATTACAGGGAAAAAAACGCAAATAACAACGCGCGGGCAGGCGGCGCAGCGGGAAAATTCGGCGGCCGGGGCGACCTGAAAATCAGCGCGACGGCGCGGGAGGACAAAGCACCCGGCAAAGTACCGGGTTTAGCAAAAATCAGCGTTGATTGTGACTGACGTCTTTTTGCGTATGGCCGATTTTAGAGATGACGTTAAACACCTCACCCAGACCGTAGATGGCGCCCAGGATGATCGCCATCATCACCGGCACCATGGCAATCGCAAATAACAGACTTTTTAACAATTCAAGCATGCCCGCCTCACTTAGCGCAATAAATAACTGTCATCATCAACAGCCGCAATTAATTGTATACCCTTCATACTTCAAGCCGCAGGTGCGTGGGCCTTGTTGCTCGCCCCATGCCAGGGTGGCTATAAAACTACCATATCCCCGCCGCATTTCAAACCGCGACGGCGGCGGCAGGCAAACGGGAAAGCCGACCCCACCATCAATTGAAGCCGCCCGGGAACGACGCCCGCACATCTTACCGCAGCCGATAAAAAGAGAGCGGCTATTTGTGCGATTTGCCGGGGGATAAGAAAATAGCGACAATATAAGGCATACCAATACATTTCAGGATACAGCCTGGCGACAACCTGAAAGACGGCGGGTATATTGGCGTATCTTAACCGGCTGTCTTGATCCCGTTAACGGCCGCGTTATCGCACACAGACGGAACTCTGCGGTATAACGGTCGGCGGAAAATCTTGTCAATATCGCACGTTGTCAGCGGTCTGCATCATTACTTATCAGAACATCGCGGATATCCAACCATGCAAGCAGAAATCCTTCTTACCCTGAAACTTCAACAGCGTCTATTTGCCGATCCACGTCGTATCTCCCTGTTAAAACAAATTAGTCATACCGGTTCGATCAGCCAGGGCGCCAGACTGGCCGGCATCAGCTATAAAAGCGCCTGGGATGCGATTAACGAAATGAACCAACTGGCGGAAAACACGCTGGTCTCGCGCAGCACCGGCGGCAAAGGCGGCGGCGGCGCGCAGCTCACCCGCTATGGCGAACGCCTGATTCAACTCTACGATCTACTGGCTCAGATCCAGCAAAAAGCCTTTGATGTACTGCAGCAGGACAATCTGCCGCTCGATAGCCTGCTGGCCGCCATCGCCCGTTTCTCTCTGCAAACCAGCGCGCGCAATCAGTTTTTCGGCACCGTGGTGGCGCGCTCGCAGCAGACGGTACAGCAACATCTGCAGGTATTGCTGGTCGACGGCAAAACGCGCCTGACCATCGCGCTCACTCAGCAGAGCGCCGAACGCCTGCAGCTGCAGGCCGGCAAAGAGGTGCTGGTGCTGATTAAGGCGCCGTGGGTGGAGCTGCGTTCCGCCGCCGCCCCCCAGCCGCAGGCCGACAATATCCTGAACGGCCGCATCAGCAGCATCCAACAGGGCGCGGAGAACAGCGAAGTGCTGATCGCCCTGCCCGGCGGAGAAACGTTATGCGCCACGGTCGCGAATCAGACGGTGGCGCAGCAACAATTACAGTTGGATCAGGAGGTCAACGCCTTCTTTAATGCCGACCAGGCGATTATCGCCACGCTGTGCTAATCGTCCGCTGCGCGGCGTAATCGGCCAGCCGCCTGAAAAATGACGGGATTGACAAGCCGGGCGGATAGCATTACCCCTGGGGACTGGTCAATGTTAAGAACAAAAAGGGATAAAAAATGTCTGTGTTGCACATTTCACAGGGAGTATGCCGGCTGAATGACGTTCGCATGCTGAAACTGGATAACCTGCGGCTGGAAAGTCGCCAGGCGTGGGCCTTTGTCGGCACGAACGGCAGCGGCAAATCCTCTCTGGCGCGCGCCCTGTCGGGCGAGCTGCCGTTGCGCAGCGGGGAACGCACCTGTCGCTTCGGCCGTATCGCCCGCCTGTCGTTTGAACAGCTGCAGCAACTGGTCACGGAGGAGTGGCGGCGTAATAACACCGATATGCTCAGCGCCGGCGAAGACGACACCGGCCGCACCGCCGCCCAGGTGATTCAGGATGAGGTCAACGACGCGTCGCGCTGTCAGCACCTGGCGCAACAATTTGGCATTGCCCACCTGTTGAACCGCCGCTTTAAATACCTTTCGACCGGCGAAACCCGTAAAACGCTGCTGTGTCAGGCGCTGATGGCGCAGCCCGATCTGCTTATTCTGGATGAGCCATTCGACGGGCTGGACGTCGACTCCCGCGCTCAGCTGGCCGCGATGCTGGCCGAACTGGCGGAACAGGGCTATACGCTGGCGTTGATCTTAAACCGCTTTGACGATATCCCCGACTTCGTTAACCACGTGGGGGTGCTGGCCGACTGCACGCTGAGCCGTATCGGCACGCGCAGTGAAGTGCTGGCGGAAGCGCTGGTCGCGCAGTTGGCGCACAGCGAACGGCTGGCGCAAATGCAGTTGCCGGAAGCGGAAGATCCGCGCCGGGACGCCGCGCTGCCCGACGATCTGGCGCGGGTCCAGTTGCGCAACGGCATCGTCAGCTATAATGATCGCCCGGTGCTGCACGGTCTGAACTGGGAGGTGCTGCCGGGGCAACACTGGCAGATCGTCGGCCCGAACGGCGCCGGCAAATCAACGCTGCTGAGCCTGATTACCGGCGATCATCCGCAGGGCTACAGTAACGATCTGACGCTGTTCGGCCGCCGGCGCGGCAGCGGCGAAACCATCTGGGATATCAAACGGCATATCGGCTACGTCAGCAGCAGCCTGCACCTGGATTACCGGGTCAGCGCCAGTGCGCGCAACGTTCTGTTGTCCGGCTTCTTTGATTCCATCGGCGTATACCAGACGCCGTCCGATCGCCAGCTGCAGTTGACCGACCAGTGGCTGGCGCTGCTTGGGCTGAACGGCAGCGCCGCCGACGCCCCCTTTAAGTCGCTGTCATGGGGTCAGCAACGGCTGGTGCTGATCGCCCGGGCTCTGGTCAAACATCCGGCGCTGCTGATTCTTGATGAGCCGCTGCAGGGGCTTGACCCGCTTAATCGTCAGTTGGTCCGCCGCTGGCTGGATATACTGCCGCGCAAAGGCAAAACCCAGTTGCTGTTCGTTTCGCATCATGCCGAGGATGCGCCCGACTGTATTACCCATCGCCTGACCTTTATTCCGCACGATGACCGCTATCGCTATCAGGTGGACGTGCTTGATGCCGCGCCAGAGCGCGTCTGACGCATCGATGCGCGAAGCCGGCGCGCTTGTTATCAGCGCGCCGGCTGAGAGTTATCCGAATAATAATGAAAACGCTACCACAAAGGTGCGTACCAGCAGCAAAATAAGACTCACACGTGAACAGGTTATTCGACAGACAGGCGCGATCGGTCAGCAATTTTCTGCGAAATTTCGCTGATTTTTCCAAGCATGATCACCTTTTCAGCCGAATTCTCATGCTATTTTTTACGGATAGATGCTAACAGGAGTCAAAAATGAAAGTTCTGGTTACAGGTGGAAGCGGTTACATAGGCAGTCATACCTGCGTGCAGCTGCTGGAAGCCGGATATCAGCCGGTAATTCTGGATAATTTGTGCAACAGCAAAGCCAGCGTGGTTGATACCATTACCCGACTGACCGGCAAGACACCCGATTTCTATCAGGGCGATATCCGCGATCGCCAACTGCTGGCCACGATTTTCAGTCAGCACGATATTCATGCCGTGATCCATTTTGCCGGACTAAAAGCGGTGGGCGAATCGGTGCAGAAACCCGTTGAGTATTATGAAAATAATGTCTACGGCACCCTGACGCTGGTCGACGCCATGCGCGCGGCCGGCGTGAAGAATCTGATATTCAGTTCATCCGCCACCGTGTATGGCGACCAGCCGAAAATCCCTTATCGCGAAGACTTTCCGACCGGTCAGCCGGCCAGTCCGTACGGCCGCAGCAAACTGATGGTGGAGCAGATCCTGCAGGATGTTCAGCGCGCCGACGCCGGCTGGAGCATTACGCTGCTGCGCTACTTCAACCCGGTTGGCGCTCATCCGTCGGGCGAAATGGGCGAAGATCCGCAGGGTATCCCCAACAACCTGATGCCGTATATTGCCCAGGTCGCGGTCGGACGCCGGGAATCGCTGGCGATTTTTGGCAATGATTACCCGACGGAGGACGGCACCGGCGTGCGCGATTACATCCACGTCGTCGATCTGGCCGACGGCCACATCGCCGCGATGAAAGCGCTGCATAACCGACCCGGCGTACATATCTACAACCTGGGCGCCGGCATCGGCTACAGCGTGCTGCAGGTGGTGGATTCCTTCAGCCGCGCCTGCGGCAAAGCGCTGCCCTGGCACTTCGCGCCGCGCCGCGAAGGGGATTTGCCGGCCTATTGGGCCGACGCCAGCAAGGCCGACCATGACCTGAACTGGCGCGTTACCCGTTCGCTGGACGCTATGGCGGCCGATACCTGGCGCTGGCAGTCAAGGCACCCGAACGGTTACCCGGATTAAGCCGCATTGATTCCGGCCGGACCTGAATTCAGGCGCCGTTGCCCATGCCGGCCGAACCGTTCGCCTGAACGGTTCGGCGCAATATACGCCGCCGTTTCGCCGCCGATGTACTGGCGACGGGCCGGATTTTTCCGGGCCTGCGCGACAATCCGCCCAATGACGGATCTCCTCGCCCCGCGCGCCGGGGTTGTCTTATCAGGAACAGGGTTATGCTGAACAAACAAGCAAGTGAACGGGCGCCCGACGGCCAGCCCTTTCAACTCATCAGCCTGCGAAACGACGCCGGCATGCAGATAATGCTGATGGACTGGGGCGCCACCTGGCTCTCTTGTCAGTTGCCGCTGGCGGGCGGGGAGATGCGCGAAGTGCTGCTGGGCTGCGCAACGCCGGCGGATTATCCGCGCCAGAATGCCTATATCGGCGCCTCGGTGGGCCGTTACGCCAACCGTATCGCCCACGCGGTTCTGCGCCACCGCGACCAGACTTTCAGGCTGGCGGCCAACTCCGGCGCACATCAGTTGCACGGCGGGCCCGAGGGGTTTAACGCCAGGCGCTGGAATATCGTCGCCGGCGACAGCCGCGAAGTCACGCTGCAGTTGCACTCGCCGGATGGCGATCAGGGCTTCCCTGGCGCGCTGACGGCCCAGGTACGCTACCGGCTGACCGAGCAAAACGGTCTGGAGATCGAATATCTGGCCGGGGTGGACAAACCCTGCCCGGTTTGCCTGACTAATCACGCCTATTTCAATCTCGACGGCCAGCCTGGCGACGCGCGTCATCACCGGCTTCAGCTGTTTGCCGATCGCTATCTGCCGGTAGACGGCGAAGGTATTCCATGCGCGGATCCGCAACCGGTCGCCGACGGCGGAATGGATTTCCGTCAGCCCAAAACGCTGCTGCGCGACTTTCTGCAGGACGACGACCAGCGCCGCACCGGCGGTTACGATCACGCCTATTTATTGCAGCCGGGCTGCGCCGACGGCGAAAATCCGGCGGCGCGGCTGTGGTCCGCCGATGAACGGGTGCAAATGACGGTCTATACCAGCGCGCCGGCGCTGCAGCTTTACAGCGGCAATTTTCTGGCCGGCGCGCCGTCGCGTCAGGGCGGCCAATACCCGAACTATGCGGGGATCGCGCTGGAAAGCGAATTCCTGCCCGACAGCCCCGCGCATCCGGAATGGCCGCAGCCCGACTGCTGGCTGCAGCCCGGCCGACAATACCGTTCGCTGACCGTCTATCAATTTTTGGCTCGCTAAGCGCCGGACCGCACGCAGCTTTACAAAACTGTGCGATTTCCCGCTTGCCCGACGGGCGGCGGGACCGGTACACTTTTTGCAACCTTGTGTAAGGATGCGCCATGCCGCCACTCTCGTCATTTCAGCCACTGACCTATCGTCTGCGCAGCCATAAGCGCAGATGGGCATGGCTGTTGACGTTATGCTGGTTGTTCGTTAACGCGCAGCTGGCCGTCGCCGGGCATCAGTGCGATTTTCCGCTGGCCAACGCCCCGACGGCCATGCAGCACCAGGCCCATCTGCATCGGCAGGCCGCTCAAAACCACGACGCCCATATGGATGCGTCCGCCCACGCCACATCGCTGTGCGAAAAGCACTGCGTACCGGATAATCTCCAGCCCGATAACGCCTCGCTGGCCTTACTGGCCCTGCCGGTCGACTACCAGCTGGCGCCGGTCGCGCCGTCGCAGAGCGCCGCGGCGCAGGATAGCGCCTGGCTTACCCCGCCCTCCGCCGGCCCGCCGGCCGAAATACGTTTCTGCCGTTTCAGAGAATAGCTCCGGACAAGAAATAACCCGAACGCCCGCCGCGCCGTTTCCGGCGCGGCACGTGTCTGTTATTGATTGTTTACGGAGTTTTTTATGCGCATCATCGCCTTACTGGCTGCCTTCGGCAGCCTGTCGTTGACGACCCCGCTGTGGGCCGCCGCCCATCAGCATCATGAAGAAATAACCCGCCAGCAGCCGGCCGCCAGTTGGTCGATGCACGGCGTAATTAAGCAATGGGCGGCCGACAGCGTCACCCTTGCTCATGCCCCGCTGCCCGCGCTCAACTGGCCGGCCATGACCATGGCCTTCCGGCTGCCCGAGTCGCCCGTTTTCACCCCGCTGGCGGAGGGAACGGCGGTCAACTTCCGTTTTAGCCAAAGCGAGAACGGCTACACGCTGCTCAGCATCGCCCCACAACGCTAAACGGAGAGGCTCATGAAGCGATACACGCACCGGGCAGTCGGTCTGTGGCCGGCGATCCTGCTATCGTGCTGGACGTCGTTCAGCGCTGCGGGCGCCGATCTGGCGCTGCCCCAAGCGCTACAGGCGGCGGTGGGTTATTCCGCCGACCTGTCGGCGAACCAGCATCAAATTAACGCGTTGCAAAACATGGCCGACTCGGCCGCTCAGTTGCCCGATCCCCAACTGCGCTTCGGGGTGGAAAACGTTCCGCTGGGCGGCGGCAACGCCCGCCGGCTGACGCGCGAAGGCATGACCATGCAGCGCATCGGCATTATGCAAACCTGGGTCAGCGGCGATAAGCGCGAAAAAAAGGCGCAAACGCTGCGAGCGGAGGCGGACAGCCTATACAGCAATAGCGACGGCATCGTCGCCCGTATTCAGCGCGACACCGCCCAGGCATGGCTAAATCTGGCCTTTTCCCAACGCGTACTGCAGGACGCTGAGGCGCTGGTACAGGAGAGCCGGCGGCAGCTCGTTCCGCTGCAGGCCAGTGCCGCGGGCGGCGGCGCGCTCGACGGCGTACTGGACGCCCGGCTGACGCTGGCCGCGATGGAAGACCGTCTGTCCGACGCGCGACGCGATGTACAGGTCGCCCAGGCGCGTATCGCCGAACTGACCGGCATTAACGATGCCGTCGCCGCTGGCGCGCTGCCGCGCTTCGAGCGCCTGCCGGCCGATCCGCAGACGCTCAAACGGCAGTTGCACCAGCACCCGGAAATGCAGCAGGCGCAGCGGGAAGTCAGTCTGGCTCAGGCGCGCGCCGCGCAGTCGTCCGTGGCCGCTATTCCGGATGTCGGCGTTGAAATGTACTACGCCAGACGCGGCGACGAGTATGACGATATGGCCGGCGTCATGATCTCGGTGGATCTGCCGTTATTCACGTCCAGCCGCCAGGACAAAGACCATGCGGCCGACCTGTCGCGCACGCTGGAAGCGCGCGACAGAATCCGGCTTACCGAACGCGAACATCTGGCCCGACTGGACACGCTGCTGGCGCAGTATCAGGCGGCGCAGTCGCGCTGGCGGCGGCAACACCACGAAGTCCTGCCGCTGCGACAGCAACGCGTCACCCTGGCCGTAACGCAGTATCAATCCGGCAACGATACGCTGGCCGACGTGCTGGCCGCCCGGCGCGATCTGCTCGACGCCCGCATCGCCGCCCATGGCGCCGGGCTGGAACTGGCGCAGCTGTGGGCGGCGCTTCGCTATCTGACGCCTGCCCAGGAGTACGTACAATGAACCGAACGCTTACTTTAACGCTGGTCGCGATCGCACTGGCCGCCGGCGTCAGCGCCGGCTATTTCTGGGGGCGCCAGTCGCAAACCGCTGCGCCGCAGCCGCAAACGCCAGGCGAGCGCCGCATACTGTACTGGTATGATCCGATGGTGCCGGATAAACGCTTCGATCAACCGGGAAAATCGCCGTTTATGGATATGGATCTGCTGCCGCGCTATGCCGATGAGTCGGTCGAGGACGACGGCGTCGCCGTCAGCGCCCGCCAGCAGCAAAATCTGGGCGTACAGACCGCTCGCGCCGAAGTCAAAACGCGGCAGACCCAGGTCAGCGGTTACGGCACGGTCACGCTCAACGAACGCAGCCTGCATACGCTGGTCGCGCCGGCCGGCGGCATGGTCGAAAAACTCTATGTCGCCGCCGCGCAGCAGCAGGTCAGGCAGGGGGAAACGCTGGCCGTGATCTGGAATCCCGCCTGGGCCGCCGCACAGCGGGAGTATCTGGCCGTGCGCCAGTTAGGCGATCGCGAACTGACCCTGGCGGCGCGCAGCAGGCTGGCGCTGCTGTTTATGCCGGAAAGCGTTATTCGCCAGGTGGAAACCAGCGCGAAGGCTCAGCCGCGCATGGTCGTCACCTCCCCGTTCACCGGCTATGTCAATAAGCTGGAAGTGCGCGTCGGCGCGCAGCTGGCGCCCGCCCAGCCGCTGCTTGAACTGGCCAGCCTGGACCCGGCCTGGATCGAAGTGGACTACCCGGAATCGCAGGCCGCCGTCCTGACGCCCGGCAGCGCCGTAACGGCCAGCGGCGGCGCCTGGCCCGGCGAGACGTTTCATGGCCGCATCAGTGAAATCCTGCCGCTGCTGGATAGCGCCACCCGCACGCTCAGAGCGCGGGTCGCCGTGGATAATCCGCAGCTGCGGCTAAAACCCGGTATGTACCTTAACCTGCAATTAACCAGCCCGCCGTCGCGCCAGCAGTTGGTTATTCCGCAGCAGGCGTTGCTAATCAGCGGCAATCGCAACCGGGTACTGCTCAGCGACGGCGACGGCCGCTTTACGCCGCGCGAAGTCAGCGCCGGCGCCAGTCAGGATGGCTGGGTGGCGATTCTGGACGGTCTCCAGCCCGGCGATCGGGTCGTCACCTCCGGTCAGTTCCTGATCGACTCGGAGGCCAGCCTGCGCAGTTCTCTCGATCAGTTCGCCGAGCCCGACCGGCCAGCGCCCCCGCCGGCGCCCGACTACGGCGCGGCCGGCGTGATCAAAGCGCTGTCTGACGACGCCGTCACCATTGAACACGGCGCGGTGCCCGAACTGAACTGGGCGCCGATGACCATGGACTTCGTCCTGCCCGCCGACGGTCTGCCGCCGGGCATCTCGCCGGGCAGCCGGGTTGCCTTTCGTTTTCTGCTTGACGACGGCGGCGCCCGGTTAGTCAGCATCGCTCCGCTGACCGACGACGCTCACAGCGCGCATGGAGGCCACTAATGATTGCTTCCGTTATCCGCTGGTCGCTTAACAATCGCCTGCTGGTACTGCTGGCCGCCCTCTTTATGGCGGTCTGGGGCATCTGGTCGCTGCAAAAAGCCCCGCTGGACGCGCTGCCGGATCTGTCCGACGTGCAGGTTATCGTCCGCGTTAGCTATCCCGGCAAAGCGCCGCAGATCGTGGAGAACCAGGTTACCTGGCCGCTGACCTCCACGATGCTTTCGGTGCCCGGCGCAAAGACCGTACGCGGCTTTTCCATGTTTGGCGACGCCTACATCTATATTCTGTTCGAGGACGATATCGACCCCTACTGGGCCCGCTCGCGCGTGCTGGAGTACCTGAGCCAGGTGCAGTCGAGCCTGCCCGAAGGCGCGAAAGCATCGCTGGGGCCAGACGCCACCGGCGTTGGCTGGATCTATGAATACGCGCTGGTCGACCGCAGCGGCCGGCATAATCTGGCCGATCTGCGCGCGCTGCAGGACTGGCTGCTGCGCTATGAGCTGAAAACGGTGCCCAACGTGGCCGAAGTCGCCAGCGTGGGCGGCATGGTGCGTCAGTATCAAATCGTGCTGGATCCGCAGCGTATGCGGGTGCAAAACGTCACCCATCAGCAGGTCATCAGCGCCGTACAGGACGCCAATCAGGAGGGAGGCGGTTCGGTGCTGGAGCTGGGAGAGACCGAATATATGGTGCGCACCGCCGGTTATCTGAAAAACCGTGAGGATTTCAACCATATCGTGATTGACACCCGCAACGGCGTGCCGCTGCTGCTGCAGGACATCGCGACCCTGCGCGAAGGGCCGGAGATGCGGCGCGGCATCGCGGAGCTGAACGGCGAGGGCGAGGTTGCCGGCGGCATCGTGATCCTGCGCTACGGCAAGAACGCGCTGGAAACGCTGCACGGAGTGAAAGCGCGCCTGCAGGAAATCCAGCGCAGCTTGCCGGACGGGGTGGAGATCGTCACCACGTACGATCGCTCCCGCCTGATCGAGCAGGCGATAGAAACGCTCAGCCACAAACTGATCGAAGAGTTTATTATCGTCGCCCTGATCTGCACCCTGTTCCTGTTCCATTTCCGCTCGGCGCTGGTCGCCATCATCAGCCTGCCGCTGGGGATCCTCGGAGCGTTTATCGTGATGCACTATCAGGGCGTGAACGCCAATATTATGTCGCTGGGCGGCATCGCGATTGCCATTGGCGCGATGGTGGACGCCGCCATCGTGATGATTGAAAACATGCACAAGGTGCTGGAACAGTGGCGCCATCGTCATCCGGGAGAAAAGCCGAATGAAAAAATCTGGTGGAAACTGGCCGAACGAGCCGCTACCGAGGTCGGCCCCGCTCTGTTCTGCAGCCTGCTGATCATCACGCTATCGTTTATTCCGGTCTTTGCGCTGCAGGCGCAGGAAGGACGCATGTTTTCGCCGCTGGCGTTCACCAAAACCTATGCGATGGCGGTGGCGGCCGGTCTGGGCATCACGCTGGTGCCTGTGCTGATGGGTTATTTCGTACGCGGCGACATTCCTGATGAGCGGGCCAATCCGCTTAACCGCTGGCTAATCGCGCTTTATCGACCGATTCTGGATAAGGCGTTGCGTTTTCCGCGCGCCACGCTGGCGATCGCCGTGGCCCTGCTGCTGCTGACGCTGTTGCCGCTCAGCCGGCTCGGCAGCGAATTTATGCCGCCGCTGGACGAGGGCGATCTGTTGTATATGCCGTCGACGCTGCCGGGCATTTCCGCGCGCGAGGCGGGGCGCCTGCTGCAGCAGACCGATCGGCTGATTAAAACCGTGCCGGAGGTCGACTCGGTGTTCGGCAAGGCGGGACGGGCGGAAACCGCCACCGACCCGGCGCCGCTGACCATGCTGGAGAGCACGATCCGCCTGAAACCGCGCGACCAATGGCGGCCGGGCATGACTATGGATAAACTCATCGCCGAGCTGGACAGCCGGGTTAATCTGCCCGGCATCGCCAACGTCTGGGTGCCGCCGATCCGCAACCGGCTGGATATGCTGGCCACCGGCATCAAAAGCCCGATCGGCATCAAGGTCAACGGCAGCCGGCTGGAGGATATTGAACCGGTCGCCGCGCAGATCGAGCAAATCGTCAAAACGGTGCCCGGCGTCACCTCCGCGCTGGCCGAACGGCTGACCGGCGGCCGCTACATCGATATCAATATCGATCGTCTGCGCGCCGCGCGCTACGGCGTATCGGTACAGGAACTGCAGTCGCTGGTCGCCACGCTGGTGGGCGGCCAGAATATCGGCGAAACCCTTGAGGGACGGCAGCGTTACCCAATCAACCTCCGCTACCCGCGCGAAATACGCGACTCGCTGGATAAATTGCGCCAGCTGCCGGTGCTGACCAGCAGCGGCGCGCGGATAACGCTGGCCGATCTGGCCGATATTCGCGTCAGCGAAGGACCGCCGATGCTGAAAAGCGAAAACGGCCGGCTGTCCGACTGGATTTATGTCGACCTGCGCGGGCGCGATCTGCAGTCCGCCGTACGCCAGATGCAGCAGGCGGTCGCACAGCAGGTCCGGCTGCCGCAAGGCGTCTCGCTCAGTTGGTCGGGACAGTTTGAGTATCTTGAGCGGGCCAGCGCCAGAATGAAGATCGTTATCCCTTTTACCCTGCTGATCATCTTTGTTCTGTTGTTCGTCACCTTCAGTCGGGTGAAGGACGCGCTGCTGATCATGGGCACTCTGCCCCTTGCATTGCCCGGCGGAGTCTGGCTACTGTATATGCTCGATTATCATTTATCGGTGGCGGGCGCGGTCGGTTTTATCGCGCTGGCCGGGGTGGCGGCGGAATTCGGCGTGGTGATGCTGCTCTATCTTAATCACGCCGTAGAGAAACACAGCCCGAACGGGCAACCGATCGCGCTGCCGCAGTTGCTGGCGGCGATTCGCGAGGGCGCCGTACTGCGCGTGCGCCCCAAAGCGATGACCGTCGCCACCATCATGGCCGGGCTGCTGCCCATCATGTGGGGCGACGACACCGGTTCCGAGGTGATGCGGCGCATCGCCGCGCCGATGATTGGCGGAATGGTCAGCGCGCCGCTGCTGTCCATGCTGGTGATCCCGGCGCTGTATTTGCTGCTGCACCGGCCCGCGAAAAGCGAAAAAACGCTCTGAACGGGCGCGCCGCCCGGCGGCGACGGGGGGATGAATGAGCGATAAATCCAGCAACCGAAACACTATCGATTGCCGTTGATGCCCCCGGAGCCATATAATACGCGCAGTTATCACAGAAATCTTAGTATATGAAGGAGTTAAGCTATGGCTGTAACTAAGCTGGTTCTGGTAAGACACGGTGAAAGTCAGTGGAACAACGAAAACCGCTTCACCGGCTGGTACGATGTCGATCTGTCCGATAAAGGACGTACCGAAGCTAAACAAGCGGGTAAACTGCTGAAAGAAGAAGGTTTTGCCTTTGACTTCGCCTACACCTCCGTGCTGAAACGTGCCATCCACACGCTGTGGAACGTTCTGGACGAGCTGGATCAGGCCTGGCTGCCGGTTGAAAAATGCTGGAAACTGAACGAACGTCACTACGGCGCGCTGCAGGGTCTGAACAAAGCCGAAACCGCAGAAAAATATGGCGATGACCAGGTTAAACAGTGGCGTCGTGGTTTTGCTGTAACTCCGCCGGAACTGACTCGTGATGACGAACGTTTCCCGGGCCACGACCCGCGCTATGCTTCTCTGAGCGACAAAGAACTGCCGCTGACGGAAAGCCTGGCGCTGACGATCGAACGCGTTGTGCCGTTCTGGAACGACACCATTCTGCCGCGCATTAAAAGCGGTGAACGCGTACTGATCGCCGCACACGGCAACTCCCTGCGCGCGCTGGTTAAATACCTGGACAACCTGAGCGAAGACGAAATCCTCGAACTGAACATCCCGACTGGCGTACCGCTGGTTTATGAGTTCGATGAAAACTTCAAACCGATCAAACGCTACTACCTGGGCAACGCCGACGAAATCGCAGCGAAAGCCGCGGCCGTGGCGAATCAGGGCAAAGCCAAGTAATTCATTATTACCGGCTGTAACGTAAAAAACCCGGCTCCGGCCGGGTTTTTTTATCACGCCATCGTGGCGTCACGCGGGGATTAACACGGCGCCGTCCCGGGGAACAGCGCTCATGATAATCAGTCAGCGCGTCTGTTCGCCTGCGCGAGGGATGGCGCGCATCGTACTCGCTGGAACCACTCGCCTATCTGACTTACCGGCCGCGACGCGCCCGAACCGCCGCCGCCAGCTGGCGCAACAGCGTTTCCGTGTCTTCCCAGCCGATACAGGCGTCGGTCACGCTCTGACCGTAAACCAGCGGCTCGCCGCCCTCCAGGTTCTGATTGCCTTCCACCAGGTGACTTTCCACCATCACGCCAATGATCGCCTCTTCGCCCTTCTGAACCTGATCGCTGACATCGGCGCAAACATCCATCTGTTTCTTAAACTGTTTGCTGCTGTTGGCGTGGCTGAAATCGATCATGACCTGCGGCTTCAGACCCGCTTTCTCCAGACCGACTTTCACTTCCTGCACGTGGCGCGCGCTGTAGTTAGGCTCTTTGCCGCCGCGCAGAATGATGTGGCAGTCATTATTGCCGCTGGTGTTAACGATGGCCGAATGACCCCATTTGGTGACGGACAGGAAACAGTGCGGCGCACTGGCGGCGTTAATCGCGTCAATCGCCACCTTTATCGTGCCGTCGGTCCCGTTTTTAAAGCCCACCGGACAGGACAGGCCGGAGGCCAGCTCGCGATGCACCTGCGATTCGGTGGTGCGCGCGCCAATAGCGCCCCAGCTCATTAAATCGGCCAGATATTGCGGCGTGATCATGTCGAGGAACTCGCCGGCGGCCGGCAGCCCGCTGTCGTTGATCTCCAGCAGCAGCCGGCGGGCGATGCGCAGCCCTTCGTTAATCTGGAAGCTGTGATCTAAATGCGGATCGTTGATCAGCCCTTTCCAGCCGACCGTCGTGCGCGGTTTTTCGAAATAGACGCGCATCACCACTTCCAGATCGTCGCTCAGTTCCTCACGCAGCGCCAGCAGACGGCCGGCATATTCTTTAGCCGCTTGCGTATCGTGAATAGAGCAAGGCCCGATAATCACCAGCAGGCGGTCGTCATTGCCGGTCAGGATCTTATGAATCGCACTACGCGCCAGAGAAACCGTCTCGGCCGCACGCTCGGTAGCCGGATACTTTTCCAGTAAGGCGACCGGCGGCAATAATTCCTTAATCTCTTTAATTCTCAAATCATCATTTTGATACATTATTACTATTCCATCGTTCTCAGGACGAATATGCGCACTCCCGTTATCCGAAATGTGCGACACATATAATATAGAGATAAGCAGGAAACTAATATAGAGATAAGCAGGAAACGGGCTATTCCCGTCTTACTGCTGGCCGCGCGGGGCTTTCGTACCGACCCCGCGCACCTTCATGGCCGACGCCAGCGGCGGTCAAATCCGCTCCCGGCGGATTTATCGCTCTGACACATTCTGAAATCCGCCAGGCGCAACAGACTGCTATTATATGTCAGGCAGACTGAGTAATGGCGCTGAATTAATCAGTTTTGCATGATCAAATGCTCCACGCTGTCGATTGCCGCGCAAATTCAGCGCAACGATTCGCGACTGAACGCGATATTTTTTCGCATCGCGCCCGGCAACCGACATTTTTTCTACAGGACAATCTATGGCGCATTCACACAATCACACCGCGTCTGCGGAGCAGGGCAACAGCAACAGTAAACGTCTGCTGGCGGCCTTTATCATCACGGCGGGCTTCATGCTGGCGGAGGTGGCCGGCGGGCTGCTGTCCGGTTCTCTGGCGCTGCTGGCCGATGCCGGCCATATGCTGACCGACGCCGCCGCGCTGTTAGTCGCCCTGCTGGCCGTACGATTTGCGCGACGCAAGCCTAACGCGCGCCATACCTTCGGCTATCTGCGGCTCACCACGCTGGCCGCCTTCGTCAATGCGCTCACCCTATTGGCGATCACCGGATTGATTTTCTGGGAAGCGATTCAGCGCTTCTATCAACCGCAGCCGGTCGCCGGCTGGCCGATGTTGCTGATCGCCATCGCCGGCCTGCTGGCCAATATCCTGGCTTTTTGGCTGCTGCACCACGGCAATGAAGAAAAGAATATCAATGTTCGCGCGGCGACCCTGCACGTATTGGGCGACCTGCTCGGATCGGTGGGCGCGATTATCGCCGCCCTGATTATCCTGTTTAGCGGCTGGACGCCGATCGATCCGATTTTGTCGATCATCGTCTCCGGTCTGATCCTGCGCAGCGCCTGGCGGCTCATCGCCGAAAGTACGCATGAATTACTCGAGGGTTCGCCCGCCCAGGTCGATATCGAAGCGTTGAAAAAGGATCTGCGCCGCAATATCCCCGAGGTGCGCAATATTCACCATGTACATCTGTGGCTGGTGGGGGAGAAACCGCTGATGACGTTACACGCGCAGGTCATCCCACCCAACGATCACGACGCGCTGCTGGAGCGTATTCACCGCTACCTACGCGATCATTACCAAATAGCGCATGCCACCGTGCAAATGGAGTATCAGCGCTGCGATACCGGCCACTGCGAAATTAACCAGACGGCGGCGGCGCATGACCACCGCCACTGATCGGCGTGCGTTTTATTGTGCGGACGAAAGCGGGCGTGAATGGTTCTCGCGCGCGCCTTTCACCCACAACCAGGAGCCGTTGAGCGCAATCAGCGTCAGAATCGCATATTCCAGCGCCATGGCGTAAACGCCCTGCGAAGCGAAAATCACCACGCTGATCACATCAATCACCACCCACAGCAGCCAGTTTTCGACATATTTGCGCGTCATCAAAATCATCGCGACGATCGAAAGCACCATCATCGTTGAGTCCCAGAACGGAAACGCATCCGGACTCAATTGCGGCATCGCCACGTTGATGCCCGCGCCGCCCAGCGCGGAGACGGTAATCGACGTCAGAAATGCGAAAACGCCGTCGATATACACCGTCATCACGGCAATCGCGACAACGCAGATCGCCCCCCAACTCAGCACCCCGGATAACGATAGCCAGCGAATTTTTAACTCGGCCTGGCGATCTTCCGTTTTTCTGCTCCAGGCGTACCAGCCGTATATATTGGCGGCAAAGAAGAAAATCTGCAGCAGCAGGCTGGCATAGAGCTGAATCTGGAAAAAGATCACAGCAAACAGCGTAACGTTGATCAGACCAAAGAAATAATTGCTCGTCTTCTCCAGACTGGCCAGCCAGATACACAGCAGCCCGGCCAGCGTCCCTATCGCTTCAATCCATGACAGATCGTAGCCACCCGCGCCCAGAGGGATATGAACCAGAATATTGCTGGTGCTGAAAAAATCCATGCCGCATCATCCTTATAAAAAAAAGAAATCAGCCCGCCGGAGCGGACCACAGGTTAAATCCACTGAATTATTAAGCGTTTCCCTTAACGCGCAGCTTAAGTTTAGCAGCGAAATCCAGCATCCGGTTCAACGGAACCAGCGCGCCCTGACGCTGCGCCTCGTCCACATAAATCTCGTGCTGCGCGCCGCC
Organism: Affinibrenneria salicis; assembly: GCF_008710095.1. The sequence goes on from NZ_VYKJ01000005.1 coordinate 61,726, forward strand.
CTGCTCCAGCCCGCTGGCAATCGCCTCAAGGCCGTTCATCGCCATCCACGGACAGTGCGCGCAACTGCGGCAGGTCGCCCCCTCGCCGGCCGTCGGCGCCTCCAGCAAAATCTTATCCGGACAGGCCTGCTGCATTTTGTAAAAAATGCCGCGGTCGGTCGCGACAATCAGACGCGAGTGAGGCAGAGTCCGCGCCGCCTGAATCAGCTGACTGGTCGATCCGACCGCATCCGCCATCGCCACCACCGCCTGCGGCGATTCAGGATGAACCAGCACCGCGGCGTCGGGATAGAGCGCTTTCATCTGGCTCAGCGCCTGAGTTTTAAACTCGTCATGGACAATGCAGGCGCCTTGCCAGCACAGCACGTCGGCCCCGGTCTGTTTCTGCACATAGCTGCCCAAATGCCGATCCGGCGCCCAGATGATCTTTTCGCCCTGCTCATCCAGGTATTCGATCAGCTCAACCGCGATGCTCGACGTCACCACCCAGTCGGCCCGCGCCTTCACCGCGGCGGACGTGTTGGCATATACCACAACGATGCGGTCGGGATGACTGTCGCAAAACTCGCTGAACGCCTGCGCCGGGCAGCCCAGATCCAGCGAACATTCCGCGGCCAGCGTCGGCATCAGAACGCGTTTTTCCGGGTTTAAAATCTTTGCGGTTTCGCCCATAAAACGCACGCCGGCCACCAGTAGCGTCGACGCCGGGTGCGTACTGCCAAAACGAGCCATCTCCAGCGAATCCGCCACGCAGCCGCCGGTCTCTTCCGCCAGCGCCTGGATCTCGGGATCGGTATAGTAGTGGGCCACCATCACCGCATCCTGCTGTTTAAGCAGCGTTTTTATACGGTGCCGGTAATACTGTTTCATCTCCGCCGCCAGCGGTTTAGGCCGCGGCGGAAATGGATAAACGGTTGTATTACTATCGAAAAATAGGCTCATACTGGCTTCCACAATACGACAGGAACTCGGTTATTCCCGGTCTGCGGCTACAGCAGACCGATCTTGTTTTTTATGCTAAACAAAATACCGAAAAAAAAGCCTGAAGTCGCCCGTTTTTTACCAGAATTTTACTTTTTTGTTTATTAGATTAAAAAACAGTGTTCTGATGCAGGTTAGCCTGGCGATTTTTGCAGCATTGCTCGCAGGATTTGTGATGTGAAACGGCGGCATAGGGGGAAAATACCGCGCGGGAAGCGCGAAGCGCCCGAAGGGCGCTCGCCGCGACGATGCCGACATCAGCCAAACAGCCGATGCCAGTACAACGAGATCGGGATCACCAGCAGCAGAGACGGTAAAAAGTTTACTACGGCAAACTGTTTGATCTGCGCGATGCGTAGCCCGACCGCCATCATGATAATACCGCCGCAGGCGGCAAAGTCGCCCATGGCGATATCAGTCATAAACGGCATGATCAGTTGCGCGGAGAAAAACAGCAGCGTCTGGACAAAAAACTGCGGCAACGCGATCGACATCACGGCCGCGCCGAGCGTAATAGCAAAAATCAGCGCGGTAAAGATATCCAGCACCGATTTAATAATCAGCAGTTGATAATCCCCGGTCAGGCCTTCGGTCAACGCACCGACCACGCCGGTTCCGCTGGCGCAGAACAGCACAATAAGCGCGGTGAAATTCTGGCTGTAGAGCTCCTGCGACAGCGTGCTCTTCTGTTTCGGCATCAACTGGCTCAGGATATTCTGGATCGCCATGCCCATTAACTGCACGCCCCGTTCCAGACGCAGCAACTCGCCGAGCGTAACGCCCAACACGATGGCCAGCGCGACCGCCGGCAGTTGGTGGACCTTAATCACCATGGTGACGCCCATGGCGATCGATACCATAGCAAAGGCCGGCGGTAAGCCGTCACGTATCCTTTGCGGCACGGCTCGGGCGAGAAGCAACCCCAGTCCGCCGCCGATAAGAATTGCCGCGCCGTTAATAAAAGGACCGATCATAGTTACCCCTGTCGTGTCGCGCCGCCATTCTCTGCGCCGCTGCGCACGCGCGGCACGGACCCTATCAGATCGCGAAGAGAGATGGAAAGCGGCTAATATAGCGCAAAACCGGCCGCTCTGACATGCGTGACGAATCAAGGATGATGAGATAAGACGCGTGCAGAATGCGCCCGACAGACCGCCTGTGCAGGTCAGCGCCGGGCGTTGCCGTCTCGCTTCGCCCGTCTTAAAACTGAGCGCCGCTTTTCTGCCCACGCCACACGTCCGGTATAACGCGATATTAAATTTACCTGGCGTAAAGACACTTCATGCAGGCAATGGTGAGTCGTGCGGGATTATTTGGTCTGCGGCCTCAGCCTTTCAGGGCTAACGCTACGCGTTGTGCGAAACCAACAGGCGGATTTTGTCGAACCTGAGACCCATTGATTAAGAGTCAACGGCTCTGCCAACTGAACGAACAATCGCAGCGTGGAACAACTTAATAAGGAAGGGGAATGGTGGGTCGTGCAGGATTCGAACCTGCGACCAATTGATTAAAAGTCAACTGCTCTACCAACTGAGCTAACGACCCGCAGTGCGGAACAACTTAACAAGTAAGGAAAATGGTGGGTCGTGCAGGATTCGAACCTGCGACCAATTGATTAAAAGTCAACTGCTCTACCAACTGAGCTAACGACCCAAATTTCCTGTTGCCTGAGCATCTTACGACTACCGTGGGCAACGGCGGCATATATTACTGACTTATATTTTCAGTGCAACCGAAATTTATAAAAAACTGTCCGATTGCCTGAACTTCAAACGTTCAGGCACAAAAATCACGCATATCGCGTGTTTTTTGTGCCTGAAAAAACTTATAAACTGGCTAAACGCTTCTGCGCCTGCTTCGCGCTGTCGGTGGCGGGATACTGTTTAACGACCTGCTGATAGACAGCTTTCGCTTTTGCCGCCTGTCCTTTTTCCTGCATGATCACGCCGACTTTAAACAGCGCTTCCGAACTTTTTGGCGACTTAGGGTAGTTTTTAACGACGTTGGCGAAATAATGCGCCGCGTCGTCCTTTCTGCCCTTATTGTAATTCAGTTGCCCCAGCCAGTAATTGGCATTGGGCTGGTAAGTAGAATCCGGATATTTGCCGACAAAACGCTGAAACGCCGCAATCGCCTGATCGTACTCTTTCTTTTCCAGCACCAGCGCGACGGCGGCGTTATAGTCCGAGTTCGCATCCCCGCTGCTGGCGGACGCGGCCGGCGCGGCTGAAGGCGCGGGATCCGCCACGCTATTGCCGGCATCCGACGCTGCGGCCGACGCGGCCGGAGCTGAAGAACTCAGTCCATCAATCTGCTGATAGATCTGCTTTTGCCGCTCCACGACCTGATTCAGCTGATATTGACTTTCCTGAATCTGGCCCCGCAGATTATCAATATCGCGTTGCGTATCGGAAAGCTGCTGCTGAAGTTGGGTTAATAGCTGACTGTGAGCGTTGGAAATACGCTCGATTTGAGTGACCCGATCTTCTATCGAGCCAGAGCCGACATTACTGATTGGCGCCTGGGCAGTAGCGGCCCAGGGGACCGCTACGCCAACCAGTAACGACAGACCCAACAGGTGACGTCTGAAGTTACTGCTCATGCGATTCTCTTAATATACCAGAACGGCACGACGGTTTTTGGCGTAAGCCGCTTCGTCATGACCTAATACGGCAGGTTTTTCTTTACCGTAAGAAACGATAGAGATCTGGTCAGCGGAAACGCCTTTGCCCTGCAGGTACATCTGTACCGCATTGGCGCGACGTTCGCCCAGCGCAATGTTGTATTCCGGCGTACCGCGTTCATCCGCGTGGCCTTCAATGGTCACTTTGTAAGACGGGTTGTTGCGCAGGAACGCAGCGTGCGCGTCCAGCATCTGAGCGAAATCAGAACGGATATCGTACTTGTCTAAACCAAAGTAAACGATATTGTTGCGCTGCAGTTCCTGCATCTGCAGACGAGCCTGCTCAGAGGAAGAAGCATCGCCATTTTCGATACCGCTGGTACCCGCGCCCATAGAAGACTGATCGCTACCGGCATTTTTGTTAGAGCTGCATGCGGCCACTGCCAGTACCGGCAAAGCCAACATCAGGCCTTTCAGCACTTTGTTAAATTGCATGTCGTTATGTCCTTTAAATAGTTTATTGTGCATATTCACAATTACAGATACGGCGACCAGGCAGGAAATTTGACCTGTCCATCAGTTGCCGGAAGACGCGCTTTGAAACGCCCATCTGTCGAGACTAGCTGTAACACGGCTCCCAGCCCTTGCGTTGAGCTGTAAATCACCATGGTGCCATTAGGCGCGATACTTGGCGTTTCGTCCAGAAAAGTGTCCGTTAAAACCTGCACGGACCCTGTTTCCAGATCCTGTTTGGCAATATGCTGAGCGCCACCGCTGCTGCTCACCATCACCAGAAATTTTCCGTCGGCACTGACTTCGGCGTCCTGATTCTGGGCGCCGTCCCAGGTCAGGCGCTGCGGCGTGCCGCCGTTGATGCCGACCTTATAAACCTGCGGACGACCGGCCTGGTCTGAAGTATAAGCAATGGTCTGACTATCCGGGAACCAGGTCGGCTCGGTGTTGTTGCTGCGGCCATCGGTAACCTGGCTGATCTGGCCGGAGGCCAGATCCATAACATAAATATTCAGGCTGCCGCTTTTAGACAGCGCGAAAGCCAGTTTTCTGCCGTCCGGCGAGAAGGCCGGCGCGCCGTTATGGCGCGGGAAAGCGGCGATTTGGCGAGTCGCGCCGGTTGCCAGCGTCTGCACCACCAGCGCGGAACGGCCGCTTTCAAAGGTGACATAGGCCAGTTTGCTGCCATCCGGCGACCAGGCCGGCGACATCAGCGGCTCCGGCGAGCGGTGCACCGGAATCTGGTTGTAGCCGTCATAATCGGCCACGCGCAGCTCGTGCGGGTACTGACCGCCGTTGGTGTTCACGACGTAAGCGATACGGGTACGGAAGGCGCCCTTAATCCCCGTCAGTTTTTCAAAAACTTCATCGCTGGCGGTGTGCGCGGCGTAGCGCAGCCACTGGCGGGTGATCTTGAACTGATTCTGCGCCAGTACGCTCCCCGGGTTGCCCGAGGTATCAACCAACTGATAGGACACCAGATAACTTCCGTCGGCCCCAGGCTGAACCTGACCGACCACGACGGCGTCGATACCCAGCGCGGTCCACGCAGCCGGCGTGACTTCAGAAGCCGTCGTCGGCTGCTGCGGCATGCGGCTGGCGTCAATCGGATTAAATTTACCGCTGTTGCGCAAATCGGCGCCCACGATACCGCCGATATCTTCAGGCGCCGCGCCCGATCCGACCCACTTGAAAGGCACCACGCCGATAGGACGCGCAGAATCCACGCCTTGCGTGATTTCTATCCGCACCTCTGCGTGCAACATTGTTGCCCACAGCATGAATAAACCCAGTGCAACTCGAAATGCCTGCTTCATCTTATCTCCCGTATCCAGGCACCTTGCCCGCGATAAATTAGCAGAATTTTAACAAACCTCGGTGAACAACACACCATAATGCAGCCTGTTGCCATAGTAAAAATCTTAAACCCGACTCAGCACATACGCACCCTTATTGTGGTTTAAAATCAATCGGCGCATTTTTGAATGCCTCATACACATCCTGGCTGGGCGGTCGGGGAATTCTCGCTTGCCGGGCCGCCGCGATTGCCGCCTGACACAGCGCCGGATCGCCGCCTTCCGATTTCACATTGACCAACAGGCCATCGGGCGCCAGCTGGATACGTAACGTACAGGTCCGCCCGATATAGGTTTCCCAGTTATAAAATTTGCTCTTAATCGCCGCCTGCACCTGACTGCCGTAGCTATCCAGCGCGGCGCCGGACGCGCCGCTGCGCCGATTATTGCCGACCCCTGCCGGCGCACTGCTGCCGCCGGCAGCGGCGCTATTGCCAGCAGGCTTCGACGAAGCCAGCCCGCCCAGTAAATCGTCAACGTCGCTTTGCTGCTTAGCCGCTTCCGCGGCGGCCTTTTTCTTCGCCTCTGCGGCCGCTTTCTGTTTTGCGGCTTCGGCGGCCTTCTGCTTCGCCGCATCCGCGGCCTTCTGTTTGGCGTCTTCCGCCGCTTTCTGTTTGGCCGCTTCGGCGGCCTTCTGTTTCGCCGCTTCAGCCGCTTTCGCCTTTGCCTCTTCTTCCGCCTGCTTCTTCGCGGCGGCCGCGGCGGCGGCCTGTTTCTGCGCTTCTTCCTGCGCTTTTTTCTGCGCTTCGGCAGCCGCTTTAGCCTGCTGTTCCGCTTCGGCCTTCGCCTTCGCCGCGGCGTCTTCCGCCTGCTTTTGCTGTTCTCTGGCCTGACGGGCCGCTTCTTCGGCCTGCCGTTTTTGTTCTTCCGCCTGTTTGCGCTGTTCCGCCTGCTGCTGCGCCTGCTGTTTCGCTTCTTCCTGCGCCTGCAGACGTTCTTTCTCAAGCTCTTTCAGCCGCTGTTGTTCCGCGGCCTGCTTTTGCTGCAACTCTTCCGCCTGCTGTTCGGCCTGCTTTTTACGCAGCTCCTCCGACCGCGCGGCGTCAGTCTGCTGCTGCTGCTGACGATTGTATTGCTCGACCATCGCATTGGGATCGACCATCACCGCGTCTATGGCCGAACCACCGCCGCCGCCACTGCTGGCGTCCAGCGGGTTGGACAACGAACTCCAGATCAGCAAAGCAATCATAATGACGTGCAAAACCGCCGAGATAATAATCGCGCGGTTCAGCTTATCGTTTTGTCCGGTTGCTTTTAGCACTATCGTTTCCCAAAAACAGTGTTGCCAGAACGGGATCCTCAGATCACGATCGTAAAGAGATCATCAAATCGGCTGAGTCATCAGGCCTACGGATTTGACCCCGGCCTGATGCAACAGGTTCAGCGCTTTAATGATCTCATCATAAGGAACATCCCTGGCACCACCAATCAAAAATACCGTCTTAGGGTTGGCCGTTATGCGAGATTGCGCTTCGGCCACCACCTGCTCCGCCGGCAGTTGTTCCATGCGCTGCTGTTCGACCACCAGGCTGTACTGACCAACGCCGGACACCTCAATGATTACCGGCGGATTATCCGTGCTGGAAACGGTTTTTGAATCGGTGGCGTCCGGCAGGTCAACTTCCACGCTCTGGGTAATGATCGGCGCCGTCGCCATAAAAATCAGCAGCAGCACCAGCAGCACATCCAGCAAAGGGACAATATTGATCTCTGACTTCAGTTCACGACGACCTCTGCGTACACGAGCCATGCTACCCCCTGATTACTTAGCGCCTTCACTGCTGGCGAAGGCCTGGCGATGCAGAATAGCGATGAACTCTTCCATAAAGTTGTCGTAGTTTTGCTCCAGCTTATTCACCCGCTGATTAAGACGGTTATAGGCCATCACCGCCGGAATCGCGGCGAACAGGCCGATCGCCGTGGCTATCAGGGCTTCGGCGATACCCGGAGCAACCATCTGCAGCGTCGCCTGTTTCACCGCGCCCAACGCGATAAAGGCATGCATGATCCCCCACACGGTGCCGAACAGACCGATATACGGGCTGATGGAGCCGACGGTGCCGAGGAACGGAATGTGTGTTTCCAGCATTTCCAGTTCACGATTCATCGAGATGCGCATAGCCCGGGATGCGCCCTCGACCACCGCTTCCGGCGCGTGACTATTGGCGCGGTGCAGACGAGCGAACTCTTTAAAACCGGCATAGAAAATCTGTTCGGTTCCGGTCAGGCTGTCGCGGCGGGTCTGACTTTCCTGATACAGCCGGGATAGTTCGATGCCTGACCAAAATTTGTCTTCAAAGGCTTCGGCATCGCGCGTGGCCGCGTTAAGAATACGGGTGCGCTGGATGATAATTGCCCAGGATGCAACAGAAAAACATATCAAAATCAACATGATTAGTTTCACCAGAAGGCTGGCCTTCAGAAACAAATCAAGAATATTCATGTCAGTCACTGCTTAAACTCCGCGACAATAGACTTAGGAAGCGCGATAGGCTTCATTTGATGTGGATCGATGCATGCGATCAGAACGTCAGCCTGGTTTAACAGGTTGCCATGAGAATCAAGGATACGCTGCGCGAACGTCAAAGAGGCGCCGCGTACTGATACGATTTCACTTTGAACTTCCAGCAGATCGTCCAGACGCGCGGGCGTGAGGTATTCTACGGCCATACGGCGGACAACAAACGCCACGCGCTCGTCCAATAATGCCTGCTGATGAAAGTTGTGCTGACGCAGCATCTCTGTACGCGCCCTCTCATAGAAGGCGACATAACGCGCGTGATAAACCACGCCGCCAGCGTCCGTGTCTTCGAAATAGACCCGTACTGGCCATCGGAATAATCTGTTGCTCACTCTACATCCCGGTAATGCAATAAACATCGCTACTATACGCAAGAGAAATGAGCTTTGGAATGGGTTGCGGAAGCGGATAGAAAATAATTATGGGTTGCGAACAACCCATAACCAAATGGAATAGAAATCGATTCTCTTTCCCCTCAGCGTTCAGGCGGCAGGCGGGCTGACGCCATGCGCTCAGCCTGTCTGCCAGAGGGATTCGAGCGGCGGAAAATCTTCCGCCCGCCGCCGTCCAGCCCGCTGAAATCGCTCAGGGATGAATGAAGAAATAAAGCAATCCCGCCGCCAGGATCACCAACGCCGGCAACGGTGCGAAAATAAGCCGCCAGCGCCAGTGTTCGGGGCGAAAACCGGTGCCGTGGATCACCCCGCTGCACACGGCCCATATCAGTAACAGCCCCTGCCAGAGCGCCAGTGCGCTGGTCCGGGCCGCAAAGCGGCTCGGATCCCATAATACGCACCCGGCGGCGACCAGCGCCAGCACGAGGGAAAGCGCCCGCAGCGGACGTTTATCCGTCAGCGCGTACACCCTGTCGACCATATTGCCCATCAATGTTGATCTTTTTGGGCTTTACTGGCTTCACTCTGTTCCAGCGCCAGGGCGGTGATAATCCCCAGCGAACAGGCAAGAAGCGTTCCCAGAATCCAGGCAAAATACCACATAAATTCAGCTCCTTAATACAATGAGTGGGTGTTCTGTTCAATATGTTCTTTAGTAATGCGTCCGAACATCTTGTAGTAACACCAGATGGTATAAGCCAGCACGATAGGAACGAAGATAATCGCTACAATCGTCATCACTTTCAGCGTCAGCAGACTGGAGGTGGCATCCCACATCGTCAGGCTGGCGTTCGGCATGGTGGAAGACGGCATGATGAACGGGAACATGGCGACCCCGGCGGTCAGAATCACGCAGGCGATAGTCAGCGAGCTGAACAGAAAGGCCCAGGCCCCCTTCTCCGCTCTGGCCGTAATGATCGTCAACAGCGGCAGCACCACGCCCAGCAGCGGGATCGCCCACAGGATCGGATAACGATTAAAGTTAATCAGCCATGCGCCCGCCTGCTGCACCACCTCTTTACGCAGCGGGTTGGATTCGGCCGCGCCGTCCAGAGCGGACGTCACCACATAACCATCGATACCGTAAATCACCCATACGCCGGCCAGCACGAAGCAGACCATCATGACCAGCGCGGCAATCTGCGCGAATGCGCGAGCGCGCAGATGCAGTTCCCCGTTAGTGCGCATTATAAGGTAGGTCGCGCCGTGCGCCAGGATCATGGTCAGGCTGACAATCCCCGCCAGCAGGCCGAACGGGTTGAGCAACTGGAAGAAGTTGCCGGTATAGAACAGGCGCAACGTCGAGTCGATATGGAACGGCACGCCCTGCAACAGGTTGCCGAAGGCCACGCCGATCACCAGCGGCGGAACGAAGCTGCCGATGAAAATGCCCCAGTCCCACATATTACGCCAGCGGCTGCTTTCCAGCTTGGAACGATAGTCGAAGCCGACCGGACGGAAAAACAGCGAGGCCAGCACCAGGATCATCGCCACATAAAAACCGGAGAACGTCGCGGCATAAACCGTCGGCCAGGCGGCGAACAACGCGCCGCCGGCGGTGATCAGCCAAACCTGATTGCCGTCCCAATGCGGCGCGATGCTGTTAATCATAATGCGGCGTTCGGTATCGCTTCTGCCCATCAGACGCACCAGCATGCCGACGCCCATATCGAAGCCATCGGTCACGGCGAAACCAATCAGCAGCACGCCAATCAGCAGCCACCAGATAAAACGCAATACTTCATATTCAAACATAGCGGGCTCCTTAGTTTACCGTGCTTCCGGCACAGCCGATAAGGGCTGTTCAAAGTGGTAACGACCGGTTTTCAGACTGCTGGGGCCCAGGCGCGCGAATTTGAACATCAGATACATTTCCGCGATCAGGAACAGCGTATACAGACCGCAGATCAGCGTCATGGAGAACAGGATATCGCCGACGGTGAGGGACGAATTAGCCACGGCCGTCGGCAGAATTTCCCCAATCGCCCAGGGCTGGCGGCCATACTCGGCGACAAACCAGCCGGCTTCCACCGCAATCCACGGCAGAGGGATGCCATACAGAGCCGCCTTCAGCAGCCATTTTCTTTGACCGATGCGGCCACGCAGCACCGACCAGAAAGACAGGCCGATGATCAGCAGCATCAGCACGCCGCAGCCCACCATAATACGGAAGGAGAAGTACAGCGGCGCGACGCGCGGAATAGAATCTTTCACCGCTTTCTGAATCTGCGCTTCGCTGGCGTCGGATACCTGCGGCGTATAGCGTTTCAGCAACATGCCGTAGCCCAGATCCCGCTTGCTCTGGTCAAAGGCCTGGCGGACGGCGGAGTCGCTATTGCCGGCGCGCAGTTCTTCCAGCAGCTGATAGGCTTTCATCCCGTTGCGGATGCGCATTTCATGCTGTTCCATCAGATCTTTCAGACCGGTAACCTGACGATCGGTGGAGCGGGTGGCGATCAGCCCCAGCAAGTAAGGAATGCGGATCGCGTAGTTATTTTCCATTCTGTCCTGGTCAGGCAGACCGATCAGCGTAAATGAGGCAGGCGCCGGCTGGGTTTCCCACTCGGCTTCAATCGCCGCCAGCTTGGTCTTCTGCACGTCCCCCATTTCGTAACCGGACTCATCGCCCAGCACGATAACCGACAGCACCGCGGCCATACCGAAGCTGGCGGCGATCGCGAACGAACGCTTAGCAAACGCGATATCTCGGCCTTTCAGCAAGTAGTAGGAGCTGATGCCCAGCACGAACATTGCGCCGGTGGTGTAGCCAGCCGCCACGGTATGGACGAATTTCACCTGAGCGACCGGGTTCAGCACCAGCTCGGCGAAACTGACCATTTCCATACGCATGGTTTCGAAGTTGAAGTCGGAGGCGATCGGGTTTTGCATCCAGCCGTTGGCAACCAGAATCCACAGCGCGGAGAAGTTGGACCCCAGCGCCACCAGCCAGGTCACCGCCATATGCTGCACTTTACTCAGCCGATCCCAGCCAAAGAAGAACAGCCCGACGAAGGTGGATTCGAGGAAGAAGGCCATCAACCCTTCGATGGCCAGCGGCGCACCGAAGATATCCCCGACGTAATGAGAGAAATATGACCAGTTGGTCCCGAACTGAAATTCCATGGTCAGCCCGGTGGCGACGCCCAGAGCGAAGTTGATCGCAAACAACTTGCCCCAGAATTTAGTCATATCTTTATAAATTTGTTTACCGGACAGTACGTACACCGTTTCCATGATTGCCAGCAGAAACGCCATCCCCAGCGTTAGCGGGACAAACAGAAAGTGGTACATCGCTGTCAAGGCAAACTGTAAACGTGACAGTTCGACTATATCAAACATCTTGACTCCTTGCTCCTCGCAGGAAGGCTTCGGCTTGCTGAATGTGACAAGCCACCAGACACCCGGCAGTAATCGCCAAAAGAACACAACAGATTATTGCTTCAGCCACTGGCTTTGAACGTCGGGAAAATAACCCAAACCGTTCGACCGCAAGCCAAAGAAAAAATACAAATATTACAAACGTCTTACCCTGAATCGAGTATCGCTATATTACGCCTTCAATCCCCTACAATAAATAGTATTTTACGTGACCCAGCTTAGGTTTTAGGTTGCAAATCAACTTTACGCCAATTACAGCATAATGAAGGTTATTGATCTGGCGCAATTTAAGCGCATTTCACTATCTTTAGCCAGTTCCAGTTCTTGATCTAAAGCAAGATTCATTGTGATTGTTAAATTTCATTATCGAGATAATTTAACAATGACCAACTTGTTAATTAAGTGTGATTATTAAATTCCATCGTTATACATTTTCATAAAAAACATCCATTTTATGACGCATATAAGTCTTTCATAATTTGCCTGATGCCATTCGCTTTTCACGGCAACAATCGGCGGTTTATTTCCGCCATTAATCCTTATTGGCGTAGTCTGTTATTTTAATGTTAATGAATATTAAATATCACCAGTAAGCGATAGCCCGTCGCGAACCAAATCGTCGACGGCACAAGCGCTGAGCGCCATGCCGGCCTTACCCACAACACCTGTATGAGGATAGCACAAGGAAATGAGTGCTTATGGCGGAGGGGAAACCGCATGCGTCATGCCTGATCGGACAGCGCTATTGATTGCCGCGCCCAGGGTCACGTATCTGTCACAGAGAGTCCCTACAATGCCAGGTTTCAAAAATTTAGTCATAACAGAGAAGCCATTCGCTATGAAAAGACTCTATTTTGCTATGTACACGCTGTTGTTTTTTTTATGTCTGTCCTCATCAGCCCGCGCCGCGACTGAAGCGCCGACCGTGGTGCTGATGTCGATCGACGGTTTCCGCTGGGATTACATCAACAAATACAATGCGCCCAACCTGCGGCAGATTGTGAAAAACGGAGTACGGGCCGAGCAGATGCGGCCGATTTATCCAACCAAAACCTTTCCCAACCATCTGTCGATTATTACCGGCCTGTACGCGGTGCATCACGGTATTGTCGATAACAATTTCTGCGATAAAGTCCGTCAGGAATGCTACAGAATGGGCATGGGCAAAAATGACGCCACCTGGCTCTCCGGCATTCCTCTATGGAATCTGGCGGAAATCAACGGCGTTAAGGCGGCGACCTATTTCTGGCCTGAGTCAGAAGCCCGCATCAACGGCATGACCCCCTCCTATTACTATCCCTACTCCGACCACGCCGACGACGCGGGACGCGTCGACCAGATCCTGGACTGGCTGGCATTGCCGCCTGCCGCGCGGCCACATTTCGTAACCGGCTACTTCTCGCTGGTGGATACCATCGGCCACCAGTACGGCCCGGACTCAAGCGAAGTCGCGGACGCGGTGCAAAAGATTGACGCGCAGATTGGCCGTTTGCGTAATGGCCTGCAGCAGTTGGGTTATCCGGTGAATCTGATCGTAGTGTCCGATCACGGAATGGCGACGATTGATCACAACCAGGCTATCGATTATCGCGACTTCGCCATTGACGATAGCAAGTTCCGCGTAGTGAACAGCACCACCCGGCTGATGATTTACGCCGGCGCTAAGACGAGCTCGGAAGAAAGCGCCGCGTTAAAGGATAAACTGGCGCAGGCCGCCTCCGGCCGCTACCGGGTGATGACGGAACAGGATCTGGCGGAGCGCCACTTCACCGACAGCCCGCGCATCGCCGATATCATTCTGGAAACCACGGCGCCGCGCTACTTTACCAACAAGCCGCTGGCGGAGCGCCGCGGCGGCGGCACCCATGGCTACACTTACACCAAAGACATGGGCGCGCTGTTCGTGGCCGAAGGTCCGGCGTTTAAACAGGGCGTCACGCTGCCGCCGTTTGACAACATCAATATCTATCCGTTGGTGAGTCATATCCTCAACCTGCCGATCACACATCCGGTGGACGGTACGCTTGCGCCGCTGCAGGCCGCGCTGAAGGAATGAAACAGAGAGCGGGTTAAATTCGGGCTGCGTGACAACGCGTTGGCGTTTTGCACAGGGTAAGCTGTGCGCCTGCGGACAGAGGCCGGGTCAGGGATAGGTCCGGTTACGCGACGGACGCGGCCCCCCATTCTGCGAGCTGACGCTTAAAGCGGGCAAGTTCTGTTGCCTGCTGCTTACGTTCAGAAAGCGTACTTTGCCGGCGTTGTTTACTTTGCCAGGCGTAGAGCTGAGAGTCATGCTGGCCGGGCTCACGGGCGGCTGTAGCCACGCCGCTACGCTCAGCGAGTGCCGGTGCCTGCTGGCGAAACTCCGGGGTATATTACTTACGGGATGTCATCTTCACAGATTTTACTTGCGTCATGGTTCGCTCTGTTAACGACTTTACTCGCTTAACAGCAGGTCCACCGCAGGAGCCGAGAGTCAGAAAGTCGGGAAAAAGTCCCGAACGCCAGGTTGGCAGAGGTAATGAGACGCAGGTCAGCGGATTTCACCGGGGATAGCAACCGCTTTCGCGGCTGCATCAAAGAGCGGATATAACCGCAACCGTCCTGTCCGTCATCAGGTCACGAGGCCAGGCAAACGGAAGGCGCTCATATACCTCTTTTTCAGGCCGGAAACGGCCCGAACGCGAAGGCAGAATTTAACCGGCGAGAATCGCTTTTACCACGTCGCCGATCTCCGCAAGGCTGCGCACCGTTTTCACGCCGGCCGCTTCCAGCGCGGCAAATTTTTCATCCGCTGTGCCTTTCCCGCCGGCGATAATGGCGCCGGCATGCCCCATACGCTTGCCTTTCGGCGCGGTTACGCCGGCAATGTACGCCACCACCGGCTTGCTGACATGCTGCTGAATGTAGGTTGCCGCTTCTTCCTCCGCCGTGCCGCCGATCTCCCCGATCATCACGATGGCTTCGGTGCGCGGATCCTGTTCAAACTGCGCCAGAATGTCGATGAAACCGGAGCCCGGGATCGGGTCGCCGCCAATCCCCACGCAGGTCGACTGGCCCAGGCCGGCATCGGTGGTCTGTTTAACGGCTTCGTAGGTCAGCGTGCCCGAACGGGAGACGATGCCGACCTTGCCCGGCAGGTGAATATGGCCGGGCATGATGCCAATCTTACATTCGCCCGGCGTGATCACGCCCGGACAGTTCGGCCCAATCATCCGCACGCCGCTTTGCTCCAGCTTCACTTTCACCGTCAGCATATCCAGCGTCGGGATGCCTTCGGTGATACAGATAATCAGTTTGATGCCGGCGTCAATGGCTTCCAGAATCGAGTCTTTGCAAAACGGCGCCGGCACATAGATCACCGAAGCCGTGGCGCCGGTGACCTCTACCGCTTCGCGCACGGTGTTGAACACCGGCAGGCCGAGATGTTCGGTGCCGCCCTTGCCTGGCGTCACGCCGCCCACCATCTGCGTACCGTAAGCGATCGCCTGCTCAGAATGGAATGTCCCCTGACTGCCGGTAAAACCCTGACAAATCACTTTGGTATTTTTATCAATCAGAATGGACATTATTCACCTCCCACTGCGCTGACGGCCTGGCGCGCCGCATCCGTAAGACTGGTGGCCGCCAGAATATTCAGACCGCTATCCGCCAGTTTTTTCGCGCCCAGCGCGGCATTATTGCCTTCCAGACGAACCACAACCGGTACATTAACGCCGACTTCGGCCACTGCGCCAATAATGCCGTCGGCTATCAGATCGCAGCGTACAATACCGCCAAAAATATTCACCAGAACCGCTTTCACCTTGTCGTCCGACAGGATGATTTTAAACGCTTCCGTCACGCGCTCTTTGGTCGCACCGCCGCCCACATCGAGGAAGTTGGCCGGCGAACCGCCGTGTAGCTTAACGATATCCATCGTGCCCATCGCCAGACCGGCGCCGTTCACCATGCAGCCGATATTGCCGTCCAGCGCGACATAGTTCAGTTCCCACTGCGCCGCGTGCGCCTCGCGAGCGTCTTCCTGGCTGGGATCGCGCATTTCGCGCAGTTCCGGCTGGCGGAATAACGCGTTGCCGTCCACGCCTAATTTGCCATCCAGGCAGATCAGTTCGCCCTGCCCGGTAATCACCAGCGGGTTGATTTCCACCAGCGACAGATCGCGCTCAAGGAACAGGTTCGCCAGCCCCATAAAGATTTTGCTGAACTGGTTCACCTGACTGCCGCTCAGGCCCAATTTAAACGCCAGTTCGCGTCCCTGATAAGGCAGTGGGCCGGTCAGCGGATCCAGCGTGGTTTTGTGAATCAGATGCGGCGTCTGTTCCGCCACCTTTTCAATTTCCACGCCGCCTTCGGTCGACGCCATGAACACCACGCGCTGCGATGCGCGATCGACGACCGCGCCCAGATAGAGCTCTTTCGCGATGTTGGTGGCGTTTTCCACCAGAATCTGGTGCACCGGCTGCCCGCGAGCATCGGTCTGGTAGGTCACCAAATGCTTGCCCAGCCAGTTTTCCGCGAAAGCGCGGATATCTTCCTTACTGTTAACCAGTTTTACCCCACCCGCCTTGCCGCGTCCGCCGGCATGCACCTGGCACTTCACCACCCACGGGCCCGCGCCAATTTTGGATGCGGCCTCTTCCGCTTCGCGCGGCGTAGTGCAGGCATAGCCAACCGGGACCGGCAGACCATATCGAGCAAAGAGTTGTTTTGCCTGATATTCATGTAAATTCATGATGTTCTTCCACGTATGTCTGAAGAGAAGTCATCGACTTTCTATATTTTGGATAAAGCCGTTGCTTTAACAACGACCGAGCGTAGCACACAAAATGCCAGATTCGCGGCGGGGCGGCCGTCCCGCCGCCCCGCCCTTGCGTCAGAATTAAACGTCCAGCAACAGACGTGCGGGATCTTCCAGCATATCTTTGATTGTTACCAGGAAGCTGACCGACTCGCGGCCATCGATCAGGCGATGATCGTAGGAAAGCGCCAGGTACATCATCGGCAGAATCACCACCTGCCCTTCTACCGCCATAGGACGATCCTTAATGGCGTGCATACCTAAAATCGCGCTCTGCGGCGGGTTGATGATCGGCGTGGACATCAGCGAACCAAACACCCCGCCGTTGGTGATCGTGAAATTGCCGCCGGTCAGTTCCTCAACCGTCAGTTTACCGTCGCGTCCTTTTATCGCCAGCTCTTTGATTTTCTTTTCAATCTCGGCCATGCCCAGCGCATCCACGTCGCGCAGCACCGGCGTGACCAGACCTCGCGGCGTCGAAACCGCAATACTGATGTCAAAGTAGTTGTGGTACACCACGTCTTCGCCATCGATGGACGCATTCACTTCCGGGAAGCGTTTCAGCGCTTCGACCACGGCTTTCAGGTAGAAGGACATAAAGCCCAGCCGCACGCCATGGCGCTTCTCAAACGCCTCGCCATACTGCTTGCGCAGATCCATAATCGGCTTCATGTTGACCTCGTTGAAGGTGGTCAGCATGGCCGTATTATTTTTGGCTTCCAGCAAGCGTTCCGCTACGCGTTTACGCAGACGCGTCATCGGCACGCGTTTTTCGCTGCGGCCGGCGATGACCGGTTGCGGCGCGGCGACGACGGGCGCGGTCGGTTTCGCCTGCGGCGCGCTCTCCTTGCTGCGCGCGGCCAGATGTTTCTCCACGTCTTCGCGGGTAAGACGCCCGCCCACGCCGCTGCCTTTAATCGCGGCGGCGTCCAGATCGTGTTCGGCGATCAGGCGGCGGATCGCCGGGCTGAGCGCATCGTTGCTTTCCTCTTCCAGCCCGGCGGTATAGCGCTGGGCCGGCGTGGCCTCCTGGCTCTGCGACTTCTCGCTGGATTGCCGGCCGGAACTGTCTTCCGGGCGCAGACGGCCTAATATCTGACGCGCAACCACGGTGGCGCCTTCCTCTTCCAGCACGGCGTCCAGAACGCCGGCTTCCACCGCCGGCACTTCCAGCACAACTTTGTCGGTTTCAATTTCAACCAGGACTTCATCACGCTGAACGCTATCGCCCGGTTTTTTATGCCAAGTGGCAACGGTGGCGTCAACTACCGATTCCGGCAGGTCAGGAACAAGAATATCTACGCTACTCATTATCTATCCTTTCTATTTAATCAACGTTCAGCGCGTCATTAACCAGATCTTGCTGCTGCTTCTGGTGTACGGACATATAGCCAACCGCCGGTGAGGCGGATGCGGGACGCCCGGCGTAACGTAAAGAGGCGCCGAATGGAATAACTTCCCGTAAATGGTGCTGGCTACAGTACCAGGCGCCCTGATTCAGCGGCTCTTCCTGGCACCAGACAAAATCATGAACCTGAGCGAAGGGCTCCAGCGTCGCCTGCACCGCCTGGTGAGGGAACGGATAAAGCTGTTCGATACGCACGATCGCCACATCGTTCTGGCCGTTCTTGCGCCGCTGCGCCAGCAGATCGTAATAGACTTTGCCGGAACAGAGCACCACGCGTTTGATATCTTTCAGTTCCAGATCGTCGACTTCGCCGATTGCCGGAAGGAACTGGCCGTCGGCCAGATCTTCCAACGAGGAGATGGCCAGCGGATGGCGCAACAATGATTTCGGCGACATAACGATCAGCGGGCGCCGCATGCCGCGCAGCGCCTGACGGCGCAGCATATGGTAAACCTGCGCCGGCGTAGACGGAATGCACACCTGCATATTTTGCTCCGCGCACAGCTGCAGATAGCGCTCCAGCCGCGCCGAGGAGTGTTCCGGCCCCTGTCCTTCGTAGCCATGCGGCAGCAGCATCACCAGCCCGCACATGCGGCCCCATTTCTGTTCGCCGGAGCTGATGAACTGATCGATCACCACCTGCGCGCCGTTGGCGAAGTCGCCGAACTGCGCTTCCCAGATGGTCAGCGTGCGCGGCTCTGCGGTGGCGTAGCCGTATTCAAAGGCCAGCACCGCCTCTTCGGACAGCACGGAATCCCAGACGTTGAAGATCCCCTGCGCATTGTGCACATGTTCAAGCGGCGTATAGCCGGAACCGTTTTTCTGGTTGTGCACCACCGCATGGCGGTGGAAAAAGGTGCCGCGGCCGGTATCTTCGCCCGACAGCCGCACCGAAATGCCTTCATCAACCAGCGTAGCGTAGGCCAGCATTTCCGCCCCGCCCCAGTCGAACGGCTTGTTGCCGAGCGCCATGTCCATACGGTCGTGATAAATACGCGCCACCCGCGGCTGCATTTCTATCGCCTCCGGGATATCGCTGATGCGTTTAGCCAGCTCCTGCAGCCGCTTCATCTCGACCTTGTGCGGATAAGGCTCGTCCCACTCGTGGTTCAGATAAGGCGACCAGGTGAAGGTCTGCATATCCATCTCGCGCCACTCTTCCACCACGCATTCGCCGTTATCCAGCGCGTCGCGGTACAGGTTGACCATCTCGGTGGCGTCTTCCAGCGTAACCACTTGTTCCAGTTCCAGACGGTCCGCATACACTTTACGCGGCGTCGGGTGCTTTTTGATTTTCTGATACATCATCGGCTGCGTGGCGCTCGGTTCATCAGCCTCGTTATGGCCGTGCCGACGATAGCAAATCAGGTCGATAAACACATCGAGTTTAAAGGTGTTGCGGAAATCCAGCGCGAGGCGGGTAACAAAGGCCACCGCCTCCGGATCGTCAGAGTTGACGTGGAAAATAGGCGCCTGCACCATTTTGCCGATATCGGTGCAATATTCGGTCGAGCGAATATCCAGCAGGTTCGAGGTAGTGAAACCGATGCGGTTATTGATCACGATACGCAACGTGCCGCCCACTTCATAGCCGCGCACCCGCGACATATTCAGCGTTTCCTGCACCACGCCCTGACCGCTGATGGCCGCATCCCCATGAATGGTGACCGGCAGCACCAGCGTGCCAACCGGGTTATCCAGCCGGTCGAGACGGGCGCGCACGGAGCCGGTCACTACCGGGCTGACGATCTCCAGATGTGACGGGTTAAAGGCCAGCGCCAGATGCACCAGCCCGCCCTCGGTTTCCATATCGGATGAGAAACCCTGATGGTATTTCACATCGCCGGTGCCCAAATGTTCCTTATGCTTGCCGGAGAATTCATCGAACAGATCCTGCGGCTTTTTCCCTACCACATTGACCAGCACATTCAGACGACCGCGGTGCGCCATGCCTAACACCACTTCGCGGGTGCCGTTCTTGCCGGCGTGGCGGACCAGTTCTTTCAGCATCGGCACCAGCGCATCGCCGCCTTCGAGCGAGAAACGCTTAGCGCCCGGGAAACGGGCCGCCAGGTAACGTTCCAGCCCTTCGGCCGCCGTCAGCTCTTTCAGGAAGATCTTTTTCTCTTGCGCGCTGAACGAAGGCTGACCGACGACGGACTCGATACGATGCTGGATCCAGCGTTTTTCTTCCGTATTGGTGATATGCATATACTCCGCGCCAATCGGACCACAGTAGGTCCGCTTCAGCGCTTCATACAGTTCTCCCAGTACCATGGTGTCTTTACCGATGGCGAACGACCCCACGTTAAAGGTTTCCTGCAAATCTTCCTGCGTCAGATTGTGATAGTCGAGGTCCAGTTCAGGAACCGGGATCTGAGGGCGTAAATTAAGGGGATCGAGACTTGCCTGCTGGTGGCCGCGGAAGCGAAAGGCGTTTATCAGCTGCAGCACCTTGACCTGTTTAGCGTCGTTATCCGGGTCGGTAATCGACGAAGCATAGCGCGAGCTGTCTTTCGCCAGGCGACGAAAATAGTCGCGCGTTTTGGAATGGAGTTGATCCGGTTTGACCCCCGTCGTGGGCAGTTGCTGAAAAATAGAACGCCAGCTGAGATCGATGGAGTCCGGATCGGTTAAAAAATCTTCATAGAGCTGCTCTATGTAGGACTGGTTCGCGCCCGCCAGATAGGAGGAATCCAGCCAGGCCTTCATTGCGCCGTTCTGCATTATGATCCCTTAAGCTTTATCAGCTTCAGTTTTCGCCGTGGTTAACATGTCTTTAATACCGTAGATGCGGTTGCCATAAAGGGATCATATAACGTACCGGGTACGCAGAAATACTCTCTCAGCCCTTTAAGGAACCTTTAAAAACCGGTTCTGGCGCATAAGCCGGCTTTTAAAGATTTCCTGCGGCGGCCCGCGGCGTATGCGGGACTGGTCTTCGACTTTATCTTTCAGGGACCGTTGGGCGGACCCGCCGGTCCCTGAAATCGATTAGCTATAGCTAACTAATTATACATCAAATACTTATTGATTCACGCACTCAACTCAGGCTCCGCGCTGCAGCAACATGGTTTTTATATGGCCAATCGCGCGGGTTGGGTTAAGCCCCTTCGGACACACGTTAACGCAGTTCATAATGCTGTGGCAGCGGAATACGCTGAAAGCATCGTCCAGATTGTCCAGCCGGGGTTTCGTTTCGGTATCGCGGCTGTCGATAAGAAAACGGTACGCCGCCAGCAGTCCGGCCGGACCGACGAACTTATCCGGGTTCCACCAGAACGACGGGCAAGAGGTGGAACAACAGGCGCACATGATGCACTCGTATAAACCATCCAGCTTCGCCCGCTGTTCCGGCGACTGCAAATGCTCGCGCGCCGGCGGATTTTTGCCGTCATTCAGCAGATAAGGTTTGATCTTCTCATACTGGGCGTAAAACTGCCCCATATCGACGACCAGATCGCGCACCACCGGCAGGCCCGGCAACGGCCGGATAACAATTTTATGGCTGCCGCGGCGCAGTGCGGAAACCGGCGTGATACAGGCCAGACCGTTTTTGCCGTTCATGTTAACGCCGTCGGAACCGCACACCCCCTCGCGGCACGAGCGACGAAAAACCAGCGTCGGGTCTTGCTCCTTCAGCAGCATCAGCGCGTCCAGCAGCATCATATCCCGCCCTTCTTCGGCCTCAAGTTGGTAATCCTGCATGCGCGGCGCATCGTCAACATCCGGGTTGTAACGATAAATAGAGAATTCGAGTTTCATCGTATGATCTCCGCGATTAATAAGTACGCACTTTCGGCGGGAACGCCGGGCGCAGTTTAGGCTGCATGTTCACCGCGCGGCGCGTCATACTCTCGCTTTGCGGCAGATACAGCGTATGGCACAGCCAGTTGGCGTCATCGCGATCGGGATAATCGAAGCGGCTGTGCGCGCCGCGGCTTTCGGTGCGGTAGTTCGCCGAAACGGCGGTGGCGTAGGCCGTTTCCATCAGGTTGTCGAGTTCAAGACACTCGATGCGCTGAGTGTTGAAATCGCGCGAGGTATCATCCAGCCGCGCGTTTTTCAGCCGTTCGCGGATAATTTTCAGCTCTTCCAGCCCTTTCGCCATCGCGTCGCCCTCGCGGAACACCGAGAAATTGTGCTGCATGCAGGACTGCAGCGCCTTGCGGATCTCCACCGGATTTTCACCGCTGCGCGTGCTGTTCCAGCGATTGAGACGTTCAAGCGAGGCGTCGATGTCGTCGTCGCTGGCGTCGCGGCCGCCGCCCTGTTCATCCAGCGACGCCTGTAGATGCAGGCCGGCCGCACGGCCGAACACCACCAGGTCGAGCAACGAGTTGCCGCCCAATCGGTTGGCGCCGTGTACCGATACGCAGGCGATTTCGCCCACCGCAAACAGGCCGGGGATCACCACATCCTCGCCTTTTTCGTTCACGGTCAGCGCCTGGCCGGTCACTTTAGTGGGGATGCCACCCATCATATAATGGCAGGTCGGGATGACCGGAATCGGCTCTTTTATCGGGTCGACGTGGGCAAAGGTGCGCGACAGCTCCAGAATGCCGGGCAGGCGCGACTCCAGCACCTCTTTCCCCAGATGATCCAGCTTCAGTTTAGCGTGCGGTCCCCACGGCCCGTCGCAGCCGCGCCCTTCGCGGATTTCGATCATAATCGAACGCGCCACCACGTCGCGTCCGGCCAGATCCTTCGCGTTCGGCGCATAGCGCTCCATAAAACGCTCGCCGTGTTTATTCAGCAGATAGCCGCCTTCTCCGCGGCAGCCCTCGGTGACCAGCACGCCCGCGCCGGCGATGCCGGTGGGGTGGAACTGCCACATTTCCATATCCTGTACCGGCACGCCGGCGCGCAGCGCCATGCCGACGCCGTCGCCGGTATTAATATGGGCATTGGTGGTCGACTGATAAATGCGGCCCGCGCCGCCGGTCGCCAGCACGGTGGCCCGCGCCTTGAAATAGACCACTTCCCCGCTTTCGATACAAATAGCGGTGCAGCCCATCACCACGCCATCCTGATTTTTCACCAGATCGAGCGCGTACCACTCGGAGAAGATAGTGGTGTGATTACGCAGATTCTGCTGATACAGGGTGTGCAGCAGCGCGTGGCCGGTACGGTCGGCGGCGGCGGCGGTGCGCGCCGCCTGTTCGCCGCCGAAGTTTCTCGACTGACCGCCGAACGGACGCTGATAAATGCGGCCGTCGTCCAGCCGGGAGAAAGGCAGCCCCATGTGCTCCAGCTCCAGCACCGCTTCCGGGCCGGTTTTACACATATATTCGATCGCATCCTGGTCGCCGATATAGTCGGAGCCTTTCACCGTATCGTACATATGCCATTCCCAGTTATCCTCATGGGTATTGCCCAGCGCCACGGTAATACCGCCCTGAGCCGACACCGTATGGGAACGGGTGGGAAACACCTTCGACAGCAGGGCGCAGGACAGCCCCTGCTGGGATATTTGCAGTGCGGCGCGCATTCCCGCGCCGCCGGCGCCGATCACAACGGCATCAAACTCTCTGACAGGTAAATTCATTACGCCCCCCACACCACAATCGTTCCATAAATGACGTACACCAACAGCGTAACCACGATCGCCAGCTGTAATACCAGCCGCAGGCCGAGCGGTTTGATGTAATCGGTCAACACCTGCCATAAGCCAATCCAGGCATGCACCAGGATGGAAAGCAGCGTCAACAGCGTGAAGACTTTGGTGAGAGGCTGGGCGAAAAAGCCGCGCCAGACGGGATACGAGATCGCATCGGCAGTGATCACGAAACCCAGGATATACAGCACATACAACACAATGACGATGGCGGAAGCGCGAATTAATAACCAATCGTGTACGCCATTACGCCCCAACGCAGAGGCATTGCTTACCATACGAGGACTCCAGCCAGAATTGAAAGCACGACAGTAATGACAAAAGAAATAACGGCGGAACGTTTCCCGGCCTGCAGCGTCTCTTCAATATAGCCAAAGTCCATCAGCAGATGGCGAATGCCGCCGACGATGTGCCAGGCCAGCGCGGTGAGAATGCCCCACAGGACAAACCAGACAATAAAGCTGTCCATCACCGCGGCGGCGCGGGAAAAGCCGTCCTGAGAAGAGAGCGAGAGGCCCAGCAGCCACAGCAGGATACCGACGGCGACAAAGGTGATGACGCCGGAGACGCGGTGTAGAATTGAAGCTATCGCAGTAACGGGAAACCGGATCGTCTGCAGATCCAAATTAACAGGTCTTTGTTTTTTCACAGATTCGCCCACACAGCTCTTTATTATTTTTCCTTCCTCCGGATCTGGATGGGCTCAGACAGCAGGGTAAGCAGACTCAGATAAAAACGCCGTCTCCATCACACCGCCAGACATCGCATCCTGGTGTCTGTCCGGTGCATTCTTACCGTACTGGGTGCTCCTGTCGCAGGGTTCTCCGGAGACCTGATCGAAGTATAGGTACTTCACATTCTTATTACAATTCCCCTACAAACCGTTTGGGAACATTTCCCCCAAATAGTGAGTGGGATCACGATTTTCACAATTAATATAAAAACCATTATCTATTTTGACAAAAAATCAACATTTACATTACAACTAATCCAGTAAAAGCCCTATGATGAATCATAGATTTGTTGAGACGCTTCCACCTGTGCGCAACTTATGTAAAAGTGGGTGGATAAATCCCCGTAAAAGTCACAGGTAATGGCTGCAATCATATTCAAGCTGGTTAAGCGCCGGGAAAACTGGGTTTTCTCCTGAATGTGGCTGACGTACTGTTCCGTCTGCTCTGTACCCTTAAATGACTCACAGAGTCCGTCCGCGTCTGTCGCCGTTGCGGACACAGGCTGACAGTATTTCCACGGTGAATGTTTTTTAAAAATATAGCGCTAAGGAGACTGTGAAATGTCTGATAAAAAAGTGACGCTTACGCTTGAAGGCAAAGCGCCTATAGAGCTGGATGTCCTGTCGGGTACGCTCGGACGAGATGAAATAGATATCCGCAGCCTCGGTGCGAAAGGGTTATTTACCTTTGACCCGGGCTTTACCTCCACGGCTTCCTGTGAATCAAAAATCACCTATATCGACGGCGAAGAAGGCATTCTGCTGCACCGCGGTTTCCCCATCGACCAACTGGCGGAAAAGTCCACCTATCTGGAAGTCTGCTATATCCTGCTGTTCGGCGAAGCTCCCGACAAAGAGCAGTATGAAACCTTCAAGACCACCGTCACGCGCCATACCATGATCCACGAACAGATTACCCGTCTGTTCCACGGTTTTCGCCGCGACTCGCACCCGATGGCGGTAATGTGCGGCGTGACCGGCGCGCTGGCCGCTTTCTACCACGATTCGCTGGATATCGGCATTGAACGCCACCGCGAAATCGCCGCTTACCGCCTGCTGTCCAAAATGCCGACGGTGGCGGCCATGTGCTACAAATATTCCATCGGTCAGCCGTTCGTCTATCCGCGCAACAACCTGTCGTATGCCGGTAACTTCCTGCATATGATGTTTTCCACTCCGTGCGAGGAGTATGAGGTCAATCCGGTGCTGGAGCGCGCCATGGATCGTATTCTGATCCTGCACGCCGACCACGAACAGAACGCGTCCACCTCCACGGTGCGCACCGCGGGCTCGTCCGGCGCCAATCCCTTCGCCTGCATCGCGGCAGGCATTGCCTCCCTGTGGGGACCGGCGCACGGCGGGGCCAACGAGGCCTGCCTGCGGATGCTGGAAGAGATCAACAGCGTTGAGCACATTCCTGAATTTGTGCGGCGCGCCAAAGATAAAAATGATTCGTTCCGCCTGATGGGCTTCGGTCACCGGGTATATAAGAACTATGACCCGCGCGCCACCGTAATGCGTGAAACCTGTCATGAAGTGCTGAAAGAGTTGGGCATGAAGGACAACCTGCTCGAAGTGGCGATGAAGCTGGAACACATCGCGCTGAATGACCCGTACTTTATTGAGAAGAAACTCTACCCGAACGTGGACTTCTATTCGGGCATCATCCTGAAAGCGATGGGCATTCCGTCCAGCATGTTCACCGTGATCTTCGCCATGGCGCGTACGGTCGGCTGGATTGCCCACTGGAGCGAGATGCACAACGAAGGTCTCAAGATCGCCCGCCCGCGTCAGCTGTATACCGGCTACAGCCGGCGTGATTTCAGCTCAGAGCGGGAATAATCAACGCTCCGGGCAAAGGCGCGAGGGATCGACGCAACGCCATGGACGGCGTGAAAGCGTGTTTTTCCTCTGCCGCAGTTCCCCGACTAGCCCTGACAAACCGGGCAGCAAAAAAACGGCCGGCCGGAAAGCTGGCGGCGTTCGATAGGGGCGCCGCAGCGTCGGCATGGCTCACCCTCCCGATCAAACACATTGAAACGGAATATCGCGCCATGGTGCCGTTTATCGTCCGTCTGGCCGCGCGTCTGGTAAGACAGGCGCGGCAGGTCCAGTAACGCCTCGCCCAGGCGCCGCAGTTGGTCCGGGCTGAGATCTTGCGCTTTACGCTGCGGCGCCAGTTGCGCCTGCCAGAGAATTTCAGCCCGCAGATAATTGCCCAGTCCGGCGATAAACCCCTGATCGAGCAGCAGACCGCCCAGTTGACGGCGGCGAAAACGCGGCAGCAACAGACGCGCCTGCGCCTGCGGCGCGCTAAACGACATATCCAGCGCGTCGGGTCCGAGCCGGGACAGAAACGGATGGGTCGTCAGCGTCTCCTCGTTCAGCATCGCAATGTCGGAGGCGCTGTACAGCAAGACAGCTTGCTGACCGGCGACCAGCCTGACGCGTAAATCGCGCTGAGTGTCGGGGATAGCGCCGGTGTCGGCCACCCGCCATAAACCGTACAGCTGATTATGGCTGTACAGCACAAGCCCGCCGGAAAAGTGCGTCAACAAAGCCTTGCCGCGGGTTTCAAGGCGCGTCACGCTCTGCCCGGTCAACCCGGCCTGATAGATTTTCAGCGCCGGAAAGGCGAACCATACCTCTGTGAGCGTTTTGCCCTGCAGCGCCTCAGCCAGTTTATCGGCCGCACGCCGAATTTCCGGACCTTCCGGCATCCTATGCTCCTTATCGTTTTCTCGTCGACAAGCGATCGCCGCCGCTCATCGTCACCACCGCGTTTTTCTCAACCGCCACGCCTCACTTTCGCCCGCCGGGCGGCCGGCGGTCCGCCTTATCAGGCCGCATATTTATCGGCCGCGCGCCGAATTCCGCACCTTCCGGCATCCTTTGCTTCTTATCGTCTTCTCGCCGACAAGCGATCGCCGCCGCTCATCGTCACCACCGCGTTTTTCTCAACCGCCACGCTTCACGTTCGCCCGCCGGGCGGCCGGCGGTCCGCCTTATCAGGCCGCATATTTATCGGCCGCGCGCCGAATTCCGCACCTTCCGGCATCCTATGCTCCTTATCGTTTTCTCGTCGACAAGCGATCGCCGCCGCTCATCGTTACCACCGCGTTTTTCTCAACCGCCACACGCCTCACGCCCGCCCGCCGGGCGGCCGGCGGTCCGCCTTATCAGGCGCGCAGCGCAGCCCGCAGGTAGCCGCCATGCTGCTCCAGGCGCCGGCGGGCTTCCTGCGCATCAATGCCGCTCAGCACCATCAGGATGGCCGGCTTCGCTTCGTAATCCGTCTGGTCGAGCGCGTGCCGCGCCTCTTCGGGCGTCACGCCGGTCGCCTCCGTTACAATACGACAGGCGCGATCGACCAGCTTCACATTGGTGGCTTTCACGTCGACCATCAGGTTCTGGTACACCTTGCCCAGTTTAACCATCACGCCGGTGGACAACATGTTCAGCACCAGTTTCTGCGCCGTTCCCGATTTAAGCCGCGTGGAGCCGGTCAGCGCTTCCGGACCGACCAGCGGAGAAATAGCAATGGCCGCCGCGCCGGCGATGGGCGAAGCCGGGTTGCAGGAGATCGCCGCGGTCCGGCAGCCCAGCATACGCGCGTAACGCAGCCCGCCGATGACATAAGGCGTGCGCCCCGAGGCCGCCAGCCCCACCACCATATCCCGCTCCGTCAGCGTCAACGCCTGCAGATCGCGCCGGCCGAGATTTTCATCGTCCTCCGCGCCTTCCACCGCGCGCAGCAGCGCGTCCGGCCCGCCGGCGATCAGGCCAATCACCCGTCCGTGCGGAACGCCGAAGGTCGGCGGACACTCCGCCGCATCCAGCACGCCCAGACGTCCGCTGGTGCCGGCCCCCATGTAGATCAGTCGGCCGCCGGCCTGTAGCGACGCCGTCGCCGCATCGATCGCCTGCGCCACCTGCGGCAACGTCAGACGCACCGCCGGCGCGACCATATCGTCCTGCTGATTCAGACGCGTTACCAGTTCAAGCGTAGAGAGCGTATCCAGATCCATGGTTTCCGGATTACGCATTTCAGAAATTAATGAAGACAGATTCATCGCACCGCCAAAGAATAATTTATTCAACAAACCGGCCCTAATACTGGAATAAATTATTCTATCGTGCGAGAGTTATTTGTTTGTTTTCTCATCGGATCGCATTCCAATACGACGAACGCCGCAGTGAGCGCTGTCCTCGCGTCTGCAATCTGAAGGACCAGAGGGAAGCATGAAATATCGCCCCGCACCGGAGAATGACATGAATTGCCTGCTTCGCATCCAGCAGCGGTACGCGACGCTGGCGCAGAATGAGCGCAAGCTGGCCGACTTTCTGCTGGCCCAATCCGAACGCGCGCGCCACCTCAGCTCATCGAAGCTGGCCCAGGCGGCCGGCGTCAGCCAGTCTGCCGTGGTTAAGTTCGCCCAAAAGCTGGGCTACTCCGGCTTTCCGGCGCTCAGGATGTCGCTGAGCGACACGCCGAGCGCGCTCCCGTCGGAGCCCGCGATTACCCTGCATAACCATATTCTGAGCGACGATACGCTGCAAATCGTCGGCGAAAAACTGCTGCACGAAAAACAGGCGGCGCTGCGCGCCACGCTGGATATCAACAGCGAAGATCGCCTGCTGCAAGCGCTGGCGATGCTGAAGCAGGCGCGCCGGGTCGTATTAATCGGGATGGGAACGTCCGGCCTGGCGGCCAAAGATTTCGCCTGGAAGCTGCTGAAGATCGGCATGCTGGCCGTGGCGGAAGCGGATATGCACGCATCGCTGTCGCTGATGCAGGCGCTGACGGAAGAAGATCTGTTGATTGCGCTGTCGTATAGCGGAGAAAGGCGCGAGATTTTGCTGGCGGCGCAGGAAGCTCAGCGCGCCGGCGCTAAGGTGCTGGCGCTGACCGGTTTTTCGCCCAATCGCCTGCAGCAGCAGGCCGATCTGGCGCTGTATACCGTGGCGGAAGAGATGGTGACGCGCAGCGCGGCCATCGCCTCGACTACCGCGCAGTTGGCCATCACCGACCTGTTGTTTATGGCGCTGATCCAGCGCGACGTGGAACATGCCCCTGAGCGCATTCGCCACAGCGAGGCGCTGATTAAAAAGCTGGTGTAGCCGACCGGCAGGTCATCGGCCGGCGATACGGATCGGGTCCGCCAAACGCCGGCCCGGGAACATCAATAATCACGCAGCCGCCACGCCAGCTGTTCAAGATAATTTTCCTGCTCGCGCGCCGCCTGATGAGCCTCCTCCAGCGAACAGCGCACAAAATGGAGCGGTTCGCCCAGCCGGATCTGCGCCAGGTGGTAAAGATCGGCCTCAATCACGCAGGCGATGCGCGGATAGCCGCCGGTGGTCTGCGCGTCCGACATCAGCACAATCGGCTGACCATTGTGCGGCACCTGCACCACCCCCGGCAGCAGACCGTGCGAATACATTTCGCGCCGCGTCGTCCGCGTCAGCTCACCGCCCTGCAGCCGGTAGCCCATACGGTTGCTCTGCGGATTAAGCTGCCACGGTGTGCGCCAGAACGCGTCCTGCGACTCGCGCGTGAACTCCGAATACTCCGGCCCCTCCAGCGCCCGAATGCGGTTGCCGAACAGCAATTGCTTCACGCCGCACTGCATACGCGGCATACGCTGCGGCTTGCCGGCCTTCAACGGATCGCCGTCCGCCAGCAGTCGCCCCTTAAGTCCGCCGAAGCCCGCCTTCAGATCGGTGCTGCGCGACCCCAGCGCTTCCGGCACCGCGACGCCGCCCGATATCGCCAGATAGCTGCGCATACCGTGTCGCGGCGTCCTGAGCGTGATCGTCTGCCCCGGCCGGACGGCGAAGCGCCAGCCGGTCCACAGCGGTTTGTCGTCCAGCATGGCATCGCAGTCCGCGCCGGTTAACGCCACCCAACCCGGCGCGTTGATCCGCGCGATAAATTGCCCGAGGGTAATCTCCAGCGCCGCCGCCCCGGCGTCGTTGCCCACCAGCAGATTCGCCATTTTCAGCGCGGGCAAATCAAGCGCGCCGGACTGGCTGATCCCCAGACGACGAAAGCCGGTCCGGCCGCCGTCCTGCACCGAGGTATAGATACCGGCACGTAAAATCTTCAGCATATGCCCTCCCGCTGAGGCACAAAGCGAATGTTATCGCCGGGACGCAGCAACGTAGGCGGCATGGTGTCCGGCGTAAATAACGCCAGCGAAGTACGGCCGATTAACTGCCAGCCGCCGGGCGTCGCCAGCGGGTAGATGCCGGTCACCCCTCCGCCGATGCCAACCGAGCCGGCCGGAACCTGAATGCGCGGTTCGGCGCGGCGCGGCGTGTGCAAATTTTCCGGCAGCCCGCCCAGATAGGCGAACCCCGGCTGGAAACCGAGAAAGTAGACCACATACTGCGCGGCGGAGTGACACTCCACCAGTTGATGCTCGCTCATGTCATGGTGCTGCGCCACCCAGGCCAGATCGGGCCCCTGATCGCCGCCATACACCACCGGAATATCGATGTCTCTGGCCTCCGGCTCGATCGACTCGCTCGCCTCCCACCAGCTTTGCAGCCACTCAGCGGCGCCGGACGCCATCGCGCGCGGGTGCGCCAGCAGCACCGTCAGGTTATTCATGCCGGGAATGGTCTCCAGCACATCCTGATGATGAGTCAGCCGTTCGGCCAGCCCCCAGATGCGCCGCTGACTGATCAGCGACATCGGCGGCGCCAGTTCCAGCACCACCGCGCGTTCACCTAACAGATAACACCTTGCACGTTGCAATAGATATCCTCCTGCACCACGTTGCAATACTCCGGCGGAATCGACGGCAGGCCGCCGCCGCGTCCCTCCGGCCATCAGGCCGGGTTGGGAATATCAATAAAGGTCACGTCAAAACCATGCTGCTGCGCCAGCCATTCACCGAGCGCCCGAATGCCGCCGCGCTCGGTGGCATGGTGGCCGGCGGCGTAAAAATGCAGGCCCATTTCGCGGGCGATATGGATCGTCTGCTCAGATACTTCGCCGGTAATGAACGCATCCACGCCGAAGCGGGCCGCCTGTTCAATAAATCCCTGACCGCCGCCGGTGCACCAGGCCAGGCGCTTAATCTGCCGCGGACCCGCGTCGCCGCAGTGCAGCACCTGGCGCGCCAGCCGTTGTTCCAGCCGCTCGCGTAGCGCGACGTCGCTTAATGCCTCGGGCAACGTGCCCCAGGGCACCAATGGCTCGACCTCGCCCTGTACCTCGACGCCCAGCAGCGCCGCCAGGCAGGCATTGTTGCCGAGCTGCGGATGCGCGTCCAGCGGCAGATGGTAACCATATAAATTAATGTCGTGCAGCAGCAGCGTTTTTAACCGGTTACGTTTCATACCGCGTACCAGCGGCGACTCGTTCTTCCAGAAATAGCCATGGTGAACCAGCACCGCATCGGCCTGTCGGGCCACCGCCGCATCCAGCAGCGCCTGCGAGGCCGTTACGCCGGTGACAATCCGCCGCACCTGCTCCCGACCTTCCACCTGTAGTCCGTTCGGCGCATAGTCCTGAAAAGCGGATACATTAAGCAGATGATTAATCAGCTGTTCCAGTTCGCTGTTACGCATTATTATCTTCGCTCTCTGTTATTCATTATCGCCGGCGGGGGCGCCTTTCGCCGCTTCAAACGCCGCCAGCGTGTTTTGCCGCGCCAGCCGGTGATCGACAATGGGCACAGGGTAATCCAGACGCTGCTGCCGGCGCTCCGCCCAGCGCTGAGGCTGATGGATCTCCGCGCCGGGGATTGCGGCCAGCTCCGGCAACCAGCGGCGAATAAACTCGCCCTGCGGATCGAACCGTTCGCCCTGAGTCTGCGGATTAAAAATACGAAACCAGGGCGCCGCATCCGTTCCGGTTGAGGCCGACCACTGCCAACCGCCGTTATTGGCGGCCAGATCGCCATCCAGCAACTGTGACATAAAATAACGTTCCCCCGCGCGCCAGTCGATCAATAAGTCTTTCACCAGAAAGCTGGCGCAGATCATCCGCAGGCGATTATGCATCCAGCCGGTCTGATTCATCTGGCGCATCCCCGCGTCGACGATCGGATAGCCGGTTTCGCCGCGCTGCCAGGCCAATAAATCCTGCTGGCTCCCGCTCCAGCGCACCCGATCCGTCCAGCCGATAAACGGCCGGTGCCGGCACAGCGCCGGCCAGGCAACCAGCAGGTGGCGATAAAACTCGCGCCACAGCAACTCGTTCAGCCAGGTAAAGGCCCCGCCCTCGCGTCGTTCGAGCACGTCGGGGCATTCGGCCAGCAAACGGCAAAAGCACTGGCGCACCGAAATCGCGCCGATCGCCAGATAGGGCGACAGCTGACTGGTGGCGGACAACGCCGGCAGATCCCGATCCTGATGATAACGCATCACCTGTTCACGGCAAAAGCGCCGCAGCCGTTGCAGAGCCTCCTGCTCGCCGGGTGGAAAATCGGCGCCGGGCGGCAGTTGCGGATAGCTGAACGGCGTCAGCGCCGGCAGATCGGTCAGCGGCGCGCTCCCGCGCGCGGCCGGGGCCGGACGGCAGCGAATATCCAGTTGCTGCAGATGTCGCAGACAGGCCTGGCGAAACGGCGTGAACACCTTGTACATCTCGCCCTTCCCGGTCACCACGCTGCCGGGCGCCAGCAGTACGCCGTCGTCAAATCCCTGACAGTCCACAGCGGACGCCAGCCGTTCGACCAGCCGCCGATCGCGCCGGCGTTCGTTCAGCTCATACTGACGGTTATAAAATAAGCGCGTTACCTGCTGCCGACGGCAAAAATCGACCAGCCAGTCAACCGAGGCGTTGAAATCGGCGCATTGATGATAATGCAACGCGATCCCCTTCCCGGCCAGCGCCTGCTGAAGCTGCGTCAGGCTGGCGTGGATCAACGCCGCCTGACGCGGCGCCATATCGTGCTCCTGCCATTGCTGAGGCGTGGCCAGATAGACGGCGATCGTTCTCGCCTGCGGATCCTGACAGGCCGCGTCCAGCGCGGCGTTATCCGTTATGCGCAGATCGTTGCGGAACCAGACCAGATGGGTTGTCATTGCGCCACCTTATTGAATAAAAATATCACGCCGATTGCTCCAGAAAAGGATGGAAGTAGCGCTGTTGCGCCAGCCAGGGGTCGGGATATAGCGCCATGTAACCACGCAGCAGCGCCATCGGCGCGGCCCTCGGCTGCAATCCCCGGCGGTAGTCATCAATGGTGCGCGTCAGTTCCTGCCGCTGCTCGCTGCTGAGCTGCGGGCGGAAATAGCCCTGCACATGCATCAGCACATTAGTGTGGTTGCGCCGGGTAGTACGGTGCGCCATCAGCGACATCAGCCGCAGGCGATACTCTTGCGCATAATCGTCGAGCGACGGCCGCTGCGCCATTGCGCCGACAAAAGGCCCCAGCGTACGGTACTCCGGCTGCGAGTGCGCCAGCAACACCAGCTTGTAGCGGCTGTGAAACGCCATCAGCGCGCCGCGCGACAGCGTCTGCCGGCACAGCAGATTGAATTCATACAGCGCGCACACCCGGGCGATAAAATGGCGGCAAGCCGCTTCGTCGCCCCATTCCGCGGCGTCGAGACGCGGCAGCCACGGGCAACGCAGCTCGCACAGCGCCGCCGTCTCTTCCGCGCCGTCCGCCACCAGCAGGCCGCATAAATCGCGCAGCGCGGCGTCATCCGCCCCATCGCGGGTTATCGGACGGCCGACGAAACAACCCGGCCAGAGCGCGCCGTCGGCGGCCAGGGCGGGCATAGTCTCTGAGTTCACTATCCCCAGAGGAATAGAATATTGGGTCATCGGTTCTGTTCTCCTCTGTCGTTTCAATAGCATAGCGGATTTAACGGCGCACCATGCAATCTTGCGCGAAGAAAAAGCGCGGCGAATGGCGCAGCCGCTGAGACGAGCGGTCACGACGGGCTGTATGCCGGGGGAGGTACGAGCAATTGAAACGCGGCGCGACAAAACGCAGCCGGAACAAAAACAGAAAAAGAGAAGGATTCGCCGTCAGAGCGACAGCCCTGAGGCTGACGCCTCAGGCAACGCGCCGCGCGCCATCAGTAAAAATAGCCCGCGCAGGCTTCCATCTGATCCAGCCAGACCGGCTTATCGCTGGTCTTCAGCCACATGCGGTGCAAATAACTGTAAAAACGAGCCCGATCGCGGCGAAACAGCATCACCGGCAGAGCCAGCAACCCCAGCAGCAACACGGCGCTGCGGCGCA
Organism: Affinibrenneria salicis; assembly: GCF_008710095.1. The sequence goes on from NZ_VYKJ01000005.1 coordinate 96,265, forward strand.
GCAAAATACGGTGCAAAGGGTAACGCGTATAGACTGGCATAGCGACCTCCCTGAATCCCGCTAAACGCTTGCCCGGCAGGGCAACCTTGCGGAGCGGAGACAAGACCTAAGAACAAAGACGGGCGCCGATGATAATAGCGGCGGCCAGCGCACGATTTACATCGCCGTCGGCCGTTCGCCCGAACCAATGAATATCGATTAAAACTTTACCGCTTTTACCGCGCCTTGACTACTCATCGGACCAGAAAAAAAGAAAAGATTGTCAGATTACGGTTTCCGGCCGGATGGTTATCAGAATGTTAATTTAAACCAGTCGCCGGGTTGCGGAATGCAATCGCGCGCGCAGGCTGAGAAGCGTCGCCAGGCGGAGAGAGTGACAGCCTGCTCCAGACGCGCGGATAAAACCGCGGTCGGCTGCGCGTAAACACGCCGTCGGCCGAAGGCTCCTCCGGCTGCCGCCTCATCCTCTGAATCTGGTCAACGTCCCTAAAGCGGCGTAAATTAAATTTTTTCTCAAGGGATACCATCACTATGAGTAGCTGGTTAATCTATGCGCTGCTGTCCGCGCTGTGCGCGGCGCTGGTGGCGTTATTTGGTAAAGTCGGTCTGCAACAGCTGGATGCCAATACCGCCACGGCGGTGCGGGCGGTGATTATGGCGCTGTTTCTGGTCGGCGTGGTGGTGGCGCAGGGTAAGCTCGCGCTGGTCGGCGATGTGCTGAGCAGTAAGAAGGCGTTGCTGTTTATTGTATTCAGCGGGGTTGCCGGCGCATTATCCTGGCTGTTTTATTTTATGGCGCTGAAAAGCGGCAACGTCGCGCAGGTCGCGCCGATCGATAAATTGAGCGTGGTCTTCGCCGTCGTGCTGGCCGTTTTGCTGCTGGGCGAGAAGATCTCGCTGGTGGCGGGGATTGGCGTGGCGCTGATTTCTGCCGGCGCGCTGATGGTCGCGCTGGGCTAGCGCGCGGCAAAGACCGCAGGCCGCGCCATCTGCGGAATCAGGCGCGCTCAACGCACGCCTGACCGAACCCGCTATTTCACGCCGGACAGCACTTCGCCGACAATTTCCACCGCTTCTTTTTCAATCCGTTCGCGATGTTGCGCGCCGAGGAAACTTTCGCAGTAGATCTTGTAGGCATCTTCGGTGCCGGAAGGACGCGCGGCAAACCAGCCGTTTTCCGTCATCACTTTCAGCCCGCCGATTGACGCTCCGTTGCCCGGCGCCGCCGTCAGACGCGCGGTGATAGGATCGCCGGCCAGCGTACTGGCCGCCACCTTCTCCGGCGACAGCTTAGACAATGCGGCCTTCTGCGCCTGGCTGGCCGGCGCCTGTATGCGGTTGTAGCTCGGCGCGCCGAAGCGCTGCGCCAAATCATCATAGTGCTGCTGCGGATTCTTACCGGTGACCGCGGTGATTTCCGCCGCCAGCAGACACATGATGATGCCGTCTTTATCCGTCGACCACGGAGAGCCGTCAAACTGCAGGAACGACGCCCCGGCGCTTTCCTCGCCGCCAAAGCCCAGCGTGCCGTCGAACAGCCCGTCGACGAACCATTTAAAGCCGACCGGAACTTCAACCAGTTTGCGCCCGAGTTCAGCCACCACCCGATCGATCATCGCGCTGGACACCAGGGTTTTGCCCACCGCCACATCCTGACCCCACTGCGGGCGATGCTGAAACAGGTACTGAATCGCCGCGGCCAAATAGTGGTTCGGATTCATCAGCCCCACCGGCGTTACAATGCCGTGTCGGTCGTAATCCGGGTCATTGGCGAAGGCCAGATCGAAACGATCGCGCAGCGCCAGCAGACCCGCCATGGCGGATTCGGACGAACAGTCCATGCGGATCACGCCGTCATGATCCAGATGCATGAAGCGGAACGTCTGATCGACCGCATCATTCACCAGGGTAAGATCGAGTCCATAGTGCTCGCCGATGCGCTGCCAGTAGCTGATGCCGGAACCGCCCAGCGGATCGACGCCCAGCTTCAGACCGGCGCGCTGAATGGCGGCCATATCGACGATGCGGGTCAGTCCTTCCACGTACGGCTGCACCAGGTCCTGTTCGTGCAGATGCCCGCCGCGCCAGGCGCTGTCCAGCGACTGGCGTTTCACCTCGCGTAATTCCGCCGCCAGCAACGCATTGGCGCGTTTTTCTATCACGCTGGTCACGCCGGTGTCGGCCGGCCCGCCGTTGGGCGGATTATATTTAATGCCGCCGTCTTCCGGCGGATTGTGTGAAGGCGTAATCACAATACCGTCGGCTAACGCGCCGCCCTGGCGGTTATGTTCCAGGATCGCGTGAGAAATGGCCGGCGTCGGCGTAAAACCGTTATCCTGCTGAACCACCACATCCACGCCGTTGGCGGTCAACACTTCCAGCACGGAAATAAATGCCGGCTCCGACAGCGCATGGGTGTCTTTCCCCACGTAGCAGGGCCCGCTAATTCCCTGTTTTTTGCGCTCTTCGGCAATCGCCTGCGCGATGGCAAGAATGTGGGCTTCGTTAAAACTGTGCCGCGCCGCGCTGCCGCGATGACCGGAAGTGCCAAATTTTACCGCATGAGCCTCATTGCCCATTTCCGGGCGCAAAACATAATACTGTGACGCTAACTGAGCGACATTGATTAAATCGCTCTGCCGGGCAGGTTGTCCGGCACGGGGGTGATTAGCCATCGGCATTTCTCCCAGGCGCTGTATAGCCGTTTAGATAGTTCCGCAAACTTTATCTGTCAGCTCCGGGGGGAACTGCATAGCCAGCATGATATGCTCCACCATGCTGCGTTTACGACCGGTATTGGTATTGGTAATGACCCAGTATGGCGTACCCTGAATGTGTTTGGGTTTGGTGTGCGTGCCATGCTGAAGCAGGGTTTGCTGGTCGCCGGCGAAATACACCCGGGTCCGACCGTGCAACGAATCCGTCGCCCCCGCGAATTCAGCGGGCGACAGGGTATACAGTGTAGACAGTACCAGCATAAAACGGTTAATGGCTTTATTCTGTTCCGCATACTCATCAGATAACAACAGCTCGCGCACCACCCGCACCCGATCGCGCGGCCGCGCGGGGAGCGGTGCATCGCCGTTCTGCGCGACCGGCGCTTTCTCCGCCTGGCCGGCGGTGAACTTCAGCATCCGCCGTAAAATATCCGATGCGCTCTCACCAATATGTTGCGTGTGGCTGGCGATATAACGATAAAGCTCTTCGTCGACCTCAATAGTTTTCATCTTTATCCAGTACTGTTTTACTTAAATTACTCATCAGGGATTATACAAGGTATCGCTCACCATCCAACAGCATCCATGCACTGATAAGCTAAAAAGTCAGACTTACCTGATATTTACCCCCAACCGCTCGGTCAGGGCGCTTTGGCTGACGCGGCGGAATAGCGTAAAGTCATGATACTCTATCCGTCCGTTTCACTGAATGAACCGCACCATGAAATTGAATTATCGCTGGCAAAACGCGGCGCAGCCGCAGGGTAAACCGCCCATCGTGTTGATCCACGGCCTGTTCGGCAATCTGGACAATCTCGGCGTACTGGCGCGCGACCTGCAGAGCCAGCACGCTACCCTGCAGATCGATCTGCGCAATCACGGCCTGTCGCCGCGCGACGCGCAAATGAACTACCCGGCGATGGCGCAGGACGTGCTCAGCCTGCTGGACGATCTGAACATTGAGCGCGCCGTCGTCATCGGCCATTCGATGGGCGGCAAAGTCGCCATGGCGCTCAGCGCCCTTATCCCGACCCGGCTCGATAAACTGGTGGCGATAGACATTGCGCCGGTCGACTACCAGCTGCGCCGCCATGACAGTATCTTTGCCGCCCTGCGCGCGGTCAGCGCGGCCGGGGTCACTCAGCGGGCCGACGCCGCCCGCCTGATGCGCGCAGAGATAAAGGAAGAAGGCGTGATTCAGTTTCTGCTGAAGTCGTTCCATCAGGGCGAGTGGCGCTTCAACGTGCCGGTTTTATGGGATCAGTATGAAAACATTGTCGGCTGGCAGGATGTTCCGGCCTGGCCGCATCCGATTCTGTTTATCCGCGGCGCGAACTCTCCCTATCTGGACGACCGCTACCGCCCTGACCTGCTGCGCCAGTTCCCGCAGGCGCGCGCGTACGTTATCGCCGGCAGCGGCCACTGGGTGCACGCGGAAAAACCGGCCGCGGTGCTGCGCGCGATCCGCCGTTTTCTGGATAACCTTTAACCATCAGACGGATTCGCGCCGCTTCCGCGCGAATCCGTCGCAGTTTACCGTTGTCGCCGCCTTATCGGCTGGGGTATGATGCGCCCTTCGCAAGAAGGACGGCTGATTAGCCACAGACATCGTTAACCACCTCGTCAGAACGTGATACGCCAAAAAGCGTGTGCGCGCCTGATGCTAATTCCTTGCAGTATCGTATCTATGGCAAAAGAACAAACGGATCGCACCACGCTGGATCTGTTCGCGGAAGAGCGTCGCCCTGGTCGCCCCAAAACCAATCCGCTTTCCCGTGATGAACAACTCAGGATTAATAAGCGTAATCAACTGCGACGCGATAAGGTACGGGGGTTACGCCGGGTGGAACTGAAAATCAACAGTGAAGCCGTGGAGATACTCAACCAGCTGGCGGAACAGCGTAATATCAGCCGCAGCGAACTGATTGAGCAAATCCTGCTGGAACAACTGGCCGGGCACCGCGATTAAGCGGCCGGCAGATGCCGGCGCTCGTCCTTCGGTTTAAAACGTCTCCCAGTGATCATTATTGGCCGGCAGCGCCTTACCGGCCGCCGCCGGCGGCGCCACCGCTTTTATGCCCGGCGTTTTCGGCGCCGCCGCCGCCCGGCGCTGATCTTCCGCCAGCCGGAACACCGAAACGGCCCGGTTCAGAATCTCCGCCTGTTCCTCCAGCGACAGCGCCGCCGCGGAAGCCTGCTCCACCAGCGCCGCATTCTGCTGCGTCACGCTGTCCATTTCCGATACCGCCTGGCTGACCTGGGTTATCCCCTTGCTTTGCTCGTCCGAAGCGGAAGCGATTTCGCCCATGATATCCGTCACGTTGGCGACCGCCCGCACGATATCGCTCATGGTCGAACCGGCGTCTTCCACCAGCTTTGCGCCGCTATCCACGCAGCCGACCGACTCCGCAATAAGCCCCTCGATCTCTTTGGCGGCCTGGGCGCTGCGCTGCGCCAGATTGCGCACCTCGCCCGCCACCACGGCGAAACCGCGCCCCTGTTCGCCGGCGCGCGCCGCTTCCACCGCCGCATTCAGCGCCAGAATATTGGTCTGAAAGGCGATCCCGTTGATCACCGTGGTGATCTCGGCGATTTTCTTTGAGCTGCCGGCGATTTCGGACATGGTGGAAATCACGTTATCCACGATCTCGCCGCCTTTTTTCGCCGTTACCGAAGCCTGCAGAGCCAGCTTACTGGCGTGATTGGCGTTTTCCGCATTCTGTTTTACCGTGGCGGTCAACTGTTCCATACTGGCCGCCGTCTGTTCGAGCGCCGAGGACTGCTGTTCGGTGCGCGACGAAAGATCGTTATTCCCGGCCGAAATTTCCGACGCGCCCTGATATATCGACTCGGTGCTGCTTCTGATAGTGCTGACCGTCGAGGCGAGGCTGCCCTGCATATCGCGCAGCAGCGGGAATAAACGCCCAACGCTATTGCGGCCGAAATCGACGATCGGCTGCCCCAACTGACCGGCGGCAATCTCACGAAAATGGTCGCACAGACGATCGAGCGGACGCACCAGATAAACCAGCAGGTAGCGATCGGTCAGGAACAAAATGATCACGCCGATCGCCAGCGATACCAGCAGAATAATTTGCCCGAGCGCGGTGATCTGCTGGAAGCGATCGCCGGCGGCGGTAAATCGCTCCGAGCTGGCGGCGCTAAAGGCGCTGATCGATGCGCCGAACTGGCGGCTGAAGGCAGGCACCGTATTTTTCGCCAGACTCTCATAGGCCGCGAAATTGCCGCTCGCCGCCTGCTGATACAGCGGCTCCACGCCCTGGCTAATCAGGTTGTCCCAGTCGCGGATCACGGCCTCCACCAGCGCCGGCGACAGCCCGGCATGACTGGTGCGGCGAAACGCGTCCAGATCCGATTTCAGCGTATTCAGCGCATTGAGCGAAGACTGTTGCTGGTTATCCGCCGAGGCGATATCGCCGTTCTGGCGATAGTCGACCGAGCGATCGAGGCGAGTCACCATGCGGAAATATTGATCGTTGCCTTTGTTGACCAGATCCATATTCCGCACCAGCAGCGTGCTGGTCACCGAGGTGCTGGTCACCTCTTTAAATGAAAACAGCGTATAAACCGATACGCCGACCCACAGTACACAAAAAGCGCCGAGCACCCATAGCATGGCTGCCCGAATAGTGATATTCCTTAAAAATTGCATAGTTAAGCTCCATGACGCCAGTATTTATCGCTGCAGAAAGAACAAAACGATCCGCTAAAGCGCCGCAAAATTCGCGGCGGCGAACCACCGCCCGACGGGCGCTTTCCGCTCACTTGTGTCACGCAGTTAATCGGCCGTTTTACAACAATATTTAGCGACCTGGATCGCATTTATGTGGATGAGTTGTTATACGCTTGAAAACATTCGGTTATCGACAAATAACTCTCTGATTCATAATAAGAAAGGAAAATACATCGGCCGCAGTCTATAATGCGGGAGGTCGTCAGCGTAACCATAAAGATTTCCATTCCCCTTTAGCCGTCGGCTAAGATACGAGTTTCTCCCACCCGTCGGGTCTGCTATTATGATCCGATCAGTGGGTGACGAACTGCACCATACCATTAAGAATCAAGAGGTTATTTTATCCATGGCGCTTATAGGCATTTTCTTTGGCAGCGACACGGGCAATACCGAAAACATTGCCAAAATGATCCAAAAGCAACTGGGTGATAATGTTGCTGAAGTGCATGATATTGCCAAAAGCAGTAAAGAAGATCTGGAACAATTTGATATCCTGCTGCTGGGCATTCCGACCTGGTATTATGGTGAGGCCCAGTGCGACTGGGACGATTTCTTCCCTTCCCTGGAGGAAATCGATTTTACCGGCAAGCTGGTCGCTCTGTTTGGCTGCGGCGATCAGGAAGACTACGCCGAGTACTTCTGTGATGCGATGGGCACTATTCGTGACATTATTGAACCGCGTGGCGCCACCATCGTGGGCCACTGGTCGACAGAAGGCTACTATTTCGAGGCGTCGAAAGGCCTGGTCGACGATAACCACTTTGTGGGTTTAGCCATTGATGAAGACCGTCAGCCTGAGCTGACCGCCGAACGCGTGACCAACTGGGTGAAACAAATCAGCGACGAACTGCATCTGAGTTCGCTGGTTGGTTGAGGGTTGATTACTCGTTCCTTTCGGCCTGGCGGCAAGTTCCGTCGGGCTGGAGTGAGCGATTGATAGAAGAAACCGCTCAAAATAATCGATACAAGTTTTTAACTTTTATCCCCAAAACTGTACAATACTCCCATCGGTTTCTCATACGCATCAAAATATTGCATTGTATACCTGATAAACGTGCGGAAATGTTATTGTTAACACCCCCCACTGTTTTCATTTTGCATGAGGGGTTCTATAATTGAGACGCTACCATCTTTTTTGAGCCGACCGATGTCATAGGCTACATAGCCTCCATTGATGAGTTAAGCAACAGGACTAAATCCGCATGACTGACAATAATACCGCATTAAAGAAGGCCGGCCTTAAAGTCACGCTGCCAAGGCTGAAAATCCTTGAAGTGTTGCAGGAGCCAGAGAGCCATCACGTCAGTGCGGAAGACTTATATAAAAGACTGATCGATATGGGTGAGGAGATCGGTCTGGCTACAGTATACCGCGTACTGAACCAGTTTGATGATGCGGGGATCGTTACCCGTCATAACTTTGAGGGCGGTAAATCCGTTTTCGAACTGACTCAGCAATATCACCACGACCACCTTATCTGCCTCGACTGCGGTAAGGTTATTGAGTTTCGTGACGAATATATTGAAGCGCGTCAGCGTGAAATCGCTGAAAGGCACGGAATCAAGCTGACCAACCACAGCCTATATCTATACGGTCATTGCAGTGCCGGTGACTGCCGCGAAGATGAGTCTCTGCATAACGATCACTATAACAAGTAACTGATAACTGACGTAAAAAAACCGCCGCTGGCGGTTTTTTTTTATGCCTGTTCACAATTGCGTGGACGCAGGCGCATCGGCCGCCGCAAAACACGGGCGGACGGTGCGCCGCGCGCATTTACCCGACCCAGGTATCGCGCAGACCCACGGTGCGGTTAAACACCAGGCGGTCGGCGCTGGAATAAACCCGGTCGGCGCAGAAGTAGCCTTCGCGCTCGAACTGCCAGGGTTGCTCCGCCTGAGCGCCCGCCAGACTGGCCTCGACAAAACCCTGCGCGGTGACCAGCGACTGCGGATTAATCGTGGAAAGGAAATCCTCGGCCGCGCCCGGATTGGCCACGCTGAACAGCCGATCGTAGAGACGGAACTCAGCCGGCAGCGCATGTGCGACCGATACCCAGTGAATCACCCCTTTGACCTTGCGCCCGTCCGCCGGATCTTTACTCAATGTCTGCGGATCGTAGCTGCAATAAATGGCGGTGATGACGCCCTGTTCATCTTTTTCGACCCGCTCGGCGCGAATCACATAGGCATTGCGCAGACGCACTTCCTTGCCGGTGACCAGCCGCTTGTACTGTTTATTGGCTTCCTCGCGGAAATCGGCCCGATCGATATAGATCTCGCGGCTGAAACCGACCTTGCGGCCGCCCATTTCCGGCCGGTTCGGATGGTTGGGCATCGTCACCCACTCTTCGTGGCCTTCCGGCAGATTCTCAATAATCACTTTGACCGGATCCAGCACCGCCATGGCGCGCGGCGCGTTCTCGTTCAGATCTTCGCGAATACAGGCTTCCAGCGCCGCCATCTCGACATTATTGTCCTGCTTCGTCACGCCGATGCGCTGGCAAAATTCGCGAATAGACGCAGCGCTGTAGCCGCGGCGACGCAGGCCAGAAATCGTCGGCATACGCGGATCGTCCCAGCCTTCCACAATCTTCTCGGTCACCAGCAGGTTCAGCTTTCGCTTAGACATGATGGCGTATTCCAGATTCAGACGGGAAAACTCATACTGACGCGGATGGCAAGGCACCGAGATATTATCCAGCACCCAGTCATACAGGCGGCGGTTATCCTGGAACTCCAGCGTACACAGCGAGTGGGTGACCCCTTCCAGCGCATCGGAAATGCAGTGGGTAAAGTCATACATCGGGTAGATGCACCACTTGTTGCCGGTTTGATGATGTTCGGCGAACTTGATGCGGTACAGCACCGGATCGCGCATCACAATAAACGGCGAGGCCATATCGATTTTAGCGCGCAGGCAGGCGGTGCCTTCGGCAAAGCCGCCGTTGCGCATCTTTTCAAACAGCGCCAGGTTTTCCTGCTCGCTGCGATCGCGATACGGACTGTTCTTACCGGGCGAAGTCAGGGTGCCGCGGTATTCGCGGATCTGCTCCGGCGTCAGTTCATCGACATAGGCCAGACCTTTGCTGATCAACTCAACGGCATACTGATGCAGTTGGTCGAAATAGTCGGAAGAATATCGAACCTCATCGCTCCATGAGAACCCCAGCCACTGCACGTCATGTTTGATCGACTCAACGTATTCGATATCTTCTTTTACCGGGTTCGTGTCATCGAAACGTAAGTTACACTTACCGTGGTAATCCTGCGCCACGCCAAAATTCAGGCAGATCGATTTAGCGTGCCCGATATGCAAATAACCATTCGGCTCAGGCGGAAAACGCGTCTGAATATGGTCATGCTTACCGGAGGCCAGATCTTCATCAATAATCTGGCGGATAAAGTTGGTTGGGCGGGCTTCAGCCTCACTCATTGCTCAATTCCTCAATGCGAAAACGACACATAGCAGTCAATGATCCAACAAGCCACGCCGGGAAACAACCGTTAGTTACATCTAAATGTCATTCGCGCTGTCCCGACCGTAAAAAACGGGGGGGCGGACGACAGCGTCCGCCCCCCCGAGGGTCGCGCATTTTTGTGCCTGAACGTATTACAGGTCTGAAGGCGTCTGCTGCAGCGCGTTGCGCATGGCGCCGGCGATCGCTTCCGCCTGGGTGCCGACCACAATCTGCACGCTCTGCTGACTCAGGCGAATAACGCCGGCCGCGCCGAGCCGCCTGGCTTCCGCATCGTCAACCCGCGCGCTGTCTTTTACGGTTAAGCGCAGGCGGGTGATGCAGGCATCGATGCCGCTCAAGTTATCCGCTCCGCCCAACGCCTGCAAATACTGGCGCGCCAGCGTGGCGGTATCGCCGGCCGCGGACGGTCCGACCGGCTTGCCCGCGCTATTGTCGCTCGCCGCTTCGCGTCCCGGCGTAAGCAAATTGAAACGCATAATGGCGAAACGAAACACAATATAATACAGCACAAAGAATACCAGCCCTTGCGGGATCAGCATGTACCACCGCGTCGCCAGCGGGTTGCGCGACGACAGGACCAGATCCACCAGACCGGCGCTAAAGCCGAAACCGGCGATCCAATGCATGCTGGCGGCGATGAACACCGAGATTCCGGTCAGAATGGCGTGCAAAACATACAGCACCGGCGCCACAAACATAAAAGAAAACTCCAGCGGCTCCGTGATACCGGTAAAAAACGACGCGAAGCCCGCCGCCAGCATGATACCCGCGACCTTGCTTTTATTTTCCGGCCGCGCGCAGTGGTAAATCGCCAGCGCGGCGCCCGGTAAGCCGAACATCATGATCGGGAAAAAGCCGGCCTGGTAACGCCCGGTGACGCCAACAACCGCCTTGCCGCTCTCAATCGACTGCTGCCCGCCGAGAAACGCCGGAATATCGTTGATGCCGGCCACGTCAAACCAGAATACCGAATTCAGCGCGTGATGCAGCCCGACCGGGATCAGCATACGATTAAAGAAAGCGTATACGCCGGCGCCCGCCGACTCCATATGCTGAATCATTTCGCCGAACGCCACCAGCCCGTTGTATACCGGCGGCCAGATAAACATCATCACAAAAGCGACGAAAATCATCAGAAATGAGGTCAGGATCGGCACCAGACGGCGGCCGCTAAAGAACGACAGCGCCTTCGGCAGTTCAACCTGGCTGAAGCGGTTATACAGTTCGGCCGCAATAATACCGACCAGAATACCGACAAACTGCGTCTTAATCTGTCCGAACGCCGCAGGAACCTGCTCAAGCGGGATCTGTTGAATCATAGCGACCGCCGCCGGCGAGCAGAGCGTGGTCAGAACCAGGAAACCGACAAAACCGGTCAGCGCCGCCGCCCCGTCTTTATCTTTCGACATGCCGTACGCCACGCCGATGGCAAACAGCACGCCCATATTCTCGATGATGGCCGCGCCGGATTTGATGAATAGCGCGGCCAGCGCATTCTGACTGCCCCATCCGGTCGGATCGATCCAGTAACCGACGCCCATCAGAATCGCGGCGGCGGGCAACGTGGCCACGGGGACCATCAGCGCGCGCCCTATCTTTTGCAGATAACCAAGTATTTTCACGTTTCCTCTCCTGCCTTGTCAGGGCGACACGCGCCGTCTCTGTGATCTGAAGCCACGCCCTCGTTAACCGGGATTGATGCGCCGTCAGGAATACAATAAAATATTTTTCAACGCAAATTAAGCTACGATTTTTTGTGACTAAAGTCACCACTAAAAGGCATATTCGTTACTTATACCTCGCTTGAAAACGCAACTTATTTTATTTTGAAAAAAAATAGGGCACACTGTGTGCCGCACCCGTTATTCAACCAGCGTCAGGAAACGCGTCGTGAGCGCGGCGGACCCAGAGCCGATGACACGCAACGGCGATTCGCGCGTCTGCCGCTTGAATTCGCGGGAACGAACCGGAGAAAAATCCGCCGGTCAGCAGCATACTAATTTCACCACTTCATCATTTTCGGCCCGGAGATCTGCCATGAGACTGATACCGTTAACCACGCCTCAGGAAGTCGGCAAATGGGCTGCGCGTTACATCGTGCAGAAAATAAAGGACTTTTGCCCGGACGCCGGCCGACCTTTCATTTTAGGGCTGCCGACCGGCAGCTCGCCGCTGGAAGCCTATAAATGCCTGATTGAACAGCACCGCGCGGGCAACATAAGCTTTCGGCACGTGATCACCTTCAATATGGATGAATACGTCGGCCTGCCGGTCGATCATCCCGAAAGTTATCACACCTTTATGCACCGTAATTTCTTCGACCATATCGATATTCCGCGCGAAAATATTAACCTGCTGGACGGCAACGCGGCCGATATCGACGCGGAGTGCCGACGCTACGAAAATAAGATCGCGTCGTACGGCAAGATCCATCTTTTTATGGGCGGCGTCGGCAACGACGGCCATATCGCCTTCAATGAGCCGGCCTCCTCGCTCGCCTCGCGCACCCGGATCAAAACCCTGACGGAAGAGACCCGCGTGGCTAACTCGCGTTTTTTTGACGGCGACGTGAGCCTGGTGCCGAAATACGCCCTGACCGTCGGCGTGGGCACGCTGCTGGATGCGGAAGAAGTGATGATTCTGGTTTCCGGCCGCAATAAAGCGCTGGCGCTGCAGGCCGCGGTGGAAGGCAACGTAAACCATATGTGGACCATCAGTTGTCTGCAGCTGCACGCCAAAGCCATCATGGTGTGCGACGAGCCTTCGACCATGGAGCTGAAAGTCAAAACCGTGAAATACTTCCGCGAACTGGAAGCGGAAAATATGAAAAACCTTTAACCTGTAAGTCCTGGAGCTAACGATGTATGCACTCACTCAGTGCCGGATCTATACCGGCCATCAGATTCTGGACAACCATGCCGTTATCATTGCCAATGGTCTGATTGACGCGATCTGCCCGCTCGCCAGCGTGCCGGCGGACATTGAACATCGATCGCTGAACAACGCGCTTCTTGCCCCCGGATTTATCGATCTGCAACTGAACGGTTGCGGCGGCGTACAGTTCAACGACACGCCCGACGCGGTTTCGCTGCAGACGCTGGACACTATGCAGCGCGCGAATCTCCAGTCGGGCTGCACCAGTTTCCTGCCGACGCTGATCACCTGCGGCGACGAACTGCTCAAGCAGGGCGTGGCGGTGATGCGCGCCTGGCTGGATCAGCACCAGCATCAGGCGCTCGGCCTGCATCTGGAAGGCCCCTGGCTGAACGAGATGAAAAAAGGCACCCACAATCCGGCCTTTATCCGTAGCCCCTCGCCGGAAATGGTCGATTTTCTATGCCAGAACGCCGACGTCATCAGCCAAATCACGCTGGCGCCGGAGAAGGTGGAGGCGGCCGTGATCCGTCGGCTCGTCGCGGCCGGCATCGTGGTGTCCGCCGGTCACTCGGCCGCCAGTTGGGAAGAAGCAAAAGCCGGTTTCGCGGCGGGGATCCGTCTGGCGACGCACCTGTTTAACGCCATGCCGTATATCGCCGGCCGGGAACCCGGGCTGGTCGGCGCTATTTTTGACGCGCCGGAAGTGTATTGCGGCATCATCGCCGACGGGATGCACGTCAGCTGGGCCAATATCCGCAACGCCAAACGCATCAAGGGCGATAAGCTGGTGTTGGTGACCGACGCGACCGCGCCCGCAGGCGCCAATATTGATCGATTCATTTTTGCCGGCAAAACCATATACTATCGCAACGGCAAGTGCGTCGACGAGCACGGTACCCTGAGCGGCTCCTCCATCACCATGATGGAAGCCATCCGCAACAGCGTGGAGTTTGCCGGCATTGCGCTGGATGAAGCGCTGCGTATGGCGACGCTGTACCCGGCTCAGGCCATCGGCGTGGATAAACAGCTGGGCAGCATCGAAACCGGCAAAGTGGCGAACCTGGCGGTCTTCGATCGCGATTATCAGGTTCTCCGTACCTTCGTTAACGGCAGCGAAGCATTTACTAAGTGAGTAGGCTCAATGGCGACAGGCGGGCAGGCGCAGATAGGCAACGTTGATCTGGTAAAACAACTGAACAGCGCCGCCGTCTATCGGCTTATCGATCAGCACGGCCCGATCTCCCGCATTCAAATTGCCGAACAGAGCCAGCTGGCGCCCGCCAGCGTCACCAAAATTACGCGCCAGCTGCTGGAACGCGGGCTGATCAAAGAAGTCGATCAGCAAGCCTCAACCGGCGGCCGGCGCGCCATCTCCATCGTCACCGAATCCCACCCGTTTCACACCGTCGCCGTACGTTTGGGGCGCGATGACGCCACTATTGCGCTGTATAATCTGCAGGGCGAATCGCTGGTCGAAGAGCATACCGAACTGGTCGAAAAGACCCGCCAGGCGCTGGAGGCGGCGCTGTTCAATTTGATCAGCCGCTTTATGCGCCATCAGCGTCAGCGGCTGCGCGAAGTCATCGCTATTTCCGTCGTGGTGCCGGGTCTGGTCGATCCGCTGACCGGCGTGGTACGCTATATGCCGCACATCAGCGTGGACGACTGGCCGCTGGTCGACGCCCTGCGGCGCCATTTCAGTCTGCCCAGCTTTGTTGGGCATGACATTCGCAGCCTGGCGCTGGCCGAACACTATTTCGGCGCCACGCACGACTGTCAGGACTCGATCCTGGTCCGCGTCCACCGCGGCGTCGGCGCCGGTATTATGGTCAACGGCCAGATATTTCTCGGCGGCAACGGCAACGTGGGCGAGATTGGCCACATTCAGATCGATCCTTTGGGCGAACGCTGCCACTGCGGTAATTTCGGCTGCCTGGAAACCGTCGTTTCAAATGCGGCGCTGGAACAAAGGGTGAGTCACCTGCTGCTGCAGGGATATCCCAGCAAGATCAAGCCTGACGGCGTGCGAATCAGCACGGTCTGCAAGGCGGCGAACCGCGGCGACGAGCTGGCGAGCGAAGTCATTACCCAGGCCGGGCACCATCTCGGCAAGGCGCTGGCCATCGCCATTAATTTGTTTAATCCACAGAAAGTGGTGGTATCCGGTGAAATCGCCGAGGCGGAAAGGCTGTTGCTGCCGGCGATTCAACGCTGTATTAACCGGCAGGTGCTGAAAGAATTCAGGGAAAACCTGCCGATCGTGGTCTCCGGCCTGAATCATCTCTCGGCGATCGGCGCCTTTGCGCTGGTGAAGCGCGCCATGCTCAACGGCGTACTGCTGCAGCAGTTGCTGGAAGATTAGCCCGCGCCAGACCGGCGCCGCTGCACGCCGGCAGTCCATCATCCCATTTTCGATTACAGGCAACGACGAAAGAAATAATGGCAATTAACAACATTATCTGTGATATCGACGGCGTGTTAATGCACGACAACAGCGCCGTTCCCGGAGCGGACGTTTTTCTGACCGGCATTATGGAAAAAGAGCTGCCGCTGGTCATCCTGACCAACTATCCGTCCCAGACCGCGCAGGATCTGCAAAATCGCTTTTCCGCCGCCGGCCTCAGCGTGCCGGAATCCGCATTTTATACTTCCGCGATGGCCACGGCGGACTTTCTGCGCCGTCAGGAGGGTAAAAAAGCCTACGTGATTGGCGAAGGCGCCCTGATCCACGAACTCTACAAGGCCGGCTTCACCATTACCGATATCAACCCCGATTTCGTCATCGTCGGAGAAACCCGCTCCTATAACTGGGATATGATGCATAAAGCCGCCTGGTTCATTACCAACGGCGCGCGCTTTATCGCGACCAACCCCGACACGCACGGACGCGGCTATACCCCGGCCTGCGGCGCGCTGTGCGCCGGTATCGAGAAAATCTCCGGCCGGCGGCCGTTTTATGTCGGCAAGCCCAGCCCCTGGATTATCCGCGCCGCGCTGAACAAAATGCAGGCGCATTCGGAAGAAACCGTGATTGTCGGCGACAATCTGCGCACCGACATTTTGGCCGGTTTTCAGGCCGGTCTGGATACGGTTCTGGTGCTGTCGGGCGTTTCGACGCTGCAGGACGTCGATGCTCAGCCCTTCCGCCCGACATGGGTCTTTCCCTCGGTGGCGGAAATCAACCTGTTCTGATCTGAGGCAGCCATCGCCTCATTTTTGTGCATCGTGACGCCATCAGGTGCAAATCGCCGCCGGAAGGCTATTATGAGATCGTTAAATATGCGGCCATCATTCATGCCTGTATTGAATTATCATCATTTAAAACGCACAAAAATTATCGATTTCACATCGACACCGCTTTTTGTATTGAACAATATTGAATTACATAGCCAGTTTGGTGCTAAATCATTGTCAACGACGCAATAGCAAGGTTAACAAGTCAAGGGAGTTTATATGTGTTCTATTTTCGGTGTGCTCGATATCAAAACCGATCCGAGCGAATTACGTAAAAAGGCGCTGGAACTGTCGCGCCTGATGCGCCACCGCGGTCCGGACTGGTCCGGGGTATTCGCCTGCGATAAATCCATTCTGGCGCATGAACGTTTATCCATTGTTGACGTGAACACCGGCGCGCAGCCGCTTTACAACGAAGCGCGCACCCATGTCCTGGCGGTTAACGGCGAAATCTACAACCACCAGGCGCTGCGCCAGGAACTGAGCGATCGCTACCAGTTCCAGACCGGTTCCGACTGTGAAGTCATCCTGGCGCTGTATCAGGAAAAAGGCCCGGCGTTTCTTGACGATCTGCGCGGTATGTTCGCCTTCATCCTGTACGATACCGAAAAAGATGCGTACCTGATCGGCCGCGACCATCTGGGCATCATCCCGCTGTATATGGGCTATGACGAACACGGCAACTTCTATGTCGCTTCCGAGATGAAAGCGCTGGTGCCGGTTTGCCGCACCATCAAAGAATTCCCGGCCGGCAGCTATCTGTGGAGCCAGGACGGAGAAGTACGCGAATACTATCAGCGCGACTGGTTTGATTACGACAGCGTCAAAGACAACGAGACCGATGCCAACGCCCTGCGCGAAGCGCTGGAAGAGTCGGTGAAAAGCCATCTGATGTCCGACGTGCCCTATGGCGTGCTGCTGTCCGGCGGTCTGGATTCCTCGATCATCTCCGCCGTCACCAAAAAATATGCCGCCCGCCGCGTGGAAGACGAAGAACGCAGCGAAGCCTGGTGGCCGCAACTGCACTCTTTCGCCGTCGGCCTGAAAGGCGCGCCGGATCTGAAAGCCGCGCAGGAAGTGGCTAACCATCTGGGCACCGTCCATCACGAAATCAACTTTACCGTGCAGGAAGGTCTGGATGCGATTCGCGATGTGATTTATCACATTGAAACCTATGACGTGACCACCATTCGCGCCTCTACTCCGATGTACCTGATGTCGCGTAAAATCAAAGCGATGGGTATTAAAATGGTGCTTTCCGGCGAAGGCGCCGATGAAGTATTCGGCGGCTATCTCTATTTCCACAAAGCGCCGAACGCCAAAGAGTTCCATGAAGAAACCGTGCGTAAGCTGCTGGCCCTGCATCAGTATGATTGCGCGCGCGCCAACAAAGCGATGTCCGCCTGGGGCGTGGAAGCGCGCGTACCGTTCCTGGATAAAAAATTCCTCGATGTGGCGATGCGCATCAACCCGAAAGACAAGATGTGCGGCAACGGCAAGATGGAAAAACACATTCTGCGCGAATGTTTTGAATCCTACCTGCCGGCCAGCGTCGCATGGCGCCAGAAAGAGCAGTTCTCCGACGGCGTGGGCTACAGCTGGATTGACTCGCTGAAAGAGGTCGCCGCGCAGCAGATCAGCGATCAGCAGATGGAAACCGCGCACTTCCGTTTCCCGTACAACACGCCGACCTCCAAAGAAGGCTACCTGTACCGCGAAATTTTCGAAGAGCTGTTTCCGGTGCCGAGCGCGGCCGAATGCGTGCCTGGCGGTCCGTCCGTGGCCTGCTCCTCGGCAAAAGCGATCGAGTGGGACGAATCGTTTAAAAAGATGGACGATCCTTCAGGCCGCGCGGTCGGTGTCCATCAGGATGCCTATAAATAAACGCCAGATCGCATCACCGTCAACGGGCCTTAACGGCCCGTTTTTGTTATTAAAGATGTGCATTTTTACCGGTTTTTGCCGATTTTCTCGCCAGACTGTTCATAAGCCAGACAAACGGCATCGCGCAGGCCGGTTTCGGCAAAAAATATGTTGACGCAACAAGGTCAACTCCGCATAATGCGCCCCGCAACGCCGATGAAGGTGACGCGGAAAAGATGGCTACGTAGCTCAGCTGGTTAGAGCACAGCACTCATAATGCTGGGGTCACAGGTTCGATTCCCGTCGTAGCCACCATCTTTTTTGCGGGAGTGGCGAAATTGGTAGACGCACCAGATTTAGGTTCTGGCGCCGCAAGGTGTGCGAGTTCAAGTCTCGCCTCCCGCACCATACCAGCATCGGTTAAAGAAGTTTTGGGGTATCGCCAAGCGGTAAGGCACTGGGTTTTGATCCCAGCATTCCCAGGTTCGAATCCTGGTACCCCAGCCAGTTTTTAGTTGCAGATAAACCGATTTATTGGGGTATCGCCAAGCGGTAAGGCACCGGATTCTGATTCCGGCATTCCGAGGTTCGAATCCTCGTACCCCAGCCAGACATTTAAAATGTAAAAGCAGTACAATTTGGCTACGTAGCTCAGCTGGTTAGAGCACAGCACTCATAATGCTGGGGTCACAGGTTCGATTCCCGTCGTAGCCACCACCTTTTGGGGTATCGCCAAGCGGTAAGGCACCGGATTCTGATTCCGGCATTCCGAGGTTCGAATCCTCGTACCCCAGCCAAACAAAGCTGTTAACGCAGCTCGTTCCGGGGCGACAGTCGCAAGACGTCGCCCCGTTTTTTCATTCCGCCGCCGTCTCTCTCACCCGCGGCCGGCCATCTGTCAATGTACGGCGCTCCCCGGCCGGCAGCATCACACGCCCGATATTATCGCCGTTCCCGGCTTACCAACGGATGACAGCCAGATGAAAACCACGGTCAGCAGCGAAAAAACGGCGGCGCCGGTTAACCGGGACGAGGAAGCGGTTTCCCCCTATCCCCGGCTATCAGGCTTAAACAGCCGGCATCCGACGGCCGCCGCGTTAATATTTACTGATAAGGCATACCTTTCAGCTGGCTGATGCGATCATTATCAAGCCGCGCCACGCAATCATTAATCAACGCCCGATTGGCGGAACTTCCCTCCTCGGCCAGAAACGCCTCCAGCTCGCACTGCCCGTCACGGTACTTCAGCCAGCCGCGCTGCGCATTCAACAACGTATCCAGATACTGTTTGCCCAACGCCTGATCGTTGCGGTAAGCCTGCCCGATGCGCTGTTTAGCCGCCGCATATTCCTTGTTCAGCGCCTGTTCCGCCTGGTTTTTGTTGCCGGTGGCGCAGGCCGACATTTCGTTATCCGAGGTCGCCAGCGAGCAGTTAGCCGCCGCACCCGCGTGGGAACTCATCTGCAGGGCGGTAAGGGTTAATGCCAGTAACAGCCGTTTTTTCATGTCGACATCCCGTTATCGATGATTTTTCAGGTAGCGCGCGCGCTGGCGGCCGGCCTCATATCGTTGCATCGTCGCGCTGTGTTCTATGTAATAAATCAGCGCGTCCACATCATTATGCATACCCGCTTTCATCGGCGCCTCGCCGCGGGTAAAACCCTGGTAGACAAAATCCACCAGAATATCTTTAATCACCGGCTTCAAATCCTGCCACTTAGTGCGATCGGCATAGGAAGCGGTCCATTGGTCATAATTGCTCATCGCCCGCTGAACATAGTCCGGATAAATCCATTCAAACAGCCGAATCTGCTGTTCATGGCTGATAATGCCGATCGTATCCCGGTTCTGTTGCACAAACTGACGGGCGCCCTCGCCTTTCAAACCGGCGCCCTGAGCGATCATGACGGCCTGATCGTCAGGCACGCCGGCGCGCGTCAGATCGTGATAGACCCGATCGGCGGAACGATTGCCCAGATCGTAGCCACGACCGAGCGTCACCCCCGACTCGGCGTTGCCGGGCCAGTGGATCCAACGGCTGAAATTACGGTTGCCGGGAATATCGTTGCCCTCGGCATTAAACGTCACCTGCCCCATGCGGACGATAAGCGGGCCGGATGTCGGATGGTTATAGCTGACGGAAGCAGCGGGACTGACGGGAGCGGCGGAAGAATTCTGATTGAGCTGCAGCCAGGTTTTGCCGCGCACATCCACTAAACCATCCGGGTTGCGCATAAACGTTGCCTGGTAGCGCCTGATTGCACTGACCGTCATCGGACCGCATCGGCCATCGACGGCTAACGAAGAGAACCCTTGTTTTTTGAGTAAATTCTGAATAGTGACGACATCGCTGTAACTATTCCTGCCCCTGAATCCCACTGAAGCAGTGATATTCACAATATTAACCCTCCATTCTGGTTATTTCCCTGGGGTATTCGGATGGAAATAGGCGCAGACATTCCCTGCGCGGGCGAAAACGACGGGCCGTCGGCCACGCCGCGAAATTCGCCTGACCACGCCATCCTGTGCCGACGCCGCGCCGACCGATCGTCAGGCTGCGAGTGCGGCGCCCGGCATACTTACGCATAACCGGGTGATAATCAATGTTATTTTTTCCGATTTTGCGCCAGCCCGAAGCTATAGCCCCAGCGCGTATTTCAGCGCCTGCCGCTTTATTTTCCCGGCGCGCTGCGCGGCCATCAGCGCCAGATTGCGCGCCAGACTCAGCGGCGGCAGCCGGTTGCTGAACGCGGCGTAAAACAGATCCATGCCGCTTTGCATCAGCAGATTGTCCGCTTTGCGCCGCTGTTGATAACGGCTCAGCACCGCGGCGCACGACCAGTCCTCGCCCGCCTCGCGCGCGCGGATCACTACCCCCAGCAGGGCGTCAACGTCGCGGTAGCCCAGGTTGACTCCCTGCCCGGCCAGCGGATTGATGGTGTGCGCGGCATCGCCCAGCAACACCAGCCCGGGGCGCGCATAGCTCTGCGCATGACGCCGCACCAGCGGGAAAGAGCCGGCGGCGACAGGTGTTACCGCGCCGAGCCGCTCCGGGAAAGCGCGGCTAATCTCCGGCCCAAGCTGCGCCATCGGCA
This sequence comes from Affinibrenneria salicis, assembly GCF_008710095.1. The sequence continues at coordinate 117,286 of NZ_VYKJ01000005.1, forward strand.
GCGCCTGCAGCTGGCGAATACGCGCCGGGCTGTCATACCACACCAGCGACGCCCAACTATCGAACAGCGGCAGGAAGGCGCGCGGCCCCTCAGGCGTAAACCGCTGCCAGGTCACATCCTGCTGCGCACCGCCCGTATCAATGCTAATCAGCATGCAGGACTGGCGGTACTGCCAGCCGTTGACGCCGATCCCCGCCATCTGACGCACCTGCGAATGCGCACCGTCGGCGCCGACCAGCAGCCGGGCGCGCAGGGTCTGCTGTGAATCCAGCGTCAGCATCCAGCCCTGGCGCGTCGGCCGCATCGCCGCCAGCCGCGCCGGACAAAAACAGCGCGCCGTCGGCGCTTCGCTCAGCGACTGCCATAACGCCAGCTGCAGTATCCGGTTTTCCACCATATGGCCCAACTCCGGCAGCCCCAGCTCCGCTGCGCTAAAGCTCACCCGCGCCGTCTCCCATTCCCAGGTTTCCAGCCGCCGGTAAGGCGCGCTGCGCATGTGCTCAACCCGCGGCCAGACCCCCAGTCGCTTCAGCAGCTCTACCGAGGCATAACCCAGCGCGGAAATGCGTAAATCGGGCGGCTGCCCGGCATCAAAAGCGTCGGCGACCTCATGCTCCACCAGCGCCACGTTAAACCCCTTCTGCGCCAGCCCAAGCGCAGTGGCCGCACCGACCATGCCCCCGCCGACGACGGCTACGTCATAATCCATAATCGCCTCACTGAATATCCGGCTATACTACCCCGGCATATCTCCGGCCGCAGGTACGGCGTTGTCCACTGCCGCCCGCCGCCTGAAAGCTATCGGTTATCTATTGCCGGCAAAAAAACCTGCGTTGCAGTTTACCGGATTTCCACCGCAGATCTTCACAAATGCCCGCGGTTTCGTACACTGGTCACAACAGCAGCAAAGGATTACAATACGCGCCGCTGCGAAAGCGGAACGCTTTTTTTTACCTGCACTGAGTAATGGCAAGTCGATGACAAAAAAACTGCATATTAAAACCTGGGGCTGTCAGATGAATGAATACGATTCATCGAAGATGGCCGATTTACTGGAAAGCACACACGGTTATGAGCTGACCGACAATGCGGAAGAGGCGGACGTCCTCTTGCTCAATACCTGTTCGATTCGTGAAAAGGCCCAGGAAAAGGTGTTCCATCAGCTCGGCCGCTGGAAAGCGTTGAAAGACGCCCGCCCCGAACTGATCATCGGCGTCGGCGGCTGCGTGGCGTCGCAGGAAGGTGCGCACATCCGCGAACGCGCCCACTATGTAGACGTCATCTTTGGGCCGCAAACCCTGCATCGTCTGCCAGAAATGATCAATCACGTGCAGGGAAGCCACAGCCCGGTGGTCGATATCAGTTTCCCGGAAATTGAAAAGTTCGACCGACTGCCGGAACCACGCGCCGAAGGGCCGACGGCGTTCGTCTCCATCATGGAAGGCTGCAACAAATACTGTACCTTCTGCGTCGTCCCCTACACGCGCGGAGAAGAAGTCAGCCGCCCCTGCGACGATATTCTGTTTGAAATCGCCCTGCTGGCCGAACAGGGCGTGCGCGAAGTCAACCTGCTGGGGCAGAACGTTAACGCCTACCGCGGCGAAACTTACGACGGCGGCATCTGCTCGTTTGCCGAATTGCTGCGCCTGGTGGCCGCCATTGACGGCATTGACCGCATTCGCTTTACCACCAGCCACCCAATTGAGTTTACCGATGACATCATCGCGGTGTATGAAGATACGCCGGAGCTGGTGAGCTTCCTGCACTTACCGGTGCAAAGCGGCTCCGACCGGGTGCTGACGATGATGAAGCGCCGCCACACCGCGCTGGAATACAAGTCGATTATCCGCAAGCTGCATAGAGCGCGGCCGGGTATTCAGGTTAGCTCCGACTTTATCGTCGGCTTCCCGGGCGAAACGCAGGACGATTTCGAACAGACGATGAAACTGATCGCCGACGTCAATTTCGATATGAGCTTCAGCTTTATCTATTCACCGCGCCCCGGCACGCCGGCGGCCGACATGGTGGACGACGTAACGGAAGAAGAGAAGAAACAGCGTCTGTATATTCTGCAGGAGCGGATCAGTCAGCAAGCGATGCAGTTCAGCCGCCGTATGCAGGGAACCGTTCAGCGCATTCTGGTCGAAGGCACTTCGCGTAAAAGCGTGATGGAGCTTTCCGGCCGCACCGAAAACAACCGTGTGGTGAACTTCGAAGGTGCGCCGGACATGATCGGTAAATTCGTCGATGTGGAAATCGTCGACGTCTATCCGAACTCGCTGCGCGGTATTGTGGTGCGGACGGAAGATCAGATGGATCTGCGGACTATCGAATCGCCGCAGGCCGTGATTGCCCGCACCCGCAAGGAAAACGAGATCGGCGTGGGTATCTTCCAGCCATAAGCCCCTCCGCCCACCGGGCCCGGTTCGGGCCCGCGTTCACCCGACGGGCGGAAACGCCGGACCGGGCATTGCTTTTGCGAAGCAGTATCCCAATATGATCATTGTGGCTTGCGCCTTTTGCCATTCGCGATAAATAATTCATCAGGCGGACCCGCCCGGGCGCCGTAGCTGCAGCGGGCCGTACGCCTCGCAGAAAAGGCCCGGCTTCAGGTATTCTGTTCTTTTTGCCAGAGATACCCGGCGCATTTCAGGCTGCGAGCGCTTAGCTTAGCCAGCCAACAGGCCGGCACGCCGTCAGCCGGCAAGATGAAGGGTATAACCCCCGAAAGAGGAATAATTTGAACGTAACTACCAAAGAGATCGTCCTTGAACCCGCGGACAACCAGCGTTTACTCAGCCTGTGCGGCCCATTTGATGACAACATCAAACAGCTGGAGCGCCGCTTAGGCATCGAAATTAACCGGCGCGACAATCAATTCAGCCTGGTCGGTAAAACGCTGAACATCGAAGCCGCCGCCGATATCCTGCTGCATCTGTATGTGGAAACGGCGCCGGTGCGCGGCCACAGCAAGGATATTGAACCGGAGATGATCCACCTCGCGATCAAAGAAAAACGCGTGCTGGAACAGTCGGCCGAAAGCGTGCCGGAATACGGCAAAGCGGTAAACATCCGCACCAAGCGTGGCGTAATTAAACCGCGCACGCCCAATCAGGCGCAGTATATCGCCCATATTCTCGATCACGACATCACCTTTGGCGTCGGCCCGGCCGGTACAGGTAAAACTTATCTGGCCGTTGCGGCGGCGGTTGATGCGCTGGAGCGTCAGGATATCCGCCGCATCCTGCTGACCCGTCCGGCTGTGGAAGCCGGAGAAAAGTTGGGCTTCCTGCCCGGCGATCTCAGCCAGAAGGTCGATCCTTACCTGCGTCCGCTGTACGACGCGCTGTTTGAGATGCTGGGTTTCGAAAAAGTCGAAAAGCTGATTGAACGCAATGTGATCGAGGTTGCGCCGCTGGCCTACATGCGCGGCCGAACGCTGAACGATGCCTTTATCATTCTGGATGAGAGCCAGAACACCACCATCGAACAGATGAAGATGTTCCTGACGCGTATCGGTTTCAACTCCAAAGCGGTGGTAACCGGCGATGTGACTCAGATCGACCTGCCGCGCAATCAGAAATCGGGTCTGCGTCATGCGATTGAAGTACTGGCGAATGTGGAGGAAATCAGTTTTAATTTTTTCCACAGTGAAGACGTGGTGCGTCACCCGGTAGTGGCCCGCATCGTCAACGCCTATGAAGCGTGGGAAAACGCCGAGCAGAAACGCAAAGATGAGCAGGCCGAACAGCGTAAACGCGACGCGTTGCTTGCCTCCGGCCAGGAGCATAAATGAGTCAGGTTATTCTGGATTTACAAATCGCCTGCCAGCGGGCGGAGGGGCTGCCCTCTGAACAAGATTTTCAGCGCTGGCTGGAGGCGGTGCTGCCGCGCTTTCAGCAGGAGGCCGAAGTGACGGTGCGCATTGTCGATATCGAGGAAAGCCACGATCTAAACCTGACCTGGCGCGGCAAAGATAAGCCGACCAACGTACTGTCTTTCCCGTTCGAAGCTCCGCCGGGCATCGAGTTGCCGCTGCTGGGCGATCTGGTCATCTGCCGTCAGGTGGTGGAGCAGGAAGCCGTTGAACAGGATAAAACGCTGGAAGCGCACTGGGCGCATCTGGTTGTTCACGGCAGCCTGCATCTGCTAGGGTATGATCACATTGAAGACAGCGAAGCCGAAGAAATGGAAGCGCTGGAAACGGAATTTATGCAGGCTATGGGCTATCCCGACCCCTGGATTGAAGAAAAAGACGATACGAACCGATAGATTTCGGGCGCGCCGGGCGCAGGCATCCACAACATGTCAGCGCCCCGTGATTTGAAAGATGACGGGGATACGTGAATCAACGACGTTAGCGACTGGGGCCAACGCCATCATTCTGCTAGCCTTTATTTCATCAATATGAGTGATATTAATTAAAACGCCATGAGCGACGACCATTCTCAAAACAGCGACAGCCCCAGTCCCAAGAAGGGGTTCTTTTCTCTTATCCTTAATCAGCTTTTCCACGGTGAGCCCAAAGATCGTAACGATCTGCTGACGCTGATCCGTGATTCTGAGCAAAACGATCTGATCGATCCGGAAACGCGCGACATGCTGGAAGGCGTGATGGATATCGCCGATCAGCGCGTGCGGGACATCATGATCCCACGCTCGCAGATGATCACGCTGAAACTCAATCAAACGCTGGAAGAGTGCCTGGATGTCATTATTGAATCCGCCCATTCCCGTTTTCCGGTGATCAGCGAGGACAAAGACCATATCGAAGGCATTCTGATGGCCAAGGATTTGCTGCCCTTTATGCGCAGCGAATCCGAGCCGTTCAGTATGGAAAAGGTGCTGCGCCCGGCCGTGGTGGTGCCGGAAAGCAAACGGGTTGACCGGATGCTGAATGAGTTTCGCTCACTGCGTTACCACATGGCTATCGTCATCGATGAATTCGGCGGCGTATCCGGTCTGGTCACCATCGAAGATATTCTCGAATTGATTGTGGGCGAGATCGAAGATGAGTATGACGACGAGGAAGATCGCGATATTCGTCAGCTAAATCGCCAGACGTTCACCATCCGCGCCCTGACGCCGATTGAAGACTTCAATGAGACGTTCTCCACTCGCTTCAGCGATGATGAAGTGGATACGATCGGCGGGCTGGTGATGCAGGCCTTCGGCCATCTTCCCGCCCGCGGAGAAACGGTTGAAATAGAAGGTTACCTGTTTAAGGTGGCGATGGCCGATAGCCGACGTATTATTCAGGTTCATGTGCGTATTCCCGATGACGCCCCCCAACCACAACTGGAAGAATAAATTCCCCATGGCTGTCGCCTCTTTACTGCAACGCCAGCAGGTTCGCGCCCTGCTGGCGCTTTTGTCCGGTGCCTGCGGCACGCTGGCTTTCTCTCCGTTCGATATCTGGCCCGCCGCGCTGCTCTCCCTCGCGGGGCTGCTGGCGGTAACGCTCGACCGCACCACCCGCCAGGCCGCATGGCTGGGCTTCGCATGGGGATTCGGCCTGTTTGGCAGCGGCGTTAACTGGGTCTACGTCAGCATCTCGCAGTTTGGCGGCATGCCCGGCCCGATAAATATCGCGCTGGTGGTGTTGCTCGCCGCGTGGCTGGCCCTGTTCCCGCTGCTGTTTGCCGCCCTGCTGAACCGACTGTGGCCGCGGACCACGCTGTGGCGCCTGGCGATCGCCGCGCCGGCGCTGTGGCAGTTGACGGAGTTTCTGCGCGGCTGGGTATTGACCGGCTTTCCGTGGCTGCAGTTTGGCTACAGCCAGATCGACGGGCCGCTTAAAGGACTGGCGCCGCTGGCGGGCGTTGACAGCATTACGTTTCTGCTGGTGGCCGTCAGCGGCCTGCTGGTGTATGCCGCCGTCCGGCGCAAGGCTATCTCTGCCGGCGTCGCGCTGGCGCTGCTGCTGCTTCCCTGGCCCCTGCGCCAGCTGCAGTGGGTGACCCCCCAGCCTGCGCGCAGCGTCGATATCGCTCTGGTACAGGGCAATATCCCGCAGTCGCTGAAATGGGATCCCGACGAGCTGCAGAACACGCTCAATATATACCGCGACAGCAGCCAGCCTTATCTGGGCAAGGCGTCGGTTATTATCTGGCCGGAATCGGCCATTCCGGATACGGAGCCTCGCCAGCAACGCTGGCTGGCCGAGCTGGACGCCGAACTGCGCCAGCGGCACAGCAGCCTGCTGACCGGTATTGTCGATGTCAGACGGAACGGCAGCGCGTTCGACTACTACAACAGCATTATTGTGCTGGGCGAAGGCGAACCTTACCGCTACCCGGCGGCCACCCGCTACAACAAGCACCATCTGGTGCCCTTCGGCGAATTCGTGCCGCTGGAAACGCTGTTGCGCCCGCTGGCGCCGCTGTTCGATTTACCAATGTCGTCATTCAGCCGCGGTCCCTACAGGCAGCCGCAGCTAACCGTCGGCGGGCTGCGCTTCAGCGCGGCGATTTGCTATGAAATCATTCTCGGCCGGCAGATGCGCGACAACTTCAGGCCGGATACCGATGTGCTGCTGACTGTATCGAACGATGCCTGGTTTGGTCATTCCATCGGACCGTGGCAGCATTTCCAGATGGCGCGCATGCGGGCGCTGGAGCTTGGCCGGCCGCTGGTGCGCGGCACCAATAACGGCGTCACCGCGGTGATAGACAGCGCGGGCAATATCAGCGCCAGCCTGCCGCAGTTCACCCGTCAGGAGCTGGAAGCGAATGTGACCCCCGCCACCGGGATGACGCTCTACGCCCGGCTGGGCTCATGGCCGCAGTGGCTGCTCAGCGCGCTGTTTATCTGCGCCGCCTTCATTGCCGGCCGTCATCAGCGCCGCTAATCATTCTCCCACGCTCTTCCACCTTCCCAAACCGGATGCCCGCGCATCCGGTAATCATATCTTATGGCACATTATTTGCTAAAAGCTCTATACGGATAGCTGATAAGTGACTCTGTCAGGCTGGCGCTGCAGCGGCAGCACTTTATTAGTGCACATGAAGCACCAATAAAGTGCAAATGAGTCTTTACGCATTTTACTGGTGCGATGTTACACTCAAAAGAGAAACATTTTCGCCCCATAATGTTTACAATCAGCTATTTTTATGGATAAAGCGTGCAGAATACGCTGCTTAGCAGTGCATTCCTGGTGCTACCGCTGGGATCAACCAGACGCTTCGACCACATTTAGCGCTATCACTACGGCAAAGGAGTTAGAACATGCAAATACGCAAACTGGCATTGTCACTGCTGCTGCTCGGCACGGCAGGAAGTCTGGCCCATGCGGAAGAACTGACTGGCACGTTGAAAAAGATTAAAGATAACGGCGTCATCGTTGTCGGCCACCGTGAATCCTCTGTTCCTTTCTCTTATTACGATAACCAGCAGAAAGTCGTAGGTTATTCGCAGGACTATTCGAATCAGATTGTCGAAGCGATTAAGAAAACCGTGGATGCGCCGAATCTGCAGGTTAAGCTGCTGCCGCTTACGGCGCAAAACCGTATTCCGCTGCTGCAAAACGGCACCTACGATTTTGAATGCGGTTCGACCACCAACAACCTCGAACGTCAGAAACAGGTCGCGTTCTCCAATACCATTTTCGTCGTCGGCACTCGTCTGATGACGAAAAAAGATTCCGGCATTAAGGATTTCCCCGATCTGGCAGGCAAAACCGTAGTGGTAACCTCCGGCACCACCTCAGAAATTCTGCTCAATAAGCTGAACGACGAGAAACAGCTGAAAATGCGCATTATCAGCGCCAAAGACCATGGCGACTCCTTCCGCACCCTGGAAAGCGGTCGCGCCGTGGCCTTTATGATGGATGACGCGCTGCTGGCCGGCGAACGCGCCAAGGCGAAGAACGCCGGACAGTGGGCTATTCTCGGCACGCCTCAATCTGAAGAAGCCTATGGCTGTATGCTGAGAAAAGAGGATCCGCAGTTTAAAAAGCTGATCGATGACACCATCGCCCAGGTGCAAACCTCCGGCGAAGCCGAAAAATGGTTCGATCGCTGGTTCAAACAGCCTATTCCGCCGAGAAACCTCAACCTGAACTTCGATCTTTCGGATGAAATGAAAGCCTTGTTCAAGGCGCCGAATGACAAAGCGTTAGACTAACTAACAATGACAATAAGAGCAGCCAGGTAGCTGCTCCCTTGATTGTTGATTACTGGCCGGACAGACACGCGCAGGGTGGTCGTTCCCCGCCCGGGCGCGACGGGCCGCTCATCAATCTTCAGGGTAGCCTGGCTACCCTTTTTTACGGAGTTTGTTATGTCAATAGACTGGAACTGGGGTATTTTTTTACAGGACGCCCCGTTCGGAAATACCACCTATCTCGGCTGGCTGTGGTCTGGCTTTCAGGTCACCATCGCCCTGTCGATTTGCGCCTGGCTCATCGCGTTCTTTCTCGGTTCGCTGCTCGGCATTCTGCGTACCGTACCGAACCGTTTTATCGCCGCCATAGGCACCTGCTACGTCGAATTATTCCGCAACGTTCCGTTAATCGTGCAGTTTTTTACCTGGTATCTGGTGGTGCCGGAACTGTTGCCTGAAAACATCGGCATGTGGTTTAAGGCCGAGCTGGATCCCAATATTCAGTTCTTCGTCTCCTCGATGGTCTGCCTGGGGCTGTTTACCGCCGCGCGCGTCTGCGAGCAGGTGCGCGCCGGGATCCAGTCGCTGCCGCGCGGACAAAAAGCCGCCGGGCTGGCGATGGGTCTGACCTTGCCGCAAACATATCGCTACGTGCTGCTGCCCAATGCCTACCGGGTGGTGGTGCCGCCGTTAACCTCGGAAATGCTGAATCTGGTAAAAAACTCCGCTATCGCCTCAACGATCGGTCTGGTGGACATGGCTGCGCAGGCCAACAAGCTGCTCGACTATTCCGCCCACGCCTATGAAACATTTACCGCCATTACGCTGGCCTACATCGCCATCAACGCCTTGATTATGTTTTTAATGCAACTCGTTGAAAAGAAAATACGTTTACCTGGCAGTATGGGGAGTAAATAATGTACGAATTTGACTGGAGCTCCATCGGGCCAAGCTTACCGTACCTGCTGCAGGGGATGTGGATCACGCTGGAAATCACTGTGACCGCCGTCATCTTCGGCATTATCTGGGGAACGATCCTGGCGGTTATGCGCCTGTCGCCGATTAAACCCATCAGTTGGTTCGCCAAACTGTACGTTAACCTGTTCCGTTCCGTGCCGCTGGTGATGGTGTTACTGTGGTTTTACCTGGTGGTGCCCGGCGTACTGCAAAATGTACTGGGCATTTCGCCGAAAACAGATATTCGCCTGATATCGGCTATGGTAGCCTTCTCTCTGTTTGAAGCGGCTTATTATTCCGAGATCATTCGCGCCGGGATCCTGAGCGTGGCCAGAGGGCAATCAGCGGCCGCGCTGGCGCTGGGTATGACGCACTGGCAATCGATGCAGTTGGTTATTTTGCCGCAGGCGTTCCGCGCCATGGTGCCGCTGCTGCTGACCCAGGGGATCGTCCTGTTTCAGGACACCTCGCTGGTTTATGTGCTCAGCCTTGCCGATTTCTTCCGTACGGCGTCAACCATTGGTGAACGAGACGGAACCCAGGTGGAAATGATCCTGTTTGCCGGCTTCATTTACTTTATTTTCAGCATTGCCGCGTCAATGCTGGTCAGCTATCTGAAAAAAAGGACGGTTTGATGATTTTCCTGAAAAATGTTTCTAAATGGTATGGTCACTTTCAGGTTCTGACCGACTGCTCCACGGAAGTAAAAAAAGGCGAAGTGGTAGTGGTGTGCGGGCCCTCCGGCTCCGGTAAATCGACATTGATCAAAACCGTTAACGGCCTGGAACCCATTCAGCAGGGCCAGATCGAAGTCAGCGGCATCACGGTCAACGACAAACGGACCAATCTGGCCCAGTTGCGCTCTAAAGTGGGCATGGTGTTCCAGCACTTCGAACTGTTTCCGCACCTGTCGATTCTCGATAACCTGACGCTGGCGCAGATTAAAGTTTTAAAGCGCGAGCGTGAACCTTCGCGCCAGAAAGCGCTGAAGCTGCTGGATCGCGTCGGCCTGTCGGCGCACGCCAACAAATATCCGGGCCAGCTGTCCGGCGGCCAGCAGCAGCGCGTCGCCATCGCGCGCGCGCTGTGCATGGATCCGATCGCGATGCTGTTCGATGAGCCGACTTCCGCGCTCGACCCGGAGATGATCAACGAAGTACTGGACGTCATGGTCGAACTGGCTCAGGAAGGCATGACCATGATGGTGGTCACCCACGAAATGGGCTTCGCCCGTAAGGTGGCGCACCGGGTTATTTTCATGGACGAAGGGAAAATCATCGAAGACACGCGCAAAGAGGATTTCTTCAACAACCCTCAGTCCGATCGCGCCAAAGATTTTCTCGCCAAAATCCTGCATTAAACTCACCAGGGTGCCCGGACGGGCGCCCGCGTTTTACCCGTGCGCCGCAGCGGCCCGGCTCAGGGCTGAAACGGCTGGCGATGAAACTGATCGTGCGCGCATTTGGGGCACAAAGGCAGCACCTCCGGCGTATAAAACGCCATGCGATGGTGGCACTGTTCGCAGACCAGATTACCCAGCCCCACCACCTCACCGCTGTGATAGACGCCGTGGTGCGTAACGTCCTTAAAGATTTCCCGCCACTCCAGTTGGGTTTTATCGGTGATATCGGCCAGTTCCTGCCACAGGCTCTCCCTGATAACCCGCATAAACACGCTATCGCTGAACTCGTCCTCGCGCCGGCTTTCGCCGTAGCTACGCGCAAACTCTTCCAGATCGCGCCGCACCGCCTGCAGCACCTGCTCCACTTCGCTCTGCGCCAGCTCGCCGTCGCGCAACAGAGCCTGCCGCGCGCTCTCGATCAGGCGCTCTAAATCACGTTCGCCATCCTTTAACCGGGCGGTTAATGAAGGCATTAACTCACGATAATGGCGGGTTACCTTATTCATATACCGACTCCTTTGTTGTCAGGCTCAGTCCCCAAGCCCGGATACGTTTACCTCGCCCGATACTGCCCTAACGCTGTTATTTTAGCCTGGATCGCGCCTTCCGCCGCTGCCGACGCTGATATCTGCGCAATATTGCAGCCATTTGTCGCGAGAGAGAGAGAGAAATCTGCCTCAGTCCGGTTCAGGGTGTTGTTGCCTTCGCCGCTTATCAGCTATGCTATGCGGATCTTTTGTTATGAATCAGAACACGCTACTGGCGTAGCTATTCTTTACTATAGGACTACTGGCCGCCATGCAAGAGCAATACCGCCCGGAAGAGATCGAAAACCACGTCCAGCTTCACTGGCAGGAACAACAAACTTTCAAAGTGACCGAAGATCCCAGCAAGGAAAAGTATTACTGCCTTTCCATGTTGCCTTATCCTTCCGGCCGTCTGCACATGGGACACGTGCGCAACTACACCATTGGCGATGTGATCTCGCGCTATCAGCGCATGCTGGGCAAAAACGTACTGCAGCCTATCGGCTGGGATGCGTTTGGCCTGCCGGCCGAAGGCGCGGCGGTAAAAAACAACACCGCGCCGGCGCCGTGGACCTATTCCAATATCGACTATATGAAAAACCAGCTGCGCCTGCTGGGCTTCGGCTATGACTGGGATCGCGAAGTCACCACCTGTAAACCGGACTATTACCGCTGGGAACAGTGGTTCTTCACCAAACTGTATGAAAAAGGTCTGGTATACAAAAAAACCTCCGCGGTGAACTGGTGTCCGAACGACCAGACGGTGCTGGCCAACGAACAGGTCATTGACGGCTGCTGCTGGCGCTGCGACACCAAAGTCGAGCGCAAAGAGATCCCGCAGTGGTTCATCAAGATCACCGACTATGCCGATCAACTGCTGAACGATCTGGATACGCTGGAAAGCTGGCCGGAACAGGTCAAGATCATGCAGCGCAACTGGATTGGCCGCTCCGAAGGGGTGGACATCACCTTTGATATCGCGGACAGCCAGGACAAACTGACCGTCTATACCACCCGCCCGGACACCTTTATGGGCGTGACTTACGTCGCCATCGCCGCCGCGCACCCGCTGGCGCTGCAGGCGTCCGCCGGCAATCCGGCGCTGGCCGACTTCATCGAAGAATGCCGCAACACCAAAGTGGCCGAAGCCGAAATGGCGACGATGGAGAAGAAAGGCATGGCGACCGGCGTGTACGCCATCCACCCGCTGACCGGAGAGAAAGTGCCGGTCTGGGCGGCCAACTTCGTACTGATGGATTACGGCACCGGCGCCGTGATGGCGGTTCCGGGGCACGACCAGCGCGACTGGGAGTTCGCCACCAAATACGGTCTGTCGATCAAAGCGGTAATTCTGGACGGCGACGGCAACAAACCGGATCTGTCCGCCCAGGCGATGACCGAAAAAGGCCGGCTGTTTAATTCCGGCGAGTTCGACGGTCTGGATTTCGACGCCGCCTTCAACGCCATCGCCGACAAACTGGTCGCCAAAGGCGTGGGCGAACGCAAGGTCAACTACCGTTTGCGCGACTGGGGCGTATCGCGCCAGCGCTACTGGGGCGCGCCGATCCCGATGGTCACGCTGGAAGACGGCACGGTAATGCCGACGCCGGTCGATCAACTGCCGGTCATACTGCCGGAAGACGTGGTGATGGACGGCATCACCAGCCCGATTAAAGCCGATCCGCAATGGGCGAAAACCAGCGTAAACGGCAAACCGGCGCTGCGCGAGACGGATACCTTCGATACCTTTATGGAGTCATCCTGGTACTATGCGCGCTACACCTGCCCGCAGTACGATCAGGGTATGCTGGATCCCGCCGCGGCAAACTACTGGCTGCCGGTCGATCAGTACGTGGGCGGTATCGAACACGCCATCATGCATCTGATGTACTTCCGCTTCTTCCACAAACTGCTGCGCGACGCCGGCCTGGTGAATTCCGACGAACCGGCCAAACGGCTGCTGTGTCAGGGCATGGTGCTGGCCGATGCGTTCTACTACCTCGGCGACAACGGCGAACGCATCTGGGTTTCGCCGGTCGATGTCAACGTGGAGCGCGACGATAAAGGCCGCATCGTTAAAGCGACCGACAATGCCGGGCGCGAGGTGGTATACGCGGGCATGAGCAAGATGTCCAAGTCCAAGAATAACGGCATCGACCCGCAAGTCATGGTGGAAAAATACGGCGCGGATACCGTGCGCCTGTTTATGATGTTCGCCGCGCCGGCAGAAATGACGCTCGAATGGCAGGAATCCGGCGTGGAAGGCGCCAACCGCTTCCTGAAACGCGTATGGAAACTGGTGTACGATCATAGCGAAAAAGGCGCCGCCCAGCCGCTGGACGTCGCCGCGCTGAACGACGATCAGAAAGCGCTGCGTCGCGATCTGCACAAAACGATCGCCAAAGTGACCGATGATATCGGCCGCCGTCAGACCTTTAACACCGCGATTGCGGCGATTATGGAACTGATGAACAAGCTGGGTCGCGCGCCGCAGGGCAGCCAACAGGATCGCGCCCTGCTGCAGGAAGCTCTGCTGGCGGTGGTGCGCATGCTGTATCCGTTTACTCCGCACGTCTGCTTTGTCCTGTGGCAGGCGCTGCAGGGCCACGGCGATATCGATACCGCGCCGTGGCCGGTTGCGGATGAAAGCGCAATGGTGGAAGATTCGAAACTGGTTGTTATCCAGGTTAACGGCAAAGTGCGAGGCAGAATCACCGTTGCCGCGGACGCCAGCGAAGCGCAGGTGCGCGAGCGGGCGGCTCAGGAACCCCTGGTGGCAAAATATCTGGACGGAGTCACCGTGCGTAAAGCCATCTTTGTCCCCGGCAAACTGCTTAACCTGGTTGTAGGTTAAGGCAAGGAGGAACTGTGCGACATCGTATACTGACGTTGTTGCTGGGCCTGGCGGTGTTAGTCACCGCCGGTTGCGGCTTTCATTTGCGCGGCACGACTCAGGTGCCGACGCAGCTGCAAACGCTGCAGCTGGATAGTACCGACCCTTACGGTCCGCTGGCGCGCGCCATCCGCAAGCAATTGCGCGACAGCGACGTCACCGTGATTAGCGACGCGACGCGTCAGGATATTCCGTCGCTGCGCATCCTGGACTCCTCGGAGAAAAAAGACACCGCGTCGGTGTTCCAGGATGGCAAAACGGCCGAATATCAGATGGTGCTCAAAGTGAACGCGCAGGTGCTGCTGCCGGGTAAAGATATCTACCCGCTCAGCGTCAGCGTATTCCGCACCTTCTTCGATAACCCGCTGACCGCGTTGGCTAAAGATGCCGAACAGGACATTATTCGTCAGGAGATGCGCGAGCAGGCCGCCCAGCAGCTGGTGCGGAAACTGCTTACCATCAACGCCAGCGAAGAAGTCAAAAACCGTCAGCAACGGGCGGAAGCCGTTCAGGCGCCGACGCCCGCCGCCGGTTCATGACGCGTCTTTACCCTGAACAACTGGTCGCGCAGCTCAATGATGGGCTGCGCGCCTGTTATCTGGTGTGCGGCAATGAACCGCTGTTAATCCAGGAAAGTCTCGATCATATTCGTCAGGCCGCGCGTCAGCAGGGCTTTACCGAACACTTCGCCTTCACCCTTGATCAACATACCGACTGGCAGGCCATCTTTAGCCTGTGTCAGGCGCTCAGTCTGTTTTCCCAGCGGCAGAGCCTGCAGCTGACGCTGCCGGAAAACGGTCTGAACGCGGCCATCGCCGACGGCCTCGGTAAACTGGCCGGGTTGCTGCATCCCGATATTCTGCTGCTGCTGCGCGGCAACCGGCTGACCAAAGCGCAGGAAAACAGCGCCTGGTTCCGCGCGCTGTCGAAGAACGGGGTTTACGTGAGTTGTCTGACGCCGGAGCAGGCGCAACTGCCGCGCTGGGTGCTGCAGCGCGCCAAAGCGATGAATCTGGCGCTGGATGAGCCGGCGAATCAGCTTATCTGCTACTGCTACGAGGGCAACCTGCTGGCCCTGAGTCAGGCGCTGCAGCGTCTGGCCCTGCTCTACCCCGACGGTAAACTGACGCTGCCGCGCGTGGAGCAGGCGGTCAGCGACGCCGCTCACTTCACGCCGTTCCACTGGCTGGATGCGCTGATGGCCGGCAAAAGCAAACGGGCCTGGCACATCCTGCAGCAGCTACGCCAGGAAGAAAGCGAGCCGGTGATCCTGCTGCGCACGCTGCAGCGTGAACTGATGCTGCTATTGACCCTGCAGCGGCAGATGGCGCAGACGCCGCTGCGCGCCCTGTTCGACCAGCACAAGGTATGGCAGAATCGCCGCCCGTTGCTGACACAGGCGCTGCAGCGCCTGTCGGGACAGCAGATCCGGCAAGCGGTTGCGCTATTGACCCGGGTGGAGATCGCGTTAAAGCAGAATTATGACCAGGACGTCTGGCCGGAGCTGGAAACGCTGTCGATGCTCCTGTGCGGAAAAACCTTGCCGGCGAGCCTGTCAGATGCGGAATAATCCGAAAAATACGCCGTTGGCCGCGTTCTTCGGCGGCACCTTCGACCCGATCCATTACGGCCATCTGCGCCCGGTCGGCGCGCTGGCCCGGCAGGTGGGGCTAACCCGGATCACTCTGCTGCCCAACAATGTCCCGCCCCACCGGCCGCAGCCCGAAGCCAGCGCTGCACAGCGCAAGGCCATGGCCGAACTGGCGGTCGCCGACAACCCGCTGTTCGACGTTGACGATCGCGAGCTACAACGCGCCACCCCGTCTTACACCATCGATACGCTGGAAGGCCTGCGGCGCGAACGCGGCGCGCGGGCGCCGCTGGCGTTTATCATCGGCCAGGATTCTCTGCAGACGCTGCATCTGTGGCACCGCTGGCAGGATCTGCTGGGCGTCTGCCATCTGCTGGTCTGCGCGCGGCCCGGCTATAGCGACACGCTGTCCACGCCCGAACTGCGGCAGTGGCTGGCGCGCCACCGGGCGCAGGCGCCTCTGGCGCTGCATCAGCAACCGCACGGACTGATTTATCTCGCCGATACGCCGCTGCTGGCCATCTCCGCCACCGAGATCCGCCAGCGTCGCCATCGCCATGATGCGGTCAATGACTTACTTCCGCCGGCCGTTCTGCATTATATTGATACGAACGGCCTCTATCGTCAGGCGTAAGGTTTATATCGCTCATGCCCGCCGCATGGTATACTCCGCCGCTGGTTTAAACCGCCGTAATTAGCCGCAAAACACCGGCGCGGCGGGCTATTTCATATTGCGGGCGCCGGGCATCCGGCGGTCGCGGCCGTATCTATTTTGACGACAAACACACCCGAGGGGGAAGCGTTGCAAGGTCAGGCACTCCAGAACTTTGTTATCGATAAAATTGATGATTTAAAAGGCCAGGACATTGTTTCGATCGATGTTCAGGGTAAATCCAGCATTACCGACTATATGGTGATCTGCACCGGGACGTCGAACCGTCACGTCGCCGCGATCGCCAGCCACGTGGTCGAGGAATCGCGCGCCGCCGGTCTGCCCGCGCCCGGCGTGGAAGGCGGCCGGGAAGCCGACTGGATCGTGGTCGATCTGGGCGAAGTCATCGTGCACGTGATGCAGGACGACAGCCGGCAGCTGTATGAGCTGGAAAAACTCTGGGGTTAACGCGTGAAACTGCAACTGGTGGCTGTAGGCACGAAAATGCCTGACTGGGTGCAAACCGGCTTTACCGATTACCTGCGCCGTTTTCCGAAAGATATGCCGTTCGAATTGCTGGAAATCCCGGCGGGTAAGCGCGGCAAAAACGCCGATATCCGCCGCATCCTGGAACGCGAAGGGGAGCAGATGCTGGCCGCCGTCGGCAAAGGCAACCGCATCGTCACGCTCGATATCCCCGGCGCCCGCTGGGAAACCGCACAGCTGGCCGGACAGCTGGAACGCTGGAAACAAGACGGTCGCGATATCAGTCTATTGATTGGCGGTCCCGAGGGACTGGCGCCCGCCTGCAAAGCGGCGGCCGAGCAAAGCTGGTCGCTGTCCCCGTTAACCTTGCCCCACCCGCTCGTGCGCGTTCTGGTGGCGGAAAGTCTGTATCGAGCCTGGAGCATTACCACCAATCATCCTTACCATCGGGAATAGGGCGATAACATGAACAACGTGAAATAACGCTGCAGCATGAAAATAGAACGTAAACCCTTTCGTGACTACACGGCCGAGTCCGCCCTGTTTGTGCGCCGCGCGCTGGTGGCGTTTAGCGGCATTCTGCTGCTGAGCGGTATTTTGGTGGCGAACCTGTACCATCTGCAGATTTTACGTTTCGATGATTATCGTACCCGTTCCAATGAAAACCGCATCAAGCTGGTGCCTATCGCGCCCAGCCGCGGCATTATCTATGACCGCAACGGTATCCCGCTGGCGCTCAACCGCACCATTTATCAGCTGGAGCTGGTGCCGGAAAAAGTGGCCAATCTGGCCGCCACCCTGCAGGCGCTGAAGCCCATCGTCGATCTGACCGATGAGAACCTGGCGGACTTCGAAAAGGAGCGTAAGCGTTCGCGGCGTTTCACCTCGATTCCGCTTAAAACCGGTCTGGATGAAACCCAGGTGGCGCGTTTCGCGGTCAACCAGTACCGTTTCCCCGGCGTGGAAGTCAAAGGCTATCAGCGCCGCTACTACCCTTACGGCTCCGCGCTGACCCACGTTATCGGCTACGTGTCTAAAATTAACGATAAAGACGTCGAACGGCTGAGCAAAGACGAGAAACTGGCCGACTACGCCGCGACGCACGATATCGGCAAGCAGGGCATCGAACGCTATTACGAAGATCAGCTGCACGGCAAGCCGGGCTACGAAGAGGTCGAGGTCAATAACCGCGGACGCGTGATCCGTCAGCTGCACGAACAGCCGCCGCAGGCGGGGAAAGACATCACTCTGACGCTCGATCTAAATCTGCAGATGTATATTGAAAAACTGCTGGAAGGAAGCCGGGCCGCGGTAGTGGTGGTCGATCCGCGCGACGGCGGCATTCTGGCGCTGGTGTCCAATCCGAGCTACGACCCCAACCTGTTCGTCGACGGCATCTCCGGCAAGGATTACCGCGCGCTGCTTGACGATCCCAATCGTCCGCTGATCAACCGCGCCACCCAGGGACTTTATCCGCCCGCCTCCACGGTGAAACCCTATATCGCCGTTTCGGCGCTGAGCGCGGGGGTCATTACCACCAGCACTACGCTCTTCGATCCCGGCTGGTGGCAGTTGCCCGGTTCGGAAAAACGCTTCCGCGACTGGAAAAAATGGGGACACGGCCGGCTCAATCTGACCAAATCGCTGGAAGAATCGGCGGATACCTTTTTCTATCAGGTCGCCTACGACATGGGCATCGACCGCCTGTCCGAATGGATGAGTAAATTCGGCTACGGCGAGTACACCGGCATCGATCTGTCCGAAGAGCGCGCCGGCATTATGCCGACGCGGGAATGGAAGATGAAGCGCTACAAAAAACCCTGGTATCAGGGCGACACCATTCCGGTCGGCATTGGTCAGGGCTACTGGACCGCCACGCCGCTGCAGATGGTAAAAGCGCTCACCACGCTGATTAACGACGGCCAGGTGAAAACGCCGCACCTGCTGTACAGTTCGCGCGAAAACGGCGCCATTACCCCGTGGCGTCAGGAGCAGCACCTGCAGATCGGCGATATTCACTCCGGCTTCTGGGAGATCGCCAAAGACGGTATGTATGGCGTGGCCAACCGCGCCAACGGGACGGCGCACAAAAGTTTCGTCGACGCGCCCTATAAGATCGCGGCCAAATCCGGTACCGCCCAGGTGTTTGGTCTGAAAGAGAACGAGACCTATAACGCGCACAAAATCGCCGAACATCTGCGCGACCATAAACTGATGGTGGCTTTCGCTCCTTACAACGAACCGCGCGTGGCGATGTCTATTATTCTGGAGAATGGCGGCGCCGGGCCGACCGTCGGCACGATCACCCGTCAAATCCTCGACCACATCATGCTGGGCGACAACAATACTGAACTGCCGGTCGCGCCACCCGCCCCGCCCGGCAGCGAAAGCGAGTAAAACGAGCAATGAGCGAGAACCCACAAAAAGGCTCGATCTGGACGCGTATCCATATCGATCCGCTGTTTCTGATCTGTATCCTGTCGCTGCTGGGATACAGTCTGCTGGTGATGTGGAGCGCCAGCGGGCAGGATATCGATATGATGGAACGCAAGGTGGTGCAGATTGTGCTCGGCCTGGCGGTGATGGTGGTGATGGCGCAGATCCCGCCGCGCGTCTACGAAGGCTGGTCGCCCTATCTGTATATCGTGTGCGTGATTTTACTGGTGCTGGTCGACGCCTTCGGGCAAATCAGTAAAGGCGCGCAGCGCTGGCTGGATCTGGGCGTGGTGCGCTTCCAGCCGTCGGAAATAGCGAAAATCGCCGTGCCGCTGATGGTGGCGCGTTTTATCAACCGCGATGTCTGCCCGCCCTCGCTGAAAAACACCGGCATCGCGCTGGTGCTGATTTTCGTTCCCACGCTGCTGGTGGCGGCTCAGCCCGATCTGGGCACCTCGATCCTGGTCGCCGCCTCCGGTCTGTTCGTGCTGTTTCTGGCCGGCATGAGCTGGCGGCTGATCGGCATCGCCGTTCTGCTGGTCGCGGCGTTTATCCCTATCCTGTGGTTCTTCCTGATGCATGACTATCAGCAGGCGCGGGTGATGATGCTGCTCGACCCGGAAAGCGATCCGCTGGGCGCCGGTTACCATATTATCCAGTCGAAAATCGCCATCGGTTCCGGCGGGTTATCCGGCAAAGGCTGGCTGCACGGCACCCAGTCGCAGCTGGAGTTCTTGCCGGAACGGCATACTGACTTTATCTTTGCTGTATTGGCCGAAGAATTGGGCCTGATTGGCGTACTGATTCTGCTGGCGCTATACCTGTTCCTGATCATGCGCGGTCTGGTGATCGCGGCCAATGCCCAGACCTCGTTCGGCCGGGTAATGGCCGGCGGGTTAATGCTGATTCTGTTTGTCTATGTGTTCGTCAACATCGGCATGGTGAGCGGTATTTTACCGGTGGTCGGCGTGCCGCTTCCTCTGGTGAGCTATGGCGGTTCGGCGCTGATTGTGCTGATGGCGGGATTCGGTATCGTGATGTCGATACATACTCACCGCAAAATGTTATCCCGTAATCTATAGAAGAGGTGAACAATGCGTAAGGAGTGGCTTTGGATCGGCGTGATCGGGCTAACGCTGACGGCCTGTACCGTCCCGGAACAGCCTCAGTCGCCCCCGTCGAGCGTCTATAGCGGGCCGGTGGAAGAGATCGGCGGCGTCGAACCCCGCTACGAACCCTATAACCCCGGCACCCAGCAGGACTACCGCCTCAACGGCCGCAGTTATAAAATCGTCGCCAACCCCGTCAGCTTCAGTGAAACGGGGCTGGCCACCTGGTACGGCGCCGAGGCCAGCGGCAACCGCACCGCCATCGGAGAAGTATTCGACCCCAACGCGCTGACCGCGGCGCACCCGACGCTGCCCATCCCGAGCTATGTGCGGGTCACCAACCTCAGCAACGGCCGCCGTCTGGTGGTCAGGGTCAACGATCGCGGTCCTTACACGCCGGGACGCATCATCGATCTGTCGAAAGCCGCCGCCGAGCGCCTCAATATTTCCAACAATACCAGGGTCAAAGTGGACTTTATTCAGGTGGCGCCGGACGGCACGCTGTCGGGTCCCGGCGCCGTCGGCACCACGGTGGCGAAACAGAGCTTCGCCCTGCCCGATCGGCCGAATCTGAGTCAGGGTTCGCCGTCTATCGCGGTCATGCCGGCCGTCGCCGATAATAGTGCGCAAACCGGCGGCATAACTCAGCCCGCCGCCTCGTCGGGCGAGGAAAACGCCAGCCAGCCGCTCACCAGCCCCGCCACGCCGGGCGGTGGTTTCCTCGGCGCCCCCAGCGCGCTGCCGGCAGGCGTACTGGAAGGCAGCGAACCGGCGCCGGCGGCCGCGCCTCAGACGGCCGTCGCCGGCGTGGCGGAAGGCAATGCCCCGGCGGCGAGCGGCGGACGCTATCTGGTGCAGGTCGGCGCCCTGAGCGACGCGCAGCGCGCACAGAGCTGGCTCAACAGCCTGAGCAACCAGTTCCACGTTCCCGGTAAGGTTTCCGCCAGCGGCAATCTTTATCGCGTACAGCTGGGGCCGTTTGAAAGCCACCAGCGCGCGGTGGAACTGCAACAGCGACTGTCTGCCGAAGCGAGCCAGCAGTCCTTTATCACCACATTGTAACCGCCCTCGTCCCCCGCTCGCCGTCTGGCGCGCGGGGACTGTTTCGCCCGCCGTCCGGCCGGCGCAGAGAAATGCGGCACTGCAAAATCAGGTAACGTAATGTCTGATGCCGGCTTATTTGCCATCTGCTATAGTGTGGCTCGTTTTTAACTTCTATCCACGGATGTCGTTGTTCCCATCATGAATACTGTAACTACGTCTCGTTATTTTAAGCGGATCACGTCAGGCTGCCTGATCGCGCTCAGCGTTTCATCTTTTGCCAATGCCGGCGATCTTAATATCCAGACTATGATCCCTGGCGTTCCGCAAATTGATGCGGAAGCGTATATCCTGATTGATTACAACTCCGGAAAAGTGCTGGCGGAAATGAACGCCGACGCGCGCCGCGACCCGGCCAGTCTGACCAAGATGATGACCAGCTACGTTATCGGTCAGGCGATCAAATCCGGCAAAATCACCCCGAATGATATAGTCACCGTCAGCAAGGACGCCTGGGCTACCGGCAACCCGGTGTTCAAAGGCTCTTCGCTGATGTTTCTCAAGCCGGGCGATCGCGTACCGGTATCGGAACTGAATCGCGGCATTATTCTGCAGTCGGGCAATGACGCCTGCGTGGCAATGGCCGATTACGTGGCCGGCAGCCAGGATGCCTTCGTCAATCTGATGAACGGCTACGTTAAAGCGCTCGGCCTGCAAAATACCCATTTTCAAACGGTGCACGGTCTGGACGCAGACGGCCAGTTCAGTTCCGCTCGCGATATGGCTCTGATCGGCCAGGCGCTGATTCGCGACGTACCGGAAGAGTACGCCACCTATAAAGAAAAAGATTTTACCTTCAACAACATCCGCCAGACCAACCGCAACGGTCTGCTGTGGGATACCAGCCTGAACGTGGACGGCATCAAAACCGGCCATACCTCCTCTGCCGGCTACAATCTGGTGGCGTCGGCCACAGAAGGCCAGATGCGCCTGATTTCCACCGTCATGGGGGGCAGAACGTTCAAAGGCCGCGAAGCGGAAAGCAAAAAACTGCTGACCTGGGGCTTCCGTTTCTTTGAAACCGTCGCGCCGCTAAAAACCGGCAAGGAGTTCGCCTCCGAACCAGTGTGGTTCGGCGACAACGACCGGGTTTCGCTGGGCGTGGATAAAGATGTTTATCTGACCATTCCGCGCGGCCGGATGAAGGATCTGAAGGCCAGCTATGTGCTGAACAACACCGAGCTGCACGCGCCGCTGGGCAAAAATCAGGTGGTGGGTTCGATTAACTTCCAGCTGGATGGTAAAACGATCGATCAACGCCCGCTGGTGGTGCTGAACGAAGTGAAGGAAGGCGGTATCTTCAGCCGTCTGGTGGACTATATTAAACTGATGTTCCACCACTGGTTCGGTTAACTCCCCGCCTCTTGTAAACGGGATTCGCCGTCCCCATATCAAGGTCATCACCCGCTCCCGCTCCGGCGGGAGCTATAATTTTAACCGAACGCCCCCCAACCGACGTCATAACGCGGCCAAAGCGCTCAGCGCGCCTGCGGTGTGAAAAACGATGGGTATCTGATCTTCGTGGAGCACAGATGAAAACCAAACTTAATGAACTGCTCGAATTCCCCTGCTCTTTCACCTACAAAGTAATGGGCCTGGCCCAGCCGGAATTGGTCGACCAGGTGGTCGAGGTTGTCCAGCGTCACGCGCCAGGCGATTACAGCCCACAGGTCAAACCCAGCAGTAAAGGCAACTATCATTCCGTTTCCATTACGATTACCGCGACGCATATCGAACAGGTTGAGACGCTGTATGAAGAACTGGGCAATATTGAAATCGTGCGCATGGTGCTGTAATTCAATCGATCGTCACGATCTCAGGGCTGGCGCGCGGCAACCACGCCGACGCGCGGCGCCCGATTAAAATCGCTTAGTGCTGTTCCCTGCCGTCTCCCGCCGTTATAATTGCCGCTATCCTTCCTTAACCTGAAGATGACACGCTTGCTACAGGATAAGATCACAATACGTCAGTTTGGCGTACAGCCTTACCAGCCCGTCTCTCTGGCCATGCACCATTTTACCGATCTGCGCGACGCCGCCAGCGGCGACGAAATCTGGCTGGTGGAGCATCCGCCGGTATTTACCCAGGGACAGGCCGGCAAAGCCGAACATGTTCTGACGCCCGGCGATATCCCGGTCATTCAGAGCGACCGCGGCGGACAGGTGACCTATCACGGTCCGGGCCAGCAGGTCATGTATATATTGATTGATCTGAAACGACGCCGGCTCGGCGTACGCCAGCTGGTGACCGCGCTGGAAGAAACGGTGATCCAGACGCTGGCGCATTTTTCGGTGAACGCACGCGCCCGCGCGGACGCGCCGGGCGTGTATGTCGGCGAAAAGAAAATCTGCTCGCTGGGTTTGCGCATCCGTAAGGGCTGTTCCTTCCACGGTCTGGCGCTGAATATCGCCATGGATTTGTCGCCGTTTCAACGTATCAATCCCTGCGGCTACGCAGGCATGCAGATGACCCAGCTCAGTGCGCTGGCGCCGGGCGCCACGCTGCCCGACACAGCGCCGTTGCTGGTCGGCACCTTTATGCAGCTGCTGGGCTATCGTCATCGGCAGATGCTGGACTGGGATCTGGCGCGCGACGGCAACCCTCTTCCGCTGGCGCAGCAGGAGCAATAAGTTACATCTTATTTACATTATTTCTTCATTTTGCCGGCGCAAAGGCTGTCCGCCTCCGGCAAAGATGATATAATTTTTAGAGTTTTTTAAAAAAAAGTTTAATTTCTCTCATAATCCTTTGAGTTTTTTAACAATTCAAACAGCGATTCAGAACTGGAACTTACGCGAATATGAGTAAACCGATTCAGATCGAACGCGGCGTAAAATACCGCGATGCCGATAAAATGGCGTTAATCCCGGTACGCACCGTGGTGACAGAACGACAGGAAATGCTGCGTAAACCTGAATGGATGAAGATCAAACTGCCGGCTGACTCCAGCCGCATTCAGGGCATCAAATCAGCGATGCGTAAAAACGGTCTGCATTCCGTTTGCGAAGAAGCGTCCTGCCCCAACCTGTCCGAATGTTTTAACCACGGCACGGCGACCTTCATGATTTTAGGCGCCATCTGCACCCGACGCTGCCCGTTCTGCGACGTGGCGCACGGTCGACCGCTGACCCCGGACAGCAACGAACCGGAAAAGCTGGCCCAGACGATCCACGACATGGGGTTGCGCTATGTGGTCATTACCTCGGTCGACCGCGATGATCTGCGCGACGGCGGCGCACAGCATTTTGCCGACTGTATCAGCGCCATTCGCGCGAAAAGCCCGCAGATTAAGATCGAAACGCTGGTGCCCGATTTCCGCGGCCGCATGGATCGGGCGCTGGATATCCTGACCGTAACGCCGCCGGACGTCTTTAACCACAACCTGGAAAACGTGCCGCGCGTTTACCGCCAGGTGCGCCCGGGAGCGAACTACGACTGGTCGCTGAAACTGCTGGAGCGTTTTAAAGAAGCGCACCCCGAAGTGCCGACCAAATCCGGTTTGATGGTCGGACTGGGAGAAACCAATGCCGAGATCGTCGACGTTATGCGCGATTTGCGCCGTCATGGCGTAACGATGCTGACGCTTGGCCAGTATCTGCAGCCAAGCCGCCACCATCTGCCGGTACAGCGCTATGTCAGCCCGGCCGAATTTGATGAAATGAAAGCGGAAGCTCTGGCAATGGGCTTTACCCACGCCGCATGCGGCCCCTTCGTCCGTTCTTCCTACCACGCCGATCTGCAGGCGAAAGGCATCGAAGTCAAATAACCCGGCATGGTTGCCAACAACCTACGTCTCGCTCCGGTCGGCAACACGACCGAGGCGAGACGTAGGTTGCCGCTATTGCCGCCTGAAAAATCGCGATGAATAAACGCCCGGACATCAGCGTTCAAAAGCATGCCGGCCTGCCTTTTCTGTGGCTGAACGGCGTTGAAGGGCGTCAGGCGGCGCTCTGCTTATATTTTCTTACATATAAGCCCCTGAACAGAGCATGGATACACACGGAATACCGCAACAGACCGGCTTTTATTCCGGCGCCGCGTACCCGACGCTATCGCGTTTGTCATGACGCGCGTTTGAGTACAGTCCGCCCGGCGCAGGCTGTAATCAGACGCTGGCCCGACTTGCCGCTGCGCGATCAGGCTGGGGCACGCGTCAGGCCCGCGCAGGCGGGCAGTCTGGTGCGAATGACGAAAAAACGATGTGGGATAAAGGCGGTTTACTCTTTCGGACGGCCGTCGCCCAGCGACTGAGGCGTTTCGTCCTGTGCGTTATTTTTTACCTGCGGCTCGTCATTCATCGCTTTTTTAAAGCCTTTAATGGCCGCGCCCAGATCTCCCCCGAGGCTGCGTAATTTATTGGTGCCGAACAGTAAAACGATTAATGCGCCAATCACCAGAAGTTTGGCGATGCTGATACCTTCCATAATATTACCTGTCTGAATTAACCAGCCGGATACACCGGCGAATAAAAATGATGTATTGACTGTGTCCCCGCGGCCCGGGCAACACAATCGGAAATTGTAACAAAGTAAGATGCCATGCCGGGCGCTACCGCTTCAGCTGCGGTGATTCGAAGCGTCGATTTTCCA
This sequence comes from Affinibrenneria salicis, assembly GCF_008710095.1. The sequence continues at coordinate 143,132 of NZ_VYKJ01000005.1, forward strand.
GTACCGGCAGTTGACGGCGCGCATGGTTCAGCCGCTCTTCATCCAGTTGGGCAAAAATCAGCGCCGGAACCTCCGCCGCGCGAGCCAACACCACGCCGAGCGGATCGACCGCCATGCTGCTGCCGATATTCTTCTCGCCGCATTCGCCGCTGGCCACCACATAACAGGTATTGTCCAGCGCGCGGGCGGACAACAGAATCTCCCAGTGCGCCTCTTTCAGCGGCCCCCTGAGCCACGCCGCCGGCACCACCAGTACCTGCGCGCCATCCAGCGCCAGACGCCGCGCCAGTTCGGGGAAACGAACGTCATAGCAGGTCATCAGCCCGATTTTCATCCCGGCTACGTCCACCAGCGCCGGCACTTCGCAGCCCGGCGTAACGCGACGTGATTCCTGCATGGCGAAGGCGTCATACAGATGAAGTTTATGGTAATGCGTAAGCAACTCGCCGCGCCGCAACACCACCAGAGTATTAAACACGCGTCCTGGCCCGGCGGGGGTATGCAGCGTGAGCGCCAGCGTCAGATCAATTTCGGCGCTGGCGGCGCGCAGCTGGCTGATAAAGGGACCATCCAGCGGCTGGGCCGCGTTAACGCCCCAGTCGGGATCGCGGTTATCCCGCGCCAGCACCGCCTCCGGCAGCACCAGCAAATCGGCCGCCGCGGCGTTCGCCTCATGCATTAAACGCAAACAGGTCGCCAGATTGTGCCGCCACTCGCGTTCTACCGCAAACTGCCCCAGTGCGACTTTCATCCTCTTTTATCCCCCGCTGCCGTTCGTTGCCTGTTTTACCCGACCAGCCTGCCCGGCTACAAAACCACGGCCGAAGCGAGTAAACTAAGCCTGTATTTGACGGAGATGACATTCCTCCATAACCGCCTGTTGGCTAATGATGTCTACGTAACCCTCGCGAGAGGTGCGTAGCGTCACGCTCTGCCTTTCCGAGATTAACCTTGCTTACCCCTGAATAAAAGGTGTCTTGTTATGTTTAATGCATTTCTGGTGGTATTTATTGGCGGCGGTATCGGCAGCGTGGCGCGCTGGTTATTAAGCCTGCGTCTCAATGCGCTACATGCTCAGTTACCATTCGGCACGCTCAGCGCCAATCTGATTGGCGCGTTTATTATTGGCGCCGCGCTGGCTGTCTTCCTGCGCGTCCCACAGATCGATGCGCAATGGCGACTGCTGATCACCACCGGCTTCTGCGGCGGCCTGACCACGTTTTCCACCTTCTCGGCCGAAGTGTTCACTCTGCTGCAAAGTGGCCAGTTGCTGTTCGCCGGGCTGAATATTGCGCTGAATCTGCTGGGGTCGCTGTTAATGACGGCGCTGGCGTTTAGCCTGGTCGGCTGGCTCAGCTAATCCCTGTGCAATCCGGCATTGCAGGCCTGATGTCCGCAGTCAATGCCGGGTTGGCTGGCTGAATGACGTGCCCGCTGGCGCGTCATGATTTTCGGCTTAAGTGCGGGATTGATGATTGATAGCCAAAAAAAAACCCGCCGGAGGCGGGTTTTTCAGGAAATCGGTATAATTAAATAGCGATAACGTTAGCAGCAGATGGACCTTTAGCACCGCTGGTGATTTCGAACTCTACGCGCTGACCTTCAGCAAGAGTTTTGAAACCGTTGCTCTGGATGGCAGAGAAGTGTACGAACACGTCTTTGCTTCCATCTTCCGGAGTAATGAAACCGAATCCTTTGGACTCATTAAACCACTTAACGCTACCTTTAATCTTAGACATCAAACTTACCTTTAACATGAATGAACGACACAAAATCTGTGTCATGCACAGTACAGCAATAGATTGACCTTTTGTCCAGCCGAAGATAGCTAAAAAGTGATAAATGTCGATAAAAAAGCATGCATAGCGTGAAAACGATTAAACGGCGCCCGACCGCGTCGGTTTTATCTGCCGCGTTGAAATGTGGACACCGTTTTTATATTCGCCCTATTTCAGGCTGCAGTTGCGTTGACTACGCTCAATGACCCGCCGCCCGGGACGTTGCCCTCTGATGCCGTCGCCAGCGACGTTCACATCCTCTCCGGCCGGATTTAAGGCGCATAAACCAGTTGGCCTACCCTAAAGGGCCGGCGCTTTGCGTTATTCAAAACGATAATGTATTGTCTGCACTCGAATTATTCAGAGCATACAATATGCCAGACAGGAAACAGGCGACCTAAATATGAAAATATTAGGACTCATTGGCGGCATGAGCTGGGAATCCACCATCCCGTATTATCGCATTATTAATGAGCACGTTAAGCAGCAGCTGGGCGGCTTGCATTCGGCCCGGATCATTCTTTATAGCGTGGACTTCCATTCCATTGAACAATTGCAGTCAACGGGAAACTGGTCACAGGCCGGTGTGGAACTGGCTAACGCCGCGCTGGCGCTGAAAAAAGCCGGCGCCGAGGCCATCGTAATTTGCACTAACACCATGCATAAGGTGGCGCCCGACGTTGAGGCCGCCTGCGGCCTGCCGCTTTTACACATCGCCGACGCCACCGCGCAGCAGATAAAAGAGCAGCGTCTGAGCAAAGTCGGCCTGCTCGGCACGCGTTATACCATGGAGCAGGATTTTTACCGCCAGCGCATTATCCGCCGGCACGGTATCGAGGTTATCACCCCCGATGAAGCGCAACGGGCAACGCTCAACCAGATTATTTTTCAGGAACTGTGTCTGGGTAAGATCACCGAGTCTTCCCGGGAGCGCGTGAAACAGATGATCGCTCAGTTGCAGCTTCAGGGCGCCGAAGGAATCATTCTCGGCTGTACCGAAATTCCGCTGCTGATCTCGGCCGGGGACGCCGATATACCGCTGTTTGACACCACTACGCTGCATGCGCAGGCGGCGGCCCGCTTTGCATTGAGCCAGTGATGATGTGGCATAAGAAGTGGGGGATGACGGCATAGATATGTCTCATCCCCTTTTTAGCGCTCAGGTTTCCCCTTTTCTGCGATTATTAAACGCAGCGTCGGGGTGACTGGCGGCCCGGCGGCAACGGCACGAGTGACGCGTTGCCAGGGCGGGATGTTTTTTTCAGGCACGGGGAAGTAAAACTTACTGACGTAGTTCCGACATTCTCCCGCCCGACATCAATTGAGACACGCGCTTATTTATTACTCAACATGGCTTCAATGAATGCTTTCCAGGTACTGACTTCTGCTTCAATCATAACAACCTCTAATTTTAACCGGCGCCGTATTATACGCACATTTTTTAACCAGGCAAATATGATCCTTATCAACCCCCATCTGGTCAGCGGTCGGTTTTCCGTTTGTTTCGTGTGGTGGATCTCATCGCGTTTTTTCGGCATGCTGACGGTTATTCATGCCCGGCGCCCAAAACGCCCGGGCTGATGCATTTTTCACCCATGTGAAGCAGAAAGGATTGGCCTGTAATGACGTTCACCCTATATGGCATCAAAAACTGCGATACCATCAAAAAAGCCCGCCGCTGGCTGGAAGAACAACACATCGAATACCGTTTTCACGACTATCGCGCCGATGGACTGGACGAAGCCCGTCTGCAGGGCTTTATCGATCTGGTTGGCTGGCAAACGCTGCTGAATACGCGCGGCACCACCTGGCGCCGACTGAGCGAAGCGCAGCGTAACGCGGTCGACAACGCCGACGCGGCGAAAGCGCTAATGCTGCAGCAGCCCGCCGTCATCAAGCGACCTCTACTGGTCAGCGCCAGCGGCCAGGCGCTGTGCGGTTTTAGCCCCGACGGCTATCAAACATTTATCGCGGAGGTGAAGTAGCATGTCCTGTCCCGTGATAGAACTTGCCCAGCAACTGATTCGTCGCCCATCTCTGAGCCCGGATGACGCCGGATGTCAGGCGATGATGATCGAACGTCTGCAGGCGATCGGTTTTACCATCGAACCGATCAATATCGACGATACGCTCAACTTCTGGGCGTGGCGCGGCACCGGCAAAACGCTGGCCTTCGCCGGCCATACCGATGTGGTGCCGGCCGGCGACGAGACGCTGTGGGATAATCCGCCTTTTGAGCCCACCATTCGCGACGGTATGCTGTATGGACGCGGCGCCGCCGATATGAAGGGTTCGCTGGCCGCCATGGTGGTCGCCGCCGAGCGCTTTGTCGCGGCCCACCCCGCTCATCAGGGTCGACTGGCGTTCCTGATCACCTCGGATGAAGAAGCCAAAGCGGTTAACGGCACGGTTAAGGTAGTGGAAAGGCTGATGGCCCGTCGGGAGCGACTGGATTATTGCCTGGTAGGCGAGCCGTCCAGCACTGCGGTGGTCGGCGACGTGGTGAAAAACGGTCGACGCGGTTCGCTCACCGCCAATTTGCGCATTCACGGCGTGCAGGGACACGTTGCCTACCCGCATCTGGCCGATAACCCGGTGCACCGCGCGCTGCCCGCACTGAACGAACTGGTTGCCACCCGCTGGGACGAAGGCAATGAATTCTTCCCGCCGACCAGTATGCAAATCGCTAATATTCAGGCCGGCACCGGCAGCAACAATGTGATCCCCGGCGAACTTTTCGTGCAGTTCAATTTTCGTTTCAGCACCGAGTTAACCGACGGACAGATTAAGCAACTGGTGGCCAATCTGCTCGATCGCCATCAGCTCAACTATACGCTCGAATGGATGCTCTCCGGCCAGCCATTTCTGACCGCGCGCGGCGCGCTGGTCGACGCCGTTGTCGACGCGGTTCGTCACTACAACGAAACCACGCCGCAGTTGTTGACCAACGGCGGCACCTCGGACGGACGCTTTATCTCGCGTACGGGCGCGCAGGTGGTGGAGTTGGGTCCGGTCAACAGCACCATCCACAAAGTCAACGAATGCGTCAGCGCCGCAGACCTGCAGATGCTGAGCCGCATGTATCAACGCATCATGGAGCAGTTGATCGCATGATCACGCCCGCTATGCTGACCGGGCAGTCGGTGCAGCATCTGGCGCCGCTGTGCGGCGCCCATCGCCTTCAGCCGGCGGCCGTTACCGCGTTTCTGGCGCTGCGACAGGCCGCCGCCGCCGCCGGCTTCGATCTGCAGCCGGCCAGCACCTTTCGCGATTTTGAGCGTCAGCGTCTGATCTGGAACGGTAAGTTCAGGGGCGAACGGCCGGTGCTGGACGAACACAGCCGGCCGCTGGATGTGCTAACCTTACACGAAGGCGCACGCTGCGAAGCCATTCTGCGCTGGTCGGCCATGCCGGGCGCCAGCCGTCACCACTGGGGCAGCGATCTGGACATTTACGACCCATCGCGTCTGCCCGACGGGCAAAGGCTGCAGCTGGAGCCCTGGGAATATGAGGATGACGGCTATTTCGCGCCGTTAAACGTCTGGCTGACGCAACATATGGCGGACTATGATTTTTACCGCCCCTTCGCTCGCGATCGCGGCGGCGTGGCCGCAGAACCCTGGCACATCAGCTATCGCCCGCTGGCCCGCGAGGCCGCCAGCCGGTTTACGCCCGCAGTCCTGCTGAATGCGTGGCGGGACCAGGACGTGGCCGGCTCAGCGTGGCTGAGCGCGCATTTACCGGCGCTATTTGCCCGCTTCATACACAACACTGACGAGGCTTAACATGGCATGGCTGGCTGACTACTGGTGGGTAATTCTGATTATCCTGGCCGGTATCTTACTCAACGGCATCAAAGAGCTGCGTCGTCTCGACCATAAGCAATTTCTCGCCAACAAACCGGAGATTCCGCCGCATCGGGATAACAATGCAAAATGGGATGACGACGACGACCAGCCGCAGAAAAAACCCTGACCGGCTCTCCGGTTCAGAAACGGGCGCGAAGCGCCCGTCTTTCCTCAGGCGACCTGCGCAGCGCGCTGTTTACGCCGCGCCCGATACAGCCCGCCTTCCAGCACCAGCATCAGCAACGCCAGCCAAATCGCGCCATAGGTCAATAATTTATCCGACGGGATGGTTTCACCAATCAGTAACGCGGCGATCACCAGCAGGACCGGTTCGAGATACCCCATCAGGCCAAACAGGCTAAAGGACAGGTAGCGGCTGGCCTGAACATAGCACACCAGCGCCAGCGTACTGATCATGCCCAACCCCGGCACCAGCGCAAACAGCGACAGATGATCGCGCCAGATCGCCCCGTCGGACGGCCCGCTAATCAGGAACCACAGCGCCGCCGGCGACATCAACAGCATATCGAACCACAGCCCGCCAAGATGATTGGTCTTGAGCTTTCTGCGCAGCAGAAAATAGATCGGGAACCCCAGCGCCACCAGCAGCGTCGCCCAGGAAAGGTGCCCGAAACGAAAAATTTCATTGCCCACGCCCAGCGCCGCCAGCCCGGTAGCGATCTTCTGCAGCAGGGAAAGCCGGTCGTGATACAGCGCGCCGCCCAACAGCACCATCATCAGCGGCATCAGGAAATAGCCGAGCGAAACCTCCAGCGCCTTGCCATTAACCGGCGCCCAAAGGAACAGCCATAGCTGAATGCCGATCAGGAAAGAAGAGGCGGCCAGCGGCGCCAGCAGCCAGACATTTTTCCTGATCATCTGGAATCCCTGAGCGATCAACGAATGATCGCCGTTATACAGCAGGAACAGCGTCAGGCACGGCCAGGTCAGCAAAATGCGCCAGCCAAAGATCTCATTGCCGGAAAGAGGAACCAGCCATGAGGAATAATAGTAAAGAAAACCAAACATCACCGACGCTAAAGCGGATAACCCAAGCCCTCTGGCCACGTTGCTAAACCCCTGACTAAAACACATGCACCGACTAAATTTGCTGCGTATTCTAGCGCCGCGCTATTTTTTTGATATCAAAATCGGCTTGCCGATAACACAAAAAACCATCAATAAGATAAAAATAGCGACATTCATCCATTAACCATTCATACACTGAAATTTAAAATCAATAAATGTTCCTCGAACAAGATAAAAAATCACAAAAATGCGAAAAAAAAATAAAACATCTGCCGCCGACAAACAGGCAAATAACGGGAGGTAATCAGGAGAAAAATCGCGCCCGGCGGCCCGATGCCGCCGCGTGTAAATTCAGACCGTTACGGGGAAAAGGAAATGAATTAACGAAGCGGCGCAGGCTATCAGACCGCGTCGTCCGGGCCATGCCGCACCCATGCCTGCCAGCGGCCACAGCGTGCGTCATCCAGCGTCTGAAGCGCCAGCGCCGTTTCCGCGCGCCAGCGCAGCAGCAGCGCTTTTTTACCGCTCAGTTGTAAACGTTGCGCACAGACGGCGTTGCTTAGCCCTTCGTCCAGCAGCAAACGCAACGCGGGCAGCGCCAGCGAAGTATGGCTGGCCAGTCGATGCAGCGCCGCCAGAGAAGCCTGCAAAGGCCGATGAGCAAAGGCGAAACCCGCCAGTTCGCGCCAGTCCGCCTCGTCCGGTTCGTTGTCCGATTCCTCGGGCAGCGGCAACGTCAGCGGGATATAGCGCCGCAGCCAGTACCAGTCGCGCGCCAGCTGGCGTTCAGCCTGGTCAACCAGTTGTTCCCCGGCGGGCGACAGCGGCAGCAATGCCATCGCGCTATAGCAACCGCTGCTGGCTTCCAGATGGCTGCCGATGCGCGCCAGCCGGAACCCGCATTCATGCCAGAAACGCCACAAATCCGGCTGATAGCCAAAACTGACCGACAAATAATCCAGCCCCTGCGCCGCCAGACGCTGATGAATCACCAGCTGGCGACCGATACCGACACGGCGGCAATCCGGCCGCACGGCGATACGCGTGATGCGGCGTGAGCGCAGCATCGGCGCCTGCCACATCCCGCCGTGCGCAGCCAGCGACTGCGCCACCAGGTTGCCGCGCGGACGACGGCGTCCGGCCCAGACCTCGTGCGCCAGTCCGGCTGACAGCCCGCCCTCATCCACCAGCCAGAGCGCCCCCGCCAGACCATCCGCCGGCGACGGCCAGGCCGCGCAGGAAAAACGCATGCCGGGCGCATCCAGCAGGCGGCGCAAATCCAGCGGCGAGGTGCGATAGTGCGCGCTGCACAACAGGCCGTAATATTGCCGCAGCAGCGCCGGATCGGCCGACCAGCGATCGGCGTTCAGGCTGCTGATGTTAACCGGCGCGCGCGGCGACGCCCCGGCAGAAAAATCAGGTTCCTGCAATAACAGCAGGTTATCCAGCCAGCGCTCAAGCGGATCATCGCCGGCCCAGCGCAAGGGTTCATCCAGCATCAGACTCTGCCAGTGCGGCAACGAGGCGCAAAATTTCAGCAGAAAACCGCGTCCGGTGCCCTCATAGCCCTCAACCGTAGTGGTCAACAGCAGGCGGGGAAAATAGCGCAGCAGGCGGCGTAACCGGGCGGACGGAATAGCCGCCGCTTCGTCAATCAACAGCCAGTCGGCCAACGGCGCTCCGTCGGGCATCTGCTCGCAGTGCTGCAACAATGCATCCGGCGCGAAGAAGCGAGCGCGGTTATCCGCGTAGTGCTGCAAAATATCGGTCGCCGCGCGCGCCGGCGCGCAGATCCAGCACGAGCCTGACCAACGCCGCGCCAGCATCCCCGCCAGCGCGGATTTGCCCCGCCCGCGCGGTGCGGTCAGCACAAAAATACCGGCGGAGGCATGCAGCAAACGAGCAAGGATACGCTGCTGGCCGGCGGTCGGATGACCATTGGCCGGCGCCCACTCGGGCCGCGAATGCAGCGGGGTAAAAACGGCGGGCCGATCCTGGCGCCAGACAACCGCCTCGGGGTCGTTCAGCAACTGGCGCTGCAGATGAGTTATAAAACGCGGCGTCGCGAGAGGGTGATTGTGTTCGCTCCAGCGCAGGCTATCCGCATCGGGACAACGCGCCCAGTCGGCCCAGGCCGGCGCCAGCAGCAGCAGCCAGCTGCCGGCGCGCTGCGTGCCGGCCAGCATCGCCAGCGCTTCCACATCCAGCCCGCGGCGCGCGTCATAAACCGCGTGGCCGGTTTCCCGCCCCAGCAGCGTTTTTACCCGCACGGCGGCAATGGCCTGCGCACCGGCGGGGGGCGACTCGCTGATCCACAGCCAGTCGCCCGGCAGCGCGTCACAGATCGCCTGCGCCCGTTGTTGCGTCCAGTCCGCCGCGCCGCTCACGACCAGCAGCCTGCGCACGCCGGCACGCTGCTGGGCCGGCTGGCCGGCGATCAGTTGCGTCAGCATTGCTGCTCCGGCGCGCGGCGCACGCTTCAGCCTTTACCAATCAACAGCGACAGCAGCCCCGCCGCAATCAGCGGACCGACCGGAACGCCGCGAAACAGCGCGACGCCCATCACCGTGCCGATCAGCAACCCGGCCACCACCGCAGGCTGATTGCTCATCAACGCCACGCCGCGCCCGCCCAGCCAGGAGACGCCAATGCCGATCAAAATGGCCAGCAGCGATTTCCAGTGCAGGAAAGAGTGAATAACGTCGCTGGCGGTAATTTTACCGCTGGCGATCGGCGCCATCACGCCAACGGTCAGAATGACGATGCCGATGGTCAGACCGTATTTTTCCACCCAGGGAAAATATTGATTCAGCGGGGTGATACGTATCGCCAGCAGAAACAGGATAGCCAAAGTGACGGTCATGTTGTGGCTGATAATGCCCAGCGCGGCCAGCCCCAGTAAAATTAATAATGTTGGATCCAAAGCGGACATGGGTGCTCTCTGTTTGATTTTATATAACCCGGCTCAAGGCATCATGACGCGGGCGGCGAACCCGACGTTAACGGACGGCGAAAGTATCGCACTGCGCGGGATCGCCGCTATCGTAGCCGCGCTTAAACCAGCCGTAGCGCTGCGCGGCGCTGCCGTGGGTAAAGCTTTCCGGCACCACGCGCCCCTGACTACGCTGCTGCAGTCGATCGTCGCCGATCGCTTCGGCGGCGTTTAACGCTTCCTGCAGATCGCCCGGCTCCAGAATATCCTGCCGTTGCATACTGTGCCCCCAGACGCCGGCGAAACAGTCGGCCTGCAGTTCCATTTTCACCGACAGACGGTTGACTTCCGCCTGTGACGCGCCCTGCTGCATCTGCCGGACTTTCGCTTCAATACCCAGTAAGTTTTGCACGTGATGGCCCACTTCATGCGCGATCACATAGCCCTGGGCAAAATCGCCGTCCGCACCGAGCTTCATTTTCAGATCGTGATAAAACGACAGATCTATGTACACTTTACGGTCGGCCGGGCAGTAGAACGGCCCCACCGCCGACTGACCGGCGCCGCATCCGGTGACGGTAGCTCCGTCGTACATCACCAACCCTGGCGCACGCCAGGTTTTGCCCATCCGGTTAAACTGTTCCTGCCAGGTCTCTTCCGTCATGGCGAAGATCACCGAAGTAAACTTCGCCGCTTCTTCGTCCTGCGGGCTAACGTTGCGGCTGGTGCCCGGCTGACCGGACATCGGCTCGCCGCTCAGCAACGGCGTTAAATCGACGCCGTAATAGCCGGCCACCAGCACGATAATCAGCAGCACCAGTCCGCTTTTGCCACGCAGCGGAATACGCATCCCCCCGCCCCCGCCCGACTGACCGCGGCGGTCCTCCACATTGTCGCTCTCTCTATGCCCTTGCCAACGCATCATTCCTCCCGACGATCTGTTTGCACCGATCGTAGCGATCCAGACGTACGAATGCCATAAAAAAGCGGGGAAATAGCACAACAGCAGAAAATAACGCAGAAAAAACGACGAGGGGGCGCAGAGTGAATCACGCCCCGGGCAGGTACCAGATAATAACCAGCGACGAAAACGATTGCGCCGTTAGTCTAATTTTACGCCGATACGACGAGCAACTTCTTCATAGGCTTCGATCAGGCCGCCCAGACTCTGGCGAAAGCGATCTTTATCCATTTTGTTCAGCGTGGCTTTATCCCACAGACGGCTGCCGTCCGGCGAGAACTCATCGCCCAGCACCACTTCGCCTTTGAACAGGCCGAACTCCAGCTTGAAGTCCACCAGGATCAGACCGGCGTCATCAAAAATTTTGCTCAGCACGTCGTTGGCTTTATAGCTCAGCGTTTTCATGCGCGCGAGATGTTGTTCGTTCACCCAGCCGAAGGTCTTGCAGTAAGATTCGTTCACCATCGGATCGTGCATAGCATCGTTCTTCAAGAACAGATCAAACAGCGGCGGATTCAGAACCTGACCTTCTTCAATACCCAGGCGCCTTACCAGAGAACCGGCGGCGCGATTGCGCACCACGCACTCCACCGGCACCATGTCCAGCTTCTTCACCAGCACTTCGGTATCGGAAAGCAGGCGCACCATCTGGGTTGGAATGCCGGCTTCTTCCAGTTTGCTCATAATGAAATGGTTGAAGCGGTTGTTCAGCATCCCTTTACGCTCAAACTGCTCAATGCGCTGACCATCCAGTGCTGACGTATCATTGCGGAATTCCAGCACCAGCAGGTCCGGATCCTGCGTGGTGTAGACCGTTTTCGCCTTTCCGCGATACAACTCAGCTAGCTTTTGCATGTGCTTACTCCAGTAACAATCGTTCTTTAAGAGAGGGTAAAATCTGAACGGCGCCGTGGTCCCCTTGCGGCTGTTTGCCCCGCTGTTCCACCGCGCCGTACGGCCGCAGCCTGGACAGGCATGCGCGGAGCGGGTAATGAACAGCCAGCGAATGACCCGCTCGCCCGCAGGCGAGTGGGTATATATCCGCGGCCAACAGTCAAAAAGGGGGCCGCGGCCCCCTGGTATTACTCGTGTGTAGTGCGGGTTTGACTAAACGCCGCCTGGAACACCGCCACCAGCGCGTCATTTTGCGACTGAGTCAGCGTGCGCCCTTTCGAGTCGGTAAATTGCAGGCTGCTGCGGTTATCCAGATCGCCGAGCTGCAGTTTATAATCGCCGTTGGTCAGCTGCGGATCTCTGGCGCCCAGCGCCTCCCAGCTGTCGCTGCCCGGCGCACGGTAGGTTATGGCCACGGTGCCCTGCGGGCGGCTGCGATCGTTAACGGTCATCCCCACTCGCTGCAGCGCGGCGGGCAAACGCTCCCACACCACGGTGTAAGGCGCGCGCGCAATCAGCAACGGCAAACCGGTTTCGTCGGCGCCGCTCTGCACATCCAGCGCGCCGGCGCTGCGATTGGCCAGCGCATTCTCACGCAGGGTGGCCTGCTTATCCAGGCTCTCCGTCAGCGTGTTGAGCATCACCCCGGTATAGCGCTGGATCTGCACCGGGTCGCTGACCGACTTATCCTGCTGCTGCAGAGCCAACAGCCTGACGCTCAGCGCCTGCTGATACCCCTGCTGCTGAACGGTAATTTGATAGCGGCCCTGATACTGGAAGTCTTCATCCTCACGCGTCCATTTCACCCAGTCGGTGGTCAGCGATTGGTTGCCATCCTGACGGCTGGCGACCGGGAAGCCTTTTTCCTGCACCACGCGATTAATCTGCGACCAGAGCTGGCTGTTTTGCGCGTTGTTTTCCAGCAGCAGCGTTGCCGTATCGCCGGCGAACTGCGCCCGGGAACCATTCAACAAAGCCAATGACTGTACGGGAGGACGAATATCGAGCGCCTTGCCGGTCGCGCCATTTTGCGTGGCGGCGGCAACATCATAATCGCCGTTTTGCACCGGCAGGATCATACCGGCTGGCGTCTGCAGCGCTTTCGGCGCCGGAACGTCAAGATAGGATTCGTCGCCGCTGACCTGGCGCTTGTAGCGCTGGTCGCTGGAACAGGCGGACAGCAGCATCACCAGAGAGACGCCCACCACCTTTGCCACCATCGACTTTTGCACGGAATAAGTCATTAATTCTCCTAACGGTTACAGCAGACCGGCCTGTCTGATCGCCTGTTCTACGACCACACTGCCCTGTTCGGTCAGCGGAGTCATCGGCAAGCGCAGCGTATCGGTCGCTATCAGTCCCAACGCCTTACAGGCCCATTTGGCCGGAATCGGGTTGGGTTCGACAAACAAGTTTTTATGCAGCGGCATCAAACGCTGGTTCAGAAGACGCGCTTCGGCAAAGTTACCCTGAGCCGCCAGCTCGCACATCTGAGCCATCTCGCGCGCGGCGACGTTGGCCGTCACGGAAATTACGCCCTTACCGCCCAGTTGCATAAAGTCCAGACCGCTGGCGTCATCGCCGCTTAGCAGAATGAAATCTTCGTCAACCAGTGATTGGATCTGACTTACCCGACTTAAGTTCCCCGTGGCTTCTTTGATCCCGATAATATTCTGTAATTTGGCCAGACGCGCGACCGTTTCCGGCAGCAGATCGCATCCGGTGCGGGAAGGCACATTGTAGAGGATCTGGGGAAGATCGGTGTGTTCGGCAATCGCTTTAAAGTGCTGGTACAGGCCTTCCTGGGTCGGCCGGTTATAGTACGGCGTTACGGTCAGGCAGGCGACCACGCCGCTGTCGTTAAAGCGCTGGGTCAGCGAAATACCTTCGGCCGTTGCATTGGCGCCGGTTCCCGCGATAACCGGAATGCGGCCGTCGCTCAGTTCCAGCGTCAACATGACTACATCGCCATGCTCATCATGACTCAGGGTGGCGGACTCCCCGGTGGTACCAACCGATGCGATCGCCGACGTGCCGCTGGCGACATGGTAATCGATAAGTTTTTTCAGGCTCGCGCGATCGACGGCGCCTTTCGCGTCCATCGGCGTAACCAACGCCACAATACTTCCCGTAAACATTGACCATCTCCTCCACAAACAAGTCATTTATGGTACTTTTGACGTCTATACAAAAGCAAGCGTACCGCCCACGTTGTAAGCGCTGGCGGGCGGTTTTTTTTATGTTTACCATGTTACCCTGGAGAAGCCGTACAGGAAGCATAATTTTGCCGAACGCACCACAACACTATCTGGTTATCACCGCGCTGGGCGTTGACCGTCCAGGCATAGTGAATACCATTACCCGCCACGTCAGCAGCTGTGGCTGTAATATCGAAGATAGCCGCCTTGCTATGTTCGGCGAAGAGTTTACCTTTATTATGCTGTTGTCCGGTAGCTGGAACGCGATCACGCTGATTGAATCCACGCTGCCGCTAAAGGGCGCCGAACTGGAATTGCTGATCGTGATGAAGCGCACCCGCTCGCACGCCGCCCCGCCGATGCCGTCAACCGTCAGAGTAAAAGTGGACGTTGCCGATTCGCCCCACCTGATCGAACGGTTTACCGACTTGTTTGATTCCTATCAGTTGAGCATCGCCGAACTGGTTTCCAAAACGCAGCCGTCGGCCGAGCACGAACCGCCGCAGCTGTACATTCAGATTACCGCGCACAGCCCGGCGCGGCTGAACGGTTCAATTATTGAGCAAGCCTTTTATCAGCTATGTACAGAACTGCACGCACAAGGCAGTATTAGCGTTGTGAACTATCCACAGCATGAAGAAAAAGAGGGAGATCAACCATGAGCCCACTGAAAGCCGGTGATATTGCACCGAAATTTAGCTTGCCCGATCAGGACGGCGAGCTGGTAAATTTAACCGACTTCCAGGGACAGAAAGTGCTGGTGTATTTCTATCCCAAAGCGATGACGCCCGGTTGTACCGTGCAGGCCTGCGGTCTGCGCGACAATATGGATGAACTGAAAAAGGCCGGCGTGGACGTGCTGGGTATCAGCACCGACAAACCTGAGAAGCTGTCGCGTTTTGCGGAAAAAGAGTTGCTCAACTTTACCCTGCTGGCCGATGAAGACCATCAGGTGGCGCAGCAGTTCGGCGTCTGGGGTGAAAAAACCTTCATGGGCAAAACCTATGACGGCATCCATCGCATCAGTTTTCTGATCGGAACCGATGGTAAAGTGGAAAAAGTGTTTGATGATTTCAAAACCAGCAATCACCACGACATCGTGCTGAACTATCTGAAAAGCGCCACGCAGTAACGCTGCCCGCCGCTGCCTTATCGGGTTACCGCCCGCCGGGCGGTAACCGTCATTCCCCGTCGCTGTTCGTTACCTGCGCCGCGCCCGAATTACGTGCGGTTGAGCGCGCATTTACACACCCCGTGTTTCATTGTGCGCCCGGGATGGCTAAGATGGACGGCGGATGGAAACGCTGTTTACCGCTTATACTCAATAGCGTCGGGGATGAGAATTAACGCACCCCTGGCGCCGGTTAACGCCGGCGGAACGCAGACGGAAAAATACGCGTCTGCAACCTGAGCATGCAGATCGAAGAGAGATAAGGTTATCGTACGCTATGTCTGACCGGATAAGAAAAGCGGTTATGGTTGCATTGATCGCCAGCGCGCTGGCGGGCGTGGCGCTGCCCCTCGCCCGCGCCGATGTGCAGGATCGCTTACCCGATATCGGCACCACCGCGGGCGGCACGCTCAGCATCAATCAGGAGCTGGCGATGGGCGATTTTTACGTGCGCCAGCTGCGCGCCGGCGCGCCACTCATTAACGATCCGCTGCTAACGCAATATATCAACCAGCTGGGCGACCGGCTGGTCAGGCATGCCGACTCGGTACGCACACCGTTTCATTTCTATCTTATCCGCAATGACGAGATCAACGCCTTCGCTTTCTTTGGCGGCAACGTGGTCATCCATTCCGGGCTATTTCGCTATGCCGATAACGAAAGCGAACTGGCGTCGGTGCTGGCGCATGAAATTTCCCACGTGACCCAGCGCCACCTGGCGCGCGCGATGGAATCCCAGCGCGCCAGCGCGCCGCTGACGTGGGTCGGTGCGCTGGGCTCGATTCTGCTGGCGATGGCCAATCCGCAGGCCGGGATGGCGGCGCTCAGCACCACGCTGGCCGGGACGCAGCAGGGAATGATCAGCTTCACCCAGGGCAATGAACAGGAAGCCGACCGCATCGGTATTCAGGTTCTGCAGCGCGCCGGATTTAATCCGCAGGCCATGCCGGATTTTATGCAGAAGCTGGCCGAGCGCTCGCGCTATTCGTCTAAACCGCCTGAAATATTGTTGACCCACCCGCTGCCGGAAAGCCGGCTGTCCGACTCGCGCAACCGCGCCAACCAGATGCAGCCGGTGCCGGTTCAGTCCTCGCAGGATTTCCTGCTGGCCAAAGCGCGGGTCTTCGGCATGTACGGCTCGGAAAACGCTCCGTTAACCGATGAGCTAATCAATAACTGGTCAAAAGGCAACGCGCGCGAGCAGCTGGCGGCCAAATACGGCGAGGCGATTCGCTTTTATCAGGCGAAGAAGTATGACGACGCGCGCGCCAGGCTGCAGCCGCTGCTAAGCGCGCAGCCGAACAACGTCTGGTTTCTCGATTTGATGACCGATATCGATCTCGGTCAGCAGCGCGCCGCGCAGGCCATCGCCCGTCTGGAGAAAGTCAGCGGGCAGCCGAACAGCCCGGTGCTGCAGCTCAATCTGGCCAACGCCTACGTGGAAGGCAAGCAGCCGGCGGCGGCCATGCGGATTCTGCACCGTTACACTTACGCCAACCCCAACGATCCGAACGGCTGGGATCTGCTGGCCCAGGCATCGGCCGCACAGGGCGGGCGCGCCGAAGAGCTGGCGGCCCGCGCCGAAAGTCTGGCGCTTGACGGCCAGCTCGATCAGGCGATCCGCCTGCTCGGCAACGCCAGTTCGCAGTCGAAGCTCGGCAGTCTGGAACAGGCGCGTTACGACGCGCGCATCGATCAGCTGCGTCTGTTGCAGCAGCGTTTCCGGCAGTATGAAAAAACCTGATCGCCGCCGCCCGGTTAAGGACATCGCACATGAAGCAAGTCACGCTCTACCACAACCCTCGCTGTTCCAAAAGCCGCGCCGCGCTGGCGCTGCTGGAGCAACAGGGCGTTAAACCGCAGGTCATTCTTTATCTGCAAACGCCGCCCGATGCCGCCACGCTGACGCAACTGATCGCCATGCTGGGTCTGAGCGGCGCTCGCGATCTGATGCGCCGCAACGAAGATTTGTATACACAGTTGAATCTGGCCGACGCAGGGCTGAGCGAGGCGCAGCTGATTCAGGCGATGGTTAGCCACCCGAAGCTGATCGAGCGGCCGATTGCGGTGCGCGGTGAACAGGCGCGCATCGGGCGCCCGCCGGAGAATGTGCTGCAGATTCTTTGATCTTACAGATCGAGGATCTCTTTGACGAACGGAATGGTCAGCTTGCGTTGCGCCGTAATTGAGGCGCGATCGAGCTGATCGAGCGTCATGAACAGAGTGCGCATTTTACGATCCAGCCGCTTCAGCAGAAAACGGCTAACGTCCTCCGGCAATTCAAAGCCGCGCAGCTTCGCGCGCAGCTGCAGCGCCACGCCTTTTTCATCATCCGACAACGGCTGCAGCTTATAGATCTGCCCCCAGTCCAGCCGGGAGGCCAGATCCGGCAGTTGCAGGTTAAGCTGGCGCGGAGGCCGATCGCCGCTGATGAATAAACGCGTGCGGCCGGTTTCCTGAATGCGATTATACAAATTGAACATCGCCATTTCCCACAGCTCGTCGCCGGCGATGGCCTCGATATTATCGATACACACCAGCGCCAGTTGCTCCATCCCGTCCAGCACTTCGGGGACAAAATACGCGCGCTTATCCAGCGGCACATAGCCGACCGCCTCGCCGCGCCGCGACAGCTCGGCGCAGGCCGCGTGCAGCAAATGACTGCGCCCGCCCCCCTCGCGCGACCAGAAGTAAATATAGCTTCCGTGTTCCTGCTGAAGCGCGTTTTGAATAGCCGCCAGCAGAGACGGATTTCCTCCCGGATAGAAACTGGCGAAGGTCTCGTCATCGGGCAAATAGAGTGGCAGTGAAAGCTGTGCCGGTGTGTTCAGATGCACCTCTTGTGATACTGACGGAATAACGCAACAAGTTTATCACAGAAACCGGCCGCTGTTGAATCGGCAAGCGCGCGGCGAGCCGCCCCGCAGGGCGCAGCGTCACGCGCCGAACGGTTAACGACCGGCCATTTCCTTTTCCGTTTCTCCGTCCGTTTCGTCCTCGTCGCGCACCAGGCTGATGATCCGAAACAGCAGGCTCAGGCCGATTCCGACCAGAGTGGCCAGCGCCATGCCTTTGAGTTCCGCCGCCCCCAGGTGTACCCTGGCTCCGCTTACGCCGATGATCAGGATGACCGCGGTCAGAATCAAATTCTGCGCCTTATTGTAATCGACCTTTGATTCAATCAATACGCGAATGCCCGACGCGCCGATCACGCCGTACAGCAGCAACGATACGCCGCCCATCACCGGCACCGGCACCGCCTGAATGGCGGCCGCCAGCTTGCCCACGCAGGAGAGCAGAATCGCCAGCAGCGCCGCCCCGCCGATCACCCAACTGCTGTACACTTTGGTAATCGCCATCACGCCAATATTTTCCCCGTAAGTGGTATTCGGCGTGGAGCCAAAGAAACCGGACAGCATGGTCGACACGCCGTTGGCGAACAGCGAGCGATGCAGACCCGGATCGCGAATCAAATCCTTCTTGACGATATTAGCAGTCACCACCAGATGGCCGATATGCTCGGCGATCACCACCAGCGCCGCCGGCAGGATAGTAAGCATGGCGAACCATTCAAAGCGCGGCGTGTAGAACGTCGGCAGGGCAAACCAGTGCGCCTGCGCCACCGGCGTCAGATCCACCACGCCCATGAAAAAGGACAGCGCATAACCTACCAGCACCCCGATCAATATAGGAATAATGGCGAGAAATCCGCGAAACAGCACCGCCCCCAGCACCGTCACCGCCAGCGTGACCAGCGCGATCGTCACGCTCTTGCCGTCGACCGAAACGCCGTCGGCCGGCAGTAAACCGGACATATCGGCCGCCACGCCCGCCAGCTCCAGCCCGATCACCGCCACGATGGCGCCCATCGCCGCCGGAGGAAACAGTACATCCAGCCAGCCGGTGCCGGCCTTTTTGACGATCAGCGCGACCAGACAAAACAGCGCGCCGCACAGAATAAAGCCGCCGAGCGCCACCTCGTAGCCGAGAGGCAACAGCAGCAGCACCGGCGAGATAAAGGCGAAGCTGGAACCGAGATAAGCGGGTATTTTGCCTTTACAGATAAACAGATAGAGCAACGTGCCCACGCCATTGAACAGCAGTACGGTAGCCGGGTTGATTTTAAACAGAATAGGAACCAGCACCGTGGCGCCAAACATCGCGAACAAATGCTGGAAACTCAGCGGGATGGTTTGTAGCAGCGGGGGCCGTTCACTTACGCCGATGGTGCGCCGGGTCATGTCGATATCCTCTGTAATCGTAAAGACAAAAATAAGCCGGCCTTTTGCGCGCCGCGCTAAGTATCCGGCAAAAAAAAGCCGACCCAGCGGCCGGCAGCGAGCTTATTTGGTGCCGAATATCTTATCGCCGGCATCGCCGAGACCCGGCATGATATAGCCCTTCTCGTTCAGCCCCTTATCGATGGCCGCGGTGTACAGCTCCACGTCGGGATGCGCTTTTTCCAGCGCTGCGATCCCTTCCGGCGCAGCCACCAGCACCAGCACCTTAATACTCTGACAACCTGCTTTCTTCAGCAGATCGATCGTGGCGATCATCGAACCGCCGGTCGCCAGCATCGGGTCCACCACCAGCGCCATGCGCTCTTCAATATTGGACACCAGCTTCTGGAAATAGGGCACCGGCTCCAGCGTCTCTTCGTTGCGGTAAATCCCCACGACGCTAATGCGCGCGCTGGGCACGTTTTCCAGCACGCCTTCCATCATGCCCAGCCCGGCGCGCAGAATCGGCACCACGGTAATTTTTTTGCCTTTGATTTGATCAACTTCGACCGGCCCGCACCAGCCATTGATGGTCACTTTTTCGGTGGCCAAATCAGCGGTGGCTTCATAGGTCAGCAGACTGCCGACTTCCGACGCCAGTTCACGAAAACGCTTGGTGCTAATTTCACTCTCACGCATCAGGCCAAGTTTATGTTTGACAAGTGGGTGCTTCACCTCAACGATCTTCATTATTTTTCTCCCCTGCGGCAGTTGGCCGGCCAAAAAAATCGCCGGATTATAACGTTTTTTTGACCGATGCCATATGTTTTAGGCTGATCCAGATCAACCGCTGCCGGAAATTATGGCCGATGACAAAAAATAAATCGTGGGCCACGCACCGCTCGCAAACGTTTGCCCACGCTGTTAGAATTAGCCCGCTCCATTATTTAACCTCCTATCGAAACCTCCGTGGGGATTCCGCAGTGACCGACAAGACCTCTCTCAGTTATAAAGACGCAGGTGTGGATATTGATGCTGGCAACGCATTAGTAAATCGCATCAAAGGTGTAGTGAAACAAACCCGCCGCCCGGAAGTCATGGGCGGGCTGGGCGGTTTCGGCGCCTTGTGTGCTTTGCCACAAAAATATCGTGAACCAGTTCTGGTTTCCGGCACGGATGGTGTGGGTACGAAGCTGCGTCTGGCGATGGACTTAAAACGCCATGACACGATTGGTATCGATCTGGTAGCCATGTGCGTGAATGATCTGGTGGTTCAGGGGGCTGAACCGCTGTTTTTCCTCGACTACTACGCCACCGGCAAGCTGGACGTGGACACCGCCGCCAGCGTGATTACCGGCATCGCCGAAGGATGTAAACAGTCCGGCTGCGCGCTGGTCGGCGGCGAAACCGCTGAAATGCCCGGTATGTATCACGGCGAAGATTACGACGTGGCCGGCTTCTGCGTCGGCGTGGTGGAAAAGGCCGACATCATCGACGGCAGCAAGGTCCAGCCGGGCGATGTCCTGGTCGCGCTGGCCTCCAGCGGCCCGCACTCCAATGGCTACTCGCTGGTGCGCAAAATTCTGGAAGTCAGCCAGACCGACCCGGCCGAACAGCAGTTGGCGGGCAAACCGCTGGCCGACCACCTGCTGGAGCCAACCCGCATCTATGTTAAATCCGTGCTGTCGCTGATCGAAAAGGTAGACGTTCACGCCCTCTGCCACCTGACCGGCGGCGGCTTCTGGGAAAACATCCCGCGCGTGCTGCCGGACGGCATGCAGGCCACAATCGACGAATCCAGCTGGCAGTGGCCGGCGGTATTCGACTGGCTACAGCAGGCCGGCAACGTCAGCCGTCACGAAATGTATCGCACATTTAACTGCGGCGTGGGTATGATCGTCGCCCTGCCGGCCGCACAGGCGGACGAAGCCGTAGCGTTACTCAACAGCAACGGCGAAACAGCATGGAAAATCGGCGTCATTTCTCAGGCAGGCGCCGGAGACGCAGTGGTTATTAAGTAATGAAAAACATGGTCGTACTGATCTCGGGTCAGGGCAGTAACCTGCAGGCGTTGATTGACGCCTGCAAACGCGGCCGCATTCGCGGACAAATCGCCGCGGTCATCAGCAATGATGCCGGGGCTCCAGGTTTGCAACGCGCGCAGGAGGCCGGCATCGACAGCCTCGCGCTGGCGCCGGCCGACTTTGCCGACCGGGAAGCGTTCGATACGGCGCTGGCCGACCAGATTGACCAGTACCAGCCGCATCTGGTGGTGCTGGCGGGCTACATGCGGATTCTCAGTCCGCAGTTTGTCGCCCGCTTCGCCGATCGGTTGATCAACATCCACCCGTCTTTGCTGCCGAAATATCCCGGTCTGCATACCCATCGCCAGGCGCTGACCAACGGCGATCGCGAACACGGCACCTCAGTCCATTTCGTCACCGACGAACTGGATGGCGGGCCGCTGATCCTGCAGGCTAAAGTGCCGATCTTCGCCGATGATAACGAAGACGAGGTGGTACAGCGCGTTAAGGCGCAGGAACATACCATTTATCCGATCGTGGTAAACTGGTTTATGGAAGGTCGCCTGTGCATGCGCGATAATGAGGCCTGGCTGGACGGCGTGCGCATTCCGCCGCAGGGCTACGCCGCCGAATAGTCTGATACATCAGCCCGCCCGCGGGCTGATTCCTCCCCCCCGCTCGCTTTGCTTTTCTCCCCCGATAACGCGGCATTGCCTGACGCAACCGCATTGCGCTTTCCCATCGCTTAACGCCGCGCGCCGCTCAGGATAGCCGTCGGTATCGCGACTTACATGTCAGTTATACAAAACATCTCCTTTTATCGCACCAACAACACGCGCGGGAAAACGGCGCCTCACCGCCCCTGACCGGGCGAAAGACGCGATGAAAGCTGACCACAGAACGGGTATGCGGTTAGCGAGATACAAAATAGACGCTATGCTTTTAGCGTAATCATCGGATTAATTGACAGGACAGACTTCCATGCAGGACTATGCAAATCCCGTGACCTCCCCGGTTAACGCCCAGACGCTGCTTCAGACCCTGACTCATATCGTCGGCAAATCCCACATCCTGACCGATAAACAGAAAACGGAGCGCTATCGCAAAGGGTTCCGCTCTGGTCAGGGCGACGCGCTGGCGGTGGTGTTTCCCGCTTCGTTAATTGAACAGTGGCGGGTATTTAAAGCCTGTATCGAGGCCGACCGCATCGTGCTGATGCAGGCGGCCAATACCGGTCTGACGGAAGGCTCGACGCCGAACGGCGACGGCTACGATCGCGAAATCGTCATCATTAACACCCTGCGGCTGGATAAGGTGCAACTGCTGGATAAAGGCCGTCAGGTGGTGGCGCTGCCGGGCAGCACCCTGTGGCATCTGGAACGGGTGCTGAAACCGTTCGGACGCGAGCCGCATTCGGTGATCGGCTCCTCCTGTATCGGCGCTTCAGTGGTCGGCGGCATTTGCAACAACTCCGGCGGCTCGCTGGTCCATCGCGGCCCGGCCTACACGGAGATGGCGCTGTACGGACGAGTTAACGAACAGGGCAAGGCGGAACTGATTAATCATCTGGGCATCAGTCTGGGCGACTCGCCGGAAGAGATCCTGACTCGTCTGGAGCAGCAGCAATACGGCGAGCAGGATGTGGTCTGGGACGAGCGCCAGGCATCGGACCATGAATATGTCGAACGCGTGCGCGACGTGGAGGCGGATACGCCCTCGCGTTTTAACGCCGACGAACGCCGACTGTTCGAAGCCGCCGGCTGCGCCGGCAAACTGGCGGTGTTCGCCGTTCGTCTGGATACCTTTCCGGCGGAGAAATCCCAGCAGGTGTTCTACATCGGCACCAACCAACCGCAGGTGTTGACCGAGCTGCGTCGGCATATTCTGTCCAGTTTCAAGAACCTGCCGGTAGCCGGCGAATACCTGCACCGCGATATATTCAACATCGCCGAAATTTACGGTAAAGATACCTTCATCATGATTGATAAACTGGGCACCGATAAGATGCCGATGTTCTTCAACCTGAAGGGCCGCATGGACGCGTTATTCGGTAAAGTGCCGTTTCTGCCTTCGCACCTGGTGGATCGCACCATGCAGTTGCTCAGCCGTCTGCTGCCCTCTCAACTGCCGGACCGGATGAAAGCTTACCGCGATCGTTTCGAACATCACCTGATGCTGAAAATGGCCGGCGACGGAATTGAAGAGGCGCGCCGCTGGCTGGAGCAGTACTTCCGCGATGCCGACGGCGAATTCTTCGTCTGCAGCCAGCAAGAAGGCGCGAAGGCCTTTCTGCACCGCTTCGCCGCGGCCGGCGCCGCCATCCGCTACCATGCGGTGCACAGCAAAGAGGTGGAAAACATCCTGCCGCTGGATATCGCCCTGCGGCGCAACGACCGCGAATGGTTCGAGCATCTGCCGCCGGAATTCGACGATATGTTGGTTCACCGGCTGTACTACGGCCACTTTATGTGCCACGTGTTCCATCAGGATTACATCGTGAAGAAAGGCGTGGACGTGCATAAACTGAAGGAAAAAATGTTGGCGCTGCTCGACCAGCGCGGCGCGGAATACCCGGCCGAGCATAACGTCGGCCACCTGTATCAGGCCAAACCCCAGCTGAAAGCCTTTTATCAGCACAACGACCCGACCAATAGCCTCAACCCCGGTATAGGCAAAACGTCGAAACTGAAAAACTGGGGCGGCGGCTGCGGCGACGACAGTCACCATTAATCTTCTGCGAACGCGGGGGCGCGCCGGTTGCCCCCCGCTGGCGCACCACTCTGCGCACGCGGGGCGAAGCGGCGATTCGCCGCCCCGGCTAACGTCGCGCGACCATCCCCTGCTGCACGCCGTCCGAAAGGACTATATACTGGCCGCACTGATTTTTTGTATAAGGAACAACCCATGTGCGCCAACAGCAGCGTCAGATTACGTCCTCTGGAGCGGGACGATCTGGCCTTCGTTCACCAGCTCGACAATAACGCCAGCGTAATGCGCTACTGGTTCGAGGAACCGTACGAAGCCTTTGTCGAACTGTCCGATCTGTATGACAAACACATCCACGACCAGAGCGAACGCCGCTTTATTATCGAACACGACCAGAACCGCATCGGGCTGGTGGAGCTGGTGGAGATCAACCACATTCACCGCCGCGCCGAACTGCAGATCATTATCGATCCGGGCTGGCAGGGCCACGGCTACGCCACCCAGGCGACCCGGCTGGCGATAGAGTACGGCTTCTCCGTCCTCAATCTGTACAAACTGTATTTAATCGTCGATAAAGAAAATAACAAGGCCATTCATATCTACAGCAAACTGGGGTTTGAGGTCGAAGGCGAACTTATCCACGAATTCTTTATCAACGGCGAGTACCGTAATACCATCCGTATGTGTATCTTCCAGCATCAGTATCTGGCGAAGCACAAAACCGTGACCGGCGCCGGCGGCCCTGCCCCAACGACTGAGAACGGGCTGCAAGGCTGACAACCTGAGGCCGAAAGCCTTCGTCCGCCCCGTTGCGAGACGAGCGAAGGCCCGGACGGACATCAGCCGGCGTAGCGACGAAACAGCGCCTTGCCGCGCAGCAGACGCACGCCCAACCAGCCGCCGCACAGCGACAGCAGCAGCGCGCAGATCGGCGGCAACAGCCACAGCGCAAGGCTCGGCTGCCAGGGAAAGTCAAATACCTTACGCTGCAGCAGCCACAGCGCCGCCTCCGCGCCGATGGCCGCCGCCAGCCCGGACACCAGCCCCAGCGCGGCGAACTCGCTCCATAGCGTACGGCGCAGCAGACGCAGCCCGGCCCCCAGCGTACGGTAGACCATGAGCTCCTGGCGCCGCTGGCGCATGCCGACCTGAATCTGCGCCAGCAGCAGCAGCACGCCGCAGACCAGCACCAGAACCACCATGATTTCCAGCGCCAGACCCACCTGCGCCAGCACCTGACCAACCTGGCGCAGAATGCTGCCGATATCCATCAGCGTCAGGGTGGGAAACTGGCGGTTGAGCTGGGTAATCAGTTGCTCATCGCCTTCATAGCGGAAGCTGGTCAACCAGGACTGCGGCAGGTTATCCAGCGCGCCGGGCGGAAAAATAAAGAAGAAATTGGGCCGCAGGCTTTCCCAGTCCACCTGACGGAAACTGGTAACGGTGGCGCTGAACGGCTGCGTGTCGCCGGTAAAGGTCAGCTTATCGCCCAGTTTAATGCCCAGATCCTCCGCTGCGTTTTGCGCCATCGAAACCTCGCCGGCTTTCGGCGCCTGGCCGGCCACCAGCGGATTGTGATCCGGCAGACCGTCGAGCCAGGTCAGACTAAGCTCGCGGTTAACGGTGTTGCCGCCCGGATCGTCTTCATGAATAACCTCCGTCGCCACCTGCTGATTAATCCCGGTCAGGCGCGCCCGCACAATCGGATAGAAAGTATCGGTCTGCACCTGATGACGGGCAAAAAAGTCTTTCACCTGCGGGATCTGTTCCGCGGTCATATTCAGCAGAAAATAGTTCGGACTGCCCGGCGGCAACTGCTGCTGCCAGCGCTCAAGCAGATCGCCGCGCAGCAGCAGCAACAGGGCCAGCAGCATAAAGGAGAGCGAAAACGCCGCCAGTTGGCTGAGCGTCGCCCACGGCTGACGCAGCAGGCGGTTAATCGCCAGCCGCAGCGCCAGATCACGCACCGTCAGGCGGCGCAGCAGCAGCAGACCGCCCCAGCCCGCGGCGCCGAGCAGCAGCGCCAGCACCGCCATGCCGCCCAACAGCGACCATAGCAGCGAGCCGCCGCCGGACAGCACGAACAGCAGCCCCACCACAATCAGCGCAACCAGAGGCAGGTAGTAGCGCAGCGGCCAGACGTCGGCCGTCACATCCTGACGCAGTACGCGCAGCGGCTGGGTGGCGAGCAGCAGACGATACGGCCGCAGCCCGACCAGCAGCGAAATCAGCAGCAGGGAGCCCAGCGCCCACAGCCACGGCCACAGACCCGAGGCCGGCAGCGCGGCCGGCAGCACCGGCGCCAGCATTTTCATCAAAATGGCTTCGAAGATCAGTCCGACCGCGCTGCCGCCGACGGCGGCCAGCGCCAGCACCGACAGCCACTGCCCGATAATCAGTCTGCGCAGCGCCCGGCGCCCGGCGCCGAGCGTTTTCAGCACCGCCACCAGATCATAGCGGCTGCGGCAATAATGGTTCATCGCCACCGCCACCGCCGCAATCGACAGCAGCAGGGTCAACAGCGCCGACAGCAGCAGAAATTGCTGCGACCGCTGCAGCGACTTGCCGAGCGCGCCGTCGGAATCCTCCATACCGTACCAGCGCTGATCCGGTTTGAGCTGCGGGCGGATATAATCGCTGAAGGCGGCGATTTGCTGCGCATCGCCGGCAAACATATAGCGCCAGGTAATACGGCCGCCGGGCTGGATCGCGCCGGTTTTCTCCACGTCGGCCAGGTTCATCAGTACGCGCGGCGCCGTTTCGAACGGATTGAAGCCGGCGTCCGGCTCCTGAATCAACTCGCCGGCGATGCGCAGCGACGTGTCGCCGACGTCCAGATTATCGCCGACCTTCAGATCGAGCAGAGCCAGCAGACGCGGCGCCACCAGCACCGTACCCGGCTGCGGCTTCAGGTTGGCCGGCCGGGTCAGCAACTGACCATAGAGCGGATAGCGCTGGTCGGTGGCTTTCACCCGCGCCAGCTGCGGCGTATCGCCGGCGAAGGTCATGGTCATGAAGGATATCTGCCGGCTAAGCGTCAACCCCTGCCGGCCCGCACTCTGCAGCAGACTCTCGTCGACCGGCCGCGCAGCGCGCAGCACCCGATCGCCGGCGAGAAAATCGCGACTTTGCTGACTCAGCCCTTTTTCCATACGATCGCTGATCGTCCCCAGCGCCAGCACGCAGGCCACGGCCAGCGTCAACGCCAGCCAGACGATAAGCAGCGAAGGCGAGCGCCATTCACGCCAGAACCAGCGCCAGATCATGCTTCCTCCCGCAGTTTTCCGTCGAGCAGCCGCAGCCGCCGCTGGCAGCGAGCCGCCAGTTGTTCGTCATGAGTGACCAAAATCAGCGTGGTGGAAAAATCCCGGTTCAGGGAAAACAGCTGTTCAACGATACGCTCGCCGGTTTTGCGATCCAGATTGCCGGTCGGCTCATCGGCGAACAGCACGCGCGGCCGCCCGCTGAAGGCGCGCGCCAGCGCCACTCGCTGCTGCTCGCCGCCGGACAGTTGGGCCGGCAGATGGTGCAAACGGGCGCCCAGCCCCAGTTGCTGCAGCAGCTGTTCCGCCTGGGTGCGGCTATCGCGTTCGCTGTCGCCGCGCAGCAGCGCCGGCAACTGTACGTTTTCCAGCGCGTTCAGCGTCGGCACCAGCATAAATGACTGAAAGACAAAACCGACGTCGCGGGCGCGCAGCGCGGCGCGACCTTCCTCGTCCAGCCGGTTGAGCGACTCGCCCAGCAACGCGACCTCTCCCTCGCTACCGTCGTCCAGACCGGCCAGAATCCCCAACAGCGTCGATTTACCTGAACCCGACTCGCCGATCAACGCAATCGTCTGAGCGGGTTTGACAACCAGCTCAACTCCGGTAAGGATGGAAAGCTGATTCTCACCCTGACCAACGTGCTTACTAAGATGATGAACTTCAAGAATGTTTTCCGCTGGCATATCTCCGCCTTTCTGCTGCTGGGATTATTCAGTTTACGCGCCGTCGCCGCCGATACCCTGCTGGTGCTGGGCGACAGCCTGAGCGCCGGCTACCGCATGCCTGCAGCCAGCGCCTGGCCGGCCTTGCTGGATCAAAAATGGCAGGCCGCGCCCGGCGGCACAAAAATCATCAACGCCAGCATCAGCGGCGATACCGCCGCTCAGGGGCTGGCGCGCCTGCCCGCGCTGCTAAAACAACATCAGCCGCGCTGGGTGCTGGTCGAACTCGGTGGCAACGACGGCCTGCGCGGCTTCCCGCCGCAAAATATTGAGCGGGATCTGACGCAAATCATTACGCAGATTAAACAGGCGCAGGCTCAGCCGCTGTTGGTGCAGATCAAACTGCCGTCCAACTACGGGCGCCGCTATAACGATCTGTTCAGTGCCCTCTATCCACGTCTGGCGCAGCAGTTTGATATCCCGCTGCTGCCGTTCTTTATGGAACAGGTGTATCTTCGACCAGAGTGGATGCAGGACGACGGCATTCACCCCAATCGCGACGCCCAGCCCTTTATTGCGGACTGGATGGGGCAACGCCTGACTCCATTAGTTAACCACGAGTCTTGATAAAGCGGGCTTTTTTATTAGGTAAAGTTATGCAAAAAGCAGTTCTCATTACCGGCTGTTCCAGCGGCATCGGCCTGATCGCCGCCCAGGATCTGCATCAGCGCGGATTCCGGGTGCTGGCCGCCTGTCGACGACCGCAGGACGTCGCGCGCATGGCGCAACAGGGTCTGGAAGGCATCCTCCTCGATCTGGATGACGATCGCAGCGTGGAACAGGCGGCCGCGCAAATTATCGAACTGACCGGCAACCGACTGTACGGCCTGTTCAACAATGCCGGCTTCGGCCTGTACGGCCCGCTGCAGACCATCACCCGCCGGCAGATGGAGCAACAGTTCTCCAGTAACCTGTTCGGCACCCATCAGCTTACCCGGCTGCTGCTGCCCGCTATGCTGCCGCACGGCGAAGGCCGCATTATTCAGACCAGTTCGGTGATGGGGCTGGTCGCCACCCCGGGCCGCGGCGCCTACGCGGCCAGCAAGTTCGCGCTGGAAGCCTGGTCGGACGCGCTGCGCATGGAGCTGCACGGCAGCGGCCTGCACGTCAGTCTGATCGAGCCCGGGCCCATCAGCACCCGCTTCACTGATAACGTTAACCAGTCCGAGGCGGCGCATCCGGTCACCAATCCGGGCATCGCCCGTCGCTTTACCCTGCCGCCGGAGGCTATTTTGCCCAAACTCCGCCACGCGCTGGAAAGTTCACGCCCGCGCTTACGCTATCCGGTGACGCTGGTGGCGCACAGTTTATCCATCCTGCGGCGACTGCTGCCAGGCCGCTGCCTTGATGTTATTTTGCGTACCCGCTCCTGAAACCGGCTTGAAGTGAGGCATTTCGCCCCCACTTATAGCCAAAACGGATGAGAGAATATGTCATGCCACTACAAGCAAACAGTATAGATATCAACGAAACAAACCTGCAGCAGGTGCTGGAACAGTCGATGACGCTGCCGGTTCTGTTCTATTTCTGGTCTGAGCGCAGCCCGCACTGCCAGCAGTTGACGCCGCTGCTGGACAAACTATCCCAGGAGTACGCCGGACAGTTTATTCTGGCTAAAGTCGACTGCGACGCCGAACAACAGGTAGCCGCGCAGTTCGGTCTGCGCGCTATTCCCACCGTTTATCTGTTTAAAGACGGTCAGCCGCTGGATGGTTTCCAGGGACCGCAGCCGGAAGAGGCTATTCGCGAACTGCTGCAGCGGGTATTGCCCAAAGAGGAAGATCTGAAACTGGCGCAGGCGGAGCAGTTGATTAGCGAAGAGAAGCTGACCGAGGCGCTGGTGCCGCTGCGCGAGGCCTGGCAGTTGAGTCAACAGCGCAGCGACATCGGCCTGCTGCTGGCCGAAGTGCTGATCGAACTTAACCGCAGCGACGACGCGGAAACCGTCCTGACCACCATTCCGCTGCAGGATCGCGATACCCGCTATCAGGGGCTGGTGGCGCAGATTGAACTGCTGAGGAAAGCGGCCGATACGCCGGAAATCCAGCAGCTGCAGCAACAGGTCGGGCAAAATCCGGACAATGCCGAACTGGCGGTGCAGCTGGCGCTGCAGCTACATCAGGTCGGACGCAACGAAGAAGCGCTGGAGCTGTTGCTGGGCAAACTGAAAAAAGACCTGGCCGCCGCCGACGGCAACGCGCGCAAGACGATGCTGGAGATTCTGGCCGCGCTCGGCACCGGCGATGCGCTGGCCTCGCGCTACCGTCGTCAGCTCTACTCCCTGCTGTATTAATATCTCTCCGTCAGCGCGGAATGGCCGATAATGAAGCGCTATCCGGCCATCCCGCGCTGACGGCGATTATCGCCTCCGGGCCGGCGCCGGTTCGCCCTTCGCGCACCGGCGATATTTCGCTTTGCCGCCGACCGGCGTCGCTTCAGCGACCTCGCCCTTGTCGCCGCCGCCATATTGTCGCGTCGTCAACCGCGTCCCCCCCCCCGGCTACCGCTTATTCTGGCTTGCCCGCTATCGTAAAATGAGTATATATTCATAAAAAACGCATAGATATGGGGAACAAATGATAGTAAGAACCTGGCACGGCTGCGTACCGTTAGAACATGCGCAGGGATTCGCCCGCCACCTGCAGCGCACCGGCGTTGAACATGCGCGCGGGATCCCGGGAAACCGGGCAGCCCTCGTGCGGCAAGAATTACAGGGGGAGTACGCGCACTTCTTTCTGGCGACTTACTGGCAGGATCTGCAATCGGTCAGGCAATTCGCCGGCGAGGATTATCACATTGCGGTCACCTATCCGGATGACGAAAAATTTGCGCTTATCTCCGACCCTTACGTTTTTCAGCACGAAGTCAGCGTTATTCCGTCCGCACTGTAAACGATGCGCAGGCCGCATCGACTGGGCGGCCTGCGGGCGGGCGCGGCGCGCTTAGCGCGCGTCGTCCAGCGTCTCCAGCGCGCAAATCCAGTCGTGCCCGCCATGGGCGGACCAGCCATTCAGCCAGCGGCGCAGCATATTCATCGCCAGCATGGCCGCCACCTCCTGCTGCGTTTTCAACTCATAGCGCCGCAGATCAAAACGCAGACGCTGAGCGAAAGTTCCGTGCGGCGTATGCAGCGCCAGACCCAACGCATCGTCAACGCATGGGCCGACCACCAGCGCCAGATCGCTGCCCTGGCGTTGCGCCAGCGCCTGACCGCGCTGCGCCAGCGAGGAGAGCGCCTCCGGCTGAAGCGCCGGCAGCTCGCCGCCGGCCAGCGGCGCGCCGGCATTCCGTAACTGCCAGTTCAGCAGCCCGGCGCTGAACGCTTCGCTGACGGACAGCGTTAGCGAACGCGCCCGCAGACTTTGCGCCAGCTGCGCCGGCAGTCCGTCGGTGCCTTCGAAAATCGTGTTTTCTCCGGCCACTTCGCGCACCTGCCGCCACAGATCTTCCATCGCCGCACGCTGTTGCGCCGGGCCGGTCAGTTTAAGCTCAATGATCGGCATGGCCGAACGGTAGCCCATCACCACGCCCGGCGGCAAAGGCAGCGGATCGAGCCGACTGGCCAACTCGCTTTCGGAACGACCAAACACAGTAAGACGCAGACAGACGGGCGGCGCGCTCAGCGTATAGCGATCGCGCAGACGCGGCACAATCTGCTGCGCCACCATCACCCGGAACTCGGACGGTACGCCGGGAGTAAAAAACATCAGGCACTTGTTCAGACGCAGAGCAAAGCCGCAGGCGGTGCCGACCGGGTTATCGATCATTTCCGCGCCGGCGGGGATACAGGCCTGCTTCCGATTGCTGGCGTCCATCTCCCGACCCCGTTCGCGAAACCAGTTTTCCATACGTTCCAGCCACTCGCGATGCTCGAACAGCGTGTCGCCCGCGGCGGTGGCCGCCGCCAGCGCGCTCAGATCGTCGCTGGTCGGACCCAGCCCGCCGTTAACAATCAGAACATCGGCAATCTGGCTGCGCTGAGTCAGCGCGCTGACCAGAGCGTCAAGATCGTCGCCGGTCGTCATTCTGCTGGATAACGGCAGTCCCTGATGGAAAAAGTAATCCGCCAGCCATGCCGCATTGGTATCCACAATCTGCCCGTGCAGAACCTCATCTCCGGTACTCAACATCTCAACCCTAAGCATTACCACTCCTGTTTACTGTTTTTTCTATACTCTAAATAATTCGAGCCGCAGGACAAAACGCGACCGTTTTAAACAACGCCGCGCGCTGGCCATTTATGGGCGAGGCGCATAAAGTCGTCTCGTAACGCGGCAAGCGAGGGGCAAATTCGTCGGCAACAAACTTATCAGCCAACGGCGGGCCTGCGGTGAGCGACAGGATGTCTCTCATTAACCCCGATAAGCTTACACTGGTATGCGATTCGGGCGATAAATCCGTCAGAGCGGATTTGAATGCCGGCGGCGGCCCAGCGGGGGGAAGGACCAGCAACGGGGCGAATAATTGAGCGCGGCCAACGTACCGACGAGCTGAAGTATGACGAGTATATTCACTCCAGAAAGCCCGGCGCGACAACACCATCACTCTGTGCCGCAAACAACGTTTTTTATCGCGATTTCGCCCTTCGGAGCGGTGTCGGCCAACGACACCGATGCGCAATAATGCCCGATGAGACGCCGTCGGCGCGGCACAAGGCGGGAATTGCCGACGGATGCAGAAAGAGGCGGCCGGCAGCAAAGAACGGCGGCGGACGCTCGTCGCGCCCGCACAACCGCCCGCAAACGCGCTTAAAAGCTTAGCGCGACGCCGGCATAGGCGGAATCCGCCACCCGGTTGTCTCCGCGACCGTCCTGACCGGCCAGATTGATATAGCGATAGCCGACGTCGACGGTCAGCGGCGGCAGCGCATGCCAGCGCACCCCGGCTTTGCCTTCCACATAGTGGTCAACGTGGCTGGAAAAGGCTTCCGGCGCATAATAGCCTTCGCCATAGACCGAAAACAGGCGATTGATCGGCCATTCCAGCCCGCCGCCCAGCGCCACGGCGCTGCCGTCCTTACCTTTATCCTGGTTCAGATACAGCGCCTTGCCGCCAACGGTCAACGACAGCGGACCGACAGGCAGCCGGTAATGCAGCCCCAGTCCGTAAATATCGTTGCTGTTATCGCCGTGCGTCCAGCCGGCGCTGGCGCCCAACCCCGGAATACCCAGCCCCATGCCGGCCCCGACATGGGTGTAGTCACGCCCCGCTTCGCCGGAAAGGCTAATCGCCTGAGTGGAAAAGGCCGCCAGCAGCAGAGCGGCGGCGCTGGCGCACAGGATTTTTTTCATTTTACGACCCTCACGATAATATTGCCGAATATCCCGCACGATGTTACCTGAAAGTCGCCGCGCTAACATGCGACAAATCCCATCTTCACACAAAGATACGCGGCGACGAAAGCCTGCTGATGCCTGCGGCCATCAATAATAAGCACGGCATATTGGCGACAATGCCCTGCAACGACTATTAGTATTATACCCCTATGGTTTTCAGGGAATGGCGCGCTTCGCAGCCTGCTTAACCTTGCGCCCAGGGAAAAAGCCGCGAACAGGCGACCTGAAAGCGGGAAAGGGGTAAGCGAAACATCATCTTATCGCAAAGGGCTTTCAGCATGCCGGCGAGCGGCCGGCGGACGTGCCGCCGTCGCGTCGAAAACCGGATGACCGAAGTAACAAGCCGCTGCCCGAAGCAGGTTTGAACGTCGCCGTCGGCGATTGCGCAGCGCCGGACAATAGCGTGACGCCAGCGCGCCGGTACTGGCACAACGAAAGGTCTACACTGGAAGGAATACATGATGAGCAAACAAAAACTGACGACAGCAGCCGGCGCCCCGGTTGTTGATAATAATAATGTGGTCACCGCTGGTCCACGCGGTCCGATGCTGCTGCAGGACGTGTGGTTTCTGGAAAAACTGGCCCATTTTGATCGCGAGGTGATCCCGGAACGCCGGATGCACGCCAAAGGCTCCGGCGCGCACGGCACCTTTACCGTCACGCACGACATCACCCGCTATACCCGGGCGAAAATTTTCGCCGAAGTGGGCAAGCAAACGCCGATGCTGGTCCGCTTTTCCACCGTGGCCGGCGAACGCGGCGCGGCCGACGCCGAACGCGATATTCGCGGCTTCGCCATGAAATACTATACCGAAGAGGGCAACTGGGATCTGGTCGGCAACAATACGCCGGTATTCTACCTGCGCGACCCGCTGAAATTTCCCGACCTGAACCACGTGGTCAAACGCGATCCGCATACCAACCTGCGCAACCCGGTCTACAAATGGGACTTTTTCTCCAGTCTGCCGGAAGCGCTGCATCAGCTAACCATCGACTTCAGCGACCGCGGCCTGCCCAAATCCTATCGCCATATTCACGGCTTCGGCAGCCACACCTACAGCTTTATCAACGCAGACAATCAACGTTTTTGGGTGAAATTCCACTTCCGCTGCCAGCAGGGGATCGAGAATCTGATGGATGACGAAGCGGAAACGCTGATCGGCAAGGATCGGGAAAGCTCGCAGCGCGATCTGTACGACGCCATCGAACGCGGCGACTTCCCGCGCTGGAATCTGCAGATACAGGTTATGTCCGAGGCCGAAGCTTCACAGGTGCCCTATAATCCGTTCGATTTAACCAAAGTCTGGCCGCACGGCGACTACCCGCTGATCGATGTCGGCTATTTCGAACTGAACCGCAACCCGGCCAACTACTTCGCAGAAGTGGAACAGGCTGCGTTCAACCCCGCCAACGTGGTGCCCGGCATCAGCTTCTCGCCGGACAAAATGTTGCAGGGCCGTCTGTTCTCCTATGGCGATGCCGAACGCTATCGTCTGGGCGTCAACCACCACCAGATCCCGGTCAATGCGCCCAAATGCCCGTTCCATAGCTATCATCGCGACGGCGCCATGCGGGTGGACGGCAACAGCGGCAACGGCGCCACCTATGAACCAAATAGCTTCGGCGTATTCCAGCAGCAGCCGGATTTCAGCGAACCGCCGTTGACGCTGGAAGGCGCCGCCGATCACTGGAACCACCGCGAAGACGATGATTACTACAGCCAGCCGCGCGCCCTGTTTCATTTGCTGAGCGAAGAGGAGCACCAGCGCATGTTCCAACGCATCGCCGGCGAACTGTCGCAGGTGCCTGAATATATTCAGCAGCGCCAGATCGAACTGTTTAACAAAGTCGATCCCGCCTACGGCGCCGGCGTCGTCAGCGCGCTGAACGCCCTGCGCTAATCCCCCCCTGCTCCGGCCCCCTGCCGGAAACGCGCGCCTTCCTCTTGCGGGCGGCGCGCCGCCCGCCCTGGCGTTACTTGATCACCGGCGTGGCGCCGTGCTCGCTAACCAGAACATCAATAAAATGCTCCACCAGCAGTTCAATGGTATCGCTGCGGTTGAGCGTCATTTTCAGCGCCGCCCGGTCGATTTTTCTGATGGTCTTAACCGGCAACGACAGCGATACCGCCTTTTTCTTCGCTTTGCTCAGGCTAACCGATTTCTCGCGCTGCGCCGCCAGCAACGCATCATGCCGCGCCAGCGCCGCATTTATCTGCGTCAATATTTTCCTGCTCAGCGTGCCGGGCGAGGTGAGCTGATAGGAGTGGCTGCTTTTGCTGTACTTTATCTCGGCGGAAAATTGACGCCTCAGATCGCGCAGGGAGCGACTAAGGGTCGGCTCCGAACACCGGAGCTCAGTCAGCAAATCGGCGGCTTTCACCGGATTGCCGCTGCCGAGGAGTTGCGCTAAGGAATGATTCCGATACTGTCTGGCGTTAAGTAACATATCTGAAAATTACCGATAAAATACGCCGGGAAGGGCGTAATGATTCAAAAAATTCAGCTGCGGGAGCAATGCGCCGCGCAGAGAAAATAGCGTGATGCCTCGCTGGGCGTCGTTCTTCCCATCGGTATAAGTACCGCCATCCTTGTGCGGGCCTGAATGCTATCAGGCGTTATGTGCTACCCTGCCGTCCGCCGCGTTCGCACGGGCGGACGGCTATGGTAATGCAACAGACAGTCATCTGACCAGTCCCGCGCCGGGCCCGGCTTAACCCTGCTGTTGTCTTTTGGTGCCGGCGTCCATACCGGGTAAAACCGGCGCAATGCCGTAATGAATGGCGCGCGCCAGAATGCTGATGGCCCAGCGCTTATGCGTGGCGGGTTCGCACATCGCGCCCTGGTTTTTAAACACCGCCTGATTAGAGTTAAGGATTTTCAGCGCGTCTTCGTGATCGGACTGACTGACCATCAGCGCCTGGTGAATTTTTTCAATCTGGCCGGGATGGATCGCCGTTTTGCCCACCAGCCCATGGGACAGATCCAGCTGCAGCTCTTTATCCAGCAACTGGTGATCGTCAATATGTTCGCAAACCGGCGCGGTCAGGGCGAAATTTTTCGCGCCGAAGACGGCGACCAGCATCTTGATAACGTACCCCATCGGACTGTCGTACAGCGTGAATTGGCGCGAACGCCGCAGTGAAATCACGTTCATCAGGTCATTGCCGCCGATACGCAGCGCGAGAATTCTGGCACGGCACGGATGAGACTCCAGCGCCGCCGCCAGCGCCTGCATTTGATGAACGTCAAAGACCTCTTCCGTCTCCAGCGTCGGCATCCAGTACAGGGGCGTCTCGGCCAGTATTGTCCACCAGCCTGCCAGACTGGCCTGGGTAAACTTAGGCAGTACAAAACCGTCTACCACGCTCAAATCGAAATGTCGTACCAGCTGTCGCCCCATTTGCTTATGGCGCGGGCGAATAAAAATCAGCGGCCAGAGCGCCGGTTCGTTTTCCACGTTCATCGGCTGCGGCTGCTGTTTAGCCCGCGTCAGCTCCGCCAGCACCACGCGCAGATTGGCCAGCGCGTCGTCCACATCCTGATCGGCCACCGCGTCTTCCAGACAGATCACCAGCGAACGCAGGCCGGGGATCTTGTTGGCCAGGATGGTGGCGGCAATATCGCGTCGGGTCGCCGGCATATACAGGGTGGCGCCGAGAGCATGAGGAGACAGAGGTATTTTCATCAGATCACCTTTTTGATAATCGTTACAGCGCGATACTGGCCGAGCAGTTCACCCACCTCGGTGATCTCAATCTTTTTTTGCTGCGCCAGATAAACCAGCAGGGCGACATCGGGATCGCGCCGCGAACGTACCAGAATATGGTCGGGAACCCGCCGCAAAACCGCGCGCGTGGCTTCCGCGATGCCGGGCTTAATTCGATTGAGATTGGTGATGCCGTAGCGTTCCGCCAGCGTGCGCACCAGGCGCTGGCTCTGCGCCAGCAGCGCGATTTTCTCTCCGCTGTCCCACTGGCTGGCCGCCACCGACGACGTGCCGAGACGCTCGCGCCAGCCGGCGACCGTCTCGGCCAGCTGCCGACTGCATTCGAAACGAGCCAGGTGATCGCAGCGCACGCAACCGTGCAGACCGTGCGCCTGCCAGATAGAACGGGAAATCAGTCCTGAAACCGGCGCGCCCATAATGCCAAAAGGGATAAGCCAGTCGTCGTCGGTGGCGGCCAGCCACGAACAGCCGCACGGATCCGCCAGCACCACCAGCCGCGGCTGGTCCGGATAGCCGGGACGGCCGGCCAGCGAACGGGTGAGCTGCTGCGTGATGGCGCCCTTGCCGGTCCAGCCATCGACGAACACCAGCCCCTCAGTGCCGTGCCGTTGCTCAATATAAGTCAGCGCCGCTTCATCGATGCCGCGATCGCGAATGATGCTGATGCCATAGTGCCATGAGGTTTTGCCCATCGCGCGCAGCGTCTGCTGCAGCATCACGCCCAGCGGCACGCCGGCGCGCACCAGACTGGCCAGCACGATCGGCGTATCGCCGAAACGCGCCGCCAGCGCCTTCGCCAGCGCGATGACTTCGCGCGCCAGCCGCTCCGCTCCCTGCTCCAGCGCCTTCGCGTACAGTTCCAGATGATAAGCCGTGGGTTCCGGCTCCTGGCTCAGCATGTCGGAATAATGTCTGGCGCCCGACTGGATCAGTTGCTCTTTCACGTCAACCGGCGTCATTTCCATCTCCACCGGCTTTAGCAGAAACTGCACGTCCCCGGGACGATATGAGCCAGAAAAGTCTGGCAGAGTGAGCATCATTATTGGCCCTCAAATAGCGTCGTTCGCACGCGTTCGGCAAACTGACTTTGTTTCGGCATGCCAAACCAGCTGCATAGCCGTAAGAAACGGTAGTCGCTCAGGCTATCTCCCAGGCCGATCAACGGAAACACGCCGCGCTCCGCGCGTAATTTTTCCAGCAGCCAGGCGGCGGCCAGCCCTTTTTCCACACAGTCGGGCAGCCACGCGATATTGTTGCCGTTGCGGTGAATATAGAACCCTTCGCGCCCGAACTGCGCTTCCATTTCATCGCCGATCGCATTGAGTTCATGCAGTCGGGTGCTGTCGCAGTGCTTCATCACCAGGTAAACCGGCGTGTCGTCATATTCGTAGTTAATCCGCGCCCAACCGTCGATGCCGCGTTCGGCCATCAGCTCGGTGACGCGCGCCTGCAGCGCCAGCAAACGCCGTCGGTAAGGCGCCAGCTCGCTTTGCATCTTCAGCCGCCATGCCTCGTCCGGCTGACGCTGCGGGTTCAGAATCACCGCGCCGTGCGTGGCGATCGCCCAGGAGCTGAACGGGATCTTAACGCGGGAAAGCTCCTCCGTGCCGCGCGCGGTCACCGGGATCAGTTCGGCGTGCTCCAGCAGCCACTCCACCAGCATCGCCTGCTCCTGATTCATAAAACTGCGCGGCGTCAGCGAGCGATCCAGCGCGCCGACCTGGAAGGGCGTCTGCGCCAGCTCATCGACCATTTTGCGTCGGGTCTGGAACAGCGTATCGTCCAGGTCGACCATGAATACCGGTTTAGTCATACTCGATTACCTCGACTACGTCGGCGACCCGACGCAGCTGGCTCAGCAGTTCGGCATCGATCGCTCCGGCGGGCGTTTCAGTACACACCAGAACCCGGTCGAACTGCTGATGCGCGACGTTATATAAAAAGTTAGGGATAGCCAGACCGTAGTTGTCGGTAAAGGCCATAACGGACGCTATCGCATGCCCGAGCGCGATCGGCGAACGCGTCGTCGAACCATAGCGCACCACCGCGCCCTGCCGTTCCAGACGTTCGGCCAGCAGAAAGGGCTGCCAGACAAACTCGCTGGTGCCCAGCACCAACACGCGCTCGCCGGGCGCGGCCGCAATGTGGCTGCCCAGCAGACATTCGCTGCGGGTGACGCCAAGCCGCCCCCAGTTCTGCCGACCGACGATCGCCACCCGACCGCGGGCGGTGACGTTGACCGCCGGCATCACCGGCACCGGCGCATCGGGCGTCGGCTGCCAGTGCCAGCGTCCGTACGCCAGCGACACGCTGTCGACCGGCAGCGAAGTGCGTTCGGTGAGCGAATTATCGCTCCAGTCGGTCAGCGTTACCGTGACCAGCCGCTCCAGACGGCTCAGGCCG
Organism: Affinibrenneria salicis; assembly: GCF_008710095.1. The sequence continues at coordinate 182,349 of NZ_VYKJ01000005.1, forward strand.
GCGTCGGTCAACGCCGTCAGCAAATTGGCGAAGGTGTTGCCGGTGGTGGCCTCATCATCGATCAGCACCAGCGTTTTGGCCTGCGCCGCACGCTGCCGCAGCGCGGGTTCCGTCGGCCAGTAGAGCAGGTGATCGGTGGCGTGGCTATGATTTTCCTTAAATTCGCACAGCAGATCGCCATCGACCGGATGGCGGGTCGAGGTCAGCAGCAGCGGCGCATCCAGCCGCTTGCTGGCTTCCTGATGCACGCCGGCCGCCAGACCGACCGCCGTTTCCGCCATGCCGACGAACAAGACCGGCTGCGGCAAATCGGCAGGCAAACGGTCGGCCAGTTGAATATAGGCCGCGCGCATAACCGCGGGCGCTATCGGAATATGACGCCCCAGCACCTTGCTGACAAATAAAAATGAGCGTTTCGGATTGCGCCGTTCGGCCACATCAAACAGCACATCCAGGTTGGCTTCGCCGCCGCTGGGCGTAACGGTCAGGGTGCCGGTGGACAAGACTTTCTGATAAACGGGCAACGCGGTACTGTTTTCCATAACGGTCCTTAATTAAGGCTGAAGCAGAGTGGAAAGCGCCGGGTGATATTCGATGACATCGCTGATGGCGCGCACCACCGCAGGCTGAAATTGACCGGCGGCCTGCGCGCGCGCCTGTTCGGCATCGAACAACCCCAGCTCCAGCATGGCGAACAGCCCCGGCAGATTAATGCCGCTGTACTGCGTATAGCCTATGCCGCCCGACGGACGCATGTTGATCTCCAGCAAGAGCGGCTCTCCCGGCGCGTTATCGCGCGTTTGCACATTGACCAGACCGTCCGCCTGCATCACTTCCGCGCAACGGCGAGCCAATTCGACCGCCTGATTATGCTGTTCCATATACTGCAGAGCGCCTTCCTTACGCCGCCCGACGGCGGCAATCACCCGGCCGCGCTCAACCAGCATATCGACCGACCGTTCCGGGCCAGGCAGCCAGGGCATTAACACCAGCGGCGCGAAGGATTCGGCCTGCGACAGGCTGTTAAGATAGATATCCGGCCGTACCCGGCGCGCATTCGGATCGGAGAAACAGGCCAGCGGACCAGCCTGCGGATCCAGACGCCAGAAACCCATGCCGTAAATCCCGGTGACCGGTTTAATGCACAGCGGCCGATCCCGTCCGAAAGGCGCGTCATCGATCGCCTGGCGCAGCGCCGCCACCGAGTCGATTTGCAGCGACGGCACCACATCCAGCCCGTGCTGTTGCATCAATGCAGCGAATTTCACTTTGTCATCGGCCAGCGCCAGGCTATCCGGGCTGACGGCGCCGGTGGTCAGGGAAACCCCCAGCGCCTCAATCGCCGCGCGCTGTTGTTCAAACCAGCCGCAGTTGCGCCCGGTCTGAATCGCCGTTACGCCATGCCGTTCAACCACCCTACGGATAAAACTCAGACGCTCATCATCCAGCCCGGGTTCAATATAAGCGTAATCGGCGACGGACAGGATCTCATTGCGCGGATTGCGGTGCGACGCCACAACGGTCAGCGGCAGCTGCCGCTCGGCCTTCAGCCGCTGCACCAGCAAAATAATATCGCGCTGAGAAGAAACGCCTTCCATGAACCAGATAGTCGATCTCATTATACTTTTGCCTTATTTCTGCAATATCGCCAGCGCGCCGCGACGGGTAAGCGCCAGGGAACGGCGGCGGCTAAGTGCCCGTTCCCCACCTAATACCAACAGCGCAAAAACAAGCTAACCATTTGAACATAGTGAACTTTCAGCCACGAGGCATTTTATCTTCATCTTTGTCGCCGGCCCTGTTTTTCAGAGAAATCCTGGTGTTTCTCTCCCGCTGAATCTGTTTGATTCTAAAGCGCCCCCCATAACAAGTAAATCATAATTTGATTGATTATCTTGCGCCAGCCAAAGATTATGCTAAGCTCCAGTTCATGTCCACAGACATGCAGAATTTTGTTTTAACGGCGGCGCCATTTTTTTCTGATTGTCCGCTGCTCGTGCTATCCACGACGGACAGGACAGCGCAGCAGGCCGCGCCAGCCGCGGGCTTTAGCACTCAAAGCGGTAATTCCCCCCCTCATTGTCGGCATGCGTTTTTCGCCACCTGAGGGAAAACTCTGTCGCAATCTTGTCATATTATGATTTAGTTTTTGTGTTATGGACGCAGCATGCTAAGATGAAATCCGCTAAAAAAACGATCGCCGGGAAGTCCAATTAATAGATTGTTTTTTCTTATTTATTTTTGGTGAGAAGTGTTTACCTGTAAGTACAACTACCCTTAACGCTAAGGATGATAAAGAGGTAATTATGGTTTCTTTAAGTAAAAATCAGACGGTATCACTGACCAAGCAAAGTCAATCCCCGCTGTCCAAAGTGTCGTTCGGACTGGGCTGGGATCCGATTAAAAAGAAAGGATTTCTCGGCGGCCTGTTCGGCGGCGGCAGCAGCGAGATCGATCTGGACGCCAGTTGCGTGCTGATGGATGCCGCAGGCAAACGTCTGGATACCGTCTGGTTTCGCCAGCTTTCCTCGCGCTGCGGCTCCGTGCAGCACAGCGGCGACAACCTGACCGGTGAAGGCGCTGGCGATGACGAAGTGATCGACGTCGACCTGACAAAATTACCCGCCAATGTCGAATTTCTGGCATTCACCGTTAACAGTTTCCGCGGCCAAACCTTCGACGATGTCGAAAACGCCTTTTGCCGCGTGGTCGATCAGCAAGGCAAGGAGCTGGCGCGCTTCCAGTTGGAAGAACAAGGCAGCCACACCGGCATCCTGATCGCCGCCCTGCGCCGCAACAGCGGCCAATGGGACTTTACCGCGCATGGTCTGGCCTGTCGTGGCCGCACCATCGACGATATGGAAGCTCAAATCACAGCCGCATTGGTGTAACGATGGATCTGACGCAAGGGGGAAATGCCCCCGTACCTAACCAAACGCTGACCGTGCGCGTGCTGTCCGGCGCCGCGGTGGATGTTTCCGCCTTCCGCCTGTTCGCCAACGGCAAGGTGCAGGGCGACGCCGATATGGTGTTCTACGGTCAGCCGCAGAACGACGACCGCTCGCTGATCCTGTCCGGCGGCGAAACCAACACGGCCTTTGCCGTCAACGTGCCGGCGCTGCGCGCCGACGTAGAAAAAGTAGCGTTCACCGTCACCTGCGACAACGGCCAGATCGTGTCTCAGCTGCGCAGCCTGACCATTCAGGTCGAGCAGAACGGTAACGTACTGCTGCGCGGCCCGGTCGAGCTAAACGGCCGCAGCGAGGCGGCGCTGATTCTCGGTGAACTGTATCGGCGCAACGGCGAGTGGAAATTCCGCTTTGTCGCCCAGGGCTTCAACGGCGGACTGAAACCGCTGGCGCAGCACTTCGGCGTCAACGTGGCCGATGATCCGGCGCCTGCCCCGACGCCGACACCGACGCCGGCCCCTGCGCCACAGCCTGAACCGGTGAATAAAGTCAGCCTGAGCAAGGTTTCGCTGACCAAAGAGAAACCCTCGGTCAGCCTGGCCAAGCAGGATAACTTTGGCGAGATCCGCATCAACCTTAACTGGCACCGCGGCACCGTCAAAAAGGGCTTTATGCAGGGCCTGCTCGGCGGCGGCAACGGCGTCGACCTCGATCTGGGCGCCTTCGTGCAAACTCAGGACGGCCGGCGCGATGTGGTGCAGGCGCTGGGCGATTGTTTCGGCAGCTATAACAGCGCGCCTTACGTCCAGCTGCAGGGCGACGACCGCACCGGCGACGTCAGCGAAGGCGAATGGCTGCACATCAACGGCCGCGAGTGGAAGAACATCAAAGAGGTCCTGATTTACGCGTTTATCTATAAAGGCGTGCCTAACTGGGACAGCACCGATGGCGTGGTTACCGTACATATTCCGGGACAGCCGCCGATTGAAACGCGGCTTACGGAAGGCCAGTCCGGCAAGGGCATGAGCGCTATTGCCCGGCTGGTAAACGAAAACGGCACCATTAAGGTTGAACGTATCAACCGTTACTTCAACGGCCATAAAGCGATGGATGACGCCCTCGGCTGGGGGTTTCGCTGGACGGCTGGCAGCAAGTGACCCGGCAACCAACAGGTATCACCGCAAGGAGAAACACAGCATGTCATTTTTCAACAAAGTAAAAAAAGCGCTCGACGCGGGTCGGGCCGAGCTGACCACTCAGGTTGGCCGCTTTAAAAACCGCAAATTCATGGAAGGCACCGTGGCGGTCTGCGCCTATATCGCAATGGCCAGCGACGGCGCGGGCGCGACGGAAAAGCAAAAAATGATGAATTTCATCAAGGGCTCTTCGGAATTAAGCGTTTTTGATTCCAGCGAGGTCATCGCCTTCTTCAACAAGCTGGTGTCGAGCTTCGAGTTTGACCAGGACATCGGCAAAGGCGAAGCGATGAAATACATTATCGCGCTGAAAGATCAGCCGGAAGCCGCTCAGCTGGCGTTAAGAGTCGGCATCGCGGTCGCGAAAAGCGATGGCGATTTCGATGCCAGCGAGCAGGCCGCCGCTCGTGAAATCTGTACCGCAGTTGGATTTTCTCCGGCTGACTATCAACTTTAAGAGTTCAGGAATACCATGGAAACAACCCACATTGGCTTCCCGCTGGAAACCGTTGCCGTATTCATCCTGCTGTCGGTCGGTGCTATTTTCATCGACCTGTTCATGCATCGCGATGATAAACCGATTCCGCTGAAAAGCGCCGCGCTGTGGTCTCTGTTCTGGATCGCCGTCGCCCTCGCCTTTGCCGGCTTCCTCTATGTGCATCACAGCGCGGAAGTGGCCAGCCTGTTCGTCACCGGCTACGTGCTGGAAAAGGTGCTGTCGGTCGATAACCTGTTCGTCATTATGGCTATCTTCTCCTGGTTCTCCGTGCCGGATGGATACCGTCACCGCGTCCTGTACTGGGGCATCATCGGCGCGATTGTGTTCCGTGGTATTTTTGTCGCCATCGGCACCGGCCTGTTGATGCTGGGGCCGTGGGTCGAAATGCTGTTTGCGGTGATCGTGGCCTGGACCGCCGTCATGATGCTGAAAAGCGGCGATGACGACGACGAGATCGAGGACTATTCACAGCACCTTGCTTATCGCATGGTCAAACGCTTCTTCCCGATTTGGCCGAAGCTGCGCGGTCATGCCTTTATGCTGACGCAAAAAGAGGTCGACGGCGAACTGGCGAAGCCGGAAAACAGCGACGTCACCGTGGGTCGGGTAGGCAAAGCGGCCTTCTACGCCACGCCGTTAATGCTGTGTCTGGCGGTGGTCGAGCTGTCCGACGTGATGTTCGCCTTTGACTCGGTGCCGGCGGTAATCGCCGTGAGTCGCGAACCTCTGATCGTCTACAGCGCCATGATGTTCGCCATCCTCGGCCTGAGAACGCTGTATTTCGTGCTTGAAGCGCTGAAGCAATATTTGGTGCATCTGGAAAAATCGGTCATTGTGCTGCTGTTCTTTATCGCGGCCAAGCTGGCGTTGAACTCGTCCGCCCATATTTTCCACCATAACTACACCATTTCGGCGACCACCAGCCTGATCGTGGTATTGGTTGTGCTGGCGATTGGCGTGATAGCAAGCATACTGTTCCCCGGCAAAAAACAGGAAAGCGGTTCGGCATAACGCGCCGAATCTGATATTTAATCAGTTTTATTCTGGCAATGAGGAAAGAAAAATGAGTGTATCTCTGTCCAAAGGCGGCAACGTATCCCTGACGAAAACCGCCCCTACGATGAAGAACGTCCTGGTTGGCCTTGGCTGGGATGCCCGTTCAACTGACGGCCAGCCGTTTGACCTGGACGCCTCGGCATTTCTGCTGAACGCCACGGGTAAAGTGCGCGGCGATGCTGATTTTATTTTCTACAACAATCTCAAATCCGCCGACGGTTCCGTAACCCATACCGGCGATAACCTGACCGGCGAAGGCGACGGCGATGATGAGGCGCTGAAAATCAAGCTGGATCTGATCCCGGCCGACGTCGACAAGATTGTCTTCGTGGTGACGATCCATGACGCGACGGCCCGTCGCCAGAACTTCGGTATGGTTTCCGGCGCCTTTATTCGCCTGGTCAACGACGACAGCCAGATCGAAGTCGCGCGTTATGATCTGACGGAAGACGCCTCCACCGAAACCGCCATGCTGTTTGGCGAACTGTATCGCCATAACACCGAGTGGAAGTTCCGTGCGGTAGGCCAGGGCTATGCGGGCGGACTCGCCTCCGTTTGCGCCCAGTACGGTATCAACGCGTCCTGATTACGGGCGCCCGGAGATTGAGCTTTACTTACCAGCGGCGGCAGGAAAATCTGCCGCCTGATTCCGCCCAATCGGGTTATTAAGGAGCACTAGAATGGCTGTATCCCTCGTTAAAGGTGGTAATGTTTCCCTGACTAAAGAAGCCCCGTCGATGAACATCGCAATCGTCGGGCTCGGCTGGGATATGCGCGTCACTGACGGCTCGGCATTTGACCTGGACGCATCGGTCTTTATGGTTGGAGAAGACGGTAAAGTCTTGTCCGACGCCAACTTTATTTTCTTCAATAACAAAGTCAGCCCGTGCGGCTCCGTTGAGCACCAGGGCGACAACCGCACCGGTGAAGGCGACGGCGATGACGAACAGGTCAAAATCGATCTGGGCAAAGTGCCGGCCGAAGTTAAAAAGCTGGTGTTCGCCGTCACGATCCACGAGGCCGATAACCGTAAACAAAACTTCGGCATGGTCAGCAATAGCTTCATGCGCGTAGTCAATAACGACAACGGTCAGGAAATCGCCCGTTTCGACCTGTCTGAAGACGCATCGACCGAAACCGCGATGATCTTCGGCGAACTGTACCGCAACGGCAGCGAATGGAAATTCAAGGCCGTGGGTCAGGGTTTTGCCGGCGGCCTGGCCGCGCTGGCCGCTCAGCACGGCGTTAACGTGTAACTTAACGCGCTGCGCGCATTCAACAGGCTCCTCCGGCTGCGCCGGCGGGGCCTTTTTTACGGACACGGAGAGTCAAATGCGTGTCGGACGCACGCCGTCGCTCTCCTTATGGTCATCGTTAATTGGGAGCATTATGAATCTTATTGGCGGTCAAAATATCCCCGTGGCGGCTCATCAGTTGCAGATCAGCATCCGCTATGGCAAGAAAGCCGCATTTGCGGCCGACGTTGACGTTTCGGCCTTTCTGCTGACCCGCGAGGAAAAAGTGCGCGGCGACAGCGACTTTATCTTCTATAACCAACCCCGCTCGCCCGACCAGAGCTTACGGTTACAACCCGGACCCGACGGCGGCGAGTTCAGCCTCGATCTGACGCGGCTTGATGCGGAGATCGAAAAAATCGCCTTTACGTTGACCATCGACGGCGCGGCCACGCTGGACGGGCTGACGGAGCTGACGCTGCAGGTCAGGGATCTCGCCAGCTTTCAGGTGCCGTTAAGCGGACGCAGCGAAAAAGCGCTGATCCTGGCGCAGCTCTATCGCTACAGGGACGGCTGGAAACTGCGCGCGCTCGGGCAGGGTTTTAATGGCGGACTGGCGCCGCTGGCCACCGCTTTCGGCGTCGACGTCTCGGCGGATAGCGCGCCCCCCGCCCCGACGCCCACGGTAAGTCTGGAGAAAAAGCTGGCGCAGAAAGCGCCGTACCTGGTCAGCCTCAGCAAACCCATCACCGTCAGTCTGACCAAACACAAACTGCAACAGACCCGCGCCCGGGTCGCTTTTGTGCTGGACGCATCAGGTTCGATGAACCGCCAGTTCAAACGCGGCAACGTGCAGGCGGTTCTCGAACGCATTGCCGCGCTGGCGGTACAGTTCGATGATGATGGCGCGATGGACGTCTGGGGATTCGGCGAACGTCACAAAAAATATCCTGACGTGACGCTCGACAATCTGCCGGGCTATATCGCGTCGATTCAGGCGGCGGGAAAACGAGCGATGCTGGAGCTGCTGCCCGGCCTCGGCGGCATCAACAACGAACCGCCGGTGATGCAGGCGGTGATTGACGAGTTTAAAGACAGCAAAGACCCCGTCTTTGTGGTCTTCATAACCGACGGCGGCATCAGTAAAACGCACGCGATCAAGAAAGCGATTAGTGAATCGGCCCACTACCCCATCTTCTGGAAATTCGTCGGTCTCGGCGGCTCACGCTACGGTATTCTGGAGCAGCTGGATGACTTTCAGGAACGGCTGGTCGATAACACGCACTTTTTCGCCATCGATGATTTCTCGTCGGTAGCGGATGAAGAACTTTACGATCGGCTGCTGAGCGAGTTTGGCGACTGGCTCAGAGCCGCGCGCGAAAAAGGCATTATCTGCTGATATCTGCCGGCGCCGTTTCAGCGCCCGGTCGTCCGCTGACGCTGCACCCAGTCATAAACCTGACGGCGCGAGATTTTGACGGCGCCGTTTTTTAGCGCTGGCGGTAAACGATACCAGGCTACCGGCCGTTGAAAAACCGCCAGCCGCGGCGCCAGCCACGCGTCGATCTGTTCGACGTTCAGCGCCACGGACATATCCAGCACCGCCGCGGGGCGCTGGCCGAACTCGACGTCCGGCACCGGCACCACGCAGGCCCAGGCCACGTCTGGGTGCGTCAACAGCACCGCTTCGATATCCTCCGGCTGTACGCCTTCCCCGCCGCTGAAAAACTGATTATCCAGCCGGCCGAGAATACGCCATTCGCCCTGTTCGAAACAGCCGCGATCGCGGGTATGAAACCAGCCCTGCTCGTCGGTTAACGGCCACAGCCGGCCGTCGCGCCAGTAACCCGCCGCCATACTGTCGGCGCGCAGCAGGATTTCGTCCTGCGCCAGACGCAGCTCGCAGCGCAACAGCGGCAGGCCGACGCCGGGCCGTTCATCCGCCCGTTTAGCGCACACGGTGGAAGCCAATTCGGTCAGGCCGTAGCCGCACCAGCAGCGGATGCCGCGCGCCTCCGCCTGCCGCGTCAATTCAACGGGAATGTGCGCGCCGCCCAGCAGCGCCGCGCGCAGCGTCAGCGACTCCGGCGGCTGATTCAGCAAACGCCAGAGCTGAGTCGGCACCAGCGAGGCATGCGTGCAGCCGCGCAGCGCCGCCGCCAGTTCCTGACGTTCGCGCACCACCAGCGTCGCCCCTGCCGCCAGCCAGCGCCAGACAATGCCCTGACCGGAAACATGAAACAGCGGCAGCGACAGCAACCAGCGATCGCCGGCGGCGAAATTCATCAGTTGCACTACGCCGCGCGCGCTGGCCTGATGGGCGGCATAGCTGTGCGCAGCGGCCTTCGGCGGCCCGCCCGAACCGGAGGTCAGCGTCAGGGTCGCCAGCCGGTCGGCCCGCCATAACGGCCCGCCATCGCGCTCCCCGTCGCCGTCATCCAGCCGCAGCGTGGTTATTCCCGCCGGCCAGCCGCGCGGCGCCAGACACAGACCGCAGTCGATATCCAGCGACGGCAGCAGCGCGTCCGTCAACGACGCGGGCAGTTGCGGGTTGAGCGGCAACAAACGGGCGCCGCACTGCAACAGGGCCAGATAGCTAAACAACATCGCGCCGCTGTTTTTTCCGCGCAGCGCCACGCCGCGGCCCGGCGTCACGCCCTGGCGACGAAACCCGGCCGCCAGCCGATCGATGCGTTCGCACAAGCGATGCCAGCTGCAGGCGCCGCTCTCATCGTCCAGCGCCGTCTGATCCGGGCGCTGCGCCGCCCAGGCGCGCCAGGGCCAGTCGCTCAGGAGCGCCATACCGTCTCCAGCTGTTCGACCGTTTGCAGCGGCAGCGCGCTGTCAGGCCAGCGGCGCAGCACCTGCGCCCGCATTAGATCCAGGGTATCCAGACCGGGTACGGCGTGCGGCGTCAGCCAGTGTGCGATGCGCGCCAGCTGACTCAGGCCGAGGCTGGACTCAATGCTGGAGCTGATCACCGCTTCCAGCCCGGCCTGATGCGCCTGCTCAATCAATTGCCGACAGCGCGTGAGACTGCCGATCAACGTCGGCTTGATCACAATGGCGCGGACGCCCGGCTCGGCGCGCACGCGGAAATCCGCCTCGCGCACGCTTTCATCCCAGGCGATGGCGATACCGCTGTGCTGCGCAAACGCCAGCGATTCGGCGCGCGTTTTACAGGGCTCTTCCAGAAAATCGATGCGCGGTCGCAATGCCGGATTGACGTAACGGGCAAAGCTATCGGCCTTCGGCCGCGTCCAGCTGCGATTGGCGTCCAGCCGCAGGCGCAGATCGGGCAGCGCTTCCAGCAGCAGATTGACGATCATGCCGTCGCGCACCGCCTCATACAGCCCCACCTTCACTTTGGCCACTTTATCGTCCAGCGCCTGCAGGCGGGCGAACAACTCGTCGGGATCGCCGCTGCACAGCGGCGCCTTGCGGTAGTCGGCCGTCTCGGGCAAACGCTGCGTCAGTTCGGCCAGCGCGCAGCTCAGGCCGAACGCCACCGACGGCAGCGCGTCATCCGGCGGCTCTCCGCCGGCCAGCCAGTCGCGCAGACGCCGCTGCGCGGCCTGCTGCGCCTCGTCCAGCGTCTCGCGGCTAAACGCCGGCAGCGGCGCGATCTCACCCCAGCCGACGCGTTCATCCTCGCACAGGCGCACCAGCAGCCCCTCGCGGCGCTGCAGACGCTGGTCGCGCAGCACCACGCCGGCATCCATCGGCACGCTATAGCGATAGAGCGTCGCGCCGCGCATTATGGGTTCCGCCGAAACTTGCTGAAGTCAGGCTGACGCTTTTCATTAAAGGCGTTGCGTCCTTCCTGCCCTTCATCGGTCATATAGAACAGCATGGTGGCGTTGCCGGCCAGCTCCTGCAGACCGGCCTGTCCGTCGCAGTCGGCATTCAGCGCCGCCTTCAGGCAGCGCAGCGCCATCGGGCTGTTCTGCAGCATTTCGCGGCACCAGCGCACGGTCTCTTTCTCCAGCTGCGCCAGCGGCACTACGGTATTGACCAGCCCCATGTCCAGCGCCTGCGCGGCGTCATACTGACGGCACAGGAACCAGATCTCGCGCGCCTTCTTCTGGCCGACGATGCGGGCCATGTAGGAAGCGCCCCAGCCGCCGTCGAACGACCCGACTCGCGGCCCGGTCTGGCCGAAGATGGCATTATCGGCGGCGATGGTCAGATCGCACATCATGTGCAACACGTGGCCGCCGCCGATGGAATAGCCCGCCACCATCGCCACGACCGGCTTCGGACAGGTGCGGATCTGGCGCTGAAAATCCAGCACGTTGAGATGATGCACGCCGCTTTCGTCCTGGTAGCCGCCGTAATCGCCGCGTACCTTTTGATCGCCGCCGGAACAGAAGGCCTTATCGCCGGCGCCGGTCAGAATAACCACGCCGACGCCGTCATCGTGGCGAGCGTTGTCCAGCGCCTGAATCATCTCTTTCACGGTTTGCGGCCGGAACGCATTGCGCACCTGCGGCCGGTTGAGGGTGATTTTCGCTATGCCATCCGTGGATTTGTGATAGAGGATATCGACGAAATCACCGCTGCAATCGTGCCATTCCACCGGGGCGTAAAGCCATTCTTCACTCGGATAAAGCATAATTATTCCTTACTGGGATGTGTAATTAATGAAAGTATCCGCGCAGCATACGCCGCCGGGTTGGCCTGATGCGCATTATGTCCCGCCGGGGAGACCGTCATCAGCGGCAGGCGATAATGGCGCGCCAGCGCCTGAAATTTGCTGTCCTGAGCGCCGCACAGATAGCCGAACGGCACGCTCAGCCGATGCAGCGCATCGACCAGGAAGGGCTGGCGTGCCAGCGAGGTCGCCTCGAGCATGCGGGCGATCGCACAGCCCTGATTGTGGCTGCGTCTGGCGATCATCGTCTGGCGCGGCCCGGCGGCCAAATCCGCGAACACCGGCTGGCGATACCAGTCGTCCAGCACCGCGGGCAACGCCTCGCGGGCGAAACGTCGCGCCCAGCCGCGATCCTGACGCAGACGCGCCTCGCGTTCGCCTTCGCTTTCCAGACCGGGGTTGCCGCCCTCGACCAGCAACCCCTGCAGCCCCCGGGCCAAAGCGGAACAGGCGTGGTACATGGCAATCCGCCCGCCAAGAGAATAGCCGAGCAGCCAGTAACGCCGGATCCCCTGGCGCTCGAGAGTGTCGGCCAGTTGCTGGTTAAGCTGAGCGAAATTCCGCGCGTTGAGCGCCGCGGACTGACCGTGGCCGGGCAAATCGACCAGCAGAACCGGCCAGTCGCGCAAGAAAGGCAGCAGTTCCCGCCAGTCTTCGCCGCTGCCCAGCAGGCCGTGCAGACAGACCAGCCACGGCCGTTCGCCGCTCGCCGGCTCGATGCGGCGACAGTGCATCACCATGAGGCCACCTGACCGAGCAGACGGTTCAGCGTCTCCCCCCCCTCTTTCGGCCGCACCGTCACTTCCAGCAGCGTGACGCCGCCGTCGCGCCAGCTGCGCGCCACCGCCGCCTCAGTCGTCGGCCAGTCGTCGGCGCGTACGTAGTTAAGGCCAAACATCGCCGCCGCATGGCCGAACTCCACCTGCTGCGGCATACAGTAAAACTGCTCGCGCCGTTCCGGCGGCGTGGGCAGCAACGAGAAAATCTGGCCGCCGTTATTATTAACCACCAGCAGCACCAGCGCGGCCGGCGCGTGGCGCAGCAGCGCCAGCGCGTTTAAATCATAGAGCGCGGAAAGATCGCCGACTATCGCCAGCGTGGGCCGGCCGTTGCCTCTTTGCACGCCGGCCAGCGTCGACAGCAGTCCGTCAATGCCGCTCGCGCCGCGGTTCGCATACACCGGATAGCCCGCAGGCAGCTGCGCCAGCGCATCAATCAGACGGATCGACAGGCTGTTGCCGGCGAACAGTTGGCCGCCTGGCGCCAGCAGTTGCGGCAGTCGGTGCGCCAGTTGCGCCTCGCCGAAGCCGTTCGCCAGCCCGGCCGCCGCCTGGCGCTGAACTCGCCCCGCGCAGTCGGACAGCGCCGTGGCCCACGCCGCGCGCTCAACGGGGGGATGAAGATCCAGCCATGGTCCAATCGGGCTGACCAGCCGTCGGCCGCGATGATGGGCCGGATCGAGCCGCCCGGTCAACGGGTCGACCAGCCAGTACTCCCGCGGCCGGCAGCTCGCCTGCCACTGCAACAGCCGCTTGCCGGTCAGACCGCCGCCAAACTGCACGACGATCTCGGCCCGCTGCAGCTGTTGCAACGCCTGTGGGTGCGCCAGCCACAAATCGGCGCAGGGCAGCGGCTGACCGCAGTGCGACTGAACATCGCCGATCAGCGGCCAGCCCAGACGGCCGGCCCACTGCGCCACCCGTTCACCCAGTCGCGCGTCGAGCCGGCCGGCCAGCACCACGCCGCGCTTTTCGCGCCAGTCGGGCCAGTCGTGCTGAATTTGCGGCGCCAGCTGGCGCGTCGCGCATAGCCAGGGGCGGTCGTCCCGCCACCAATCGCCGAGATCCTGCACCCAGTCGCGCCAGGCCTGTTCATCATCCGCGCCGTACAGCGGTTCGGCGAACGGACAATTAATATGCAGCGCGCCCTGCGCGAGCTGCGCCATGGCGTCGTCCAGCGCCGAGACCAGCCAGCGCGCCGGAATATCCGGCGACGGGCGCGGCAAATCGAGGCTAAACTGCGGATAGCCGGCGAACATGCCGGGTTGACGGATGGCCTGGTTGGCGCCGCAGTCAATCAGCTCCGGCGGCCGATCGGCGGTCAACAGCACCAGACGCTCGCCGGTCAGCGACGCTTCGATCAGCGCGGGGTAGAGGTTGGCCGCCGCCGTGCCGGAGGTGACGATAATCGCCACCGGCGCGCCGGTCGATTTCGCCAGCCCCAGCGCGAGATGGCCCAGCCCGCGTTCGTCAAAGTGGGTATGGCAGATAAGCGAATCATGGTCGGCGGCGGACAGCGTCAGCGGCGTGGAACGGGAACCGGGAGCGAGGCAAACATGACGCACGCCATGACGGGTCAGCGCTTCCAGCAGTAGTGTGGCCCAGCGGCGATTAAATACATTGGTTGACATGGTTCACTCAACGACTCACAGGTTATCGGGTTCCGGCACTGATTATATTTTTTTTCGCGCCGCGCGCTTTGACTTAACACCATGCCACAGACAACATTCGCAAAACAAAATTATGACATATCCGCCGCTAACAGCGACTTCAGCGCGGCGGCTTTGTTTTCCAGCTCCTGCCATTCTTGTTCTGGATCAGATCCGGCGACGATTCCCGCACCGGCGTATAGCTCCAGCGTCTGCTCATTGAGCCGCGCCGATCGCAGCGCCACGCAGAACTCCGACTGACGGCGCGACAGGTAGCCGGCCGAACCGGCGTACCAGCCGCGCGCAAAGGGTTCATGCTCGCGAATAAAGCGCATGGCGGCGCGGCGCGGCAAACCGGCCACCGCTGCCGTCGGCTGCAGGGCTAACAGGCAGTCGCTGTCCGAAGCGGTGCGCAGACCGGCCTGAATCGCGCGCCGCAGATGCTGCACCTTGCGCAGCCGGATGACCTCCGCCGGCATCACGTCCAGCGTCAGGGCCGACTGGCGCAGGCGCTGGCAGATATCGTCCACCACCAGCATATTTTCGCACTGATTTTTTTCGTCCTGCAACAGCCAGTCGGCCAGCGCCTGCGCGCGTTGCGCATCGTTATCGCTGACTACAGTACCGGCCAGTGCTTCGGTTTCCAGTTGGTTATCGCTACGTCGGTACAGTCGCTCCGGGCTGGAGCCGAGAAAGGCCTGATGCTCGCGCTGGATCAACATAAAATGAAAACAACGGTGATTAACCGCGCGGCTGGCGCCCATCAGGGTCGCCGCCGCCAACGGCGCGACCAGTTGCAGACGGGTCGCGCGCGCCAGCACCACCTTCTCCATGTCGCCCGCATCGATCATGCGCAGCGCGCGCCGCACCAGCGCAATCCAGTCGAGCCGCCCGGGCAGATGCTGCTGCGCGGCAATGACCGCGTCAAGCGGCGGCAGCGCACGCGGCGAGCGCAGCGCGGCGATAAACGCGCATGCCTCGCGCGCGTCCTCGCGCAGAGAGCGCTCGCTAAACAGATTAACGCTAACCTCAAGCCGCGCGCCGCGCCGCAGCAACTCAATACGCGGCAGGAACAGAAAACTTGTTCCTCCGTCCTTCTCCGCGTTAAATGCATTCAGCCCCCAGATGCGTACGCTGTCGGCGACCGCCTTATGCTGCAAAAACGTCCGGGCGTCCGCCATATGAGAAAACCCCAGCAGCCGGCCGCAGACCGCCGCCTCCTCGCTTTCATCCCGGTGCTGCCAGTAAAACTGCGGCCAGACCGGCTGCGCCGCCAGCCAGGGCAACAGCGAGGCCGAATCCGTTAAGCTCAATGTCAGGCTAATCCGTCTGAACCCGGCCCGCCCGGGCAAGTTTTCCGGCAACGCCTGCTGCATACGGCGCAACAATTCCGAAAGCTGTTCCAACGTCACCTCAGTAGCCAAACAGAAAGTATGGAATTATACGGTACCGGAGGAGAAAAAAAGAGAGGCGACGAACGACTAATGCCAGTCGGTCGGAGCGGCGCCGGTTGATTATCCGGCTCCGTCTGGCGCGTCGGTCCGGCGGACGACTCGTTATGAGTGTTCAGAGCCTCAGGCCGCGGGCCGTTATCTTTCGTCTCGTCATCGGCCGCGAGGGCTGGCGATATGCGAAACGCATCGACATGTTTATTGCGCAGGGCGCGCGGACGGCACGTGATCCAGCGCCGGGGTCGAAGAGTGCGGACCGCCGTCGTTGACCAACGGCGGCGCCGTCCTGTCGGCGCATGGTAAACGGCCATATCGTCGACGGTTGCCGGTAACCATGAGAATTTATTGCTAAAAATGGCGGGGAAAAAACCTGACGGAATTGCAACGACGGACGGGACGGCAGCACTAAGTGATAAATCCCGTCCATCCTGGCAGGCTAAAGTGGCATAATCATCATCATTATCTGCATTTTGCCAGCCCAACAAATTTCAGACGACGGAAAATCAGCATCCGACAACCTGAAAGATGACGGGTACATCTGGATTACTTTATTTTGCCGGTTTATCGCCGGCTTTTTCTTGCCGACAGACGCGAAGAACGCCCTCGAATGCGCCCAATTGGCGGCGCCGAACGGCCGGAATGGGAAAAAGCGATCAATTCTTCGATTCGCCGCGCCGGTTATGGTAAAAGTGAGGGCAAATTTTTTATCGGATAGTGACTGCCCGTCTATTTATGCAAACACTTTTATCTGGCGCCAACGTCCCGACGACGCGGCCCGGCAGAGCGGCCCAAATGGCGACGCGCGCCGCCTTCTTTGTAGCGGGATTCGGTATGGCGGCCTGGGCGCCGCTGATCCCGCTGGTTAAAATGCGGCTGGGCATTAACGACGCCGAACTGGGGTTATTACTGCTGTCGCTGGGCAGCGGTTCGCTGCTGTCGATGCCGTTGACCGGCATCCTGGCAAGCCGGCTGGGCTGTCGGATCGTGATCCTGCTGTCCGCCGCGTTGCTGTGTCTGAGCCTGCCTGCGCTGACGCTGGCCGACAGCGTGGCGCTTATGGTGCCCGTGCTGCTGCTGTTCGGCGCCGCGATCGGCACGCTGGACGTATCAATGAATATTCAGGCGGTGGTGGTCGAGCAGGCCAGCGGCCGGGCGATGATGTCCGGGTTTCACGGTTTCTTCAGTATCGGCGGCATTGCCGGCGCCGGCGGGATCAGCGCACTGCTGTGGCTTGGTCTGTCGCCGCTGACCTCGACGCTGATCGTGGCGGCGTTGATCGTCGTTCTGCTGCTGCTGATACAGCGGCATCTGTTGAGCGCCGCCGGCGAGAGCGACGCCGGCCCGCTGCTGGTCATGCCGCGCGGCTGGGTTATGTTTATCGGCCTGCTGTGTTTTATCATGTTTCTCGCCGAAGGCGCGGTGCTCGACTGGGGCGCGCTGTTTCTCACCGCGCAACGCGGGCTGACCAGCGCGCAGGCGGGCATCGGCTACGCCGCCTTTTCCGTCGCGATGACGCTGGGCCGCCTGACGGGCGATCGTCTGATTGACAGGCTGGGGCGCTATGCCGTTATGATGAGCGGCAGTTTGTGCGCCGCGCTGGGATTAGCGGTGGCGATCAGCTTCAGCAGCGCCGTGATGTCGGTGATCGGTTTCCTGATGATCGGTCTGGGCGCCTCGAACGTGGTTCCCATTCTGTTTAACGCCGCCGGCAACCAGAAAGCGATGCCGGCCAGTCTGGCCATCGCGTCGATCACTACGGTAGGATACGCCGGCATTCTGGTGGGTCCGACGCTGCTCGGTTTGATCGCCCAGGCCGCCAGTCTGAGCGTCGCTTTTGGCTGCGTAGCGGCGCTGCTGCTGATCGTCACCGCCAGCGCGCGCGCCATTACCCGTTAACCGGAACAACCCGCCATGTCCGCCATGATGACTCGCTATTTTGTTTTGCTGATAATACTGCTGCTCGGCGTCCCCTGCCTGTCGGGTTATAACTATGTCAACAGCTGGCTGACAGAGAAAAGATATGCGCTGTCGGATATTGCGCAAAGCATGCAGAAACGCATCGATACCTACCGTTTCTATACCTGGCAGATGTACGAAAATTTTACTCCCGAGGCGCCCGACGAGCTAAACGCCATGCGCGAGGTTCGTCTGCACCCGGACGTGTTCTACGTTGACAAAAGCAACGCTAAAAACGGCGCGCTGATTTTCGGCCAGCATGAGCCGGCCACGCTGAGCACCGCATGGCGCATGGCCAACTACCTGGATATTTTGTGGGGCGCCGAAAACGATATCTATTCGATGTACTACCTCAACGGCCAGGATAACAGCCTGACCCTGATCTCCACCCAACCGCTTAAAGACGTCGCCTCTCACTACAAGAGCAACTATATTTCGGCCATCGTCGAAGCGCGCAAAGCGGAGATGCTGCAGCAGGCGAATATGCTGGACGAACGGGAGAGTTTCTCCTCCATTCGCAAGCTGCGCTTTTACAACGATTACTATTTCACCATTCGCACCACCTTTAACCAGCCCGGTCATCTGGCGACCATCATCGCGTTCGATATTTCCATTAACGATATCATTCCGAAAAACATGCCGCGTTCGCTGTTTATTTTGCGCCAGGATATGGCCGGCAACGGTGCGGAAAGCGACAACAGCTACGGGACGGATATCCGCCTCAACGGTTCCTTTGTCGAAGTGAGCTCGGCCCTGCCCAATGCGCCGGTCAGGCTGGTATACCAGATTCCGCTGCATCAGATGCTTATGGATCTGCTGTACAACAACATGTGGCTGCTGCTGCTCAACGCGGTCGTTCTGATCTTTTGCTGCCTCGGCTTTTACTGGCTGCGTCGCGCCGACCGGCTGCCGCGCGTCGATATTCCCCACCAGCAGGACGATCCGCGCCTGCTGTATGACGAAATCATCAATCGGGTCCCGTCCGGTCTGCTGGTCTACGATAACGCCAGTAATAAAGTGATCCTGAGCAACCCGCTGGCCGATTTGCTGCTGCCGCATCTCAACCTGACCAAAATCTCCGCCATGGCCGATGAGCACCAGGGCGTGATTCAGGCCACCATCAATAATGAGATGTATGAAATCAGCCTGTTCCACAGTCAGAGCAATCCCGAACATTGTTTATTCCTGCTGCGCGACCGGGATGAAGAGATGCTGATGGAGAAAAAGCGTGTGCTGGCGGAACAGGAGTATGAAAAAAGCCAGCGGGTGATTCAGCACCTGCTGGGCAACGTGAGCCGAGAATTCGCCCGGCCGGCGCGGGCGCTGCAGCAACTGACGCAGGCGCTGCGCCAGAACGGCGACGGCGACGGCGACGGCGCCAGCCAGCGGAAGCTCGTCGCCCGCCTGTCCGACAACGCCACGCAAATGGTCGATTTGCTGGACAATATTATTTTGATGGAGCGCATCAACGCCCCCGACTGGCAGCCGGCGACGGCGCCGTTTTCGCCGCTCACCCTGTGCGACGAACAGGTGCGGCAGGTGCTGCCTCTGCTCAGGCAGAAGGGATTGATCCTGTTCCATCACTACAAGCTGGACGTCAACCAGCGTTATCTCGGCGACGGCGATATCGTGCGGCGGCTGCTTTCGCTGCTGCTGAACTACGCCATCACCAGCACCGACTACGGCAAGATCACGCTGTCGGTCTCGAATTCGGCCGATAATCCGGCGCAGTTGATGATACACATCAGCGATACCGGGGCGGGCATGTCCTCCGCCGAGCGCGACAACCAGCGCTATCCGTTTCTGCATCAACCCTCGGCCGATCGTTTTCATCAAAATTCCGGCCTGGCGCTGGCGCTGTGCCGCCAGCTGTGCCAAAAACTCAACGGCCAGTTGCAGATTGACAGCAAAGTCGGACTCGGCACCCATTATCATGCCACGATGGTGTTGAAGCCCGAAGCGACCGAACAGGACGCGGATGAAGAACGTCTGCTGGACGAGGTCACTATTTTGCTGGATATTACCTCCGACGCCATTCGCCAGATCGTCAGCCGCTGGCTGGAAAGCTGGGGCGCCTGCTGCCTGGTTGCCGATGAACGGCAGAACGCGCAGGAGATCGATCTGCTGGTGACGGATGATGCGGATAAACTGACGGATTACGGCCTGCTGTTGACGCACTATGACACTGAGGTCGTGGCGCTGGACGGGCGCTGCCTGCGCACCAGCTATAACGTCAGCCAGTTGCTGCAGGACGCGGTGCTGCGTCTGCTGGAAATGCGCCTGGCGGGCGAGGATGAGATCCCGGCGGACGGAGACGAACCGGACGCATCGTCCTGGGCCCGCCAGTTGGCCGACAGCGACTACTATCCTCTGTTTGTCGAGACAGTACCGGATGATCTAAAGAGATTGTATACTGAGTTCGAAAATGATGATTTTTTATCACTGGCACAGACAGCGCACCGCCTGAAAGGCGCATTTGCCATGCTGAATCTGCAACCCGGGAAACAACTGTGCGAACAGTTAGAACAATATATCAGCGCTCATGACAGTGTGCAGATCAAAAATAATCTTAGCCATATTTCATTTTTTGTCAGTGCATTGCTGCAGCAAGGTAGCCAACAACATGAGTAACCAGAACGATGAGTAACCTGAATGTAATTATCGCTGATGACCATCCTATCGTCTTGTTTGGCATCCGAAAATCCCTGGAGCAAATTGAATGGGTCAACGTCGTCGGAGAATTTGAAGACTCAACCACGCTCATTAATAATCTGTCGAAACTTGACGCGAATGTGCTTATTACCGATCTCTCCATGCCCGGCGATAAGTACGGCGACGGCATTACGCTAATAAAATACATCAAGCGCCACTATCCCAGCCTGTCCATTATTGTGCTGACCATGAACAATAACCCGGCCATTCTCAGCGCCGTACTGGATCTGGATATCGAAGGGATCGTCCTGAAACAGGGCGCGCCGACCGATCTGCCGAAAGCGCTGGCGGCCTTGCAGAAAGGCAAGAAATTCACCCCGGACAGCGTCGCCAAAGTGCTGGAAAAAATCAGCGCCAGCGGCTACGGCGATAAACGCCTGTCGCCGAAAGAAAGTGAAGTGCTGCGCCTGTTCGCCGAGGGTTTTCTGGTGACCGAGATAGCCAAAAAGCTTAACCGCAGCATTAAAACCATCAGCAGCCAGAAAAAATCCGCCATGATGAAACTCGGAGTGGATAACGATATCGCGCTGCTGAATTATCTGTCATCCGTTAATAGCTCCGTCCCGGCGGATAAAGAGTAATCGCCGCCCCGCCGTTCTGCCTGGCGGGGGGAACGCGTTGCTCACGACTGCTGCTGGCTGTTGCTGCGACGTCGCGCGTCGCGCACCTGTTCGCTATAGGTGCGCAGCGTGGTCTGCAGCGTTTCCAGCGTAACCGGCTTCGACAGGCAGTCATCCATGCCGGCCTGTAAACAGCGCTCCCGCTCTTCGGCCAGTGCGTTGGCCGTCACGCCGATCACCGGGAACCCCTGCCCATCCTGACGTAAACGCTGCGTTAGCAGGTAGCCATCCATATTCGGCATATTCACATCGGTCAGCACGATATCGATAGCGTGGCGGCCCAACACGCTAAGCGCATCCACCCCGTCGTTGGCGGTCACCACCTCATAGCCAAGCGAGCCGAGCTGATCGGCCAGCAAGCGACGGTTGATAGGATGATCGTCGACTACCAGGATACGGATATCGCTGTTCTTCGCGCTGGTGAGCACCGCCGGGCGCTGACGCGGCAGCAACAGCGGTTCCGCCGCTTCCGCCGGACGGCAGATTCTCTCCAGCAGCGCGGGCAAATCCTGCGGCAGCGAGGTGCTGCAGTGCCAACAGCCCGGCGACAGCTGCTGCGCCGAGCCGATATGCGTGCTGCTGAGCAAAATATGCGCCTTCGCGCCCGGCGGCATCCAGTCCTCATCGTCGGTCAGGATAATATCGTCCGCGTCCAGCGGATCGCCCTGATAATCATATTTCATCAGCAGGCCGTAAGGCGTCAGCAAGTCCGTCAGATAGCGCTCCAGCCGGGCATTGCGGATCAGCAGCCAGACGGTTTTACCCTGCAGCCGCTCGCCCGGCGCTGCGGGCTTGCGGCGAGCGGCATAAAGCGGAATACGCACGCCGAACTCGCTTCCCAGCCCTGGCTCCGACTCGATGGTGATATCGCCGTCCATCAGATTGACCAGTTTTTCACAAATGGCGAGACCGAGGCCGGTTCCCTGGAAATGGCGCTGCACGCCGCTGCCCACCTGGAAAAAGGGATCGAACAGGCGCATCGCTTCACGCGGCGGGATGCCCATACCGGTATCGTGCACCAGGAACTCCAGATAGTCGTTACGGCAGGTAGCCTGGAAGACAATACATCCGGTATCGGTGAACTTGATGGCATTGCTCAGCAGATTAGACAGGATCTGCTGCAGACGCACAGGATCGCCGGACAGGCTGTCCGGCACGCCGGGGTCGATAAAGCAGTACAGCGTGAGCCGTTTTTTCACCACCAGCGGCAGATAGTTGCCGGCGGTGTGGCGAACCACATCGTGCGGAGAGAATTCGCGCGGTTCGATCTTGAGCTGTTCGGATTCGATTTTGGAGAAATCCAGCAGGTCGTTGATAATCTTCAGCAACAGCGCGGAAGAGTTATTCATCGCGGTCACCAGCCGATTGACGTCCTTCGGCAAATCCTGGGTTTGCAGCAGATCGAGGTTGCCGATAATGCCGTACAGCGGCGTGCGCAGTTCGTGGCTGACCGTGGCGAGGAACATCGATTTCGACTGGCTGGCCTGCTCCGCCGCGCTGGCGATTTCCTGCAGCGACTCCTCCATCCTGACCCGCGCGCTGACATCAAGCAGCACGCAAATCGCCACGTTCTCGTTGCGGTAGCGTGAATGCACAAAGCTGATTTGCAGATGCTGTTTTTTACTGGTCATCACATCGACAAAGCGCGACTGCTGTTCACAAATAATGCGCGTAATGCGCTGGCGGTCCTCGCGAGTCAGTAAATTAAAGTAGTTGTGCGCCAGTTCGTTGCTGAGAATATTGCTGCCGTCGCTGATACGCAAAATGCTGATGCCGACCGGAGCCGAAGCAACGATTTTACGGTTGAACTGCTCATGTTCCTCAAGCTGAAAAGCATTCTTTTCCGCCGGCAAAAACATGCGCCGCTCAAATAACCACGCCAGGGTAAATAACAGAATCGCCGATAAAATATTCAGCAGCGCGATATTTACCAGCAGCGTATTAATATTCATCAACAACATACGCAGCGGCAGTGAATAGACGATGCTGAACGAGGTCGGCGGCAGGTTTTTCTTCAGAACGATTTCTTTATAGCCATTGGCATAACCAAACCAGGCGCGGTCAGGATAATCGAGCGCCACGGGCACCTGACGCCCCTCGCCGCTGAACTGCAGCAGCGAGTTATTATTCTGATCGAGCAGCATCGCGCCGGGCAGCCAGTTGCCGGCCACCACAAAGTCATCCAGCCGGATGGTCTGCTCGATACCCAGCAGCGCCTCCAGTTTGTTGCCGACATAGACCGGAGTCAGCGCGTAAAAATAACCGATATCCGACAGCGTACTGGCGCTGATCCAGTATACCGTCTCTTCACGACCGTCATTGATGCCGTCTTTATCCTGGGCGGCAAGAAAACGCTCCTGCACGTTTTTAATCAGATTATCGCGATCCAGCGATTGATTGCGGATACCGAAATCCACCATACACTGCCGATCGGCGCTGACAAAAAATACCCGATTGAGATTGTAAGCGGCAGAAAAATTTTCACGCCAGTCGTAAAAGAAATTACTCAGGGCGCGCAGCGGATGCTGGCCGCCGGAATAAGCCGCGTCGCATCTCGCGCCGTTCAGCAGCGGATAAAAAGACGGCGCATCAGACTGACCGGAAAGGAAACTTTCCCGCGTATCCGCCGGCATTTTCAGCCGGTTTTCCGCCACATACTTTATTTCCCGGATAATATCGCTGGCGCGCCGGATATAAGACTGAGCCTGGTCGAAGCTTAAATTATATTCCTGCCGCAGCTCCGATTCTTTTTTATATAACACGCTGCTGATGTAAAAAACCGAAATCATCGCGCCCAGCGCCCATAGCATAATAGCCAGCACCCGAAACAGGTAGCGGGAGATCTTTAATGTAGTATGAAACGAAGCAAGGTATTTCAATTGTTTGTCGCTATGTAATCGATCGATGGGCTCAGGAAGAATCCTGCCGTTACACTACCGATCTCGCATAAAAAAAGCCAGCGCATATGCGCTGGCTCTGGCGAGATTTACACCGCTCTACTGATCATACTCCAGGCTGCCGACGCGTTGGCTTTCTGCAGCCCGGATTATTTACAGTATCAGTTCAATAATGACCCGGTTACTCATCGTCAGGTACGATCTCATCGTCGCCATCGGCGTCGAAATCGTCTTCCACGTCTTCGGCGATTTCACCGTCAACCGGCACCACGCCGTCCAGCTCTTCGTCTTCCACCGGTTCGGCCACGCGCTGCAACCCGACCACCTGCTCATCTTCGGCGGTACGGATCAGAGTAACCCCCTGCGTGTTGCGGCCGACAATGCTGACTTCCGAAACGCGGGTACGCACCAGGGTGCCTGCGTCGGTAATCATCATGATCTGATCGGTGGTTTCAACCTGCACCGCGCCGACCACATTACCGTTGCGCTCGCTAACCTTGATGGAAATCACGCCTTTGGTGGCGCGCGATTTGGTCGGGTATTCATTCACCGCGGTGCGTTTGCCGTAACCATTCTGCGTCACGGTCAGGATATCCCCTTCACCGCGCGGAATAATCAGGGAGACCACGCGGTCCTCGCCCTGCAGGTTAATGCCGCGCACGCCGGTGGCGGTTCGGCCCATCGAACGAACCGCTTCCTCGGAGAAGCGCACGACTTTCCCTTCGGCCGAGAACAGCATCGCTTCGTTGCTGCCGTCGGTCAGATCGACGCCGATCAGCTCATCGCCTTCGTTCAGATTGACGGCGATGATGCCGGCGCTGCGCGGACGGCTGAATTCGGTCAGCGCGGTCTTTTTCACCGTACCGCTGGCGGTGGCCATAAAGATATGGCGCCCTTCTTCATACTCGCGTACCGGCAGAATCGCGGTGATGCGCTCATCCTGCTCCAGCGGCAGCAGATTGACGATCGGACGCCCGCGGGCGCCGCGACTGGCTTCCGGCAGCTGGTAGACCTTCATCCAGTACAGCCGGCCACGGCTGGAGAAGCACAATATCGTGTCATGGGTATTGGCCACCAGCAGACGATCGATAAAGTCCTCTTCCTTAATCCGGGCGGCTGACTTGCCGCGTCCGCCGCGGCGCTGCGCCTCGTAATCGGTCAGCGGCTGGTATTTCACATAGCCCTGATGCGACAGGGTCACCACCACATCTTCCTGATTAATCAGGTCTTCGATGTTGATGTCCGCGGTGTTGAGCGTAATTTCGGTGCGGCGCTCGTCGCTATACTGTTCCCTGATCGCTTCCAGCTCTTCACGGATCACTTCCATCAACCGTTCCGGGCTTTCCAGGATATAAAGCAGTTCGGCAATCTGTTCCAGCAGCGCTTTATATTCATCCAGCAGCTTTTCATGTTCCAGACCGGTCAGCTTCTGCAAGCGCAGATCCAGAATCGCCTGAGCCTGTTGCTCCGTCAGGTAATAGCGGCCTTCGCGGATGCCGAACTCCGGCTCCAGCCATTCGGGGCGAGCGGCATCGTCGCCGGCGCGCTCCAGCATCGCGGAAACGGTGCCCAGTTCCCATGATTGGGCAATCAAGCCCGCTTTCGCTTCCGCCGGCGACGGCGCGCGGCGAATCAATTCGATAATCGGATCGATATTCGCCAGCGCAATCGCCAGCCCTTCGAGGATATGAGCGCGATCGCGCGCTTTACGCAGTTCGAAAATAGTCCGGCGCGTAACGACTTCACGGCGATGGCGAACAAACGCGGCCAGAATATCTTTCAGCGGCATGATCTTCGGCTGGCCCTGATGCAGCGCCACCATATTGATGCCAAAAGAAGTTTGCAGCTGAGTCTGGGAGTAAAGATTATTCAGAACAACTTCACCCACCGCATCGCGCTTAATCTCAATCACGATGCGCATGCCGTCTTTATCCGACTCGTCGCGCAGCGCGCTGATGCCGTCGATGCGCTTGTCTTTCACCAGTTCGGCAATTTTTTCGATCAGGCGCGCTTTGTTCACCTGATAAGGAATTTCATGCACGATAATGGTTTCGCGGCCGGTTTTGGCGTCGGCTTCCACTTCGGCGCGCGCGCGAATATAAATCTTGCCGCGCCCGGTGCGGTAGGCTTCTTCGATGCCGCGCTTACCGTTAATAATCGCCGCCGTCGGGAAGTCCGGCCCCTGAATATGCGTCATCAGCCCTTCCAGGCTAATGTTTTCGTCATCGATATAGGCCAGGCAGCCGTTGATGACTTCGGTCAGGTTATGGGGCGGTATGTTAGTCGCCATCCCCACCGCGATACCGGACGAGCCGTTAACCAGCAGGTTGGGAATCCGGGTTGGCATAACGTCCGGGATTTGTTCGGTGCCGTCATAGTTCGGCACAAAATCCACGGTATCTTTTTCCAGATCGGCCAGCAGTTCGTGAGCGATCTTCGCCATACGTATTTCGGTATAACGCATGGCTGCCGCGGAGTCGCCGTCAATCGAACCGAAGTTGCCCTGCCCGTCGACCAGCATATAGCGCAGAGAGAAGGGCTGCGCCATACGGACGATGGTTTCATACACGGCGGAATCACCGTGCGGGTGATATTTACCGATGACGTCCCCGACTACACGGGCCGATTTTTTATACGGTTTATTCCAGTCATTGCCCAGCACATTCATCGCATACAATACGCGACGGTGTACCGGCTTCAGTCCATCACGAACATCTGGTAACGCACGCCCGACAATAACGGACATGGCATAGTCCAGATACGAGCTTCTCAGCTCTTCTTCGATGTTGACCGGTGTGATTTCTCTGGCAAGGTCGCTCATGGAGCCGCTATCCCTCTATTAATGCATCTACCCGAGTTCAAAAGGTGGAAAATTATATCACAAAGCGCGGATTCGGGGGAAACTCCCGGCGCGCGCCTCAACACGCCCTGATTATAGCCGATGGATGGCGTACGGCAGCCAAAGGGTCTGCCGGCGGCGGGACGAGGCGCGACATAACGCCCGACGCAGCCGATTGATCTGGCTCTGCGGAAACGACTGCGCTTAAATACCCGGTCAGAGGCGCAAACATCAAAGGGGGAAAAGAGATGGCCGATGAATGGATAGCGCAACCCGTTGCCTGGTACGGCGACTATGCCTTTATCGACGGTTACTTTCTGGCGGACTTCGTCGATCCCCGGGCGCGTCTGCAGCGCCGCTTCGGCCCGTTCAGCGCGGGCGATGACCCGCAGCGGATAGCGCAAGCTCTGGCGAAACAGCAGCACGCCGCCTCGCCCCTGGCGCGCGGGGAAACGCTCTACCGTCACCGCGATCTGCCTTTTCTGCTGCGCGGCGCGCGCCAGGATTACTACCTGTCCGAGTGCCTGCATACCGCGCCCTTTTACTGGTTCGTCGAACCATGGCCGCTGCCGTTTCGGCTGAGCGACGGGCTGCGCTGGTGCTATGCGCAGCAGGAGAAAGCGGCCTGTTACTATCTGCGCGATGATACAAATCTCTACGCCGCGTATCCGGTGTCCGATGCGCATAGCCACCTGATGATGGCGGAGATGGGAACGACGCTGCCCTGGTTTACGCGGATGAACGACGTTGACCCCGATCGCATCGCGCCGCTGCCGCTGTCCGACTACGGCCTGCTGCCGGGCCATTCGCCATACGCCCTGCTGGCCGACGGCGAGGGCGTCTACCGCGCCGGCGTGCGTCTACCCTGGCCGGCCGGCGCCCTGCGCCGCACCAATCACAACGGCTATCTGTGGATTAACGACCAGCTGTGCCGCAGCGATACGCTGAAACCGCTAAGCGATAAACAGGATCAGCCGCTGACCATCAGGCATCCCGAACGCTTCCGCATGCTCAGCGATCGCTGGGGCACCGACGGCGAAGCGATCATCGTCCAGGCGCAGCAGGGCAGCAAGGTGGTGCGCATTTACTACTACACTATCGACGGCGTCGATCTCGCGACCTTCCGCTGTCTGAACTCGCGCTACAGCATGGACGCGCAGCGCGCCTGGTACATCACCGGAAAAACCATACGCCACCACGGCAATTTTCGCCTGCTCAGGGAGTACAGCAAACCCGGCGGGAGTCATGCCGCGCAGGTCGACAGCGATTACTTTGCGGTCGATGATCGTTATGCGTATTGCTGCGGTCAGCGCATCAGCGGCGCGGACGGCGCCAGCTTCCGCCATCTGTGCGCCGACTACTACCGCGACGATCGCCAGGTGTTTTACCGCAATCGCGCGCTCGACGTCGATGCCGACAGCTTTATCGCAGTCTGGTGGCATAACCGACTGTTCGCCTGCGACCGCCACCGCCCGCTCGGCAGCACCGGCAACATCAGCCAGCAGGAGATTGACCACTGGCGCGATTTTTTCGTCGCCCACCCGCAATACCAGCCGGAATGGTGGACCCGGGCGATCGCGCAGCAAGACGAAGCCGAAAGCGAACTGCGCGCTATCGGCCACGGATTTCAGGCCGGCCGCCGGCTGTACTTTCATCGCCAGCGCCTGGACGATATGGATGTCGATAGCTTTCGTCTCCTGACGCGCCATCTGTGCGGCGATCGATATGGCCTGTATCTCATTCCCTACCACTCGCCCGAAAGCCGCGTGCCGGCGCGCTTCTCCGCTCAGCCGGTCAGCGAGTTTCACGCCTGTGACCCGCATGCCCATTACTTCAGCGACGGCAGACAGGTCTGGTGCCATAACATCTTTTACTCGTTGCCCGACCCGATAAAAAAGGCCGATCCGGCCACATTCCTCAGCAATGGCTTCGGCTGGGCGATCGACAAGCGCAACGTTTATTACCAGGGCAGGATAAAGCGCGACCTGCCGGCCGCTGAAACTCAGCTGCACGGACGCTATGCGCATAGCCGCAGCCTGCTGTTTTGCGCCGGCAAACGCGTGAATGTGACGTTCTCCCCCGAACAACTGCAATTTCCGCACCCGTCGTTCGTCATGATTGACCAGCGCGTCCTGCTGTGCGAACGCTTCCCGATCAGCGCCAGCCGCATTCATCTGCCGACGCTGACCTTTCTCAACGACTATTTCGCCCGCGATCGGGAGAATATTTATTACTACGACGGCGTCAGAACGCTAAAAACGCTGACGCAGGCCGACTATGCGTCATTCGCCGTCGGCGACGACGGCCAGGCGCAGGATTGCCGACAGCGCTATAACTGGTGGGCGTTAACGCGAACAGCCTCGCGATAGTCGCGTTAACCGGGACGATGCCGGGGAACGCGCGGCCGGCTCAGGCCGGTCGGCCGCATCATTGCAGAATCCGCGGAGAGATGGCTATACTCGGCCCATTGCTTACCCATCGAGGTTATTGACGCACATGAGTACCGAAGCCGAAGTGAAAACCGCCAACGTCGACCAAAACGAGATCGCCAAATTCGAGGCCGTCGCCTCGCGCTGGTGGGATCTGGAAGGAGAATTTAAGCCGTTGCACCGCATTAACCCGCTGCGTCTGGGCTACATCATCCAGCGCGCCGACGGGATTTTTGGCCGGCAAGTGCTGGATGTCGGCTGCGGCGGCGGTATTCTGGCGGAGAGTATGGCGCAGGAAGGGGCCAGCGTCACCGGGCTCGATATGGGCGCCGAACCGCTGCAGGTGGCGCGCCTGCACGCGCTGGAAAGCGGCGTAAACGTCAGCTACCTGCAGGAAACGGTCGAGGCGCACGCCGAAACCCACGCGCAACAGTATGATGTGGTGACCTGTATGGAAATGCTGGAGCACGTGCCGGATCCGCAATCCGTGGTGCGGGCCTGCGCGCGGCTGGTTAAACCCGGCGGCCACGTTTTTTTCTCCACCATCAACCGCAACCCCAAAGCCTGGCTGATGGCGGTGATCGGCGCCGAATACGTGCTTAAGATGGTGCCGCGCGGCACGCACGACGTGAAGAAGTTTATTAAACCGGCGGAGCTGATGCGCTGGATCGACGGCACCTCGCTGCGCGAACGCCATATCACCGGCCTGCACTACAACCCGCTGACGAATCGCTTTACGCTCGGCCCGAATGTCGATGTAAACTATATGTTGCACAGTACGAGCGACGCCTGATTCTCGCGACGTCGGGGGAGCCGCCCCGACGCCCGGCGATAAACGGCGCGGCCGCGCTGCGCCAGGCATCGGCACGGTGAATTTGCCGACAGCCTAAACCGAGAGGAGATCAATTTTACTCTATTTTCTTACGTTTAATAAAAAAGCAAACGATCAATATTTTAAAAAATCCCTGTTGCCGATTGACAATCAGGAAGCCTTCGACAGGCAATCACTTAGCGACGTAGTCCCCAGGTTTATCCACAATTTCTGCAAGATTTGTTAACTTGCATTCATTGACGTTACCCACTATCTTGTTATCAAAATAAATTGCACCCCCTATATATAGTGTTTGCATCTCAAGCAAAGGCACTATTTTTGTTTGCGTCCAGCACGGAGTCAGGGGGCCAGAACACGGACTAACCCCACATGAACCACAGTCTGCTCGTTACCAAACGCGATGGCAGTAAAGAACGCATCAATCTGGATAAAATTCACCGGGTCATCACCTGGGCAGCCGAAGGTCTCCACAACGTTTCCGTTTCTCAGGTGGAACTGCGTTCGCACATCCAGTTCTACGACGGCATCAAAACGGCCGACATCCACGAAACCATTATCAAAGCGGCCGCCGATCTTATCTCCCGCGAAAGCCCGGATTACCAGTATCTGGCGGCGCGGCTGGCGATCTTCCATCTGCGGAAAAAAGCCTACAGCCAGTTTGAACCGCCTCGCCTGCTCGACCACGTCAAAAAAATGGTGGGGATGGGCAAATACGATCGCCACCTGCTCGATGACTACAGCGCGCAAGAATTCGATCAGATGAATGCGTTTATCGATCACGATCGCGACATGAACTTCTCCTACGCGGCCGTCAAACAGCTGGAAGGCAAATATCTGGCGCAAAACCGCGTCACCGGCGAAATCTACGAAAGCGCGCAGTTCCTGTACATCCTGGTGGCCGCCTGCCTGTTCTCCGGTTACCCGAAGGAAACCCGTCTGGATTACGTCAAACGCTTCTATGACGCCATCTCTACCTTCAAGATCTCGCTGCCGACGCCGATCATGTCCGGCGTGCGTACGCCGACCCGCCAGTTCAGCTCCTGCGTGCTGATCGAGTGCGGCGACAGCCTGGATTCCATCAACGCCACCTCCAGCGCGATTGTGAAATACGTTTCCCAGCGCGCCGGCATCGGCATCAACGCCGGGCGCATTCGCGCGCTGGGCAGCCCGATCCGCGGCGGCGAGGCCTTCCATACCGGCTGTATCCCGTTCTACAAGCATTTCCAGACGGCGGTCAAATCCTGTTCGCAGGGCGGCGTGCGCGGCGGCGCGGCCACCCTGTTCTATCCGCTCTGGCATCTGGAAGTGGAAAGCCTGCTGGTGTTGAAAAACAACCGCGGCGTGGAAGGCAACCGCGTGCGCCAGCTCGACTACGGCGTACAGCTTAATAAACTGATGTACCAGCGCCTGCTGAAGGGCGAAGACATTACCCTGTTCAGCCCGTCCGACGTGCCGGGGCTGTATGACGCCTTCTTTGTCGACCAGACGGAATTCGAGCGTCTGTATGTGCAGTACGAACAAGACGACAGTATCCGCAAGAAACAGATCAAGGCGGTAGACCTGTTCTCGGTGATGATGCAGGAACGCGCCTCCACCGGCCGCATCTACATCCAGAACGTCGACCACTGCAACACCCACAGCCCGTTCGACGCGCGGGTCGCGCCGGTGCGTCAGTCCAACCTGTGCCTGGAGATCGCTCTGCCGACCAAACCGCTGGAAGACGTGAACGACGCAAGCGGCGAGATCGCGCTCTGCACGCTGTCGGCTTTCAACCTGGGCGCTATTGATAGCCTGGACGAACTGGAAGAGCTGGCGACGCTGGCGGTGCGTGCGCTGGATGCCCTGCTGGATTATCAGGATTATCCGATTCCGGCCGCCCAACGCGGCGCCATGGGCCGCCGCACGCTGGGTATCGGCGTGATCAATTTCGCTTACTATTTGGCTAAACACGGCGTACGCTATTCCGACGGCAGCGCCAATAATCTGACGCACCGCACCTTCGAGGCGATCCAGTATTATCTGCTTAAGGCTTCCAACGCGCTGGCGCGCGAACAGGGCGCCTGCCCGTGGTTTCATGAAACCACCTATGCGCAGGGCATCATGCCGGTCGATACTTACAAACGCGATCTGGATGCGGTGTGCAGCGAGCCGCTGCATTACGACTGGCAGTCGCTGCGCGCCTCGATCAAAGAATTCGGCCTGAGAAACTCGACGCTGTCGGCGCTGATGCCGTCCGAGACGTCGTCGCAGATCTCCAACGCCACCAACGGTATCGAGCCGCCGCGCGGTCATATCAGCGTGAAGGCATCGAAGGACGGCATTCTGCGTCAGGTGGTGCCGGAGTATGAAAGGCTGAAAGACGCGTACGAACTGCTGTGGGAGATGCCCGGCAACGACGGCTATCTGCAGCTGGTCGGTATTATGCAGAAATTCGTCGATCAGGCGATTTCCTCAAATACTAACTATGATCCGGCGCGTTTCCCGTCAGGCAAAGTGCCGATGAAACAGTTGCTGAAAGATCTGCTGACCGCGTACAAACTTGGAGTGAAAACGCTCTACTATCAGAACACTCGCGACGGCGCGGAAGACGCGCAGGAAGACCTGCTCGACGCCCCAGGCGATGACGGTTGCGAAAGCGGCGCCTGTAAGATCTAAACGGATAGCGCGGCGGCCTCGAGCCGCCGACAAACGCATGACCCCGTCATCCCCGCGCAAGCGGGGATCTTCTTATGAAGCGACATACCGCCCTCATAAGGAACTTCCCCCGGACAGACGGGGATCCGCGGGAATGGCGGGTTAACGGTCGTTGCGCGTTGTCAGTAAACTCAGGCTGCTGTGCAGCTTCAGTATGGGGATTTTTGGAGAACCGGATGGCCTACACCACATTTTCACAGACTAAGAACGACCAGTTACAGGAACCGATGTTTTTCGGTCAGTCCGTCAACGTGGCGCGCTACGATCAGCAAAAATATGAAATTTTCGAAAAGCTGATTGAGAAACAGCTCTCCTTTTTCTGGCGCCCGGAAGAGGTCGATGTGTCCCGCGACCGTATCGACTACCAGGCCTTGCCGGAACACGAAAAACATATCTTCCTCAGCAATTTGAAATATCAGACGCTGCTCGACTCCATCCAGGGCCGTAGTCCGAACGTCGCGCTGCTGCCGCTGATCTCCATCCCGGAGCTGGAAACCTGGGTGGAAACCTGGGCGTTTTCGGAGACGATCCACTCGCGCTCCTACACTCACATTATCCGCAATATCGTGCACGATCCGGCGCTGGTGTTTGACGACATCGTCACCAATGAAGAGATCCTGAAACGGGCGAAAGATATTTCCGCCTACTACGACGATTTGATCGAAATGACCAGCTACTACCATTTACTGGGCGAAGGCACCCACCAGGTCAACGGCAAGAGCGTAACGGTCGATCTGTATCGATTGAAGAAACAGCTGTATCTGTGCCTGATGAGCGTCAACGCGCTGGAAGCGATCCGCTTCTACGTCAGCTTCGCCTGTTCGTTCGCCTTCGCCGAACGCGAACTGATGGAAGGCAACGCCAAAATCATCAAACTGATCGCGCGCGACGAAGCGCTGCACCTGACCGGCACCCAGCATATGCTGAACCTGCTGCGCTCCGGTCAGGACGATCCGCAGATGGCCGATATCGCCGCCGAATGCCAGCAGGAGTGCTACGACCTGTTTGTGCTGGCCGCGCAGCAGGAGAAAGAGTGGGCCAGCTATCTGTTCCGCGACGGTTCGATGATCGGCCTGAATAACGACATTCTGTGCCAGTACATCGAATACATCACCAATATCCGCATGCAGGCGGTGGGTCTGCCGCTGCCGTTTCAGACGCGTACCAACCCGATCCCGTGGATCAACGCCTGGCTGGTTTCGGATAACGTTCAGGTCGCGCCGCAGGAAGTGGAAGTCAGCTCCTATCTGGTCGGCCAAATCGACTCGGAAATCAATACCGACGATTTAAGCGACTTCCAGCTGTAACCCGGCCCGACGCCATGACGACCCCCACCATTACGCTGCGCCTCTCCGAGGCGCAGTTCGCCTGCGACGACCAGCAGCTCTCGCTGCTGGATGTTCTGGAAGCGCACCGCGTCAGCGTGGAGTATCAGTGCCGCGCCGGATATTGCGGTTCCTGCCGTACCCGCCTGCTGCGCGGCAAGGTCGCTTACGGCCAAACGCCGCTGGCGTTTATCCATCAGGATGAGATCCTGCCCTGCTGCTGTATGCCGCTGGAAGATATCGAACTGGATCTGTAACGCCGCGCGCCGCCGCCTTTCCCTTTTGACATCCACGCCGCCCGACCCGCGCCGTCGCCCGCCCCGCCCTGCTCGCTAAAACGCGACGCGGATAACGGCGAGCGGGCGGAATATTCGGTATTCATCGTCACAAAAAACGATTACCCTCTGCTGGCGTACCGTCACGGAAACACACTTATGGAGATTGCATTATGATGTTTAGCGTTATCCCTGTTTTGATTGTTGTCGCACTGATACTGGTCTGGTCATGCATCAAAATTGTTCCGCAGGGTTATCAATGGACTGTCGAACGCTTCGGGCGCTATACCAAAACGCTGATGCCGGGCCTGAACATGCTGATCCCCTTTATGGATCGCATCGGCCGTAAAATCAACGTAATGGAGCAAGTGCTGGATATTCCGTCGCAGGAAGTCATCTCCCGTGACAATGCCAACGTCACCATCGACGCCGTTTGCTTTATTCAGGTGGTCGATGCGGCGCGCGCCGCCTACGAGGTCAGCAACCTTGAGCTGGCGATCACCAATCTGACCATGACCAACATCCGTACCGTGCTCGGCTCCATGGAGCTGGACGAAATGCTGTCCCAGCGCGACAGCATCAACACCCGCCTGCTGCACATTGTCGATGAGGCGACCAACCCCTGGGGCGTGAAGGTCACGCGCATCGAGATCCGCGACGTGCGTCCGCCGGCAGAACTGATCGCTTCAATGAACGCCCAGATGAAAGCGGAACGTACCAAACGCGCGGATATTCTCGAAGCCGAAGGCGTACGCCAGTCCGCCATACTGAAAGCCGAAGGGGAAAAACAGGCGCAGATCCTGAAGGCGGAAGGGGAACGGCAGTCGGCCTTCCTGCAGGCCGAAGCGCGTGAACGCGCGGCCGAGGCGGAAGCCCAGGCGACGAAAATGGTGTCGAACGCCATCGCCGACGGCAACATCCAGGCGATCAACTACTTTGTGGCGCAGAAATATACCGATGCCCTGCAGAATATCGGCTCCGCCAGCAACAGCAAGGTGATCATGATGCCGCTGGACGCCAGCAACCTGATGGGCGCCATCGGCGGCATTGCCGAACTGATCGGCTCCAGTCAGTCGCCGGCCGGCCGGAGTAAATAATGATCGCGGAATTGCTCACCGGCCACGCCCATTGGCTCTGGCTGACGCTCGCCGGTCTGCTGCTGGCGGCCGAAATGCTCGGCGCCGGCGGCTATCTGCTGTGGAGCGGCGTCTCCGCCCTCATTACCGGTTTGCTGGTCTGGCTGTTGCCGTTCAGCTGGCCGTGGCAGGGAGCCCTGTTCGCCGTGCTGACCATCGCCACCGCCGTACTTTGGTGGTACTGGCTGCGTCAGCGGACCCGCGCCGCGCCGCCCTCGACGCTGAATCAGCGCGGGCAACAGCTTATCGGGCGCCACGCCACGCTAAGCGAACCGCTGCGCGACGGCATCGGACATATCCGCATCGGCGACGGTAGCTGGCGCGTTCAGTGCGATCAGGATCTGCCGGCCGGCAGCGCGGTGGAAGTGGTAGCGGTGGAAGGCATCACGCTGCGCATTCGCCCGCTCTGATGCGCAGCGGGGGCTGGCGCGCCAGCCCCCCTTTATCCCCGGGGGATGTGTTTACAGTCGTTCGACAATCAGGGCCGTGCCCTGGCCGCCGCCGATGCACAGCGTCGCCAGCCCCAGCGTTTTATCCCGGGCGATCATCGCGTGCAGCAACGTCACCAGAATACGGGCGCCGCTGGCGCCGATCGGATGGCCGAGCGCGATCGCCCCGCCGTTGACGTTAACCTTCTCCTCATCAAACCCCAGTACCTTGCCGACCGCCAGGTACTGGGCGGCAAAAGCCTCGTTCGCTTCGATCAGATCGATATCGGCCAGCGACAGCCCGGTTTTTTTCAGCACGTTGAGCGTTGCCGGCACCGGCCCCATGCCCATCAATTCGGGACTCACGCCGCCGCTGGCGTAGCCGCGAATGCGGGCCAGCGGCGACAGCGACAGTTCACGCGCGCGCCGTTCCGACATAATCACCAGCGCCGCCGCGCCGTCGTTAATCCCGGAGGCGTTGCCGGCGGTGACCGTGCCCTGTTTATCAAACGCCGGACGCAGCGCGGCCAGTTTTTCCAGCGTGGTATCGGCGCGCGGATGCTCATCGCTATCGAAGACCACATCGCCCTTCTTGCCTTTTATCAGCACCGGCGTGATCTCCGCCGCCAGCGCGCCGCTGGCCTGGGCGGCGGCGGCTTTGCGCTGGGAAGCCAGCGCGGCGTTATCCTGCTGTTCGCGGCTGATGCCATACTCTCTGGCGACATTTTCCGCCGTGATCCCCATGTGATAATTATTGATCGCGCACAGCAGGCCGTCCTGCAGGATCACGTCCTGCAGCGCGCCGTGGCCCAGCCGCAGCCCCCAGCGGGCGCGCGGATCCAGCAGATAGGGCGCGCGGCTCATATTCTCCATGCCGCCGGCCAGCACCGCCTGCGCATCCCCGGCCAGAATCGCCTGCGCGGCCAGCGCCACGCTTTTCAGCCCGGAGGCGCACACTTTATTGACGGTAAACGCGCTGACAGTGTGATCAATGCCGGCTTTCAGCGCCGCCTGGCGGGCCGGATTCTGCCCCAGTCCTGCCTGCAGAACGTTGCCCATAATCACTTCATCGATATCGCTGGCGGCAATGCCGGCGCGGCGCAGCGCCTCGCGCATCGCCAGCGCTCCCAGTTCGGTGGCCGGCACGCTGGCCAGCCCGCCATTAAAGCTGCCCACCGCGGTGCGGATAGCGCTGACAATCACTGCATTATTCATAGTTATTTTCCTTATAATCAGAGTCATAACAGGGTAAGACCGATGACGAAAATGACGCCGGAGAACAGCATCGCGGTGACGCAGTAGCCCATGATGTCGCGCACGCCCAGCCCGGCGATAGCCAGCGCCGGCAGCGCCCAGAAGGGCTGCGCCATATTCATCCACTGTTCGCCGTAGGCGATGGCCATGGTGGCCTTGCCCAGATCGGCCCCCAGCGCCTGCGCCGCGGGCAGCACAAAGGGTCCCTGGATCACCCAGTGCCCGCCGCCCGACGGAACGGCGAAATTAATCAGCGCGGAGCTGAAGAACGTCATGACCGGGAAAGTGTCTTTATTCGCGACATTAATGAACCATTCGGTGATCATGCCGCCGAGGCCGGAGTGCTCCATCATCAGTTGGATGCCGGCGTAAAACGGGAACTGCACCAGAATGCCGGCGGTGCTGCGCGCCGCCGCCTGGATAGCGCGCATGTAGGCCATCGGCGTTTTATGCAGCAGCATGCCGCCGATGAGAAACATCAGGTTGACGGTATTGATGGTGATGTTGAGACCGTGGTTCCAGAAATATATGCCCAGATACGCCGCGCCCAGCGCCACGACAATCAGCGTGATGATTCGGCTTTCCTCCATCCGCTCCGCCAGCGGCGCATCCGGCGGCAATGTCTTCTGAAAGTCCGGCTCGTCCTGCAGCAGGCGCGGATCGATAGCGATCACTTTTTCCGCTTTCGGCATCATCATTCTGGTCACGAAAGGCATTACGACGATCAACCCGAGCGTGACAAAGATGTTGTAGCCGGTCAGCAGAGTGTCGCCGATCGGGATCAGCCCCGCGATGTGCTCAACCGGGTTGCCCGGCGTGGCCGCCAGCAGCGGCATTGAACCGGAGAATCCCCCGCCCCACGTCAAAAAACCAATATAGGCGCAGGCGATCAACAGCGGATAGTCGGAGCCCGGCACGCGTCGAGCCACCTCGCGGGCGAACATCGCGCCGACAATCAACCCGAAGCCCCAGTTGATCACACAGGCCACCAGCCCGAAAAAGGTCACCAGCATCACGCCCTGCACCGGCGTTTTCGCCAGCGAGGCGGTATTCTTCAATACCCGCTTCACCGGCGGCGAGCTGGCCAGCGCATGGCCGGTCACGATGATCAGCGCCATCTGCATGCCGAAGGCCAACAGATTCCAGAATCCGTCGCCCCACATTTTCACCATATCCATCGGCGCGTGCGGGGTAAGGAACAGCCCGAGAATAAACACCAGCATGGTCAGCAACATGGCGAAAATCAGCGGATCGGGCAGATAGCGACTGACCAGCGCCGTCATGGCACGCGAGATTCTTCCAATCATGATGCCGCCTCATTCACGCTGACCGGCATCACCCGCAAGTCATCGGCGAGGGTGAAGCGAGCGGCGGTTTTCGCGCCGATCTGCTCCAGCGTTACGCCCGGCGCCAGTTCGCGCAGGACCAGTTCCCCCTGGGTAAAGACAAATACGCCCAGTTCCGTGACCACCATGTCCACCACCCCTTTCGCCGTCAGCGGCAGCGTGCACTGTTCGAGCAGCTTCGGCGAACCGTCTTTGGCGCAGTGCTCCATGGCGATAATCACTTTTTTCGCCCCGGTAACCAGATCCATCGCGCCGCCCATGCCCGGCACCATCTTGCCCGGCACCATCCAGTTGGCCAGGTTGCCCTGTCGGTCGACCTGCAAACCGCCGAGCACGCTGACGTCAACGTGGCCGCCGCGGATTAAAGCGAACGAAAAAGCGCTGTCGAACATCGCGGCGCCCGGCAGCATCCCGCACGGCTGCCCGCCGGCGTTCACCAGCCGGGCATGCGGCTCGGTCACCGGCCCGAGCCCGAGAAAGCCATTCTCCGACTGCAGAACGATATCCACGTTTTCCGGCAGATAATTAACCACCTGCGTCGGCAGCCCGATGCCCAGGTTGACGATATCGCCGTCGCGCAGTTCCTGCGCCACGCGCTGCGCAATTAATGTTTTACTGTTCATAGAGCGGTCTCCTGAGGGGTAACGACGTAATCAACCAGCGCGCCGGGGGTGACGATCACATCGGGCGCGATTTCGCCGATACCGGCCAGCGCATCGGGCTCGGCGATGACGAGATCGGCGGCCAGAGCAATCAGCGGGTTGAAGTTGCGGGCGGTAAGCTGGTAGGTCAGATTGCCGGACAGATCGGCGATGTGCGCCTGCACCAATGCCAGTTCGGCGCGCAACGGCCGCTCCAGCAGATATTCGACGTCGTTCAGGGTCAGTTTCTGTTTGCCTTCTTCGACCACCGTCCCGACGCCGGTTGGCGTAAGCACGCCGCCCAGGCCGGCGCCGCCGCAGCGAATACGTTCGGTTAACGTGCCCTGCGGCACCAGCTCGACCTCGAGTTCGCCGGCGATCATGCGCCGCCCGGTTTCGGGGTTGGTGCCGATGTGGGACGCGATGACCCGCTTCACCCGACCGTGGGTGATTAACGGTCCGATGCCGGTATCGACAAACGCGGTATCGTTACAAATCAGCGTAAGATCTTTCACGCCGGAACTCAGCAACGCATCGATTAAACGCGGCGGCGTGCCAATCCCCATAAAACCGCCGACCATGATGCTCATGCCGTCATGAAAATACTGGCTGACCTGCGCTATATTTATTGTTTTATCTTTCATGTTCACTCCTTAGTGACTTTACCCAATAGATTTCCGGCGGCCGGGCGCAACGCTGAAATATCCGTTCACGTCATCACGGAATAAACAACGCAACGCGGCCATAGCCTGAAATATCAAGGGGCTATTCCCAAAATGGATGCACTAAGGAATTGCAAACGCAGGGCCAGATTCACCCGATGAAATAAAAAAAACGCAACAACATGAAATTAAAAAAGATAAACAGGAAAGGATGAAAATGCAGAAATAATATTATGCCGGCGGGAGTGAAAATAATTTCCTGCCGTGCGCACATATTTTTGCGCACCGCTAATACGTTCAGTGAGTAATATCACATTATATACCCTTCATATTTCAGGCTGAAGGTGCGTTGTTTTTATGACTCGCCCCATTCATGAGGCTCGCCCTTGCCGGGACGCCGCCAGCGGCGTTCAAATCTGCCGTCGGCAGATTTGTCGCGCCCCCCGGTCACTTACTGCTGGAAACCGCCGGGGATTCGCGGCGTCGCCGCCTTGCAGCAGCTCGAATTATGTTGGGCATTTATGTTGGGCATATAGTCTAATGAGTTCAGGTTGCAGGACAAAACGTTATCGTTTTGAACAACGCGGAGCCTTGACCTTTTATCGACAAAGCGCATGAATCGGCCACGTAACGCGGCAAGCGCGGGGCTAATTCGTCCGGAACGAATTTGGCCAGTAACGGCTGACCTGCGGCGAGAGACAGGGATGTCTCTCATTAATCCCCGGGAATTTACTCAGGTACGCAAATCGCGCGAGCGGTGACGCCGCCGCGCCCCGCTGTCTGAGTCATCCGCAGGCCGACCGGCTTCCTCAGCCGGCCTGCAGCGGCCTACTCAATGCCATACTCCTGCAGCTTATACAGCAGCGCGCGCCGGCTGATACCCAGTACTTTGGCCGTTTGCATCCGGTTGCCCTGATTATCGTTGAGCGCCCGGACAATGAGTTCCCGCTCCCAGGCCTTCAGCCGCTCCTTCAGGCTCTGCCTGCCGCCCTTGTCATGCTCCGGCGACGCCTCCTCGCCGATCGGCAACTGACGTACCGTGTCCGGCAGGTCATCGGCAAAAATCATAAAACCGGTGCTCATAATCACCGCGCGCTCAATGGCGTTCGACAGTTCGCGCACGTTGCCCGGCCAGCGATACTCCTCAAGCGCGCGAATGGCGCTGACATCAAGACCGATGATTTCTTTGCTGTTTTCGGCGCTGAATTTATGCAGAAAGTGTTGCGCCAGCAGCGCAATATCCTCCGGCCGCTCGCGCAGCGGCAGAGACGATAAATTCATCACGTTTAAACGATAAAACAGATCGCGCCGGAACTCGCCGCTATCGATCATCGCCGTCAGGTTGCGGTTGGTGGCGGCGATAATACGGATATCCGTTTTAATGGTCTGACTGCCGCCCAGCCGCTCAAATTCACGCTCCTGCAGAACGCGCAAGAGCTTCACCTGCAGATTACAGGGCATCTCGCCAATTTCGTCCAGCAGCAGCGTTCCCTGATGCGCCCGTTCAAACAGGCCCTGCCGCTGCATCTGCGCGCCGGTAAAAGCGCCTTTTTCGTGACCAAACAGCTCGCTTTCCAGCAGCGACTCGGGTAAGGCGCCGCAGTTGACCTTGATAAACGGCCCGTTGGCCCGGGCGCTGTTGTAATGAATCGCCCTGGCGATCAGTTCCTTGCCGGTGCCGCTTTCGCCGGTCACCAGCACCGTGGCGTTACTGCGCGCCACCCGGGCTATATCGCGGCACAGCTCCATCATCTTCGGATTGTTGGTGAGGATGCGATCCCAGGTGTAGCTTTCCGACAGCTCGCGGTGCAGCACCGAGATCTCCTGCTTCATATCGCGCAGTTGCAGAGCGCGGTGCATTAACAGCTTAAGCTCGTCCAGTTCAAAGGGTTTGATGACATAGTCAAAAGCGCCCAGCCGCAGCGCCTCTACGGCGGTTTCCACCGCCGCATAGGCCGTCATCAGAATAATCGGGATATCCTGCTGGATCTCGCGCATGCGTTTCAGCGCGTCAATGCCGCCGATGTTCGGCATCCTGATATCCATCAGCACGATATCGGGGCGCTGTTCGCGGTACAGGCTCAGCGCCTGCTGCCCGTCGCCGGCGCAGATCACCCGGTGACCATCGGCGGAAAAGACCGCCGTCAACATACGGCGCACGCTTTCTTCGTCATCGACAACCAAAATGCGGTTCGACTGGGTCAAAATCATTATGGCCTCCGCTTACTGTCGCGCAGCGGCAGAATCAGCGTAACGGTGGTGCCGTGCGGCGGCTGGCTGTCGATCATGATATCGCCGTTGTGATCGGTAATAATTCGCTGCGCAATCGACAGCCCCAGCCCGGTGCCGTCGGATTTGGTGGTGAAAAACGGGGTAAAGATCTTGTTCATCACCTGCGGCGAAATCCCCGTGCCGCTATCCCTAATCACGATCCGCAGCTTATCGTCGCCGTCGCGGCAGGTGGAGAGCGCGATCTCGCCCCGCGCAGGAATAGCCTGCAGCGCATTAATCAACAAATTCAGGACCACCTGTTTCAGCAGCTCGCCGTCCGCCTCAATCGCCTTAATTTCGTCATCCAGCGTGATGATGAAATTCACCCGTTTATCCAGTCCGTGCGTATGCACCAGCAGCAGCGTCTCGCGAATAAGCGAATTAATGGCGACGGATTGATAATGGCGCGGATGAGGGCGCGCGAAATCGAGCAGTTGCTGGATCACTTTATTAATGGAGTGGACCTCTTTCAGAATGATATTGATGTATTCCACTCGCCGGCTATCGCGCTCCCCCTCTTTCAGATACTGCACGAAGCCGCTGATGGCGGTCAGCGGATTGCGCACCTCGTGCGCCACGCCGGCCATCAGCTCGCCCAGCGTAGCCAGCCTCTCCGCCCGCTCAATCTGCCTTTGCATCTGCTTTTGCGCCGTCAGATCGGTGAAGATCACCAGCGCGCCGATAATCTCCCCGCCGGCGCTCCTTAACTGGCTGCTGCTGGCCTTCACCTGCAGTATTTTTTCCTTGGCCGGATAATTAACGTCCACGCCGACGTGCCCCACGCCGCAGGCCAGCGTATCCAGTATCGGGCTGTGAAAGCCCTCTTTTTCAAATACAGAATGATAGTGTTTGCCGATCAGCTCATCGTGACGGTAGCCGGTAATTTCCTGAGCGGCCGGATTGCACATGGTAATCTTGCCGTGATTATCAATGCTGATAACGCCATCGGCCGCGCTGTCGATAATTAATTCATTCAGCGTACGCGCCTCGCGTAGATCCCGCGCCAGGGTATTAATGCTGTCAGCAACTTTCCCCATTTCTCCGCGCAGCGCGGGAAGGCGCGTATTTAAATCAAGCGCGAGTTGGCTGACGCCCGTTTTTATCACTTCCACATCGCGGGTAAAGCGGCGGGAAAAACAGATAATCAAAAACAAGCTGATAATCAAACCGATACTGATGACGATAATAATACTGACGTCCATGTCCAGCGCCTGTTTGTCTATATCATTGGATAATTCATTCGCCCAGATATAGCCGATAACGTCGCCATGACGATAAATCGGGCTCATGGCGTTCATAATGTGGCCCCTGACCTGAAAGCCGGATTTCACTAACGGCGTGCCGCTCAACATTACCTGGCGCCCCGGGTGATCGGGCGAAATCGACGTGCCAACCGTACCGCCGTATTTCGCCTGCGGCGCATAGGTAATAATGGCGTCCAGCCGTTTACTGTAATAGCCCGCGCCGACGTTGACGAACGCCCGGGCGATTTCATCCGTCACGGCCGACAGGCGTTTATTCTGCGCCTGAATGCGCTGCGCCGGCGGCAGATCGGCAAATCGCTCCAGACCGTCGCCTAATGCGTTGTCGAGCAGGCGGGTTATCGCATACAGCTTCTGTTCCTTTTCGCGCAGCAGCGCCTCCTTGCCCTGTACTTCAACAATATAAGCCATGATCAGCACCGGCAGAAAAACCATAAATACCGTCAGTAAGATCATTTTGCTGCGTAACGTATCGGGGAAAAATAAGCGAAGGTAATTAATCAGAGGGGCAGCCGGCGGTAATAATCGCTGAAAACTCAAGGCGGAAATAAAATTTGATAACATCATACTGAATATTCTTTTTTCTATTTTTAATAGTCAGTAATGATTATAAATTTTTATTGCCAATGCGGATGCGAGACAGCTCTCCTTTCAGCCACATGCCGATCGCAGTAGCCATCTGCCCGTCGTTACTCTGGGTTATATCGGCAAATTCGACCGTCGTTCAGTCGTCCGAACGGCGCGAGTCAGTATGGCAACAGCCGGCGAGGCCGCTGATAATCGGGCAGTCCGCGCTGTCATCGCCCGGGCAGGCGGCGGCCAGATCCAGCAGGCGCTGACGCATAGCCCTGAGCTCTTCAATATGCCGTTCAATATCCCGCACCTTGTGCAGCGTGCGCGCCTTAACATCGGCGCTGTGCCGGCCCGGATCGTTGAACAACGCCACCAGCTCGCGGCACTCATCCAGGCTAAAGCCGACCTGACGCGCCTGGCGCAGCAGCGTCAGTTCTTCAATATGATGCGTATTATAATGACGGTAGCCGTTATCCGAACGCGGCGGCGCGGTCAGCAGCGCTTTCTGCTCGTAAAAACGGATCGCCTTGCTGGTGAGGCCGGTTTTTTTCGCCACGTCGCTGATATTCATCGCTCCCCCTTGACCTTACCCTTGCTGGAAGGTTTAACCTTAGCCATAACTAAAGGAAATGATCCGGCCGGTCAATCGATTTCGTCGCCGGTCGCCATCCGGGAGGAGGTTAACGATGTCACACACCGTACTGCTCGCGCTGCAGGGACTCAGCTGTGGTCACTGCGTACAGCGAGTCAAACAGGCGCTGGAAAAAAATGCGCAGGTCGAACAGGCCGACGTTACGCTGAACTACGCCAGAATTACCGGCTCAGCCGACCGCGACGCGCTGATCGACTGTATTCAGCAGGCCGGCTACCAGGCCGAAGCCGCCGGGGCGCCGGATCATGTGCTGAGCCTGAGCGGCCTCAACTGCCAGCACTGCGTCGCCAGCGCGCAGCGAGCGCTGGAGGCCGTGCCCGACGTGCAGGCGGCCGAGGTATCGCTCAGCGAAGCCCGCGTTTACGGCGCGGCCGATACGGCGGCGCTGGTTCAGGCGATAGAAAACGCCGGCTATCACGCCAGCGCACGGCCGGCGGAGGACGGGCGCCCAAAAACTGAGCCGCTGGCACGCACAGACGCGGAGCCGGAATCTGTGCCAGCGGCGCACTCCCCTCTTCCGGCCCGTTCCGCGCCCGCGGCGGATGAAGATGACGGCGTGCAATTGCTGCTTGACGGCA
This sequence comes from Affinibrenneria salicis, assembly GCF_008710095.1. The sequence continues at coordinate 227,159 of NZ_VYKJ01000005.1, forward strand.
TGAGCTGCGCCAGCTGCGTCAGCCGGGTGCAGAACGCGCTGCGCGGCGTCGCGGGCGTCACGCGCGCCAACGTTAATCTGGCGGAGCGCAGCGCGCTGGTCCTCGGCGGCGATCCGCAGGCGCTGATCGCCGCCGTGCGCCAGGCGGGCTACGGCGCGGAAATTATTCAGGATGAAGAGCAACGGCGCGCGCGTCAGCAGCAAAGCGCGCGCCGCAACATACGCCGTTTTCAGTGGCAGGCCGCGTTGGGTCTGCTGCTGGGCGTTCCGCTCATGCTGTGGGGCATACTGGGCGGCAGTATGACGCTGACCCCGGCCAGCCGCCTGCCCTGGCTGGCGGTCGGCTGGCTGACGCTGGCCGTGATGGTGCTGGCCGGCGGCCATTTCTACCGTAACGCCTGGCGCAGTCTGCGCAACGGCGCAGCCACCATGGATACGCTGGTGGCGCTGGGAACCGGCGCCGCCTGGCTTTACTCCATTATCGTTAACCTGTGGCCGGCGCTCTTTCCGCACGAAGCGCGTCATCTCTATTATGAAGCCAGCGCGATGATTATCGGCCTGATTAATCTGGGCCATGCGCTGGAGCAACGCGCGCGCCAGCGTTCTTCGCGCGCGCTGGAGCGCCTGCTGGATCTCACGCCGCCGCAGGCCAGGGTAGTGACGCCGGACGGCGACCGGCTGCTGCCGCTGGCCGCGGTGACGGCCGGCATGATCCTGCGGTTGACGCCGGGCGATCGCGTGCCGGTGGACGGTACGCTGTCCACCGGCGAGGTGTGGGTCGATGAAGCGATGCTGACCGGCGAACCGCTGGCGCAGCGCAAGAGCGTCGGCGATCGTCTGCATGCCGGCACCCAGGTGCAGGACGGCGGCGCCCTGCTGCAGGCGCAGGCGATCGGCAACCAGACCACGCTGGCGCGCATTATTCGTCTGGTGCGCCAGGCGCAGAGCAGCAAGCCGGCCATCGGCCAGCTGGCGGACCGCATCTCCGCCGTTTTCGTTCCGGTGGTGGTGGCGATCGCCCTCATCAGCGGGGCGGTCTGGTATTTCGTCGGCCCGCCGCCGCAGATCGTCTATACCCTGGCGATCGCCACCACCGTACTGATTATCGCCTGCCCCTGCGCGCTCGGCCTGGCGACGCCGATGTCGATTATCGCCGGGGTCGGCCGAGCCGCCGAATTCGGCGTGCTGGTACGCGACGCCGATGCGCTGCAGCAGGCCAGCACGCTGGATACGCTGGTCTTCGATAAGACCGGGACCCTGACCGAAGGGCAACCGAGCGTGGCCGCGATCCATACCTTCGGCGACGTTAGCGAGCGGCAGGCGCTCGGCTGGGCGACGGCGCTGGAACAGGGTTCCAGCCATCCGCTGGCGCGGGCGATTCTGGCGCGCGGCGCGGATCTGCCTATCTCCGCGCCCGAACAGTTTCACACCCTGCGCGGTCTCGGCGTCAGCGGCCGGCTTGAGCAATTAACGCTATTGTTGGGCAACCGGACGCTGCTGGAACAGCACGGAATCGACTGCAGTCTCGCTGATAGCTTGCTCAAAACCCAGGCGGAAAGCGGCGCCACGCCGGTGCTGCTGGCGGCGGACGGAAAAATCGCCGCCCTGTTCGCGATCCGCGATCCGCTGCGCGCCGACAGCGTGGCCGCCCTGCGCCGCCTGCATCAACAGGGCTATCAGTTAGTGATGCTGACCGGGGACAACGCGGCGACGGCGCACGCCATCGCCGCAGAAGCCGGTATCGATCGGGTGATTGCCGGCGTCCTGCCGGACGGCAAGGCCGCCGCGATTAAGCAACTGCAGGCGCAGGGAAAACGGGTGGCGATGATCGGCGACGGCATCAATGACGCCCCGGCGCTGGCGCAGGCCGACGTCGGCATCGCCATGGGCGGCGGCAGCGATATCGCCGTCGAAACCGCCGCCATCGCGCTGATGCGCCACAGCCTGCACGGCGTAGCCGATGCGCTGGCGCTGTCGCGCGCCACCCTGAGCAACATGAAACAGAACCTGCTGGGCGCCTTCATTTATAACTCGCTCGGCATCCCGATCGCCGCCGGCGTGCTCTACCCGCTGACCGGCACGCTGCTCAGCCCGGTCATCGCGGGCGCGGCTATGGCGCTCTCATCCATCACCGTGGTCAGCAACGCCAACCGGCTGCTGCGCTTTAAGCCGAAAAGCTAAGCGGCCGCCGCCTTTGTCTTGCCCTTCTCCCGGACCGGCCGCCGCGTCGGTCACATTTTTATACCGCTAACGGCTACAACTCGCCGCCGTTAGCGCTTACCATAAAGTCACTAACTTCAGGAGCCGGATTTTATGGGTCAACTGCTACGCCGCATCGCCGCCTTTTTGGGCCTGATCTCCCCGCTGGCCTATGGTTACCCGGCGATAGATATCCAACTGCCGGATAACCGGCAGTTACATCTGGTCGGCAGTATTCACATGGGCACCATTGAGATGTCGCCCCTGCCGGAAACCCTGCAGCAGTTGCTGCAGCAGGCGGACGCGCTGATCGTCGAGGCTGACATCGCCGGGGACGGCGCCTCGCCCTTTCAACCGGAGGAGGCGCGCGCGCCGCTGGCGCAGCGGCTGAGCCCGGCGCTGTATGAAAAACTGCGCAAGATATGCGGGACGTTGGCGTTCAGCGAGCAGGCGCTTAGCGCGCTGCCCGCCTGGCAGGCGGCGCTGATGCTGCAGGCGCGCCAGGCGCAGCAACTGGGGCTGCGGCCCGATTATGGCATCGACTATCAGATGATTAACGCCGCGAAGGCGCAGGGAATAAAGATTATCGAGCTGGAGGGCGCCGCCAGCCAGATTGATCTGTTGCAACAGCTGCCGCAGGACGGACTGCCCCTGCTGGAGGATACGCTGTTTCACTGGCATGCCAACGCCCGCCTGCTGCAGACCATGGTCGGCTGGTGGCTGGAGGCCAGACCCGGCGCGCCCGCTGCGCCGCTGCCCGCCACCTTTAGCCATGAAATGAACGATCTGCTGATGAACCAACGCAATCGTCGCTGGCAGCAGGTGCTGCAGGCGCTGCCCGCCGGGCGTTATGTGGTTGCGGTGGGCGCGCTGCATCTGTATGGCGACAACAATTTGCCTGATTTATTACAACACCGCTAAATATACCCGCCGGCCCTGAGGCGACCGGCGCGCGCCGTCGTCGGCAGAGGCAGGAGTATACCGTTACCGTAAGGAAAGCATTCACATGACACCCGCCATCAAACTACTGGAAAAGAATAACATTGCCTTTACGTTACACAGCTACCAGCACAATAGCGACGAAACGCATTTTGGCGAGGAAGCTGTCGAGAAACTGGGGCTGAATGCCACGCAGGTCTATAAAACCCTGCTGGTCGCCCTGAACGGCGATGCGAAACAGCTGGCGGTCGCCGTTACGCCGGTCGCCAGCCAGCTGGACCTGAAAAAAGTCGCCCGCGCCCTCGCGGCCAAAAAAGCGGATATGGCCGATCCTCAGCTGGCGCAGCGGGTAACCGGTTATCTGGTGGGGGGAATCAGCCCGCTGGGGCAGAAGAAACGCCTGCCGACGGTGATTGACGCGCCGGCCCGCGAGTTCGCCACGATTTTTATTTCCGGCGGCAAACGCGGGCTGGATATTGAACTCGCCGCCGACGATCTGGCGCGCCTGTTGCAGGCAACCTTCGCCGATATCGCCCGCCGGGATTAATGCCCGGCCGCCTGCGCGAAGAAGAAAAAGAAACGGGCCGCGCTCATCGACGATGAACGCGCCCGTCAGGCGATGCGCTTACTGATAAACGATCTCGCCTTTCGGCTGATAGGCCGCCGCATCCAGCGGCGAGTGCTTCTCAATGTATTGCTTCAGCACTTCCGCATCGATGAAGCCGGTATTGACGTAGCCAGGCTTATCATCGACCCTCGGATAACCATCGCCGCCCATCGCGTTGAAACTCAGCGTCGCCATGCGATAGGTTTTATCCGCCTGCAGCGGCGCGCCGTTGATCTTAATGTCCTTCACCCCGTTGCCATCGGCGACCAGGCTGACGTTGGCGAACTGGGCATAGGCGCCGGAGTCCACCTGCATATTCGCCACTTTGGCCAGGTAAGGTTCGACTTCGCTGCCTTTCATCTCCACATAGACCAGCGTATTGCCGAAAGGCTGGACTTTCAGCACATCTTTATAGGTGATATCGCCGTCTTCGATCGAGTCTCGCACGCCGCCGCCGCTCATCACCGCGAAGTCGGCATGGGTCCGCTCCATCTGCGCGGCCAGCAACACGCGCGCCAGATTGGTCTGCTGGAAACGCACTTTACTGCGATCGCCCTCAAGGTGGCCATGCACGCTGCCGATTTTCACGCCGAGCTGAGCCTGCCCTTTTTGCTGGAACGGCGTCAGCAGTTTCAGCATGTCGGCGTCCTGCGCGATCGGATGAGTGTAATACACGCGTTCGCTACTGCCGTCCGCGTGTTTAACGCGCTTATTCAGGTTGACCGGGATCAGCTGGTAGTGCGTCAGCTTCAGTTCGCCGTTGCGGAATTCAAAATCGGCGCGGCCGACATATTTACCCCACTCATGCGCCTGCACGATCCAAATGCCATTCTGCCGATCGGGCGTACAGGGCGAACCGGGCACATAGTCGACCTGCTTTTTATTCTCACTGGCCATACAGACCGGATCCTGCGAGTGTCCGCCGACGATCATGTCCAGATAGCCGGCCGGCAAACTGCGGGCCATCTCCACATCGCCGGGAGCGTTGGAGCCGTGATGACCGTTGTCATAATGCCCCATATGAGTCGCCGCGATAATCACATCCGGCTTTTCGTTCTCGCGCAGCTGTTCCACCACTTTGCGGGCTTCCGCCGCCGGCGAACGGAATTCGATATCGGTAAAATACTCAGGATTGCCGAGTTTGGCGGTATCGTCGGTCGTCAGACCTATTACAGCGATTTTTATCCCTTGTTTATCAAACAGGGTGTAGGGCCTGAATAAACGCTGGCCGCTGCTTTTCTGATAGATATTAGCCGATAAAAGTGGGAATTTAGCCCACTTTTCCTGTTCGCGCAGTACGGAAAGCGGGTTATCGAACTCGTGGTTGCCGATCGCCATCGCATCGTAACCCACCATGCTCATACCGCGGAAATCGGGCTCCGCATCCTGTAAGTCCGACTCCGGCACCCCGGTATTAATATCCCCGCCGGACAGCAACAGCATGCTGCCGCCCTGCGAAGCGACTTCTTTACGAATCTGATCAACCAGCGTTTTCTGCGCGGCCAGACCGTATTCATCCTTATCGTTGTGCCAGAAACGGCCGTGGTGGTCGTTGGTATGCAATATGGTGATGGCATAGGTCTTGTCTTTCTCCCATGCGCTCGCCCACGCAGGCGCCAGCGCCACCGATATGGCCAGCGCGCAGCCTACCGTTTTTGTTACCCAACCCATGAATGTCTCCCTTGCCGGTTGTCATAGCCCGTTATATATCAGGCCGCAGATGCGCCGGCGCGCGCCATCGCCGCCGGCATAAACATACGCGGCGGCAAACCGGCGGTCCGGGCGCCGTTTAACGCCGCGCCCGGGCCGCGACCGCGCGCCTTACCGCATATACTGAAATTTATAGCCTGTCGTCGACTGATATTTGATACCCCGCGCACACGACTGGCGATATTACCCTACTATAAAACCTTTATGCCAATTCCATCGTCCGACGCAAACGGCGAGCCGCCGCGCCGCGCCAGGCCTCGCTAATCCGACGCGACGCTAAACGCGCCGGCGTCGGTCACATCCCGTACGATAATGGAAAAAGATATCTGCGAAATTTGGCGCTTTGATGACGCCATGCTGACATTTGCTGTTTTATCACCACCTTTCCTGGCGAAATGAGCAAAGAAACGGCGGCCCTCGCCAGACGTGGCGCGAGCATGGACGGGAAAACCCGTAATAAATGTGCTTTTTGATGATAATAATTCAGATTAATCAATAGTTGTTGAAAGAATTTTGTATTAAATCTGTGTTAGAGTATGAATAGTTTGATAAACGAATATTTATCATAGGTAACCCTTATTATTCAGGCAGTTTTTATCTCTATGCAATAAAATTACAAAGTAAGTCCGCTCGTTCACTTTCATGCATGGCAAAGGAGTCGGGATGCATCATACAACACCGCTGATCACTACCATTGTGGGAGGCCTCGTTCTCGCCTTCCTTCTCGGCCTGCTGGCCAATCGCCTGCGCATTTCTCCTCTGGTCGGCTATCTGGTGGCCGGCGTGTTGGTCGGTCCCTTTACGCCGGGTTTTGTCGCCGATTCATCGCTGGCGCAGGAACTGGCCGAGCTGGGGGTTATTTTGTTGATGTTCGGCGTGGGTCTGCATTTTTCGCTGAAAGATTTGATGGCGGTAAAATCCATCGCCATTCCCGGCGCCATCGCGCAAATCGCCGTGGCGACGCTGCTCGGCATCGGCCTGTCCGCCGGGCTGGGCTGGAGTCTGGCCAGCGGACTGGTGTTCGGCCTTTGCCTGTCGACCGCCAGCACCGTAGTGCTGTTGCGGGCGCTGGAAGAACGTCAGCTGATCGACAGCCAGCGCGGTCAAATCGCCATTGGCTGGTTGATTGTCGAAGATCTGGCGATGGTGTTGACGCTGGTTCTGCTGCCGGCGTTCAGCGATATGATCAATGGCGAACAGACCAACAGCCGTCAGTTGCTGACCGATCTCGGCTGGACGCTTGGTAAGGTAGTGGCCTTTATTACCCTGATGATCGTGGTCGGCCGGCGGCTGGTGCCCTGGGTGTTGGCCAAAAGCGCCAGCACCGGCTCACGCGAACTGTTCACTCTGTCGGTGCTGGCCATGGCGTTGGGCATCGCTTTCGGCGCGGTCAAACTGTTCGATGTCTCCTTCGCGCTGGGCGCCTTCTTCGCCGGCATGGTGCTGAACGAGTCCGAGCTAAGCCAGCGCGCGGCGCATGATACGCTGCCGCTGCGCGATGCCTTCGCCGTACTGTTCTTCGTTTCCGTCGGCATGCTGTTCGATCCGATGATCCTGATTAATGACCCGCTCGCCGTGCTGGTCACGCTGTCGATCATTCTGTTCGGCAAATCCGTGGCGGCATTTCTGCTGGTCCGGCTGTTTGGTCATTCGCGCCGCACGGCGCTGACCATCTCCACCAGCCTGGCCCAGATCGGCGAATTCGCCTTTATTCTGGCGGGGCTGGGCGTAGCGCTGGGGCTGATGACCGACGAAGGGCGCAATCTGGTGCTGGCCGGCGCGATTCTGTCGATCATGATTAACCCGCTGCTGTTCTCGATGCTGGAGCGTTACCTGGCGCGCAATGAAACGATCGAAGAGCAAATCATCGAAGAAGCGATTGAGGAAGAAAAGCAAATCCCGCTCGACCTGTGCAACCACGCCCTGCTGGTCGGCTATGGCCGGGTCGGCAGCCTGCTGGGCGCGAAGCTGCATCAGTCCGGTATTCCGGTGGTGGTGGTGGAGAGTTCACGCACGCGGGTTGACGCGCTGCGCGAACAGGGCATCAAAGCGGTGCTCGGCAACGCCACCAAACCTGAAATTATGGATTTTGCCCGTATCGACTGCGCCCGCTGGCTGCTGATCACCATTCCGAACGGCTATGAAGCCGGGGAAATCGTCGCGGCGGCGCGGACGAAAAGACCGGATCTGGAAATCATCGCCCGGGCGCACTACGACGACGAAGTCAGCTATATCTCCGAGCACGGCGCCGACCAGGTGGTCATGGGCGAGCGGGAAATCGCCAATAGCATGATCACCATGCTGCAGCTGGATAAAGTGCAGCCGGGGCTGGTGTGCCCGATTTAGTCCCGGGGCGGCAAACGAACGAGCGTAATACGAGGGGCTGAGCCTGACAGCCCCTCTTCCTTTTCCCGCTTTCCCCACTCTCACGCCGCCGGCGTAGCGTTTAACGCTCCCAGTAGGCCTCTTCCAGACTGTCTTCCCGCTCCGGCAGACCGCGCGTCAGACGCGGAGAATGCTGGTTCAGCACCTGATAGCTGACGCGGTTGGCGTATTTACATACCTGAGCCAGCGAGGAGTAAGTCAGGCAGGGCCGCTGATGCTTGCTGGAGTTCGGTACGTTGATGCGGTGGTAACTGTTGGCGGTAATATCATGCAACAGCGCCGACAGCGCGCCGTCGCCCGCCCCGTTGGTATTCATGATCTTTTCCGGCCCGCCCATATAGGGCGCGATATGCGAATAGACCCGCAGCGGGTTCTGGCAATGCTCGCGCAGCATCGCCCGGCTGAATTCATAGCGGTTGAATTCCGGGATGACGCCCGGCAGCAACGGATGGCGTGTCTGGCGCTTATACGTTTCTTCAGTATACCCCGCCATATACAGACCGCTGGGACCGGCGGTGCACAATACCAGATCTACCCAGTCCAGCACTTTATCGGCCGCCGCCAGCGGATCGCCAAGCCCCGTCAGAGTCTGCGCCTCCTCTTCGTTCATCGCCACTACCGAGACGTGTTCGCGCAGAAAATCGCGCCACCACTGCGGATCGTCCGCAATCACAAATTTGGTGCCCAACGTCAGCACCACCGGAACCTGGTACTTATGCGCCCAGTTCACCGCCTGCATCGCCGCTTGCGGCATCGGCTCGCCGGGTTTACAGCGCACCAGGTAGGAGGTGATCACCAACGCGGAAGCGCCGGCGATAACAGACTCAGGAATACTTTCCGGCCGCAGCTGATTCATGTCGCCGGGGCTGATGGCAAAGGTGCGTTCGCCGTTGTCGCCGATTAACGTAAAGCAGCGGCCGATGGGGCCGTCCACCGCCTGCAGGTAGTTCAGATTGGTGCGGCTGGAAGTATTGCACAGATAGCGGTAGGCGTAGCTGCCGATGCGGATATTGCTCGACATCACGCCCAGCAGGATCGAACTGTCGTCGGCCAGCACAGAATAATTATGCAGCGTATTGCCAATGGTGCCGCCGGCAAACTGATGGCTAATCAAATCGTTAGCTTTCAACTCTTCATACAGCGCCTCGGCCCGGTCGTCATCCACAACCAGAGATTGCCCGCGGCTCAGCTTATAACGTTCGAGCAGTTCATCATCGACCTGCGCCTCAATATCCACCAGAATCTGATCGATGCCGACGATATAGGACTCAATGCTTTCTGACGCGACGGGGGAGGCAACCAACAGCGGGTCGCGGGCGCTGACGGGGAAATAGTGTTTGGATTTTCGCTTACCGGGAAATTTCATAATGGTGGAGTGTGATAGAACAAATACGGACGGCGATCATATCACACTCGTACGGCCCGCGGGGCTAGTCCGGCCGCGTCACCAATTGCTGCAGCAGGTCAATATGCCCGGGATCGTCATTCAGGGCCGGAATGTAGACAAACTGACTGCCGCCGGCATCGAGAAATATCTCGCGGTTCTGTTCTTTAATCTCTTCCAGCGTTTCCAGACAGTCTGCGGCAAAGCCAGGGCAAATCACCTGTACATGTTTTACGCCCTGGGACGGCAGGTTTTTCAGCGTTTCGTCGGTATAGGGCGTCAGCCAGGGTTCGCGGCCAAAGCGCGACTGAAAGGTCATCTTGACCTGCTCGTGCGGCAGCGCCAGCGCGTTTACCAGCGCCTCCACCGTCGCCGCGCAGCGCTTCGGATAATCATCGCCTTCCTGCGCATAACGTTCGGGAATGCCGTGGAAAGAAATGATCAGCTTATCCGGCCGGCCGTTCTGGGCAAAAGATCGCTCAATGCTGCAACGCAGCGCGGAAATATAGGCCGGATGGTCGGCATAATCGCGGATGAAACGAATCTGCGGCAGCGAGCGGTAGCGGGTCAGCGCCTGCGCCAGCCCATCCCACACCGCCGCCGTGGTGGAGCAGGAGTATTGCGGATAAAGCGGCAGCACGGTGAGCTGGGTCACCCCCCGGATCATCAGCCGGTCCAGCGCCGACGCCAGCGAAGGCGAACCGTAGCTCATGCCCAGTTCGATCGGCACATCGGGCAGATGAACGGCCAGCGCCCGCTGCTGCCGCTGGCTGAACGCCAGCAGGGGCGAACCTTCGGGCATCCAGATAGACTGATACAGTTTAGCCACGCGCGGGGATCGCAGCGGCAGCACCACGCCGCGCAGCAGCGGCCACCACAGCAGCCGGGATACATCCACCACGCGCCGGTCGCTGAGGAACTGTTTAAGGTAACGCCGCACCGCCGACGCGGTCGGGGCATCCGGCGTACCGAGGTTAACCAACAAAATACCCTGTTTTTCATGTTTCATGATCAACATTCCCCTCTTAAACAGACAAGCCAGAGGCGCGCTCTGTCAATATTATTTTTTCCGGCAAGCGCGCATTGTAACGAAAAATAATCACACAAGAATGTATTGGTATCATTGACAAAGACGATTGGCGCGGCAACGCTGCATCGTGCGGCAGCATCGTATCATGGCCGGCGGCCAGACAAAAATCAGCCAACCGGCGCAGGGAAGATATAAGTATCGGCGCCCGGCGCCGGGGTGAGAAAAGAGGCGGACTGGCGGGGAAAAAGCCCCGAAGACGGGGCCTGAACGGGGAGCTTAACCAAGAATGGAAGCCAGCTCGGCGCTGATATCAGCCACCTTGCGAGTACCTTCCAGCCGGAAGTAGCGGGTATTGCCGGCATCCGCTTCTTTCTGGTAGTAAGCCACCAGCGGCGCGGTCTGCTGATGATACTCAACCAGACGTTTACGCACGGTTTCCTCCTGATCGTCCTTACGGCTGGTCAGTTCTTCGCCGGTCACGTCGTCTTTGCCTTCCACCTTCGGCGGATTGAATTTCACGTGGTAGACGCGGCCGGAAGGGGCGTGAACGCGGCGGCCCACAATACGTTCGACAATCAGCTCATCCGGCACATCGAATTCGATCACGTAATCGACCGCGATACCGGCCTCTTTCATCGCATCCGCCTGCGGAATGGTGCGCGGGAAGCCATCCAGCAGAAAACCGTTGCGGCAATCGTCCTGAGCGATACGCTCTTTTACCAGAGCAATCACCAGTTCGTCGGTCACCAGCTTGCCGGCATCCATGATTTCCTTTGCCTGACGGCCTAATTCTGAGCCAGCTTTTACCGCGGCGCGCAGCATGTCACCGGTGGAAATCTGCGGAATACCGTATTTTTCCATGATGAATTGAGCCTGAGTGCCTTTGCCTGCGCCCGGAGCGCCGAGCAGAATAATACGCATTGCGTAAATCCCCTTGCTTGAGTTTTTTATAAAGAATGAGAAAACGCCCAACCATACCACTCCCGGCGCGAGGCCTCAAGGCACGGGCTCGGTTCAGCAACGGCGCGCCGGAGAAAATGGCCGCGCCGCCGGTGCCGGGCGATCTCTTCCGCGGGATCAGGCGCGTCAACGGCGGATAAAAAAAGCCCCGGCGTAGGCCGGGGCTGCGCAGCGAATGGAACGCGGTAACGATTATCGCGTCCGCGCCGGGTTTCAGGCGCTCAGCAGTTGATTCATCCGACGGATAAACTGGTTCGGATCGTCCAGCGAGCCGCGTTCCGCCAGCAGCGCCTGATCCAGCAGCAATTCCACCCATTCGGCGAACTGAGCCTCGTCGCCGATATCCGCGGCGCGTTTCACCAGCGCATGTTCAGGGTTAAGCTCGAAAATGTATTTCACTTCCGGCGCCTGCTGACCGGCGGCGGCAAACAGCTTCGCCATTTGCGTCCCCATCTCGTTCGCCTCGGTGGTGACAATCGCCGGCGTATCGGTTAACCGGTGAGTCAGGCGAACATCCTTCACCCGTTCGCCCAGCAGGGTCTTCACCCGATCGACAAAAGGCTCCAGCGCTTTTTCCGCTTCTTTCTGCGCGTCGCTTTCTTCCCCGTCGGCCAGTTTATCCAGCGATTCATCCGCTTTACTGATCGACTGGAACGCCTTACCGTCGAACTCGGTGAGATAGCTCATCATCCACTCGTCGATGCGATCGGACAGCAGCAGCACCTCGATGCCTTTCTTGCGGAACAGTTCCAGATGCGGGCTGTTGCTGGCGGCGGCATAGCTGTCGGCGGTGATGTAGTAGATCTTCTCCTGACCCTCCACCATGCGGCCGACGTAATCTTCCAGCGAAACGGTCTGCGCCGAGCTGCCGCTTTGCGTGGTGGAGAAACGCAGCAGCTTCGCGATCGCTTCGCCGTTGCCGCTGTCTTCCGCCGGGCCTTCTTTCAGCACCATGCCGAACTGCTGCCAGAACGTCTGGTATTTTTCGGCGTCGTCTTTGGCCAGTTTTTCCAGCATCTGCAGCACGCGTTTGGTCAGCGCATTGCGCAGATTCTGCGTAATGCGGCTGTCCTGCAGAATTTCACGCGACACATTCAGCGGCAGATCGTTGGAGTCGATCAGACCGCGAACGAAGCGCAGGTAGTTCGGCATAAACTGTTCGGCGTCGTCCATAATGAAAACGCGCTGCACGTACAGCTTCAGACCGTGTTTGTGATCGCGGTTCCACATATCCCAGGGCGCGCGCGCCGGAATATACAGCAGGCTGGTGTACTCCTGCTTGCCTTCAACCCGGTTATGGCTCCAGGCCAGCGGATCGGTGAAGTCATGCGAAATATGCTTATAGAATTCAGTATATTCTTCGTCGCTGACCTCCGATTTACTGCGGGTCCACAGCGCCTGCGCCTTGTTGATTTTTTCCCAGCTGACGGTGTCTTCGCCGCCCTCTTCCTCGCTCTGCGTCACGGTCTGAATTTCAACCGGCAGCGCGATATGGTCGGAGTATTTGCTGATGATCGAACGCACGCGCCAGTCATCAAGGAATTCATCCTCGCCTTCGCGCAGATGCAAAGTGATTTCCGTACCGCGATCGGCCTTTTCGATATCGGCGATGGTGTAGTCGCCCTCGCCGATGGACTCCCAGAACACGCCCTGATCCGCGCCGGCGCCGGCCGCGCGGGTGCGCACCGTTACCTTGTCGGCCACGATAAAGGCGGAGTAGAAGCCGACGCCGAATTGACCGATAAGCTGGCTATCTTTCGCCTGATCGGAACCGATCGACTCCAGAAACGCTTTGGTGCCGGACTTAGCGATCGTGCCAAGGTTATCGATCACCTCATCGCGGCTCATCCCGATGCCGTTATCGGCAATAGTTAGCGTACGCTGTTCTTTATCGATCGACACCCGGACGCGCAGTTCGCCGTCGCCGTCATACAGCTCGGGCGCGGACAACGCGCGAAAGCGTAGTTTATCCGCCGCATCGGAAGCATTGGAAATCAGCTCACGCAGAAAAATTTCCTTGTTCGAATAGAGTGAGTGGATCATCAAATGCAGCAGCTGTTTGACTTCAGACTGGAATCCACGCGTTTCCTGACTTTTCATACTCATTGCTTACCTCAATCCTGGTAACATTGTGGCTGATACACCGTCAATTATTCCGCCTGCAGTATGGCGTAGGGCGCGCGGCCAACGCCTCTGCAAACGCAAGTATGACGAGTATAAATACGCATAATGAGCATCAATGGGGGTCACGGCGGAGATTTTCAAGGGCGCGCGGCGAAAAAGCGCGAGGCAAGAGAGAAAACGACGGCCGGCGCGCAGAGCGAACCGGCTGCCGTCCGGGAATCAATATTTTATCGGGTGGCGTCCCGCCAGCGAGTGGGACAGCGTGGTGCCGTCCACCATTTCCAGCTCGCCGCCGACCGGCACGCCGTGCGCGATGCGGCTGGCCAGCACGCCATACTGCGAGCACAGGCCGGCAATATAGTTGGCGGTCGCTTCCCCTTCAACCGTTGGATTGGTTGCCAGAATCACCTCGGTGATCGACTCGCTTTCCAGACGCTGTTCCAGACGGCCCAGTCCGATATCGTCCGGTCCAATCCCGTCCAGCGGCGATAAATGCCCCATCAGAACGAAATAACGCCCGGCGAACTGGCCGGTTTGTTCGATCGCATGGATATCCGCCGGGCTCTCCACCACGCAAATCTGGCCGTTCTGCTGACGGCGCGGATTGGCGCAGATGGCGCAGACGTCCTGCTCGGTAAAGGTCCGGCAGTCGGCGCAGTGGCCGATTTCGGACATCGCCTGGGTCAACGCCTGCGCCAGACGCATACCGCCGCTGCGGTCGCGCTGCAACAGGTGAAACGCCATGCGCTGCGCCGATTTCGGCCCGACGCCCGGCAGACAGCGCAGCGCTTCCATCAGTGTTTCAAGAAGCGGACTGGTCTGCATCAGAACGGCATCTTAAAGCCCGGCGGCAGCTGCATGCCGCTGGATACCGACGCCATCTTCTCTTTCTGCGCTTCGTCAATCCGACGGGCGGCGTCGTTGAACGCGGCGGCGATCAGATCTTCCAGCATCTCTTTGTCGTCTTCCAGCAGGCTGGGATCAAGCTCGACCCGACGGCAGTTGTGCGCGCCGTTAATCGTCACCTTAACCAGGCCGGCGCCGGATTCGCCGGTGACTTCCATGCCGGCGATTTCCTGCTGCACCTGCTGCATTTTTTCCTGCATTTGCTGAGCCTGCTTCATCAGATTGCCCAGACCACCTTTACCAAACATAGTTTTCTCTCTGTATCGTCGGGCTGCGCGCGTACGCAGCAGTTAAACGGGGCGGATACTTTCTTCGTCCAGTTCCGCGTCAAAAAAACGCCGCAGCGTTTGAATATTATTGTCACCAAGAATCGACTGCCGCGCCTGCGCCAGTTTTTCTTCATAAATCGCCTGACGCCACTCCAGCGGAGTGCGCACCGCCGGATCGTCGTCTTCCACAATCGTCAGCTCAACCGGCTTGCCGCGGTGCGCTTCCAGCGCCTCCGCCAGCGTTTTCTGCGCGGAAGGCGAATGCAGGTGGCGCTGGGAGGAACGCAGGTGCAGACAGATTTTACCGGGTTCCTCCTGCTGTCTGAAAGCATTTAACGCCAGTTGCTGCACCAGCTTCGGCAGCGTCAGATGAGTAATTTCTTCCGCCCACGCGTCGCGCTCAATGGCCTCTTCCGCCAGCCGCGCCGCCAGTTCGGGCGTTTTCTCATGTTCAAGCGCGGAACGCAGCGCTTTCGGCGTCGCCACCGATTCCTCGCTGACTTCCGGCTTGTTTTTCGCCCGCCAGCGGTAGGCTTCCGGTTTCGCCGCCTGCCCCGGGGATTTTTTGCCCACGCTCTGCTGACGGCGCTCAGTCGCCGAGGCTAAACGCTCCAGCGCTGAGGTTACCGGCCGCGTTTTTCCTGACGCCGCCGGTTCAGCCTTTTTTGTCGGGGGGGTGTCCTGTTTGCGTAACAGCTGACTGCGCGCCTGCAGCAGTTGAGCGGTCATGTCCGACAGCCCGGCGCCCGGCGCGTCTTGCCCCGGCCCGGCGGATGACGGCGCGGGACGGCTCGGCGCCGATGCGGCGGGCGCGGCAGCCGTCGCGGGCGAAACGACGCCTGGCGCCGCGGACGGTGCCGGCGCCGTATTTGATGCCTGAACCGCCTGGTCGCTGTGGGTCGCCGCCGCAAACGGCGCGGCGCCGGCGGGCGCCGCGGTCGGTTGACGCGGATTAAACGCCAGCGCGCGCAGCAGGGTCATTTCCACGCCCATGCGCCGATCGGGCGCGTAGGGCAGCTCTTTACGCCCGACCAGCATAATCTGATAGTACAGCTGCACATCGGCCGGCGGCAGCGCGCGCGCCAGTTCGCGCAGGCGCTGCTCAATCGCCGCGTAATCTTCGCTGGCGGCCGACGGCAGCAGTTGCACCATCGCAATACGGTGCAGCAGCGCGGAGATCTCGCCCAGCAGTCCTTCCCAGTCCACACCGCGCGCCGCGGCCTGCTCCAGCTGCTCCATGACGCGGACGCCGTCGGCCTGCGCCAGCGCTTCGATAATCGCCAGCGGCTGTTCGTCGTCCAGCGTGCCCAGCATCTGACTGACCGCCGCGTTCGTCACCTGCCCCTGCCCCATGGCGATGGCCTGATCGGTCAGGCTGAGCGCGTCTCGCAGACTGCCGTCCGCCGCACGCGCCAGCAGCTGCAGCGCACGCGCCTCGCTGGCGATCTGCTCCGCCTGCAACACATGTTCCAGATGGGCGCGTATCTGTTCCACGTCCAGCGCGCGCAGATGGAATTGCAGACAGCGGGAAAGGATGGTGACCGGCAGTTTCTGCGGATCGGTCGTCGCCAGCAGAAACTTGACGTGCGGCGGCGGCTCTTCCAGCGTCTTCAGCAACGCGTTGAAGCTATGCCGCGACAGCATATGCACTTCATCGATCAGATAGACCTTGAAGCGCCCGCGCGCCGGCGCGTACTGCACGTTGTCCAGCAGATCGCGGGTATCTTCGACTTTAGTGCGCGAAGCGGCATCGATTTCTATCAGATCAACAAACCGCCCCTGTTCAATTTCGCGACAGTTTTCGCATTGCCCGCAGGGCGTCGCCGTGATGCCGTGCTCACAGTTCAGTCCTTTCGCCAGCAAACGGGCAATAGTGGTCTTCCCCACCCCGCGCGTACCCGAAAACAGGTAGGCATGGTGAATTCGACCCAGAGAGAGGCCATTCGCCAGCGCGGTCAGCACATGCTGCTGGCCCACCACGTCGGCAAAGGTTTGAGGGCGCCACTTACGGGCAAGAACCTGATAGCTCATCAATACCGCAACAGTTGAGTTATTGAAGGGGTCATGCTAACACAGCCACGCCGTTATCGGCGAGGCTGTTATGCGTGGAAGCGGGTCCGCGCCGGGCGTGAAAACCGCCGGCCGGCCAGCGCCGGATGGCATCGGAACGACGCGCAACGCAGTTTGCGCCGGCGCGCCCCGCCGCGGGGCGAGCGCGAACCGGCTCAACACGGAGAAGACATTCGCCTGACGGGCGGATGATTAATGGCCGGGAAAGTCGACGAGGCTATAGCAGTCCACACCCATATTTTCCAGACGCTGCGCGCCGCCTAAATCAAACAGATTAATCACAAACGCCGCGTGGGTTACGCTGCCGCCCAGTTGGCGGATCAGTTTGACCGTGGCTTCGACCGTGCCGCCGGTGGCCAGCAGATCGTCAATCACCAGCACATTATCCTGCGGTTTAATCGAGTCGCGATGAATCTCCAGGCTGTCCTGGCCATACTCCAGATCGTAGGTCTCTTTGAGGGTTTCGCGCGGCAGCTTGCCCGGCTTGCGCACGGGCACGAAGCCTACGCCCAGCGCCAGCGCCACCGGCGCACCAAACAGAAAACCGCGTGCTTCGGTGCCGACCACTTTCGTGATGCCGGCGTCGCGGTAGCGGCTGGTCAGCATCTCTATGCTGGCGGCATAGGCCGCAGGCTCTTCCAGCAGCGAGGTGATATCGCGAAACAGGATGCCCGGCTTCGGATAGTCGGGAATGCTTTTGATGCTGTTTTTAATCAAATCGATCTGCTGCGCTGTTGCAGTCATCATGTCTATGCCTGATAAAACGTTCTGAACATAACTTAACGCGCGATTCTTCCATCGCCTCTCCCCGACGGGCCGAACGGCACACGTGAGACGAGAAATGCAATTCGCGCACGAAAACGCTCAAATCTAGTCAAACTGCCGGTCAATTGCAACCTTCGGCCCGATCTCAGCGCGACTTTTGTTGCTCCGGATCAATAACCGGCAGCCGCAGCATAAAGGTCAGCAGAATAGCCAGAATCAACAGCAATACTCCTCTGACCCACGTGACCTCCACCAGCCAGAGCGAAAGCGCGAACGTCGCAAGAATCAGGGTCACCGCTTTCCACTTCGCGCCCGGCGGCAGCGCCCGGTGTTGCTGCCAGTGGCGCAAATACGAGCCGAACCAGGAGCGGTACAGCAGCCAGTCGTGAAACCGCGGGGACGAGCGGGCGAAACACCAGGCCGCCAGCAACAGAAACGGCGTGGTGGGCAATATCGGCAGCACAACGCCAAGCGTCGCCAACACCACGGCCAGCCAGCCGGCCGCCACCAGAAGAGCGCGATACAACCTGTTGTTTTTTATCCTGCGCGCGTGCATAACACAGCCCCTCTATCACTAATGACCAACACGGGTTACTCTTCAGCTTAGAATCCGCCCGCCTGGGCCGCCCGGCGGCGGGACAGACAACGCGGGTCATCAATGAAGGAATTGACGTGAATACTCACACACTGCTGCAAACGCTTGATAAACAGGTATCCGACCTGGCCGGCTCGCTCGAACCGCTGGCCGACCGGCCTGTGGCGCAATCGCGTTTCGACCGTCAGTTGTTCACCAGTTATGGCACCCGAATGCACGATTATCTTTGCGAAATTCAGCGCAATCTGCAACACCTGCATCGCTTCGTTGCCGAACAGCGCGTCGAACGCGTCGCCTTTATGGCGCAAAAACTGGTTGAACAGATCGCCGCGCTGCAGCGCGAGGTCGCCACACAGCGCCTGCGCCGCCAGGAGCGGCCGCGCGCGGAGGCGCCGGCGGACCTCTATCATAAACTGGCCGAACATCAGGATTATGAGCGGCGCCTGCAGGCGATGATTCAGGATCGCGAAAGCCTGCTGAGTCGGCAGACGCGGCTGGACGAACAGCGCCGCCTGCAGCAGGAGCTGGCGGCGCTGGAAGGACGCCTGACGCGCTGCCGCGGCGCGCTGCTGCGCATTGAACGTCAGATCGAGCGGCTGGAACAGGGATTTTAATTTCAGCGGGTTTGCGCGCTCTGCTATAAAATAAAAATAAACAGCAAACGCCGTCGCCCCCGCTCAGAGGAAATCCATGTCGCTGGAAAATGCCCCGCCCGACGTCAAACTGGCCGTCGACCTGATTATGTTGCTGGAAAGCAATGACGTTGATCCCGCCATCGTACTGGCCGCGCTGGAGATCGTGCGGCGCGACTATGAACAAAAGGCGCGCCGGCAAAACGCCGGGGCGCCCGACGCGCGCTAGCGCTCCCGGGGCGCGCCTCAGGCGCTGCCGTCCACGCCCGGAATCGATTTGTATTCAACCGTCTGCGTTTTCACCTCATCCCCCTGCGTATTGTGCAGATACACTTCCAGCTGATTGAAGGCGATATTGATATCGTTCTCGCGACATAACCGATCGATACTGCGGTTAAGCTCATCGACGGTATAGCTGCGATCGCGCAGCTCCCGCACGTAGAGCCGCAGTTCATGATCGAGCGTGCTGGCGCCGAATTTAAGGAAAAACACCTGGGGTTCCGGCTCGGTCATCACGCGCGGGTTATCGCGCGCCGCGCGCAGCAGCACCTCTTTCACCTTGTCCAGATCGGATCCATAGGCCACGCCGAGATTAATCAGCACCCGCGTGATGGTATCGGACAGCGACCAGTTGATCAGACGTTCGGTGACGAAGGCCTTATTCGGGATAATCACCTCTTTACGATCGAAATCAGTGATGGTGGTGGCGCGAATGCGGATTTTACTGACCGTACCGGAAAAATTGCCGATGGTAATCGTATCGCCGATACGCACCGGCCGCTCGAACAGAATGATCAGCCCCGACACGAAGTTAGCAAAGATCTCCTGCAAGCCGAACCCGAGCCCGACCGACAGCGCCGCCACCAGCCACTGAAGTTTATCCCAGGAAACGCCGAGCGCGCCCAGCGCCGTCACCGCGCCCACGCCGGTAATCATATAGGTCAGCATGGTGGTAACGGCGTAGGACGTGCCCTGACGCAGCTGCAGCCGGGACAATACCAGCACCTCCAGCAGCCCCGGCAGGTTGCGGGTCATGACGTAAGCCACGACGACGGCCACCAGCGCCAGCAGCAGGCTGCCCAACGTCACCGGCTGCAGAACCGCATTGCCGGCGACCGTGCTGTTGTAGTGCCAGAGCGTCACGCTATCCAGATAAGAGATCACTGTGACCAGATCGGACCAAATCCAGTAGAAGACGCAGGTAAATAACAGCAGCAATAGCATGGTCGTCAGGCGTAGTGATTGCTGACTAATCTGTTCCAGCGCCAGCGGCGGCTCGGGCACCGGTTCATTGCCCTCCGCCCCCTCTTTCGCCATGTTCTGGCGACGGGCCAGCGCGCGCCGGTAGGCCAATCGCCGCGCGGCCACGCTCAGCCCGCGAATAGCGGTCAGATAAACGACATTCCAGACGATGAGTAAATACAGGCTGTTAATCCAGCGCCCGGCCAGACGCAGCGTCGTATAAAAGTAACCACTCACCATCAACCCAATCAGCGCCACCGGGATGGCGGCCATGACGGTAATGACAATCAGCCGAACGGCATGCGTATTTTTCTCGCGCCAGCTGTCGCGGCACAGCGGGAAAACAAGAATGCCGAGCAAAATCAGATTACACACGATCACCAGTTGACCAATCACGTCGCCCCCCAGATAGAGCGGCGCGTTTTCGCCGAGGGTCGACCAGAACATCAGCGGCAGCATCGCCGCGCCCAGCCGCAGAGTCTGCCGCCGGTAGTGGGCGCACAGCATGGACGACATCAGGAAATGGCGCTCATTGATGCCGCCCGGCTCCAGCGTGCGCCGGGTCAGACCAAACACCAGCCACAGCAACGCCAGATTCAGACTCAGCGCCCAGCTGAAATTACTGATGTCGCTGTCGCTCTTTTTCAGCCACAGCCCCAGCGCCAGTATCAGCAGCGCGCCGGGCAACACGGTCAACAACGCCAGCAGCAGAGCGCGCGGCGTATGCAGCTGGCTGTCGCGCTTTAATTGCCCGACGTCGGCCGACAACTGCTGGATCCAGGCGTCAATCGAACGCCGGCGCCATAAAATCAGCCCCGCCGCCAGCAGCAGCGGCACGACGAACAGCAGAGAGCTCAGCGCGCCGGACAACAGCTGGTCGAGCGAGACTTTTAGATTTATCGCGCGGATTTGCTGTTTTAACGCCGACGGCAGATCTTTCAGCCAGCTGAAATCCATCGGTTTGTTGCTGCTGACCCAAAAAATTTGCTGCGTCAGCGTGTGCTGTAGCGAGGCGGTGACGTTGATCAGCTGCTGGCGGTTGATTTGCAGGTTGATTGCCAGCATCAGTTGATTGCCCAGTTGCTTATTCAGTTGATCGAGCAGTTCGCGCCGCATATCGACAATCTGCTCCAGCGCATCGGTGACTTCATCGTCGACCTGCGCCTTATTATTGCCGATCAATTGTTCGATATAGCGATCGCCGCGAAACAGCACGTCACGCTGTTGGTTAATCTCAAACTGTTCGATGCGCAGATCTGCGATTTGCGCGCTCATGTCGCCCATCGCGTCGGCCGACGGCAGACTCAGTTGCTGCTGATAGAGAATGCGCGACAGCAGCAGGCTGCCTTTTAATACCGAAACCTGCTCTTTCAGGTTACGCTCGGACTGCAGCGCCCTATCGAGCCAGTTTTTTACCTGAATGCTCTGCTGCACCAGGTTATTGCCGGCCTGAGTAGCCTGAATCAACCGCTGACTGAGCTGGTGATTCATCTCCAGTTCGGACTTCACCAGCGGGTTTTCCTGAATGCGCTGGGTATCTTCGGAAGACTGCGCCTCGCGCGCCGTTTTCTCGGACAGGTTCAGCCGTTTACCGCTGATCACGCTCTGCAGCGCCTGCGCCAGCCGCTCCTGCTGGTTAATCTGCGCCGCCGTGTAGTCGCGCTGTTTCTGCAGCAGATCCTGCAGGGTGGTATTCACCTCCAGGCTTTTCAGCTGTTGCTCCATCTGCAGGCTGAGCAGCGCCAGTTCGGCCTGCAGCATCATCTGCTGGCTGGGGCGCAATATATCCTGAGTCGGCCCCAGCCCGTTGAGCTGATTACGCAGCGTCTGACTGCGCTGCGAGGCGGAATACATGGCGTTCTGCACTCGCTCCGGCTGAGTCTGCAGCGAAATCAGTTGGCTGTTGTAGGTCGCGAGGTTTTCCTGCGCCGACTGTAAATTGTCCAGCGTTTCGTTGAGGCGCGCCTCCAGTTGACGCAGCGACAGCTGCGCCAGGTCCTGCTGAGCGGCGTCGTTGGCGTTGCTCAAATCGGCCATACTGGTTTCGATCTGGCGCAATTTCGTCGGCGCCTGCGCAGCCTGTTGCTTAATCTGGTTGGTTTCCTGACGCACGCGATCGATCGCATCCAGCAGCTCCAGCGTGCGGGTTAAATCCTGCTGCGTCAGCTTATCGACCGGCGTCAGACTCTTCTGTTTGTTCAGGGCGTCAATACGGGACTGCACCTCGTTGCGGGTCGGCAGATCGCTGCTGGTGGCCGCCGGCGCCGGCGCGGCGGAGAGCAAGACCAGCAGCAGGCACAGCGTCGCCGTCAGCAGATAACGACCCAGACGGGAAATGCGCAGCGGGAATGAAAGCGGGAACTCAGCAAAAAAACGCGATTGGATACTCATGGTACAAAGTCATGCATAGCAGCGAAGATGGGTCAGATTAGCACGTAACGCCGGCGGGCAGATAGCGCTACGCGCAGTTTCGCTCGACTCAGACGGCCGCCGAACGCAGCGCCGGGCTGAGGCGCAACATATCCAGAAAGGCATCCACCAGCGCCGGCGCGGATGCGTAAATATCAAAGCTGTCGGGCATAAACAGCCAGTTCTCCATCACGCCGGTGAAATAGGCGCGCAGCGTGACGGCGGCGTGCCGTATGTGCATATCGGCCGGCAGTTGTTCATAGTCGACGCAGCGCGTCAGATCTTCTTCAATGCACGTATAGCCGAGGTGGTAAAACTCCTTGCGAACATTATATGAAGATAATATGTCGCCCACGAATTCACATTTGTGAAACAGGACTTCCATCATCAGGCGCCACTGACGATCGGCCTGAGTGGAACGCAACATGTAAATTAGCATTTCACGCAAAACATAAAGTGGATTATCAGGATATTTTGCCCGATACTCTTTAGCAATATTATGGACTTTTGATTCAGACTGCCCCCATATCGCACTAAATAATTCAGTTTTGTTTTTGAAATGCCAGTAAATAGCGCCACGGGTCACCCCGGCGGCATGGGCAATATCCGCCAGTGAAGTCGTCGACACGCCGCGCTCAGAAAACATCTGCAATGCGGCGTCGAGAATATGCTGACGTGTCTCCTGAGCCTGCTGTTTGGTTTTTCGTGCCATGATACTGTTTTTTAAACAAAGCCGGATTTACATACATTCGCGAATGTATGTACTATATCACGCACAAATTATTATCGCAGCAATGGGTTTTAAAGCTTGTGATCCATTGATCAATACAAAATCGGACACTTGAGGTTTATCTATGAACAAAAACAGAGGGCTTAAGCCTCTGGCAGCGGTTCTGATGCTTTCTGGCGGTCTCTTCCTTACCGGATGTGATAATAAAGAAGCCCAGCAGGGCGGCCAGCAACAAGCGCCTGAAGTCGGGATTGTGACGCTCAAAATCCAGTCACTGAATATCACGACGGAACTACCCGGGCGCACAGCGGCATACCGTATCGCGGAAGTTCGACCTCAGGTCGGCGGCATTATCCTGAAACGCAATTTCGTTGAGGGTAGCGATGTGCAAGCGGGAACCTCGCTGTATCAGATCGATCCGGCCACTTATCAGGCGTCCTATGACAGCGCCAAAGGCAGTCTGGCGCAGGCGCAGGCCAGCGCGGAAATCGCCCGCGTGACGGTCAACCGCTACAAACCGCTGCTCGGCACCGACTACGTCAGCCGTCAGGATTACGATCAGGCGGTCGCCACCTCGCGCCAGGCCGATGCCGCGGTGCAGGCTGCCAAAGCCACCGTCGAGAGCGCCCGCATTAATCTGGCCTACACCAAAGTTATTTCGCCCATCAGCGGCCGCGTCGGTAAATCGACGGTGACCGAAGGGGCGCTGGTGTCGAGCGGACAAACCACCGCGCTCACCACGGTGCAACAGCTTGACCCGATCTATGTAGACGTAACCCAGTCGAGCAATGATTTTCTGCGCCTGAAACAGGAACTGGAAAACGGCACGCTGAAGCAAGAGCAAGGCAAAGCCAACGTCCGCCTGCTGCTGGAAAACGGCCAGCTGTACGATCACAACGGCACGCTGGAATTCTCCGACGTCACGGTTGACGAAACGACCGGCTCCATCACGCTGCGCGCGATCTTCCCTAACCCGCAGCATAACCTGTTGCCCGGCATGTTTGTGCGCGCCCGTCTGGACGAAGGCGTCAACCACAATGCGCTTCTGGTTCCTCAGCAGGGCATTACCCGCTCGCCGCGCGGCGAAGCAACCGCCATGGTGGTCGGCGAAGGCGACAAAGTGGAACAGCGCGTGCTGACCGCCAGTCAGGCCATCGGCGATAAATGGCTGGTGACGCAGGGACTGAAAGAAGGCGACCGCGTCATTATTACCGGTCTACAGAAAATCAGGCCTGGGGTTCAGGTAACCACGCAAGAAGTGGCGCCGCAAAACTCTGAGTCAAATGCTGAACCCGCGAAGTCTTAACAGGAGCCGGTAATACATGGCCAAGTTTTTTATAGATCGTCCCATTTTCGCCTGGGTACTCGCCATCATGGTGATGCTGGTGGGTGCACTGGCCATCATGAAGCTGCCCGTCGCGCAGTATCCGACTATCGCGCCGCCGGCTATCGAAGTTACCGCAATGTATCCGGGCGCGGATGCCTCGACCCTGCAGGACTCCGTTACACAGGTTATCGAACAGAATATGAACGGTATCGATAAGCTGATGTATATGTCCTCCAGCAGCGACTCTTCCGGTACCGCGACGATTACGCTGACCTTTGATTCGAGCGCCAACCCCGACATCGCCCAGGTCCAGGTACAGAACAAACTGCAGCTGGCCATGCCGTTGCTGCCGCAGGAGGTTCAGCAGCAGGGCGTCAGCGTACAGAAATCCAGCAGCAGCTTCCTGATGGTGGCGGGTTTTATCAGCGATGATAAAAACATGACCCAGCAGGATATCGCTGACTATATCGGCGCCAACGTTCAGGATCCGATCAGCCGTGTGAACGGCGTGGGGGATACCCAGCTGTTCGGCGCCAAATACGCCATGCGTATCTGGCTCGATCCCAATAAGCTGAACAATTATCAGCTGACGCCGTCCGATGTTTCCAGCGCGATTAGCGTGCAAAACAACCAGATTGCCGCCGGTCAGTTGGGGGGGACTCCGCCGGTCAAAGGGCAGCAGCTCAACGCTTCGATCATTGCGCAAACGCGGCTGAAATCGCCGGAGCAGTTTTCGAATATCATACTGAAGGTCAACGCAGACGGTTCCCAGGTGCGGCTGAGAGACGTGGCCCGCGTTGAACTGGGCGGCGAAAGCTATAGCGTCATCGCCCGCTATAACGGCCAGCCCGCCTCCGGTCTCGGCGTCAAGCTGGCGACCGGCGCCAATGCGCTGGATACCGCCACCGCGGTAAAAGCGGAAATCGCCAAACTGTCGTCCGCTTTCCCTAACGGGCTGCAGGTGGTTTACCCGTATGACACCACGCCGTTCGTTAAAATCTCGATTAACGAGGTGGTGAAAACGCTGGTGGAAGCCATCGTTCTGGTATTCCTGGTGATGTACCTGTTCCTGCAGAACCTGCGGGCGACGCTAATCCCGACCATCGCCGTTCCGGTGGTGTTGATGGGGACCTTCGCTATTCTGTCCGCGCTGGGCTATTCCATCAACACGCTGACCATGTTCGGGGTGGTGCTGGCCATCGGTCTGCTGGTGGATGACGCCATCGTGGTGGTGGAAAACGTCGAACGCGTCATGGTGGAAGAAAACCTGCCGCCGAAAGAAGCGACCCGCAAATCGATGGAGCAGATTCAGGGCGCGCTGGTGGGGATAGCCATGGTGCTGTCCGCGGTATTCATCCCGATGGCGTTTATGAGCGGCTCGACCGGGGCGATCTATCGTCAGTTCTCTATTACCATCGTATCGGCCATGGTGCTGTCGGTGCTGGTGGCGATGATTCTGACGCCGGCGCTGTGCGCCACGCTGCTGAAGCCCGTCGATAAAGACGCGCATCACGCAAAAACCAAAGGCTTTTTCGGCTGGTTCAATAACCTGTTCGAAAAGAGCACCCATCACTATACCGACAGCATCGCCAATATATTGCGCAGCACAGGGCGTTATCTGGTGATTTATCTGCTGATCGTCGTCGGTCTTGCGCTACTGTTTCTTCGTCTGCCCAGTTCGTTTCTGCCGGAAGAAGACCAGGGCGTTCTGCTGACCATGGTGCAACTGCCCTCCGGCGGCACGCAGGAAAACACGCAGAAAGTGCTGGACCAGGTTAATCAGTATTTTCACAACAACGAACAGGACAACATTAAATCCGTATTCGCCGTTAACGGTTTCGGTTTCTCCGGCAGCGGTCAAAATATGGGGCTGGTGTTTGTCAGCCTGAAGGACTGGGATGAACGGGCCGGCACGGAAAACAAGGTCAACGCCATTGCCGGCAGGGCCAATGCCGCCTTCTCGCAGATTAAAGAAGGGATCGTATTGTCCTTTAACGTTCCGGCGATTGTGGAACTGGGGACGGCGACCGGCTTTGATTTCCAGCTGATCGATCAGGGCAACCTGGGTCACGAAAAACTCACCGCGGCACGTAATCAGCTGTTGGGTATGGTGGCGCAGCGCGCTGATACCGTGGTCGGCGTGCGCCCTAACGGCATGGAAGACACCCCGCAGTTCAAGATCGATATCGATCAGGAGAAAGCGGAAGCGCTGGGCGTTTCTCTGTCCGACATTAACTCGACGCTCGCTATCGCGTTAGGCGGCAGTTATGTCAATGACTTCGTCGACCGCGGACGGGTGAAAAAAGTATATCTGCAGGGCGACGCGCCGTTCCGTATGTTGCCGAAAGACATTGCAAACTGGTACGTGCGCGGTTCATCCGGCCAGATGGTGCCCTTCTCCTCCTTCTCGCAGAGTCACTGGGAGTACGGTTCGCCGCGTCTGGAACGCTATAACGGTCTGCCCTCGATGGAAATTCTCGGCGAGGCCACGCCAGGCAAGAGTACCGGTGAAGCAATGGCGCTAATGGAAGAGCTGGCGTCCCAGCTGCCTGCCGGCATTGGTTTCGACTGGACGGGGATGTCCTATCAGGAACGACTGTCCGGCAACCAGGCCCCCGCGCTGTATACCATCTCGCTGATTGTGGTGTTCTTGTGTCTGGCGGCTCTGTATGAAAGCTGGTCGATTCCGTTCTCGGTTATGCTGGTGGTTCCGCTTGGCGTTATCGGCGCCCTGCTGGCGGCAACCATGCGCGGTCTGGAAAACGACATCTACTTTAAAGTGGGGTTACTGACAACCATCGGCCTCTCGGCAAAGAACGCAATCCTGATCGTTGAGTTCGCCAAAGATCTGATGGATAAAGAAGGTAAAGGGCTGGTCGAAGCCACGCTGGATGCGGTTCGCATGCGTTTGCGCCCCATTCTGATGACCTCGCTGGCGTTTATCCTCGGCGTGTTGCCGCTGGTTATCAGCAGCGGCGCCGGCTCCGGCGCGCAGAACGCCGTCGGCACCGGGGTAATGGGCGGGATGATCACCGCCACCGTACTGGCGATCTTCTTCGTCCCGGTGTTCTTTGTGGTGGTTCGGCGCCGTTTCAGTAAGAAAACTGAAGATATTGAGCACCGCCATCCGGTTCAAACCCAGCCTAAATAACAGATCCGTCTGAAGTAAAAAAAGCCGCTAACGCGGCTTTTTTTATCTTACCGCTTCCCTGATACCTTCTGTCCAGGCCAATAGTCAGGCAACAGCCCGCATTCTAATGAGTTCATCGTTCCCAAGCCCTGACGTCAATTCCAGACTTGATGTCGGCGGTTAAAACAGGCAGAATATTAGTTACGTTATAACATACCAAAAGGTGAAGAAATGAAGCCGGGTATTCACCCCAACTACCGGACTGTGATATTCCATGACGCCAGCGCGGACGCCTGGTATCGACTGGGGTCCACCATAAAAACCGACCGTACCGTTGAATTTGAAGGGGAAACGTATCCTTACGTTACCATTGATGTTTCTTCCGCATCGCACCCCTACTACACCGGTAAACAAAAAGAATATGCGAAGGAAGGCAGCACGGCGCGTTTTCATCAGCGTTTTGGCAGCTTCCTGTCTAAGAAGTAATCTCCGTTCGCAGAGGAAAATATCATGCAAGTGCTTAGCTCGCTCCGTTCAGCGAAAACGCGCCATAAAGATTGCAAAGTGGTGCGTCGTCGCGGCCGTATCTACGTAATCTGCAAGAGTAATCCGCGCTTCAACGCCGTGCAGGGCAGAAAGAAGAAAAAAAGAGGTTAGCCGTTCCCCCTTTCCCCGCAGTCCGCCAGATAAACGCTTCTTCCTCAGGGAGGAAGCGTTTATTCATTGTCTCGCCAAAAAAAATAAATAAAACAATAAGATAAATTACTACCAGCCAACTATTCCACAAAAAACAGTCAGACTATTCTGAATAATAATCGTTCTTTTGACGCTAATGAAACCAGTCGTTATATTAGCTATACACATCAAATAGCCCGCCACGGCGCGTAAG
This sequence comes from Affinibrenneria salicis, assembly GCF_008710095.1. The sequence continues at coordinate 255,460 of NZ_VYKJ01000005.1, forward strand.
ATAATTCCTTAATCAATTAATGAGAATTAAGCTATTATCGGTTTATCGTCAGAAATAGTGCTATAAAACCCGCGTTTATTGCGCCTGTCCATACGCTCTTTTTTGCTATAATCAAAGGAGGCGTATTTTTTATGTATGGAAATTGTAAGAATAAGTAATTGAATGACATGAATTCGTTAGCATAGCTATATTAAATAAAGGAGTTCCCCGCTGCGTTGTTAAGGCGAGCTAGCTCGCAAACGTCATCAGTCTGCCCGCTGTAACGGTTAAACCTAATTGAGCTGCTTTGAATAACGGCCTAACCAAGGAGACGATATGGACGAGTACTCACCTAAGCAATATGATATTGCCCAACTTAGATTCTTATGTAAAAATCTGTACGACGAAAGCATGAGTACGTTAGGCGACAGCAACCATGGCTGGGTTAACGATCCGACTTCTGCGATCAACCTTCAGTTAAATGAACTGATTGATCATATCGCTACATTTATTCTGACGTTTAAAATAAAATATCCAGATGAACAGGAACTTTATCTGCAGGTAGAAAAGTACCTTGATGACACCTACATTCTGTTTAGCAACTATGGCATCAATGACGCTGAGTTACGTCAGTGGCAGAAAACCAGGGAACAGCTATTCGGAATGTTCTCAGGGTTACATGCCTGTACGCCTGAAAAACTTAAGCAATAATTTTTCTTATATTTATTAACCACCAGGTATTTAGTGTAAACGAAAAGGCCACTATGAAAAAAATTGATTATTTGATGCGATTAAGAAAATGCACCACGATAGACACGCTTGAACGCGTTATTGAAAAAAATAAGTATGAGCTATCTAACGATGAGCTGGAGATGTTCTATTCTGCAGCGGATCACCGCCTGGCCGAGCTAACCATGAACAAGCTGTATGACAAAATACCTGTATCTGTATGGAAATACGTTCGCTAACCTACAGCGCTATACCCGATATATTTCAGGATACAGGACGTCACCAGGCGGCCTATCCCCCGGATGGTTTACTCAGTAAGTGACTGGGCTAACAAATCTACGCTAACAGATTTGAACACGAGCGGCGGAGAAAGGAAATCACACGGTCACGGCCTGAAAAATAACAGGTATATATGACAGCATTGCACCAATTCATTCTGGCGGCCTTGCCATTCACACTTCCCTTAACCTAAGCGTACGATTCCCACCCGGCGGTGACTATACCGCCGGGTGGAATTGAATATCGGGTGATTTCCGCCCTCCGCCATTTGCCAGCCGACCCGACGGACAAATCCGCATCCGTAATGGATGCGGCGGCTGGTCTGATGAAGGGGTGCGCAAAGAATAAGGCGGATAAAATACAGTGAGACGAGCTGTATATCCCCTTAATCAATCCGGTTTTTCTTCAGTGGCCCTCTTTCAGGGCTAAAGCGCGCGAGTCATAATTTAATTACCGGATGACGAGCGTTCGGCCGACATCGCAGCGGCCAGGCGGAGATAGCGCATACATCCGTCAACTGGTTAAATATTTTGTGATACAAATCACAACCCAGAAACAAAACTAGCGCTCCATTGGGTGATATAAATCACAAAAATAGGATGCTCAAACACTATTTTTTAATTTTGTATATTACTTTCAACGCTCAAGAATGATGTCGATCATATTAAGCCGCTGAATAAAAACTATTCGAAGTGATATAGTTCACAAATTCCCCCTGGATACGCCAGAGAAAGACGGCTCGCTGGCGGGGTGAAGAAAATCAACAATATGGCGACAATGGAAGACACTCAAGCTTTTGCAAACCGCACGCTGAACGCCAGAATACCGGACAGACCCGACAGACTTTATTCAGGTCGCGCTCGGAACGATCGCTGAAGCAATTGCTTCGCTGGTGCGGCGGCTTTTGGTAAAGATAGCGTGTCCGTCAAATACGCAGCCAGAACCGCCGCTGGAGAGCCCGGAACCGCCGGCGCCGCTCCAGGTACGTTTGAAGCTGATCCTGGCGCGAGGGCGCCATTAGCCGCGATGAATACGAAGATACCGCGTTACCGGGCTGCTGCGGCGCTCAATAATGAACAGGCGCGCGGCGGCATCCGCTATAGACTTACCGACAACGAACGCGCCGGATCGCACAATATGCCGCACGGCATGGACGCGACCTCTCCGCCGACGTTTCATCAGCCCTGAGGGGGTGGTGGATAAAACGCCGCCGGACAGGCGGCAACAGCGCTATGGCAAATCGCGCGCTCAACGCCGGAGCCGAATATCACCGACCGCCGCCCGCCTGCACATGAACGCGCCTTCTGATAGCGCAGCGCGTTTTTATCTCCATCGTTCGAACAGAACAACGACGCGCGATTGACAGCAGGAATATGTCGCGATGGAAAAAGCCTGGCCAGCAAAATAACAATCAGAGAAAAACAAGAAGGGAAAAAAACGGACGCCGAAATGGGTGGAGGCCCTGCCAGCTACATCCCAGCACACACGTCGCCTGCTGCGGCTGCTTCCTTCCGGACCTGACCGAGTTCACAGGGTAATGTTGCGGGAGAACCGACAGGGCCTCCATTGGCCGCTTCCCCATAAGGAAGCGGTGGGCATTATCGGTGAAGGCACCGGCAATTGCAAGGCGACATCGCCTGACCGCTGTTTTCTTGCCCAGCGCCTTGTGCCACTATGCTGGTTTACACAACGTAATCGGAGTAACCAGCAACACATGACTGCTGAAAACGACACCTTTCGTCAGCGGGTTTTCCAGATTGTCGCCGCCATTCCTCGCGGCCAGGTGACGACCTATGGCGACATCGCGCAGATGGCGGGTTCATCGCGCGCCGCGCGCCAGGTGGGCGGCGTACTGAAGCGTCTGCCGCAGGGCAGTAGACTGCCCTGGCATCGGGTAATTAATCGCAAAGGCGAGCTTTCGCTCCAGGGAGAGGATTTTCAGCGGCAACGACAAGCGCTGCTGGCGGAAGACATTGAGGTGGATGCGCAGGGGCGTATCGATCTAAACCGGTTTCGCTGGCGCGGCTAACCCTTATCTGCGGCGTTAGCGCGCCAGCCCTGCGCGAATCTGTTTATTTTTCCGTTCGGCAATCAGGACAAATCAGGAAGCCCCTCACCATGCCGCCGGCGCTGGCGAAGTGGCCGGAACAGACGACTGCGTCGGCAGCGCAACGGAGCTGACCGGCACCAGCAGCAGGTCGGCCTTTTTCACGCCGTTATTAATCACCGGCACCACCTGGTCGGTAATGAAGAGCAGTTGGTTATCAACCGATACAGCCGCGCTCAGCAGGATACGAGCATTCGGCTGCACATTGGCCGGATTGTAAGGCAGCACAAAATTAAACGGCGCCTGACGCCCCTCCGTCCAGCTTGCACGTTGAGTAATAACCTTAGATGGCGCATCCGAAAGCGATGCGTCGGAAACCGTCACGGTCAGAACCGCATTATTCGGCAATGCCACGCGCTGGCGGATGTTTACGGTCCCGCTCACGGAGGGCATAGCAATCTGCTCCGGCTGCGTCGCCGTGTCCGCAGCCGGGGTGACGGCTGCGCCGGTGCCGTTATAGCTCTGGTTATCCGCACAGCCGGCCAGAGTGACAGATAACGCGATACCACCAAAGATATGCCATAGTTTCATTCGGTCAGTCCCCTTGTTATTGTCAGGCTGCCGGTACGGGAAGACGACCGGCATGAGATACCCCGGATAGGTTTCAGCATGCAGAGAAACGACGACTGAACGCCGTATTCAGGATGGCGTCCCCCGCTCCGGACAGATGTTGCACCGCCAGTAACGCGCAGCGGACCGGATATTCAAAGCAGCCGACGCGTCTGCGGCATGAAGTTCAACGGGTATAAAAGCCTGTCCCGGCAGGTGCTGCCGTGTCCAAAACGGCCGGTAAACAGCCCTGATGGGATCGGCTACTAAGTAGTATGGACTATCCAGCCCTATAATCATGGTACAAAATTCTGATAATTTCCTGGAGAATATGTAAGCCTGCTCCACACACCGCCATAGCTAAAATAATTCGGATGGCGGGGTAAACGCCGTCGTTTGCCACAACGCGCAGGGTTGGCCCTTAGTCATCGCGCCGCTGGCGACAGCCCTGCGGCTATGGCCGAATGATTGAACGCAGCCAGCGCAGCCGCAACCCGGAGTATGACGGGTATACTGTGTGCGGCGACGCCATTCGTTCAACTTCAGCCGGAGAGGCCTATATCATGAGTCAGGTTTTACAACGTCTACTTAATCTCCTGAATCTGGAAAAAATCGAGCAGGGGCTATTTCGCGGCCAGAGCGAGGATCTGGGCCTGCGCCAGGTATTCGGCGGTCAGGTCGTGGGTCAGGCGCTCAGCGCCGCCGGGCAGACCATACCGGAAGGCCGCGTCATTCACTCCTTTCACAGCTATTTTTTACTGCCGGGCGACAGCCAGAAAGCGATCGTTTATGACGTGCAAACCCTGCGCGACGGCAACAGTTTCAGCGCGCGCCGCGTGAGCGCCATCCAGAACGGCCAGCCGATTTTCTACATGACCGCCTCGTTTCAACAACCGGAGGACGGCTTCGAACACCAAAACAGCATGCCGGGCGTGCCGCCGCCGGAGTCGCTGAAATCGGAGCAGGAGATCGCGCAGCAAATGGCGCCGCTGCTGCCGGAAAAATTGCGCGCGGCGTTTACCGCCGAGCGGCCGATTGAAATGCGGCCGGTCAAATTTCACAACCCGCTGCGCGGTGAGGTCGACCAGCCGGTGCGCTATGTATGGTGCCGGGCCAGCGGACCAATGCCGGAAGACGCGCCCGTCCATCAGTATCTGCTGGGCTATGCGTCCGACTGTAATTTTTTGTTGACCGCGCTGCAGCCGCACGGCGTTGGTTTTCTGGAACCCGGTATGCAGGTGGCCACCATCGACCATTCGATGTGGTTTCATCGGCCGTTTCGTCTCGATGACTGGCTGCTGTATGCGGTGGAAAGCCCTTCGGCTTCCGGCGGGCGCGGTTTTGTCCGCGGGCAGTTCTATGACCGGCAGGGCGTACTGGTCGCCTCCAGCGTTCAGGAAGGGGTTATTCGTCGCCATCCCCTCTAAAATAACAACGGGCGCGATAATCGCGCCCGTTGAAAGTTCGTTATCAGGGAGAGCGCAGCGGGAGATCGTAACGCCCCTCGCTGCGGCAGGCCCGGGTATTCCGGGCGCGGCGGCTTTATCAGCAACCACGCCCTTTGGTTTTTCCCAGCCGTAAATCGTTGGATTACTGGTTGTACGCGTTCTCGCCGTGGCTGTTCACGTCCAGCCCTTCGCGTTCCTGCTCTTCCGGTACGCGCAGACCTACAATTACATCGGCGATCTTGAAGGCGATAAAGGCAACCACGCCCGACCAGATCAGTGTAACGATGATGCTGAAGATCTGTACCCATACCTGATGCGCCATGGTTACGCCTTCGGCATAACCGGTGCCGCCCAGCGATGCGGAGGTGAATACGCCGGTCAGGATACAACCTACGATACCGCAGACGCCGTGCACGCCGAATACGTCGCACGGGTCATCGACGCGCAGCCATCTTTTCAGCGTGGTCACGCCCCACAGACCCGCGAAGCCACCAGCCAGGCCGATAACCATCGCGCCGCCGACGCCGACCGTACCCGCCGCCGGGGTAACCGCCACCAGACCCGCGATGCAGCCGGAGCTGGCGCCCAGCAGAGAAGGCTTACCGCGCGCGATCCACTCGCCCAATACCCAGGCCAGGATAGCGGCAGCCGTCGCCACTACGGTATTGATAAAGGCCAGACCGGCGATTTCGTTGGCCGCCGCGGCGGAACCGGCGTTGAAGCCGAACCAGCCGATATACAGGATAGAGGCGCCAATAAAGACCATCGGCAGGTTATGCGGTTTAAACGCCTCTTTACCGAAGCCGACGCGTTTACCCAGCAGCCATGCGCCGACCAGACCCGCGACAGCGGCGTTAATGTGCACCACCGTACCGCCGGCGAAGTCCAGCGCGCCGTCAGCGGCCAGATAACCGCCGCCCCAGACCATGTGGGTCATCGGCAGATAGGAGAAAGTCAGCCAGACGGCGACAAAAATCAACACCGCGGAGAAGCGAATGCGCTCGGCAATCGCCCCGACGATCAGGCCGACGGTAATACAGGCAAACGACGCCTGGAAAGCCACATGGATCAGCTGATAGATAGAGCCGACCTGCGACGTGATGCCGATGCCTTTCAGCATCACGGTGGAGAAACCGCCGAAAAAGGCATTGCCTTCACTGAACGCGAGGCTGTAGCCGTAAACCACCCACAGAATGCAGACCATGGAGAACGTCACCACGACCTGAGTCAACATAGAAAGTACGTTTTTGGAGCGAATCAGGCCGCCGTAAAATAACGCGATGCCCGGTATAGTCATAAAAAGTACCAGAGCGGTACAAATCATCATAAAGGCATTATCTGCTTTGTCGATCGCAGGCACAGCCGCCATTGCCCACGACGGAAGCAGAGCAGCCACACCCAGACCCAACGAGGAGATACATTTTTTCATTTTAATCCATCCCTATTCTACAAATCTTAGTCAGGCATTACAGCGCGGCTTCATCAGTTTCGCCGGTGCGGATTCGAATAACCCGTTGCAGTTCAGCGACAAAAATCTTGCCGTCCCCAATCTTGCCGGTATAAGCAGCTTTGCTGATAACATCAATGACTTCGTCCAGCTGATCGTCCGCAATAGCGATATCGATTTTTACTTTCGGCAGGAAATTGACGCTGTATTCCGCGCCCCGATACAGTTCGGCATGCCCTTTTTGACGACCGAACCCCTTCACCTCGGTAACGGTCAGGCCCTGAATGCCCACGGAAGATAAGGCTTCACGCACATCTTCCAGCTTGAATGGTTTTATTACCACGGTAACCAGTTTCATTATCGCCCTCCAGCAATTGAGTTCGGGTAATTACCCGTCAGCATTCTGTTAGTTCAGCCATATTTCTTTGATCCACGCAGGGTTAAAGCAAAGGGTGTGCCATAAATCGAATCAGCGGCCAGATCGTGGCGTGGAAAGGCTGGCCGAAGCCTGATTACGGCCAGATAACATTAAAAGGCACAAAAACCGTCGGCGCATTGCACCATATCAATGCAATGCGCCATATAATAGTGCAACAGCGGCAAAACATGGCGCGAGCATGCATGCTGATGGTGCGGCCGGCCTATCCTGACCACATGGTTAGTTATTCATCGACTCGCTGAGCGTGGCCGCGGCCAGTTCATCCCCGGCCAGCTGCAGCTGGTACATCTGGAAATAACGCCCCTGCTGCGACAACAGCTGCGCATGTGACCCCTGTTCCACGGTTTTGCCCTGATGCAGCACCAGAATGGTATCCGCCTCAACAATCGTGGACAGCCGATGGGCGATCACCACCAGCGTAGTCTGCCGACGAATCGTCTTTAATGCGCGCTGCACCGCTTGTTCGGTGCCGGAGTCAATATTAGCCGTGGCTTCATCCAGAATCAGAATCTTCGGCGCCTGAATCAGCACGCGCGCAATCGCCAACAGTTGCTTCTGCCCGACGGAAAGATTATTCCCCTGCTCTCCCATACGCGTAGCCAGTCCCTGCGGCATCTCCCGCACCAGCGCCGCCAGTTGCACCTGTTCCAGCACCCGCCAGACCGCTTCCTCGCTCATCTCGCGACCCAGCGTTACGTTGGCGTACATCGAATCAGCCAGCACAACCGGGTCCTGTTGCACGATGGCTACGCTCTGACGCAGCGCCCAATGCGACAAACTGGCGACAGGACGCCCATCCAGCCGAATCTCTCCCTGTTCAACCGGGTAATAGCCCATCAGCAGGTTAGCCAGCGTGCTTTTACCGCTGCCGGTATGGCCGACCAGCGCGACAAAGCCGCGCGCCGGCACATGCAGGGAGATATGCTGCAGCACCGGCTTCGCTTCGCGGTAAGCAAACGATACGTCGTCGATATCAATCACGCCTTCGGCCAGCGGCTGCGGGTCATCGCCGTACTGCTGTCGGGCGCCGTCCATCAGTTCAAAAATCCGCTCGCCGGCCACCACCGCCTGCTGCAGCATCGACTGCTGGGTGGTCAGCTCAATCAACGGCTCATTCAGCCGGCCCAGATAGTTGATAAACGCGTACAGTACCCCGACGCCCACCGTCCCTACCGAGCTGAAACCAAACAACAACAGTAAACCGCACAGCACCATGGTGGAAAACAGACTCAGCAACGGGCGCAGTAAAAAACCGTCCAGCCGCAGCGTCTGCATGCGCGCCTGATAGTGCGCCCGACTGGCCGCGCCCAGCGTTTCACCAAACCGCGCCTGCTGGCGAAACTGCTGGATGACGCTCATCCCGTTAATCGCCTCATTGAAGCCGTCGTTGATATCCGCCAGATAGCTGCGAATGCGGCGGACGATCGGCGTGCTGTAACGCTGGTAGATTAGCATCACCGCCAGCACCGCCGGGAAAATGGTCAGCGCCACCAGCGCCATACGCCAGTCGAGGCTAAACATGGCCACCAGCATCGCGCCGATCAGCGCGGCACTGCGCAGTACGGTGGCGACCACGGTGATATAAAGATCCTTCACCACTTCGGTGTCGTTGGTCACCCGCGAAATCAACTGGCCGATCGGCTGGGTGTCGAACACGCTAAGCGGCTGCCGCAGCGCCGCGTCCATTGCGTCGGTACGCAGCCGCTGCACCACGCCGACCGCGACCCGGCTGAAGAGCAGCGTCTGAAAATAGAGTAACGCGGCCGCCAGCAGCTGCAGCAGGAAATAGGCCAGCGCCAGCCCGGCGGCGAAAGCGAGCGGAAACTCGCCTTTCGCCACCAGATTATCGATAAAGTAGCTCACCAGCAGCGGGCCGGAAACCTCCGCCGCCGCCGCAATCCACAACATCAACACGGCGATGGCCAGCGGTTTACGCCAGGGAGAACCGTAGGCCAACAGACGCTTCAGAACCGGCCACAGCTGCCGCAGATTACGACGCATCGGCCACCTCCTCATCAGCGGGCGCTTCGCTCAGCGCCGCCTCCAGTTGCTGATAGCGGTACATGTCCCGATACCAGCCTGGCTGCTCCGCCAGCGCGCGATGGTCGCCGCGCTGCGTTATGCGCCCCTGCTGCAATACCAGAATTTCGTTGGCTTCGGTCAGCGCGGACAGCCGATGCGCGCTGATAATCAGCGTACGCTGCGCCCCCCACTGGCGCAGATTGCGCAAAATCTGGTACTCGGTGCGCCCGTCCACCGCCGACAACGCATCGTCCAGAATCAAGATTTCGCTCTCCAGCAGCAGCGCCCGCGCAATGGAAATCCGCTGTTTCTGCCCGCCGGACAGCATCACGCCGCGTTCGCCGACTTCCGTCTCATAGCCCTGCGGCAGGCGCAGGATATCTTCATGTACGCTGGCCAGCCGGGCGGCCTGTTCGATCTCCGTCTGAGTGGCGTCGGGTCTGCCCAGCGCGATGTTGCGCGCCACGCTATCGGAAAACAGAAACGGCATCTGGCCGACGACGGCGAAACGACTGCGCAGCGCGTCCAGCCGGATGCGCGGCAACGGCAGTTGGTGATAACGAATTTCGCCCTGCGCCACGTCGAAATGACGCTGCAGCAGCGCCAGCAGCGTACTCTTGCCGGCGCCGGTCGGCCCGCACAGCCCGAGTATCCGTCCCGGCGCCAGTGAAAAATGCACGTTTTGCAGCGCGGGACGGGCGCTGAGCGGATAGTGAAACGCGTCGATATTCACCTCCAGCGTACCGCGCTCAGCGGGAAGCGGCTCATCGCCATCGGCAACCGTCTGCTGCCCGGACAACATCTGACGAATGCGCGCGTAGGCCGCGCTGCCGCGCTCGACAATGTTAAACATCCACGCCAGCGCCAGCATAGGCCAGATCATCAACCCGAGATACATGACAAAACTGGTTAACTGGCCGAGGGTCAGCGAACCGTTCACCACCATCCAGCTGCCGCCGCCGATGGCCAGCAGATGCGACAGCCCGATAGAGATATAAATCGTCGGATTGAAGCGCGCGTCGACCCGCGCCACGCGCATATTCTTCGCGCCGGCGTCGGCGGCCACGTCGGAGAACCGCGCCGACTGATAATCCTCCAGGCCAAACGCTTTGATCATGCGGATGCTGGTCAGACTCTCCTGCGCCTGATCGTTGAGCATGGAAAAGGCCGCCTGGGCGGACTTAAAGCGCTGGTGCAGCTGCGTGCCGTAGTGATTGATGATCAGCGCCATCGGCGGCATCGGCAACAGCGCCAGCAGAGTCAGCTGCCAGCTAATTTGCGTACTCATCACCACCAGCACCGCACAGCCCATCACCAGCGAATCCACCAGCGTCAGCACCCCTTCGCCGGCGGCGAACACCACCCGGTCCACGTCATTGGTGGCGCGCGCCATCAGATCGCCGGTGCGATGTCGCAGATAAAAAGCCGCGTGCTGGCGACTCAGATGACGATAAAAATCCGCTCTCAGCTCCACCGCCAGTTGGTAGGATGCGCCAAACAGCCACACGCGCCACACGTAACGCAGCAGATAAACCATCACGGCGGTCAGCAGCATCAGACCGACCCATGCCAGAATCCGCGCGCCGGGCATATGCTGCTGCGTCACGCCGTCGACGATAATTCCCACCAGTTTCGGCGGCAGCAACTGCAATACGGCAATAATGATCAACAACGCGACCGCGCCCAGATAACGCCGCCATTCCCGGCGGAAATACCAGCCTAATTGCACAAACAGTTTCACGCAGTTTTTATTCCAGATTGATGAGCGGGCGAACAGAGGGAAACCATGATTATAGCGAAAAGGTCTGCGGGCCGTAACCGGGCCGATTAACCCTGCGATCGGGGCCGCAACGGCATAACAAAGCGACCCCGCCGGAGCGCAGATAACCGCGCGCCGGCGTTAGTCCGCCAGCGGCAGCGCCGTCGTCTGCTTGATGCGCTCCATGGCGAAGCTGGAGGTGACGTCGACCAGCCCCGGCATACCGTTGACCAGTCGCTTATAAAAATGATCGTAGCTTTTCATATCGGCGACCTGCACCTGAAGCAGATAATCATACTCGCCGGCCATACGGTAAAAAGCCAGCACTTCCGGCATGGACTCGACCACATGGACAAACTCCTGATACCAGCGGCTGTTGTGCTGCTGGGTTTTCAGCAAAACAAAAGCGGTCAACCCCAGCCCCAGGCGCTCATTATCCAGCAGCGCGACGCGCGCGCGAATATACCCCTCCTGTTCCAGCCGCCGGATACGCTTCCAGCAGGGCGTCGAGGTCAGATTGACCGCGTCGGCCAGCGCCTGGAGCGACAGCGTACAGTCCCGCTGCAGCAGACCAAGCAAAATACGATCGGTTTTATCCAACATATGGTTCACCCGGAGAAAATATTTCTCTTATTTATCGTTTATACGAAAAAAATGGCAATCTTTTTTTCTGTGAAAATCGGTATCCTGGTAACATTGTTTACCATCACGGACTTTCATCATGACCAACAGCTGGATAAAACAGGCCATCAACGCGATCGATGCCGATTTTCAACGTTCCGCCGATACGCATCTTATTCGGCTGGCGCTGCCCGCCTTTCCCGGTATTGACCTGTACCTGAAAGACGAAAGCACTCATCCCAGCGGCAGCCTGAAACACCGCCTCGCCCGTTCCCTGTTCCTGTACGGGCTGTGCAACGGCTGGATTCGCGAGGGGACGACGGTTATCGAAGCGTCATCCGGCAGCACCGCGGTCTCGGAGGCCTACTTCGCCCGGCTGATCGGGCTGCCTTTCATTGCCGTGATGCCATCCTGCACCGCGCGCCGCAAAATTGAACAAATCGCCTTTTACGGCGGCCAGTGTCATTTTGTCGAGCAGTCCGCTGAAATTTATGCCGCCTCGGAACAGCTGGCGCAGCGGCTGAACGGCCATTATATGGATCAGTTTACTTACGCCGAGCGGGCCACCGACTGGCGCGGCAACAACAATATCGCCGACAGTATTTTCCGTCAGATGGCGCGCGAGCCTCACCCGGTGCCGGACTATATCGTCATGAGCGCCGGCACCGGCGGCACGTCGGCCACGCTGGGGCGCTATATTCGCTATCAGGGACTGGACAGCCGGCTGGTGGTCGCAGACCCGGAGAACTCGGTATTTTATGACTGCTACCATCAGCGGGATCGGACCCTGCGCGCCGCGTGCAGCAGCCGGATTGAAGGAATCGGACGGCCGCGCGTCGAGCCTTCCTTTATTCCTCATGTCATTGACGATATGCTCCGCGTGCCGGATGCGGCCAGCGTCGCCACCATTCACTGGCTGGAAAAAGTGCTGGGCCGCAAAGCCGGCGCGTCGACCGGGACCAACATGTGGGCCGCGCTGCAGCTGGCGAAAAAAATGCGTGAGGAAGGACGCCGGGGCGCCATTGTCACCCTGCTGTGCGACAGCGGCGAACGTTATCTTGATACCTACTACCAGCCGCGGTGGGTTGCGCAGCACATCGGCGATATCACCCCCTGGCTGGCGGAACTGAACGACCTATAGACAGGCCCTGGCTCAACGCCGCATCACGCAGAGAATCCGCCCGCCCGCCACCGCGTCAGCAACCTGGTATATAATCGGCATTCAGTATCGCTATGCCCTGCGCTTGCGGGCATCGTCAAGACAGTTAAGGTGAAGATAAGATGAAACGCGCGGTAGTCGTTTTTAGCGGTGGACAGGACTCCACCACCTGCCTGATCCAGGCGCTTACGCAGTATGACGAAGTCCACTGCATTACATTCGATTATGGTCAACGCCATCGGGTAGAGATTGAGGTGGCGAGCGACCTGGCGCGCCGGCTCGGCGCCGCGGCGCATAAGGTGCTGGATGTCGGCATCCTGAACGAACTGGCCGTCAGCAGCCTGACCCGCGACAATATCCCGGTGCCGAAATACAGCGAGGATGTACAGGGGCTGCCGGCCACCTTTGTTCCCGGACGCAATATTCTGTTCCTCACTCTGGCGGCGATCTACGCTTATCAGGTTGAAGCCGGCGTGGTGATCACCGGCGTATGTGAAACCGATTTTTCCGGCTATCCCGACTGCCGCGACGAATTCGTGAAATCCCTCAACCACGCCGTGACGCTGGGCATCGCGCGCGATATTCGCTTCGTCACGCCGCTCATGTGGCTGAACAAGGCCGAAACCTGGGCGCTGGCCGATTATTATCACCAGCTCGATACCGTGCGCCATCATACCCTGACCTGCTACAACGGTATAAAGGGAGAAGGCTGCGGCGAATGCGCCGCCTGTCACCTGCGGGCGAACGGCCTGAGCGAGTATCAGGCCGACCCCGCCGGGCTGATGGCGACGCTGAAGCAAAAGACCGGCCTGAGTTAACGCCCCTTTCGCCCGTCGGACCGGCGACCGGCGGCGGCGCGTTGAACTGCGCCGGACTGCCACACCCGGCGCGCTGCTTCTCCCGCCGCAGCGGGAGGGTTCATCACCAGCTGACCGGCCTGAGCTGCATACCGTGATTACCGCGATAGTCCGGCGATACCGGCGGCGTCCAGCCGGTCAGCAGCCCGGCCTCCGGCCGGTAGATTTCTATCCCCAGCGGTCGGCAGACGGACAGCGTATCCTGCGCCTCGTCGCCCCACATCGGCAGCGACAGATCGCCCCCCGGGCAGGTGGAGATCGCGCACAGCAGATCGATTTCAGCGAAGAACTCCAGATAGTCCCCCTTGCGCGCCGGGCAGGCCTTCATGAAATATTGATCGTTATCGTTTAAGCCGGTGCACTGGAACACATTCATCACGTCATGCACGTCAAACTCGGTCAGCCCGTAAGGCTGTACGGCGCGGGTCAGATTGGAATGACAGTGAAAATCGAAATCTTCACCGGTCAGCAACTTGTTGACGTAAGGATCGCAGCGGGTGCCCAGCAGGTCGTGCACCCGTCCGCCGTCGCCGTCAATGCCGTAATCGGCCAGCGAATCGGCGGTAATGGTGGCAATCGGACGCAGGAACGGCAGCGTAGACCAGATGCGATCATAGGTGGACAGGTGCGCGCGCTGCAGCTGGCGGGTTCTCGATACCCACATGCGCTCGCGCGGATCGTGCCGGTTCCAGATGTTAAGATCGCCGACCTGCGGCCCCTGCGGCGTGGTAATACGGAACAGGTGCCCCGCCGGCACTTCCCATGCGAAGCCGGTGCGGATCGGCACCAGGTGCGAAGTGAGCAGTTCGCGCGCCCCTTCGGCGACGGCCTGATAAAACTCGCGGTCGACATCCAGGGCTGACCCCGTGGTGTTCTGATAAGCTGCGGGATAAGAAGACATGATTGACTCCATTTCACTAATAAGGGTGATTAAAGGTTTGCATCAACTGCTGTTCGGAATGGTCGAGGTAGTCGCGCAGGGCGGCGCAGGCCTGCTCCTGCTGCTGGGCTGACAGCAGCGACCACAGCTCCCGATCGCGGGCGATCCACGGCAGCTGGAATTCTCGTTCTCCCGCGCCGCTGACGAACAGCAGTCGCAGTTGCGCCAGCAATACGCTGAAAAAATCGTTAAAGCGGCCGCAGCCCAGCATCTGCACGATGGTCTGGTGGAAGCGCAGACTGTGCGTGCCGACAGTACGCCAGTCTTCCTGCGCCGCCGCCTGTTCCGCGCGGCTGATATGGTCCTGCAGCCGCTGCAGATGCAGCTCGCTGATCGAAGACGGCGTGGCGATCGCCAGCATTTCCAGGTGCCGGCGCGCCTTGTAAATATCGCGCACATCGCGTTTATCCAGCTGGCGGACGAATACGCCGCGGTTCTGGTGGTAGTTGACCAGCCCCTCGCCGTGCAGGAAGCGCAGCGCTTCGCGCAGCGTATTACGCGAGGTCTGGCACAACGCCGCCAGTTCGATCTCCGGCAGCGGTTGACCGGCGCGCAAATGGCCGTTGATAATGTTTTCGCGCAGCAGCAGCGAAACGCGTTCAAAGGCCGGCAGATTGTCGTCTGCGCCAGCCGGCGGAATATCAATGAAAAGATGGCTGTTGTCGTCAGATAATGGTTTCATGCGGTTGCCTCAGGCCTGGGCCATATCGCTGAGAAAGCGGTTAATTCGGGGGTCGCTCATCTGCCGCAGGGTTGCCGGCGGCGCGTCAAGCGCGATGCGACCGTCCTCCATAAACACTACGCGATCGGAAATGGCAAACGCGAATTTCATTTCATGAGTGACAATCAGCATGGTGATCCCTTCCTGCGCCAGCTTTTCAATCACGTTCAGCACCTCGGTCACGCGTTCGGGATCGAGCGCGGAAGTCGGCTCATCGAACAGCACTACGCTCGGCCTCATCACCAGCGTCCGCGCGATGGCCACGCGCTGTTGCTGCCCGCCGGAAAGCTGGTGCGGATACTTGTTGGCGTGATCCAGCATGCCGACTTTATCCAACATGGCCAGGCTGCGCTGGCGTATGCCGGCCCGATCGTCCTGATTAAGCAGACGCGGCGCCAGCATCAGATTTTCCAGCACGGTTTTGTGCGGGAACAGGTTAAAACTCTGGAACACCATGCCCAGCCGGGTGATCTGGCTGCGGTATTCGAGCGCGTTTTCTTTCTGCCCGGCGTGAATAAAGTCCTGCCCCAGCAGACGAACGCTGCCGCTATCCAGCGTTTCCAGCCCGTTGATGGTGCGGATCAGCGTGGTTTTCCCTGAGCCGGAAGGGCCGATAATCGAGATTACTTCGCCCGGCTTAACCTGCAGGTTGATGTCATGCAGCACCGGCTTACCGTTGAAGCTTTTGCTAATCTGCTGCAGCTCCAGAATCGGTTTGGCCGACGGGCTGGAACGATGGCGTTTAGCGGGCAGCGGCGTCGGCAGGGCCGCGCGCTCCGCCGCCGCGTCAAAGGACTTCGGCTCCTTGCGCTGCACATCGATACGCCGCTCCAGCCAGCCGATCAGCCGTTCGAACAGCGTGACAATCAATACGTAGTAACAGGCGACGGCCAGCAGTGTTTCCATCACTTTGAAGTTGTCGGTATAGAGCCGCTGCCCCACCATCAATATTTCGGACAGCGAGATAACGGACACCAGCGAGGTCAGCTTGACGATGGTGATGAATTCATTCACCAGCGTCGGCAGGGAAATGCGCAACGCCTGCGGAATGACGATAAACAGGCGGATTTGCGCCGTACGCAGCCCCAACGCCCGCCCGGCTTCAAACTGGCCCTTTTGCACCGAAAGCAGGCCGCCGCGATGGATCTCCGCGATGTAGGCGGTTTCACTGATCGTCAGCGCGATCAGCCCGGCGCTGAACGGATCGGACAGCAGGCCGGAGGTAAGCGGAAAGATCTGCGGCAGATTAAAGATAAAAATCAGCAGCACCAGCAGCGGCAGGCTGCGAAACAGCCAGATATACACGGAAGAGAGCCGGCGCAGCGCGCCCAGCTTCGACTGTTTTCCCAGCGCGACCACCAGACCGAGCACAATGCCCAACCCCCAGGTCAGAACGCTCAGCTGAACGACGAGCCAGCTGGCCCGCCAGAAGTCGGCATAGCTAAACAGGCTTAGCAGGTAGGGCCAGTCAAAATTCATAACGCCTCCAGACATGGTTGGCCATTACAGCGTACCGGCCAGCGCCCGTTCCACTTCCTGATCGTCGGGCATCTGCACGTTGTACTTTTGCAGTAAAGCGCCATAGCTGCCGTCGCTCACTTTGCGGGTAAACGCCTTTTGCAGATCAGCCAGCAACTGCGGGTTGTCCTTACTGACGGCCAGCCCGACCACCACCGGATAAATAATTTCACGGCTGGCGATCTTCAGACGCTGGCCGGTTTTTTCTACGCTGGCCTGCGCGACCGCCGCGTCCTCATACTGCACGTCCACCGCGCCGGACATCAGCGCCTGAGTCGCCTCGGGAGACGTCGGGAACTCCTGTACGGTTATCGTCCCCAGGCCTTTAGACTGGCAGTAGCCGGCGGAAACCTTGTTCAAACGGGCTATCCAGGCGCCGCCCTTGATCGAGCTGACGCGCTTACCGCACAGCGCTTCGGGCGTTTGCGGCGCAAACTCGCTGCCGGCCAGCACAATAAAAGAGCCGCCGGTTTTCATATACGGCAGAAACGCCACCTGTTTCGCGCGTTCGGGCGTGACGTACAGCGTGGAGGCCACAACGTCGAACTTATGCGCCCTGACGCCGAGAATCAGGCTGGCGAAACGGGTGTCTTTCACCTCGGGCGTAAGCTGCAGCGACGCGCTGAGCAGCGTCATCATTTCCGCATCGAATCCTGCCGGTTTATTGTTCTGCAGATAGTTATAAGGGGGATAGGTCAAATCGGAACCAATAGTCAACACGCCAGGCTTCAGCGTACTGGCGTAACCGCTGACCGACATCAGCAGCGAAACGACGCAACACAGATTTTTTACTGTTTTTTTCATGGCGGACTCTCCGTAAGATTATTGTTCAACAATAAATATACAAAAACTATGCCAATATTAATTTCATTTATTTTAATCTGATATTCAGCGTAGTTACGCCTTCGGCGTCGACAACAAAGCTGCAGGCAGCGACCCAAAACAGTGCGCGATTATTCAGCATTCGCTTCTTTTTGATGCAAGCGCATCAACGTGAGGACCGAAATACCAAGCCGGACGGAACGATGAACAACCGACGGGATGAGGCAGGTTGACCAGATTCGAATAAATTTGAGGGATAAACCGTGGGGTAACTCCGTACCGGAGCGCCTGTTGACTCTGGCGCCCCGTTTTTTCCGCCCGACGGGCGTTCAGATCAGACGAAATAGCCGAATGGCGCGACAATCTACGCCAGCGGCGCGAATCATCACAGCTTCAGCCGCGCTAAATTACGCTGCAGCAGGGCCGCACCAATACCGGGCACCTCCTGCAGCTGCTCGATCTGGGTAAAAGGGCCATACTGCTCGCGATAGCTGACAATGGATTGCGCTTTCTTTAGCCCTACGCCATTAAGCGCAGCGGCCAGCTGTTCCGCCGTCGCGCTGTTGATACTCACTTCGCCGTCGTCTCCCGCTACGGCAGCGTCCTGAGCAACGGGCTGAGCCGGTTCAGACGCCGTCTGCGTCGCCGCGCGCTGGCCGTCCGTTTTGCCTGCGGCCTGCGCCAGCCCCGGGGACATCGCCATAGCCAGCCCGGCTATCAGACAGAATGCCTTCACTGTCGATTTCTTCATACTTTTTCTCCGTGGGTTAAATAACGGAGCTACCATGACTGAGACGAGACGCAACGACAAATGACATATTCCGGATATGGAAAAGGCCGCGAAAGCGGCCTTTTCCCGTTGCAACGGATTGCAGTTTTTTGCGAATTACTGCGATTCAGAGGCGGAACCCATTTTGATTTTCGCTTCGCTGCGCAGGCTGGCCAGCAACGCGTCAAACATCGACCCGACGGCATTTTTCTCTATCCATGAGGTAATCTGCGCTTTCATCGGATCTTCCAGCGTGTGGGGTTTAACCTCATCCAGCGCCAGCAGTACGACATTACCCTGCCGATCCGTGGCCAGACCGTAAGAAGGCTTATCTTTCTGCGGCTGCGGCAACGAGAACACCTCACCGGACAAATCGCTGCCCGGGCTGACGGAAGAAAGCGTCTGCGCCGCGCCAAACGTCAGGCCGGCTGCCTTCAGCGCGTCATCGCCTTTACCCTCTTTCAGCGCGGCCAGAATTTTCTCCGCCTCGAGGCGCGCCTGCTGCTGCGCTTTCTGCTGTTTCAGCGTCTGTACAATCTTGTCGCGCACCTGATCCAGCGGCAGCGTGCTCTCCGACTTATGGTCGGTGATACGCACAACAAATGCGCGATCGCCCTCAACGTTGATGACATCGGAATTGCTGCCCGGCGCGCCGTTGCTGCCCAACAGCGATCCTTCAAACAACGCCTTGGTGACGGCCGGGAAATTCAGCGCGGCGGGCAACGTCTGACGGGTAAACCAGTCGGTCTCCGTAGCTTTCAGGCCGGAAACCTCTTCCGCCGAGGCCAGAGACTCATTGTCGTTGCTGGCGGCTTCGCTGATCTTCTGCTGCAGCGCGTAGTAGGCATCCTGCGCTTTTTCCTGCTTCACTTTCTCCGCGACTTCATCGCGCATTTCGCTCAGCGGTTTGAGAACCTGCGGCTGGATATCGTCCAGACGGGCGACCAGATAGCCGACGGAAGACTTAATCACCCCGGACAGTTGACCTTTCTCCGTCAGATTCGCCTGCTTCAGCTCATCAATAGTGGAGTTGTCTTCCATCCAGCCGAGGTCGCCGCCGTTGCGCTGCGAGATGGCGTCGGTCGATTTTTCCTTTGCCAGCGCGGCGAAATCGGCGCCCTGTTTCAGTTGTTCCAGCACGGCCTGCGCATCGCTTTCCGTTTTAACCTGAATCACGCTGAATTTCTTACGCGCAGCCTGGGCCAAATCGTCTTTATGCTGCTCGTAGTAGTGATTGACTTCGTCATCCGATACCGTGATTTTCTCCGCTATGGCGGCCACGTCCAGCGTCAGGTAGCTGACTTTGAACGACTCCGGCGCGACAAAATCGTTTTTATTCTGGTTATAGTAATTCTGCGCTTCTTCATCGGACACGCTCTGCGCGCCGGCCCGATCGCCGATATTCAGCGTAGCGCTGCGAATCACCCGATCCTGGGCCTCCAGCGCGATCAGCCTATCCACTTCCTGCGGCAGCATGAACTGCGTGCCGCCTAAACCGTTCAGCAACTGACGCGCCAGCAGATCTTTACGCAGCATCTGGGCATACATCTCCGGCGTGATGCCCAGACGCCTCACCAGCAACAGATACTTATCGTTGTCGAAACGGCCGTTGGTCTGGAAATCCGGCACGGCGAAAATGGTCTCTCTGATCTGTTCATCGCTGATGCCCAGCCCCAGGGTGCCGGCATACTGATCGAGCAGAGTTTTATCGATCAATTCAGACAGCACCTGACGGCGCATCTGCTGCATATAGCCATCGTTGCCGGCCAGGATAGAAAATCGTTCCCCTAACTCTTCCTGCTGGCGATTGCGTTCATTCTTTACCGCCTGCTCAAGCTGATTACGGGAAATTTCCTGCCCGTTCACTTTCGCGGCGTAGTCGCCGGAACCGCCGATCAGATAATCGCCGACGCCGGTCAACACGAAAGAGGCGATGATCACGGCCAGAATAACTTTGAGCACGACGTTGTTAGCGGCCGCGCGTAAATTGTCCATCATAATGTGACAACACTCCGCTGTAGAATAAATGAGTCTTCCTGCGCTGCTGGCCGGAGCCACGCATCCCTGCCTCTGCTTGTCCTTCGTCCTTCAGGCACATGGGCATTCAGCGCGCCGCCCCAGCGCTGGCTCGCCGGCCGTCTTCCCGCTTATGGAAATCATATAGCCGACGATTGCGCCGCCGAAGCCGCCCTCCGGCAATGACAACCGGGCGACGCCTGTAAAAAAAGGCACATCATGAAATGATGCGCCCGTATCTTACCCTACCAATGCATTTACGTCAGGTAATGTTTGGCGCTGCAGCATCGCCTGGCACCAGACATGTAATCTCGCTTTTCCCGTCATCTTTCAGGCTGCAGCGGCGTTGGCATCACGCGATTCCGCTCCCGCGGACCGGTCGCCCGCATCGCTTGCCCGGGTAAACGCATCGGGCTTCGCTCGCCGACCGCCCGCCAGCAACCCGAAATCGACCGGGTACATTAGTTAACGGCGTCTTTCAGCGCTTTACCTGCACGGAAACCCGGCACTTTAGCAGCCGGAATGCTGATTTCTTTACCCGTCTGCGGGTTACGACCGGTGCGCGCCGCACGCTCACGCACGGAGAAAGTCCCGAAGCCCACTAAAGCGACGTCATCCCCTTCTTTCAGAGAATCGGTAACGGAACCAATAATCGCATCTAATACGCGTCCTGCCGCCGCTTTGGAAATATCAGCACTTGCGGCAATTTTGTCGATCAATTGTGACTTGTTCACTCTCTCATCCCCTCTGGAATTCTCAATGCCACGCTGAAGTTATCCCAATACGTGACCCGTAGCTTTTATATCAATCCTGTCAGGCCCTGGCAAGTTACCGCTAAAGCCAACAGTGCTCTAACTTAACGGCACAAAAAAAAGCTGGCAAGCACGATTTGTCTTGCCAGCCCTGATTTTAGCAAGGCTTTTTGCGATAGGTCACTATTTTGCCGATGCCGTGACAACCTGCATGCCGAAAGGCGCATTCTGCAGCGCCAGCGCCAATACTTCTTCAATCCGTTTGACCGGGTGAATATCCAGATCGGCAATCACGTTCTGCGGAATCTCTTCCAGATCGCGCTGGTTCTCTTCCGGGATTAACACCGTCTTAATCCCGCCGCGGTGCGCGGCCAGCAGCTTCTCTTTCAGACCGCCGATAGGCAGCACCAAACCGCGCAGCGTAATTTCGCCCGTCATCGCCACGTCGGAACGCACCGGGTTGCCGGTCAGACAGGACACCAGCGCGGTACACATGGCGATCCCGGCGCTCGGCCCGTCTTTCGGCGTGGCGCCTTCCGGCACGTGCACATGGATATCGCGCTTCTCGTAGAAATCGCTGTTGATGCCCAGTTTTTCCGCCCGGGCGCGCACCACGGTGAGCGCCGCCTGGATCGACTCCTGCATCACCTCGCCTAACGAACCGGTATAGGTCAGTTTGCCTTTACCCGGCACACAGGCGGTTTCAATGGTCAGCAGATCGCCGCCCACTTCCGTCCATGCCAGGCCGGTTACCTGACCAACGCGGTTTTCGTCTTCGGCCTTGCCGTAGTCGAAACGCTGTACGCCGAGGAAATCCTTCAGGTTTTCGCTGTTGATCTCAATGTGGGTCACCGACTTGTCCATCAGCAGCGTTTTCACCGCCTTGCGGCACAGTTTGGAAATCTCGCGCTCCAGACTACGCACCCCGGCTTCACGCGTGTAGTAGCGAATGATCGCGACCAGCGCGCTGTCATCGACGGTTAACTCATTTTTCTTCAGGGCGTTGCGCTCAATTTGCTTCTGCAACAGGTGCTGTCTGGCAATATTGAGTTTTTCATCTTCGGTATAACCCGACAAACGAATCACTTCCATTCGGTCCAGCAGCGGCGCCGGAATGTTCATCGAGTTGGAGGTCGCGACAAACATCACGTCGGACAGATCGTAATCCACTTCCAGATAGTGGTCGTTGAACGCCACGTTCTGTTCAGGATCCAGCACCTCCAGCAGCGCCGAGGCCGGATCGCCGCGCATGTCGGACGACATTTTGTCGATCTCATCCAGCAGGAACAGCGGGTTTTTCACCCCGACCTTAGCCATTTTCTGGATCAGTTTGCCCGGCATGGAGCCGATGTAGGTGCGGCGGTGACCGCGGATTTCCGCTTCATCGCGCACGCCGCCCAGCGCCATGCGCACATACTGACGGCCGGTGGCTTTGGCGATCGACTGCCCCAGAGAGGTTTTCCCTACTCCCGGCGGCCCCACCAGGCACAGGATCGGCCCTTTAATTTTGCTGACCCGGCTCTGCACCGCCAGATACTCCAGGATGCGCTCTTTCACGCGCTCCAGACCATAATGGTCGGTATCCAGCATTTCCTGCGCTTTGTTCAGATCTTTTTTCACTTTACTGCGCGCGGTCCACGGCACCTGCAGCATCCAGTCGATATAGCTGCGCACCACCGTCGCTTCCGCCGACATCGGCGACATCATCTTCAGCTTCTGCAGTTCGGCCTCGGTTTTCTCGCGCGCTTCTTTCGGCATTTTCGCCGCTTCAATCTTGCGTTTCAGCGCTTCGTTTTCGTCCGGCGCGTCGTCCATCTCGCCCAGCTCTTTCTGAATCGCCTTCATCTGCTCATTCAGATAGTACTCGCGCTGGCTTTTTTCCATCTGTTTCTTCACGCGGCCGCGAATCCGTTTTTCCACCTGCAGCAGGTCGATTTCCGATTCCATCATCGCCATCAGATATTCCAGCCGTTCGGTAATATCCGACATTTCCAGCACCGACTGCTTGTCCGTCAATTTAAGCGGCATATGGGCGGCAATCGTGTCCGCCAGACGGGCGGCATCTTCAATGCTGTTCAGTGACGTCAGCACCTCCGGCGGGATTTTCTTATTCAGCTTGATGTAGCCTTCAAACTGATTGATCGCCGCGCGCATCAGCACTTCCTGCTCGCGTTCATCAATCGCCGGAGAATCTAAATATTCAGCCTGAGCGGCGAAATGCTCGCCGCTGTCAGATAAGGTGGTAATACGCGCGCGCTGCAGCCCTTCCACCAGTACCTTGACCGTACCGTCAGGCAGCTTCAGCATCTGCAGAATCGAGGCGACTGTCCCTACTGAGAAAAGATCGTTTACACCAGGCTCATCCGTTGAAGCTTCTTTCTGCGCCACCAGCATGATCTTCTTATCATGATCCATTGCGGCTTCAAGGCACCGAATCGATTTCTCCCGCCCAACAAACAACGGAATGACCATGTGCGGATAAACCACCACATCGCGCAACGGCAATACGGGGATTTCTATGCGTTCGGAACGCTCAGGGTTCATAGAGCTCTCTCTTAGTTTAGCTTCCGCCAGGTTTATGGGAATCACGTGAAACACGAACTTCACGGTTTCACCCAACAGGTATTTTGAGTATATGGGGATAAATAGCTTACATTCAACGATCAGAATGCGAGGAAAAACGAATGGGGGATAAGATCCCCCATTTTTATCAGTAAACGCGTCGACTTTGACTATTTATTCACCAGAAGCCTGTTGCGCCTCGGGTTTGCCGTAGATCAGCAGCGGCTCGGATTGGCCGGCGATGACTGATTCATCGATCACCACTTTGTCGATGTTTTCCTGCGAAGGCAGATCGTACATGGTATCCAACAGCGCGGCCTCCACGATGGAACGCAGGCCGCGCGCGCCGGTTTTACGCGCCATGGCTTTCTTCGCGATCGCCGTCAGCGCTTCGTCCCGGAACTCCAGCTCGACCCCTTCCAGATTGAACAGCGCCTGATACTGTTTGGTCAGCGCGTTTTTCGGCTCGCGCAGAATCTGAATCAGCGCTTCTTCGCTCAGCTCTTTCAGCGTCGCCACCACCGGCAGACGGCCGATAAACTCAGGAATCAGACCGAATTTGATCAAATCGCCCGGCTCAACCTGGCCCAACAGTTCGCCTTCGGTCGATTTCTGCGCCGAACCTTTCACGGTGGCGCCGAAGCCGATGCCGCGCCCGGTGTCGGTACGCTGCTCAATCACCTTATCCAGCCCGGCGAACGCGCCGCCGCAGATGAACAGGATCTTCGAAGTATCGACCTGCAGGAACTCCTGCTGCGGGTGTTTACGCCCGCCCTGAGGCGGCACCGCGGCGATAGTCCCTTCAATCAGCTTCAGCAACGCCTGCTGCACCCCTTCCCCGGACACGTCGCGGGTGATGGATGGATTATCAGACTTGCGTGAAATCTTATCGATTTCATCGATGTAGACGATGCCGCGCTGCGCTTTCTGTACATCGTAATCGCACTTCTGCAACAGCTTCTGGATGATGTTTTCCACGTCTTCGCCCACGTAGCCCGCTTCGGTCAGCGTGGTGGCGTCGGCCATCGTGAAAGGCACATCAAGGAAGCGCGCCAGCGTTTCGGCCAGCAGCGTCTTACCGCTGCCGGTCGGGCCAATCAGCAGGATGTTGCTTTTGCCCAGTTCGATTCCGTTATTGCTGTCGCCGTTGCGCAACCGCTTATAGTGATTGTATACCGCTACCGCCAGTACCTTCTTCGCCTGTTCCTGACCGATCACATAATCGTCAAGATGATGGCGAATCTCGTGCGGCGTCGGCAACGCACTGCGTTCACGATGCGGGACCAGCTCTTTAATCTCTTCGCGAATAATGTCGTTACACAAGTCGACACATTCATCGCAGATATACACTGACGGTCCGGCAATCAGCTTCCGCACTTCATGCTGGCTTTTGCCGCAGAAAGAGCAGTACAGCAACTTTCCTGAACCGTCTTTGCGCTTATCTGTCATCAGTTAACCTCTTCTTTAGTCTCTGCCCGCAGGCCAGCTACAGCAACCGCATCACCGCGAACGCTACTTTATTATGGAACTCAGCGCTCCACAACATCTCGCATCATACCCAATGCGTTCGCCACCGGCGCGAATTAGTCACGGTGACTGAATACGGAATCCACCAGACCATAGTCTACCGCCTCATCGGCCGACAGGAAACGATCGCGCTCAGTGTCTCTCTCTATTGCTTCGAGAGGCTGCCCCGAGTGTTTCGCCATCAGCTCGTTCATCCGTGACTTCACTTTAAGGATCTCTTTGGCATGGATTTCAATATCCGTCGCCTGGCCCTGGTAGCCGCCCAGCGGCTGGTGAATCATCACCCGGGAATTCGGTAAACAGAAGCGCTTACCCCTGGCGCCGGCAGTCAGCAGAAAGGCCCCCATAGAGCAAGCCTGCCCCATGCAGATAGTGCTGACGTCCGGTTTAATAAACTGCATGGTATCGTAAATCGACATGCCGGCAGTGATAACCCCGCCCGGTGAGTTGATATACAAATAGATATCTTTTTCCGGGTTTTCGGCTTCCAGAAACAGCATCTGAGCGACAACCAGGTTGGCCATATAGTCTTCTACCTGACCGGTCAGAAAGATAATCCGCTCTTTCAGTAAACGGGAATAAATATCGTAAGAGCGTTCCCCACGTGAAGTTTGCTCAACCACCATTGGCACCAGAGCCATATGAGGCGCTTGTCTTTCTTGTCCCATTACCGTCTCCTGAAAAATTTCATTTATCACCCAGTTCGTCGATTCTACTTGAGATTCACAATGATAACTATGCTCAAGTGTTCGCATAACCCGGACATTCAGACGCTCCCCCGGCCTCAGAGGTTGGCGCCGGATAGCCCTTATCACCGATAACTGGGGGGTCTGCCGCCGTTTTTCAAGTCCGCCCCGACGCTTTACGCCGACTGCGTTCATTCTATACTCATCACACGCCAGGCTGCAGGAGCGTTGGCGGCGCTCAACTATTCGCCGCCGCCCTGAGTCCCACCCCTGCGGGACCGCCGCCAGCGGCGTGACGAGACGCGTTCATGCGCCCCACCCATGACGGGCCGGCGCGTTGCGTTGTTCAAAACGATAACGTTTTGTCCCGCCACTCGAATTATTTATTTAGAGTATATACGCCGTATTGATGCTTCAATATGCGGATAAAGCGCCGGTATCTTGTCGTTTAATCCAGCGAACTATCGCGCGGCGAATGCGCCGGCCAGACTCAACGCTGCGGGCCAATCGGATGGCGACACCTGTTGACACTATAGTTTAGTTCAGCTGTCAATGCCCGATGAAAACGGAGACGAAGCAGCGGGTTAAATGCAAAAAAGCCCGTACCTTAAGGCTACGGGCTTTCGGTGGACCGGAGAAGCCAAAGCGCTCCGGTCTCAGCAAACAGCTAACGCTTATGCGCTGGCGGACTGGTTCATCAGCTCATTAAAGCCGACGGATTTTTCCGTCACTTTAGCGCCGGCCAGCAGCGCTTCAACAGCCTGCTCTTCCAGCGCCACGTTGCGCATATTGTTCATCAGCTCTTTGTTTTTACCGTAGAACTCGATGACTTCCTGCGGATCTTCGTAAGCGGAGGCCATTTCTTCAATCAGCGTTTTCACGCGATCTTCGTCCGCTTTCAGTTCGTTGCTGCTAATCACTTCGCTCAGCAGCAAACCGACCTGAACGCGACGCTTAGCCTGCTCTTCGAACAGTTCGCGCGGCAGTTCCAGCGCCTGTTTCTCATCGCCGCCGAAACGCTGGGCGGCCTGACGACGCAGAACGTCGATTTCGCCGTCAATCAGAGCGGCAGGCACGTCGATTTCATTCGCAGCGATCAGACCGTCGATAACCTGGGTTTTTACACGGTTACGCACGGCGGCTTTCAGTTCACGCTCCATGTTCTTGCGAACTTCGGCGCGCAGACCGTCCAGAGAGCCATCGGCCACGCCGAAACGCTTGATGAACTCTTCGGTCAGTTCCGGCAGTTCACGCTCTTCAACTTTCTTCAGCACGATAGCGAACTTAGCCGCTTTGCCTTTCAGGTTTTCAGCGTGATAGTCTTCCGGGAAAGTGACGTCGATAGTGAACTCTTCACCGGCTTTGTGGCCGACGACGCCGTCTTCGAAGCCCGGGATCATGCGGTTCTGGCCCATAGCCAGTACGAAATCGGTCGCTTTGCCGCCTTCGAACTCTTCACCATCGATGGAACCGGTGAAATCCAGCGTGGCGCGGTCTTCCGCCGTCGCGGCGTCGGCTTTTTCTTTCCAGTCCGCCTGCTGTTTACGCAGGGTTTCCAGCATACCGTCGACGTCGGCTTCGGTGACTTCAACCAGCGGTTTTTCTACTTCGATCGCGTCCAGACCTTTCAGCTCGACGTCCGGATAGACTTCAAATTCGACAGAGTACGTGAAGTCTTCGCCAGCTTTATATTCGCCAGGAACATACTGCGGCGCGCCGGCTGGGTTAATCTTTTCTTTAATGATGGCATCAACGAAATTACGCTGCATCAGATCGCCCAACACATCCTGACGGACTGAGGCGCCATAGCGCTGAGCCACGATGTTCATCGGAACTTTACCTTTACGAAAGCCGTCAATGCGCACTTTTTTAGCGACATTCACCAGTTCGCTTTTTACTGCAGTCTCAATGCTATCCGCGGCAACAGTAATAGTTACACGACGCCCAAGGCCTTGAGTGGTTTCAACAGAAACTTGCATCTTGTTACCTCAAAAAATCACAGTGCTCGGTCAACCCCAGAAGTCATTTTCAACAGCCTATCCCGCCGGATACGCGGCCCTGAAAGCGGCTTCCCGGAAGCGGGAAGGCGCGATTCGCTCGTTCCCGCTTCCCCGTATGTCAGAAGCGTCCCGAATACATTCCGGAAAATTAGACGCGGCATTATAGCGATATAGGCAGGGCGAGTCGAGGACAGTAAACACGCGGTTAAAACAGAAAACGGCCCGCGGGCCGTTGGCAGAAACACAGAGCGGAAAATTTTCGCCGCAAACCGCGCGCAGGGGCGGCGGGCTGCCGGTCAACGGCGTGCTATCAGGCGGTAATGCCGGCGCCGCGGCAGGGCGGCGATACCGGTACAGTATCCTGCAGCCCCTCCCACTCCTTTATGGTATAGGTGTGAAGCGCCAGTGCATGCACGGTTGCTGACAGTTCTTCAGACAGGACCGCATAGATAGCACGATGGCGGGTAAGAAAACGCTCTCCAGTAAAGCGATCGCTCACTAACACAACTTTGAAGTGGCTCTCTGAACCCGCCGGGACGTTATGACGGTAACTTTCGTCAGTGACTTCCAGATGAAAAGGTTCAAACGCCGCCCTTAACTTTGCTTCTATTTGCTGACGAATCATACGGTTCTCCTTACAACACAAAAGCGCTGCGTCCTGACGACTGCATTATCCATATCCATCTGAGACTCTTTTCCTGCCCAATCGACTTTCAGCTGCTGAGCGACGATAACCGGGCCAGCCGATATACCCGTTATATTGCAAATTGCAGGTGCGTTGACGGCGCTCGCTATTCAGCCCCCGGAGGCTCCCCCGTCGGCCAGCGCCGGCGCTGAACAAAACGATAACGCTTTCCCTGCGGCTCGGGTTATGCAGGGTATACCAATAGTCTGAAAATGACCGGTATACTCATTTTCAATCTTAGCCGATTTCTTGTTTGTTATCGCCATCATAAAGTAAATTTACCGCCGGCGCCGCCCCGCGGCCCGACGGTTAACATGTCATCCTGAGCGGGGATATGATAAAAAGCGCTTTGCTCCGGACGGGAGTCGAATGCATCGGGCTGGGCAGCCAGTAAATTTTGTCGCGCTTAGCGCTTCCGCCCGGCGGCGGCAATGGTATGATATCAGGACTTTTTATCTGCTAACTCCCCTTAATCATTACTGAGAAAACTCGCATGTTAAAAAAATTATTTTTTCCATTGTTCGCTGTTCTGATTCTGGCGGGCTGTGCCACGAAAAGTAACACGCTGGACGTAACGCCCAGGATTACGCTGCCTTCGCAGGATCCTTCTCTGATGGGCATCACCATCAGCATTAACGGCGCCGATCAGCGCACCGACCAGGCGCTGGCGAAAGTCAACCGCGAAGGTCAACTGGTGACGCTGACGCCTTCGCGCGATCTGCGTTTCCTGCTGCAGGAAGCGCTGGAAAAACAGATGAGCGCGCGCGGCTATATGATCGGCACCGGCGGCCCGGTCGATTTGCAGATTATCGTCAATAATCTGTATGCCGACGTGGCGGAAGGCAACCTGCGCTACAACATCACCACCAAAGCGGATATCTCGATTATCTCCACCGCCGGCAACGGCAATAAACAGGTGAAGAACTACCGCTCTACCTATAACGTGCAGGGCGCCTTTACCGCCAGCAACGAAAAAATCACTAATGCGGTCAACACCGTGCTGGGCGATGTCATTAACGACATGGCGCAGGACACCAGCGTCACCACCTTTATCAAGCAAAACGCGCGTTAATCAGTTCGTTGACGAAGCGCATCAGGAAAAGCGGACCGGGGGAGCATAGCGGCGTAAATCGCCGGCGCGCCCTCCGGTTCGTCTGGAGCGATTGTTTCAGTCCCGTCAGCGGCTTTGTCGGCAATGACATCAATCCATATACCACCGCTTCCCCCGGCGCGCCTGCGGCGCTGGAGGAAAGAGCCTCTCATGTTTAGTCGTGTATTCACGCTGTTCACTCAGCGCAACTCCGCCGTCCTGCTGCTGCTGGGCTTTGCTTCCGGCTTACCGCTGGCCCTGACCTCGGGCACGCTGCAGGCGTGGATGACGGTGGAAAAAGTCGATCTGAAAACGATCGGTTTTTTTTCGCTGGTCGGTCAGGCCTATGTGTTCAAGTTTTTGTGGTCGCCGCTCATGGACCGCTATACGCCGCCGTTTCTCGGGCGACGGCGCGGCTGGCTGCTGCTAAGCCAGCTCGGTCTGTTCATCACCATCGCCGCGATGTCTTTTATGGAGCCATCGCGCGATCTGTGGTGGCTGGCGGCGCTGGCGGCGCTGGTCGCCTTTTGTTCCGCCTCTCAGGACATTGTGTTCGATGCGTATAAGACCGATCTGTTGCCGCCGCAGGAACGCGGCAGCGGCGCGGCGATTTCCGTACTCGGCTATCGGCTGGCGATGATGGTTTCCGGCGGGTTGGCGCTGTGGATTGCCGATCGGCTGCTGGGCTGGCAGTCAACCTACTGGCTGATGGCCGGCATGATGCTGCTCAGCACGCTCGCGACGCTCATGGCGCCGGAGCCGGACACCCGCGTTCCCGCGCCGGCCAGCATGGAGCAGGCCATTGCGGCGCCGCTGCGCGATTTCTTCGGCCGCGATAATGCCTGGCTGATCCTGCTGCTGATCGTGCTGTATAAGCTGGGCGACGCCTTTGCCATCAGTCTGAACACAACCTTTTTGATCCGCGGCGTGGGTTTTGACCCCGCCGACGTCGGCGTCATCAACAAAACGCTGGGCCTGTTCGCCACAATCGTCGGCGCGCTGTACGGCGGTCTGCTGATGCAGCGATTATCCCTGTTCCGCGCCCTGCTGCTGTTCGGTATTTTGCAGGCGATATCGAACGCCGGCTACTGGCTGCTGGCGCTGACCGATAAAAATATGCTGACCATGGCCGGCGCCGTGTTTCTGGAAAACCTGTGCGGCGGCATGGGCACCGCGGCGTTCGTCGCGCTGCTAATGACCCTGTGTAATAAATCCTTTTCCGCGACCCAGTTTGCACTGCTGTCCGCGCTGTCCGCCGTCGGCAGAGTGTACGTCGGGCCGCTCGCCGGCTGGTTCGTCGAAGCGCATGGCTGGGCATGGTTCTACCTGTTCTCGATCGTCGCCGCGCTGCCTGGTCTGGCGCTGTTGCTGGTTTGTCGCCAGACGCTGGAATATACCCAAAGCACCGACACCTTCATGCCGCGCCGTTTTTTTGTACGCGGCTATCGCATGGCGCTGTACACGCTGATCGCTGGCTGCCTGCTGCTGGGCTGGTGGCTGCTGTTGCTGATTGTCCGTCAGGCTATCCGGATAAGCGGTTTCGGTGACATCGACTGGCTGAACAGCGGGCTGGTGACGGAAGGGCTGCTGAGCGCCGGGGGCGCTCTGGCGTTGATCGGTATCCTGTACGGCGCTCTGCTGGATTATCTGGCGCAGAGGCGCAAAAAATAAATTCAGCCGGCCGCAGGATAAAAACGATTTCAGCACATTATTATTTCTTATAAGAAGTATTTTTAGCGAAAAATATCGGGTTGGGTAAATTTTTCTGCCGGCGGATTAAGACGCTCCCTTCATTTCTTATTTTTTATCTGACACGGTCCCAAATGCTAACAATTTGTTAATTAAAAAACAAATAACGCATTTACCGGTTACCTGTTCTATATTGAATATAAGCGCTGTACTGAAAGACCTGATAATTGATTGTTTTCGCTGGAAAGTTTGTCAAAAAAACGACATGTTTGTGACAAGCAAGGCAAAAAACAGTAACAATATACTGACACAAGTCTAATCATGTTTACAGTGCAGCAACCTTCCCGTAAAATGCCCGCTCGCATGAAACGCCAGGATAGAGCCCTTGTAATTGAGGTCGCTAGATGAGACTCAGGAAATACAATAAAAGTTTTGGGATGCTGTCTTTATTTGCAGCCACGCTGATGCTCAGCGGTTGCGATATGGCACTGATGAACCCCAAAGGACAAATCGGACTAGAGCAGCGAACGCTGATACTGACGGCCATCGGCCTGATGTTGATCGTTGTGATCCCGGTGATTATTATGACTATCGCCTTCGCCTGGAAGTTCCGCGCTTCCAATGAAAAGGCGAAGTACACCCCCAACTGGGCGCATTCCAATAAGATCGAAGCCGTGGTCTGGACTGTCCCCATCATTATCGTCGCGATCCTCGCCACGATAACGTGGAAAACCACCCATGCGCTTGATCCCTATAAGCCGCTGGCCTCCGATGTGAAGCCGATAACGGTCGAGGTGGTATCGCTCGACTGGAAGTGGCTGTTCGTCTATCCGGAACTGGGCATCGCCAGCGTCAACGAACTGGCGTTTCCGGCTAACGTACCGGTTGAGTTTAAAATCACCGCCAACTCCGTGATGAACTCATTCTTTATTCCTCGTCTCGGCGGCCAGATTTACGCCATGGCGGGTATGCAGACCAGGCTTCATTTGATCGCCAACGAACCCGGAAAATATGACGGTATCTCAGGCGCCTACAGCGGTCACGGCTTCTCCGGCATGAAATTCACCGCGATTGCCACGCCGACGCAGGAAGCCTTCGATCAGTGGGTTGCCGCCGTTCGCCAGTCATCCCATACGCTCAATACCATGGATGAATTCGAGACATTGGCCCAGCCAAGCGAATACCACCCGGTTGAGTATTTCTCCAGCGTGCAGCCGGAATTGTTCAAAAATATTCTTGGCAAATTTGTCGGGCACGATATGGACATGCATCAGCAGGGGCACGCTGAACATAGCGGCGCAGAGCAGCCGGCGCATGACGGCATGAATATGGGTGAGCACGCGTCCCATTCCGGATCTGAGGGATAAATAAGATGTTGGGAAAATTAACGCTTGATGCGGTTCCGTATCATGAACCGATCATTATGGTCACCGTCGCGGCAATCATCGTCGGCGGCGCGGCCCTGTTGGGCCTGATTACCTGGCTCGGTAAATGGAAATGGCTGTGGAAGGAGTGGTTTACCTCGGTAGACCACAAAAAGATCGGTATCATGTACATCATCGTCGGCCTGGTGATGATGCTGCGCGGCTTCGCCGACGCCATTATGATGCGCGGTCAGCAGGTACTGGCCTCGGCCGGCGCCGAAGGGTTTCTCAATCCGCATCATTACGATCAGATTTTCACCGCCCACGGCGTGATCATGATCTTTTTCGTGGCGACGCCCTTTGTGGTCGGCCTGATGAATATCGTGGTGCCGCTGCAGATCGGCGCGCGCGATGTCGCCTTTCCGTTCCTGAACTCGCTGAGTTTCTGGCTGTTCGTCGCCGGCGTCATCCTGATCAACCTGTCGCTGGGCGTCGGCGAATTCGCCCAGACCGGCTGGGTGGCCTACCCGCCGCTATCCGGTAAGGAGTACAGTCCCGGCGTCGGGGTGGACTACTGGATATGGAGTCTGCAGATATCCGGCCTCGGCACCACGCTGACCGGGGTGAACTTCTTCGCCACCATCATGAAAATGCGCGCGCCCGGCATGTCGTTAATGAAGATGCCGGTATTCACCTGGACCGCGTTGTGCACTAACGTGTTGATTATCGCCGCTTTCCCGATTTTAACGGTAACCATCGCCCTGCTGACCCTGGACCGCTACCTGGGTACCCATTTCTTCACCAATGATATGGGCGGCAACATGATGATGTACATCAACCTGATTTGGGCCTGGGGCCATCCGGAAGTGTACATCCTGGTGCTGCCGGTGTTTGGCGTCTACTCCGAGGTGGTGGCCACTTTTTGTAAAAAACGGCTGTTTGGCTATACCTCGCTGGTCTGGGCGACGATCGCCATCACCGTGCTGTCCTTCATCGTCTGGCTGCACCACTTTTTCACCATGGGGTCCGGCGCGAACGTCAATGCCTTCTTCGGTATCGCCACCATGATTATTTCCATTCCGACCGGGGTGAAAATTTTCAACTGGCTGTTCACCATGTATCAGGGCCGTATTCAGCCCCACTCCACCATGCTGTGGACCACCGGCTTCATCATCACCTTCTCCATCGGCGGGATGACCGGCGTGCTGCTGGCGGTGCCGGGCGCCAACTTCGTGCTGCACAACAGTCTGTTCCTGATCGCGCATTTCCATAACGTGATCATCGGCGGCGTGGTGTTCGGCTGCTTTGCCGGCATCACCTACTGGTTCCCGAAAGCGTTCGGCTTCAAACTGAACGAAACCTGGGGCAAACGCGCCTTCTGGTTCTGGATTATCGGCTTCTTCGTCGCCTTTATGCCGCTGTATATCCTCGGCTTTATGGGCATGACCCGCCGTCTGAGCCAGCAGATCAACCCCGAGTTCCACCCGTTGCTGGTGGTGGCCTCGTTCGGCGCCGTGCTGATCGGGATTGGCGTGCTGTGCCAGCTAATCCAGTACTACGTCAGTATCCGCGATCGCCATCAAAATCTGGATTTAACCGGCGACCCGTGGGATGCGCGCACGCTCGAATGGTCAACCTCTTCGCCGCCGCCGTTCTACAATTTCGCCATCGTGCCGAACGTGGATGAACGCGACGCCTTCTGGGAAAGCAAAGAGAAAGGCGAGGCCTATCAGAAACCCGCCGCCTATGAAGAGATCCATATGCCGAAGAACACCGGCGCCGGGGTGATTATCTCCGCCTTCAGTCTGATCTTCGGGTTCGCCATGATCTGGCATATCTGGTGGCTCGCCATCGTCGGCTTTGCCGGCATGATCGTGACCTGGATCGTACATAGCTTTAACGAAGACGTTGATTACTACGTACCGGTCGCGGAAGTCGAGAGCATTGAAAACCGGCACTTTGATCAAATCAGCAAGGCAGGTCTGAAACATGGCAACTGAAACTCTGACCAACCATAACGCCGCCCATGCCGGGCATGAGCACCACGATGCGGGAGCCACCAAAGTATTCGGCTTCTGGATCTACCTGATGAGCGACTGCATTCTGTTTGCGTCCCTGTTCGCAACCTATGCGGTGCTGGTCAACGGCGTTGCCGGCGGCCCGGCGGGCAAAGATCTGTTCGAACTGCCGTTCGTGCTGGTGGAAACCTTTGTGCTGCTGTTCAGCAGCATCACCTACGGCATGGCCATGATTGCCATGAACAAAGGGCTGACGTCGCAGGTTAATCGCTGGCTCGGCCTGACGTTCCTGTTCGGCCTGACGTTTATCGCGATGGAAATCTATGAGTTCCATCATCTGATCGTACAGGGTCACGGCCCGGATCACAGCGCCTTTCTGTCGGCCTTCTTTGCGCTGGTGGGAACGCACGGTCTGCACGTGACCGGCGGCCTGATATGGATTCTGATCATGATGATTCAGGTCGCCCGCCGCGGCCTGACCGCCACCAACAAAACCCGGCTGATGTGTCTGAGCCTGTTCTGGCACTTCCTGGACGTTGTGTGGATCTGTGTATTTACCGTTGTTTATCTGATGGGGGCGCTGTAATGAGTCATTCACCAACCGATCACAGCGGCGCCAGCCACGGCAGCGTGAAGAGTTATCTGACCGGCTTTATTCTGTCCGTCATTTTAACCGTGATTCCGTTCGCGCTGGTCATGAACGGTTCGGCATCGCATACCGTGCTGGTGCTGGCGCTGGTGGGCTGCGCCGTGATTCAGATTCTGGTGCATCTGGTCTATTTCCTGCACATGAACACCTCGTCGGAAGAGCGCTGGAACGTGGTGGCATTGCTGTTTACCCTCCTGATCATCGCTATTGTCGTGGTGGGCTCCATCTGGATTATGTGGAACACGCACAACAACATGATGGTCTTCTGAAGAGTCGTAAATGATGATTAAGCAATACCTGCAAGTGGCCAAGCCGGGAATTATTTTCGGTAATCTGATTTCCGTTATCGGGGGGTTCCTCCTTGCGGCCAAAGGCAGCATCGATTATTCCCTGTTTTTCTCCACCCTGGTGGGGGTATCACTGGTCGTGGCGTCGGGCTGCGTTTTCAATAACGTCATTGACCGTGATATCGACAAAAAAATGGAGAGAACCAAAAATCGTGTTCTGGTCCGCGGGCTGATTTCCGTTAAGGTCTCGCTGGTCTATGCGTCGGTGCTGGGTATTGCGGGCTTTGCGTTGCTGTATCTGGCGGCCAACCCGCTGGCGATGTGGCTGGCCGTAATGGGCTTCATCGTTTACGTGGGCGTTTACAGCTTGTACATGAAACGCCACTCGGTGTACGGCACGCTGATCGGCAGCCTGTCCGGCGCGGCGCCGCCGGTCATCGGCTATTGCGCGGTCAGCAATCAGTTTGATGCCGGTGCCTTGATCCTGCTGCTGATCTTCAGTCTGTGGCAAATGCCCCACTCTTACGCCATCGCGATTTTTCGCTTCAAAGATTATCAGGCGGCCAATATTCCGGTTCTGCCGGTGGTCAGAGGCATTTCGGTGGCCAAACATCATATTACGCTGTATATCATCGCCTTTATGGTCGCCACGCTGATGCTGTCGCTGGGCGGCTACGCAGGCTACAAATATCTGGCGGTGGCCGCTGCGGTCAGCGTATGGTGGCTGGGAATGGCGCTGTCGGGTTACAAAAACGCCAATGACGATAAGGTTTGGGCGCGAAAACTGTTTATTTTCTCCATCGTGGCCATCACATCGCTCAGCATCATGATGTCGGTCGACTTTATGACCCCGTCTGCCGATATCCTGCTCACCCGGCTCAATTAACGCAACGCCGTTATTGTCAGCCGTCGCCGGATGGGTCCCGCCCGCCCGGCGACGCTATCCTTTCCCGCGCGCGCCCCGAGTTTCCTGCTTATCCCCGTTTGCCAAATGACGTAACAAAGCTGGCGTTTACTCGCTGCCGCCAGGCACATACACTAGCGCCGGTTGCTTTTTCGAGGTGGTAATGAACGATTATAAAATGACGCCGCAGGAACTGCGTGCGACCTGGGGCCTGGGCGCCGTCTTTTCACTGCGCATGCTCGGCATGTTTATGGTGCTGCCCGTTCTGACGACCTACGGCATGGCGCTGCAGGGCGCCAGCGAATCGTTGATCGGCCTGGCTATCGGCATTTATGGTCTCATGCAGGCAATTTTTCAAATTCCCTTCGGGCTGCTGTCCGACCGCATCGGCCGCAAACCGCTGATCGTCGGCGGGCTGCTGGTCTTCATGATCGGCAGCGTCATTGCCGCCATGAGCCAGTCGATCTGGGGCATTATTCTCGGCCGCGCGCTGCAGGGATCGGGCGCCATTGCCGCCGCCGTGATGGCGTTGCTGTCCGACCTGACGCGCGAACAGAACCGCACCAAAGCCATGGCGTTTATCGGCGTCAGCTTCGGCATTACCTTCGCCATAGCCATGGTAGCCGGGCCGATCGTCACCCATGCGTACGGATTACAGGCGCTGTTCTGGGGCATTGCGCTGCTGGCGCTGGCCGCGATCGCCATCACGCTGCTGATGGTGCCCCCGGCCCCTAACCATGTGCTGAATCGCGATTCGGCCATCGTACGCGGCAGCGTGCATAAGGTATTGGCCAATAGCCGTTTGCTGAAGCTGAATTTTGGCATCATGTGCCTGCATATCCTGCTGATGTCCAGCTTTGTCGCTCTGCCGCGCGGCATGGAGCAGGCCGGCCTGCCGCCGCAACAACACTGGAAAGTGTATCTGGCGACCATGCTGGTTTCCTTCGCCGCCGTGGTTCCTTTTATCATCTATGCCGAAGTGAAACGCCGGATGAGGCAGGTGTTCGCCGGCTGCGTGCTGACGCTGCTGGCGGCCGAACTGGTGCTATGGGGCGCCGGGGCACGGCTGTGGACGATGATTGCCGGCATCCAGCTGTTTTTCGTGGCCTTCAATGTGATGGAGGCGCTGCTGCCGTCGCTGATCAGCAAAGAGTCGCCCGCAGGCTACAAGGGCACCGCGATGGGGATCTATTCCACCACCCAATTTATCGGCGTGGCGATCGGCGGCAGCCTGGGCGGCTGGCTGTTTGAACTGCAGGGCGCCGGACTGGTTTTTCTTGCCGGCGCCCTGCTCGCCGCCGTCTGGTTCCTGGTGGCGCTTACCATGCCGGAGCCCCCCTGGTTAAGCAGCCTGAGGGTCATCCTGCCGGAACAGGCTGTGCGGGATAGCGGTCTGCAGCAAAAAATCGCCGCCTGCCGGGGCGTGGCCGAAGCGGTGGTTATCGCCGAAGAGCGTTGCGCCTATGTCAAAATCGACAATCAGCAAACCAGCCGGCGCGAGCTGGAGCAATGGCTGCAGACGCGGGCTAAACAGGCCGGTCCAGAAAACGTCCTCAGCTAACCTATTCCCCATCGAGCAGCGGGCGCCCGACCGGGCGCCGTTCCCATTGGCGAACGTTACGCACCTTTATCGTGCGTACGCACACATATAGAACAAAAAAACCGTTCGATGCGGCGATCACCCATCCCCTGACAAACCGCCGAATAAGCCAACCGATGCCGCCACATCGCCCGTCGCGCGAAAATCACGCACAACCCGTATGGATATCATTCCGCGTTAATGCCCTGTCCGACGCCCGCCGCCCCGAGAGATAAGCAAAGGCGCGGCATCGCGCCGGCGGCAGACAACCGTCCATTTTATACAGATGGCATGCAATATGCTTCTTAACAACAGACTGATGCATATCATTACAAAATAAGGGGATTTACATGGATGGAAAAAAAACGGATAGATTGGCATTTTTTCTAAAAAAGAATGTTATCTGCCTTTGCACAGCGCTTATTTTTGTCTGTTTTAAACCCGCATTCGCCGAATCACTTAAAGTGGGAGCCGATCTCACCTATCCGCCCTATAACTATATTGAAAATCATAAAGCCGCCGGTTTTGACGCGGAATTTATTGCCATGGTGGCGAAAGAACTTAACGCCACGCCGGAATTTATCGATACACGCTTCGCTAATCTGATTATGGGGCTTAATACCGGTAAATTTGACGTTATCGCGTCATCATTATATATGACGCCGGAACGCGCCAAACAGATCGACTTTATTCCCTACGTGAAAACCGGCGGCGTATTGATCGCCAGAAAAGGGGATCCGTTCCAACCGACGGAACTCGGCATGTTATGCGGAAAAAAAGTCGGTTCAATCAAAGGCGCCGCATGGGTCCTGAAAATGAATCAGGCGTCCAAGCCTTTGTGCGTTGATAAGGGGCTGAAGCCGATAGACGTCAGGGAATTCCCCACCGCCCCTGAGGCCAGTCAGGCGGTAATGTCGCGCGCGGTCGATGTGCAGTTCGATGATTCGGCGGTCGCCTTCGATGTGGCGAACAAAACGCAAAAACTCACCGTCAGCAGCGGCATCATTTATCCGATACTGATTGGCCTGGGGGTCAAAAAAGGCAATGAAAAATATCAAACGCTTGATGCTGCGGTAAAAAAAGTACTTCAGTCGACGGAATACGCGGCGTTATTGAAACAATATAACCTGAACGCTTCATCGCCGGATGAGGTCGAAGCCGCGCTGAACGGTACGCTGCAATAAAGACAACCCACGCCAGCCGGCATCGTCCGGCTGGCGGCATTCTCTATTTTATATCCAGCCGCCCCACAGGAAGGGGCCGGGTACCTGAGCGCAGCCAACGCACCTGCAACTTGCAGCATGAAGGGGATAACAGGGTGCCGTCCCGCCCCATTTATATAACAGGGTAATTTATGGATTTTGATGCGCATTATTTTTTTGATCTCTTTTCATATTATGATTTCTGGCAGGCTACATTAACGGTGATTGCGCTGAGCGTTACGTCATGGATTGGCGGAAACATACTGGGCCTGATCCTCGCGCTGGCCAAACAGTCGCACTTTGTCGTCATCCGCGCTATCGCTAAAGTGTATATCTGGTTTTTCCGCAGCCTGCCGCTGCTGGTTTTAATCATACTGATCTATAACTTGCCTCAATTTTTCACCTCGACGTCGGACCTTCTCTCTTCGCCTTTTATCTCTGGCCTGATCTCACTGGTGCTGTGTGAGTCCGCCTTTATCGCGGAAATTTACCGCGGCGGATTAATGTCGGTGCATAAAGGTCAGATCGAGGCGGCGAAATCGCTCAACGTCAATTATGCGGGTATCCAGCGCAGTATTATCATTCCTCAGGCCATTCGTATCGCCCTGCCCGCCCTGGCGAATGAATTCATTGTGATCGTCAAGCTCACGTCGTTAGTCTCCGTGATCTCGCTGGGCGAAATTCTGCTTGTCGGTCAGCGTCTTTATACGCAGAACTTTAAAGTCATCGAAACGTTACTGGCGGTGTCCTGTTATTACGTCTTTATCGTGACCATTTTCGACCGCGTGGCGCATACGCTGGAAAAATGGATGGATATCGGCAGCAGGAAAAACCGGGTGATCAGTACCCAGGAGCTGGCTCTGGTGCACGACCAGCCCACGGCGCCGCCGATTCAGGCCCGAAAATCGGATACCAGCAAGCATCGCGTAACGATGGCGCTGCACGGCGTCAGCAAGAACTACGGCAGTAAAAGGGTGCTCAGGGAGATCAATTTAGAGATTAAAAAGGGGGAAGTGATCTCCATTATCGGCCCATCCGGTTCGGGCAAAACCACGCTGATCCGCACCATGAACGGGCTAGAGCCTCTTGACGCCGGTGAAATCATTCTCGACGATAAACTTTTCCTGCACCCCACGGCCAACGGCAGGCCGGATAAAAACTTCTATCAGCAGGCGGATAAAACGGGCATGGTTTTTCAGGGCTTCTATCTCTTCCCGCACAAGACCGCGTTAGAAAATATTATATTTGCGCCGCAATACCATCATACCGGCGCCAGGGATGACATTCTGCTGCAGGGGTTAACGCTGCTGAAAAAAGTGGGTCTGCTTGAGCACGCGCACAAGTATCCGCATCAGTTATCGGGCGGGCAGCAGCAGCGCGTGGCGATTGCGCGCGCGCTGGCGATGAAGCCGTCGATCATGCTGTTTGACGAACCGACGTCGGCGCTGGACCCGGAACTGGTGGGTGAAGTGCTGAAAGTAATTGAAGATCTGGCCAATGAGGGGATGACGATGGTGATCGTCACCCATGAAATGTCCTTTGCGTTCAAAATTTCCGACCGCATCGTCTTTATGGAAGATGGCAATGTCCTCGCCGTTGGAACGCCTAATGAGATTCATCATTCCGATAATGAAAGGCTGGCCAGATTTCTTCATAGCCAAAAGCATGCGCTTAATCACCTTAATTTGTAATTAGATTGAGTTCGCTTTAAACCAACGCGCCACGGTATGAAAATTCATGTCATGGTCCGGTTAATTTATTTACCCAATAGATTTTAGGGTGAAGAAAGACGGAAAATATATACGGTTCCGCGCGCTTAACCTGTCAGGCGAGCGGAACGATCATTCCGCCTGCGGCGGTCCCGCACGAATGAATTCGGTCACGCGCCGAATCATTGAGTCAGAGCCAATGCGACTGCAGCCTGAGAAATAAAGGGTATACCATAAGGAGTTATTTATGACTGCCGCCACAGAAAGTAATCCCCTTGTTAATCAGGATAAACCCGCATATTCCCCCTTCGGCGCGCTGGCCGCGCAGGTGCGAGAGCAGGACGATAAAAGAAAGGCGATAACCGCGGCGTGGGAATTACCGGAGCAGGATATCGTATCCCGCCTGTTTAATAAGGCGCAAATACCCGATGATCAAGACATATTAATTCATAAGCTGGCGCACTCTCTGGCCTCATCGTTAAGAAAAAAGAAAATCAGTAAAGATCGCGCGTCCATGATTCAAAACCTGCTGCAGGAATATTCGTTGTCGTCTAAAGAAGGCATTGCCCTGATGTGCCTTGCCGAAGCCTTATTAAGGATTCCGGACGACTATACCCGGGATCTATTAATCCGCGACAAAATAATGGGCCGCGACTGGAAATCCCATCTGGGGAAAAACCGCTCCCTGTTTATTAACGCCGCCACGTGGGGATTGCTGGTAACCGGTTCGGTGGTGCGCTACAACGACAAGAATACGTTCCCGAACAGTTTAAAAAAGGTCATCACCCGCGGTTCCTCCCTGCTGATCAGAAAGGCGATGGATGTGGCTATGCATATCATGAGCGGCCATTTCGTCACCGGAGAAACCATCGGGCAGGCGCTGCAGTCCGCATCCACCGTGGAACAACAGGGATTCACCTATACCTATGACATGTTAGGCGAAGCCGCATTAACCAGGAGCGATGCGAAAAACTATCTCCAGCGCTGCCAGGACGCGCTGAATAAAATCGGCGAGTACAGCAAGGGTAAGGGCATCTATGCCGGCTCGGAGTTTTCGCTGAAATTATCGGCCCTGCATCCACGCTATTCGCGCCATCAATATGACCGGCTGATTAATGAAATCTACCCGACGCTGAAATCGCTGGTGCTGCTGGCAAAATCTCACGATATCGCCATCACCATCGACGCCGAAGAAGCCGAACGCCTGGATATCTCTCTGGATTTGCTGACCCGTCTGTGCAACGAGCCGGAGCTGCACGCCTGGGACGGTATCGGGTTTGTCGTGCAGGCTTATCAGAAGCGCTGCGCTTATGTCATTGATTTTCTGAAGACGCTGGCGCAAACGAGCCGGCGCAGGCTGCGCGTGCGTTTGGTGAAAGGCGCCTACTGGGACAGCGAGATAAAACGTTCGCAGGTGGCCGGGCATACGGCCTACCCGGTATTCACGCGGAAGATTTACTCGGACATCTCCTATCTGGCCTGCGCCCGCTCGCTGTTGTCCGCACCCGAATTAATTTACCCGCAGTTCGCCACGCACAACGCCCACACTCTGGCCGCCATCTATTACCTCGCCGGCAACAACTATCAGCCCAGGCAGTATGAGTTTCAATGTTTGCACGGTATGGGCGTGCCGCTCTATCAGGAAGTGGTCGGCGCGGACAAGCTCAACCGCCCCTGCCGCATTTATGCGCCGGTTGGCTCGCACGAAACGCTGTTGCCGTATCTGGTGCGCCGCCTGCTGGAAAACGGCTCAAACAGTTCGTTCGTCAACCAGATTGCCGACCCGTCGATCGCCATTGACGAGCTGATCGCCAGCCCGCTCGCCGAGGCGGCGTCGCTGGCGGACCAGGAGCATGCGTTAGGCTTGCCGCATCCGAAAATCCCGCTGCCCAAAGATATTTACGGCGCCGGACGCAAAAATTCGTCGGGACTGAATTTATACAGCGAGGCCGGCCTGCAGTCTCTTGCCGCCAGATTAACCCGTCACGCGCAACAACCGATCAACGCGGTGCCGGTTACGGCCGAAAAAGCGCCGCTCTCCGCCGCCATCCCGATCGTCAACCCCGCCGAACCGCTGGATGTCATTGGTTCTGTATGCGAGGCGACGGACGCCGACATCGCCGCGGCGCTCACGGCGGCGCAACGCACCGGCGTGGACTGGTCCGCGCTGGCGCCCGGCCAACGCGCCGCGGTATTAGAACGCGCCGCCGACCTGATGGAAGACAGAATGTGCGAACTGATGGACGTTCTGGTCAGGGAAGCGGGAAAAACATTCAGCAATGCGATAGCCGAAGTGCGCGAGGCGGTGGATTTTCTCAACTATTACGCCCGCCAGGTGAAAAACACTTTCGCGAACCAGACCCATACCCCGTTGGGAACGGTTGTCTGCATCAGCCCGTGGAATTTCCCGCTGGCGATCTTCACCGGCCAGATAGCGGCCGCATTGGCCGCCGGCAACGGCGTAATCGCCAAGCCGGCGGAGCAGACGCCGCTGATTGCGTTTCTGGCGGTCAATATTCTGCACGAAGCCGGCATTCCGATCGCCGCGCTTCAGTTTCTGCCGGGGCGAGGCGAAACCGTCGGGGAGCGGCTTATTGTCGATGAGCGCGTGAAGGGGATAATGTTCACCGGCTCCACCGATGTCGCCACGCTGATTAACAAAAAGATTGCCGGCCGGCTGGATGCCGCCGGCCGTCCGATACCGCTCATTGCGGAAACCGGCGGCATTAACGCCATGATCGTCGACTCCTCCGCGCTGCCGGAACAGGTGATCACCGACTGTATGATTTCCGCCTTCGACAGCGCGGGACAACGCTGCTCGGCGCTGCGGCTGCTGTGCGTGCAGGACGACGTCGCCGACACCATATTGACCGCGCTGCGCGGGACGATGGTCGAATACCGCATGGGCAACCCGGCGCAGCTGTCCACGGATATCGGCCCGGTGATCGACGCGCAGGCCATGAGCAATATCGATGCGCACATTCGCGAGATGGCCAGTAAAGGTTTCACCATCTACCAGGCGAGCTACAATTCCGCGCACAACGCCGCCGACAAAAAAAACGGCTATTTCATTACCCCGACTCTGGTGGAGATAAAGGATATCGAAGACCTGCGCAAAGAGGTCTTTGGTCCGGTGCTGCACGTGCTGCGTTATGACAGCCGGCAGCTCCCGGCACTGGTTGAGAAAATCAATCGTCTGGGGTACGGACTTACTTTCGGCATTCATTCACGCATCGATCGCACCCTCTGCGCCGTTACGGAACAGATTCGCGTGGGCAATATCTATATCAACCGCAATGTGGTCGGCGCGGTGGTCGGCGTTCAGCCGTTCGGCGGCGAGGGGCTGTCCGGCACCGGCCCCAAAGCGGGCGGGCCGCTCTATCTCTATCGTTTATTAACCGCATGCCCGGCCGATGCCCAACGGCAAGGCCTGCGCGATACGGCGGTTTGCGCACCGGAGTCCTTAACGACGACAGGCGGTCACTTCGACGCCTGGTCCGCGCTATCCGGGTGGGCGGCGGAACATGACGGGGACATTCATCGGCTGTGCAAACAGTTTAAAGAAAACAGCGCCAGCTTCACCACCAGCTTCCTGCCGGGACCGACCGGGGAAGACAACAGTTACCGGCTACTGCCGCGGGAAAGGGTGCTGGGGCTGGCGGAAAGCGAGCGCGATCTGTTGATCCAACTGGCGGCGATCGCCGCGATCGGCAGCCGGGCGCTCTGGCCGGATGGTGCGCATTACCGCGCC
Organism: Affinibrenneria salicis; assembly: GCF_008710095.1. The sequence continues at coordinate 300,095 of NZ_VYKJ01000005.1, forward strand.
GCCTACGATCGGTTGCCCGGAGCCGTCAGAACCATCGTGCGGCTGGTGCCCGAGTCCACGCTGTTCAGCCAGCCCTTCGACGCGGTGATCCACCATGGCAACGCGCAGTCGCTGCAAACCCTCTGCGCCAAAGTGGCCGAACGCGACGGGCCGATTGTTTCAGTGCAGGGGTTAACGCCGGGCGATAGCGCGATCCGCCTTGAAAGGCTGCTCATCGAACGGGCATTCTGCGTCAATAGCGCGGCGGCGGGCGGCAATACGCGGCTGATGACGCTGTAAGCGGCGCGCGACGAAAGACAGGCGGTTGCACGTGAAGCGATGATGAGAATCGTCGAGGCGTCAGGAGCGGCGGACGATCCGCCGCTCCTGAGCATCAGAGATTAATCGCGGAAGTTAGTAAACTGGAACGGCTGGCCCAGTTCGGCATTGCGCACCAGCGCAATAACGCTCTGCAGCTCGTCGCGCGCCTTACCGGTGACCCTGACCTGTTCGCCCTGAATCTGCGCCTGCACCTTCAGCTTACTGTCTTTGATCATCTTCACGATCTTCTTCGCCTGCGCGGTTTCTATGCCCGCTTTTAGTTTCGCGTCCACGCTATAGCTTTTGCCGCTGCGCTCCATTTCATCCGGAATATCCAGCGCGCTGCCTTCGATACCGCGCTTTAACAGCTTATCGCGCAGGATATCCAGCAACTGCTGCACCTGGAAATCGGATTCGCTGGCGACCTTGATGGATTGGTTCTTTTCATTCAGCTCAAAGCTGGCGGGCACATTGCGAAAATCCCAGCGGTTGCCCAGCTCCCGGCTGGCGTTTTCCACCGCGTTGCGGACTTCCTGCATATCAATTTCCGAAACAATATCGAAAGATGGCATAATTGGCTCTCCTGACAAATTTGGCTGGCATGCATAATACCCGCTCGCCGGCGATATACAAAATAGCGCGCCCTGGGATTGCTGCCGGCGACGCGTGGCGCAACACCGGCAGACCGCCAGCCGCCGAATCTGGTCACACACACGCAAGCCTGCCACAAAAACATCGGTTTCCGCACACGGGAGAAGACCATGAAAATAACCGTTCTCGGCTGCGGCGCACTCGGCCAACTTTGGCTGGCCGCGCTGCATCAGCAGGGACACGACGTCCAGGGATGGCTGCGCGTACCGCGCCCCTATTGCCCGGTGAACCTGCTGAAACTGAACGGCGAGCCCTGTAATCTGAACCTGACCGCCAACGATCCCGACCATCTGGCGCACAGCGAACTGCTGCTGGTTACGCTCAAGGCCTGGCAGGTGGGCGATGCCGTTACGTCGCTGCTGCCGCAGCTGGCGGGCGATTGTCCGATCCTGCTGCTGCATAACGGCATCGGCACGCACGAAGAGCTGCCGCCGCTCACCCAGCCGCTGCTGCTGGGCGTGACCACCCATGCGGCGCGTCACGAGGGGTCGACCATCATTCACGTCGCCGCCGGCATCACCCATATCGGCGCCCTGCATCCCAACGAGGATAAAAGCCACCTGGCGGAAGTGCTGCATCAGGCGCTGCCGGACGTGGCGTGGCACAACGATATCGGCGCCACCCGCTGGCTCAAGCTGGCGGCCAACTGCGTAATCAATCCCATGACGGCCATCTACCAGTGCCTGAACGGCGAACTGGAACGCTATCCGCAGCAGATCGAACGGTTGTGCCGGGAGATCGCGCAGGTGATGGAACACGAGGGCTACCACACCTCGGCCGACAGCCTGCTATTTTATATCCATCAGTTGATTCGCAACACGGCCGGCAACGTCTCCTCGATGCGGCAGGATATTATGGCGCAGCGCCACACCGAAATTGACTATATCACCGGCTACCTGCTCAGACGCGCTCGTCAGCACGGTCTGAACCTGCCGGAAAACAGCCGTTTATTTGAACAGATCAAACAAAAGGAAAGTGAATATGAGCGCATCGGTACTGGTTTGTCTGGCGCCTGGCAGTGAAGAAACCGAGGCCGTCACCACGATAGACCTGCTGGTCAGAGCGGGCATCAGCGTCACCACCGCCAGCGTGGCCGACGACGGCGCGACCGAAATTCGCTGTTCGCGCGGCGTTCGTCTGATCGCCGATGCGCCGCTGGTACGGGTCGCCGATGGCGCGTGGGACGCGCTGGTGTTGCCCGGCGGTCTGCAGGGCGCCGAATGTTTCCGCGACAGTCCGCTGCTGGTTGAACGCATCCGCCAGACTCAGCGCGAAGGTAAAATCATCGCCGCCATCTGCGCCGTGCCGGCCGTGGTGCTGGAGCATCACCAGCTGTTTCCGATCGGTAATATGACCGGCTATCCAGGATTAAAAGAACAGATTGACGCGGAGAAATGGCAGGATAAGCGCGTCGTGTTCGACCCGCGCGTTAACCTGCTCACCAGCCAGGGACCGGGCACCAGCATCGATTTCGCGCTGAAGCTGATTGATTTACTGCTGGGCAAGGAGAAAGCGGCCGAGGTGGCGGCGCAGCTGGTGCTGGCGCCCGGCATCTATGACTATCAGGCGTGAAGCGGCGGGCCGGGGAGCACGCCGCCCCGGCCGGCGGGATCAGGGCCGATACACCTTCACATTGTGGTAGCCCTGCTCGCGCAGATAGAGCGCCTGCAGCCGGCTCATCACGCCGCGCTCGCAGAACAGCAGATAGGTTTTGCTCTGGTCGAGCTCGCTGAACTGTGAGCCCAGCTTGTAGAACGGCAGCGATTTCACGGTCACGTTGTCCAGCGCCAGCGGATGCTCATCCTGCTCATCCGGCGCGCGGATATCCAGCAGGATATCATCGGGCTTAAACGCCACCACCGTCTCGACTTCGGCCACGTCCTGCTTCGCCTGCTCGGCAATATCACGAATATCGATATTCACAGCGTCTCTGACCACCCGATCGAGAATGGTGAAATCAAAGCGCGCCTCTTCCCGTTCGATTTTGGCCTTCACCGCCTTCACCGTCGGGCTTTTGGAGATCACGCCGCAGTATTCCGGCATGGTTTTAGCGAAATCTTCGGTGCCCAGCTCACGCGCCATCTTGATGATGTGTTCCTTGTCGTGCGAAATCAGCGGGCGCAGGATCAGCGTATCCGAGGCATTGTCGATCAACCGGAGGTTGGTCAGCGTCTGGCTGGAAACCTGGCCGAGCGCCTCGCCGGTCACCAGCGCCTGGACGCCGTAGTACTCGGCCACCTGCGACGCCGCGCGCACCATCATGCGCTTCAGCACCACGCCCATCTGACCGTCGTCGACCTTCTCAAGGATTTCCCCCACCACCGGCGCGAAATCGATGGAAACAAAGCGCACGCGGTGCGAACGGCCGAAGCGGTTCCACAGATAATGCGCCACCTGCTTCACGCCGATCTCATGCGCGGCGCCGCCGAGGTTAAAGAAACAGTAATGTACGCGGCAGCCGCGGCGCAGCAACATATAGCTGGAAACGCCGGAGTCGAAACCGCCGGAAATCAGCGACAGCACGTCTTCCTGCGTGCCGATCGGGAAGCCGCCAATCCCTTCGTAGCGGCCCGTGATCAGCAGCAGACGATCCTGTTCGATCTCCAGATGCACGGTCACTTCCGGCGAGGTCAGATCGACCTGCGCGCTGGCAATGTGCTGATTCAGACCGCCGCCCACGTAGCGTTCCACGTCCTGCGAGCCGAATTCGTGTTTGCCGCGCCGCTTCACCCGGACACAAAAACGCTTGCCCTCGAGCCGTTCGCGGTATAATGCCAGCGTTTGCTCAAAAATATCATGCATATCGCTCCAGGCATGATCTTCCACCTCGAGGATATGGTGGATGCCGGGAATGCGGGTTAACTCGTCGCGAATGTTCAGCCGCTGATTTTCATCCTGCGCGCGCACTTCGATATGATCCCAGTGGCGGACTACCGCCAGCGTTTCATCATAATGCTTCAGGACGTTACGAATGTTACCGGTGAGAATCTTAATAAAGCGCAAACGCACAGATTGACTCTTGATGGTGATTTCCGGGAACAATTTAATGATAAACTTCATGGTGGTGGTCGTTACCAGCTAGAAAGGCGTAAATGAATTACCCTGAATACTAAAATCACGTTATTGGTAAGCTCAGCCGGAGACGGCGCGCCTTACCAATAGCAGCCAGGGCGCGAAGTATATCACCATCCAGGCATTTTAACCGTATAATTACATAGTCACCTGCCGGTCATAGCTCGCAGGGAAACCGGCTCGCACAGGCCGGTCGCTCGCGTACACATCAGGATTCTGAAGAAATTATGCCAAAAAAAACTGAACAACCCGCCAGTTTCGAACAATCGCTCGGTGAACTGGAGCAGATCGTCACCCGGCTGGAATCCGGGGACCTACCGCTGGAACAGGCGCTGAATGAGTTTGAACGCGGCGTGCAGCTGGCGCGTCAGGGGCAGCAAAAGCTGCAGCAGGCCGAACAGCGCGTGCAAATTTTGCTCAGCGACGACGCCGACGCCGGGCTGACCCCGTTCACGCCGGACAATGAATCGCTATGAGCGCATTCACCGATCGGCTCGACGCCCACTGTCTGCGGACCAACGCCAGGCTGAGACATATTTTCACCGCGTTGCCTTTTCAGAGTTCTCCGCTGGTCGACGCTATGCACTATGGCGCACTGTTGGGCGGTAAACGGCTGCGGCCGTTTCTGGTTTACACTACCGGTCAGCTGTTTGGAGTACCGCTGACCAGTCTGGACGCGCCGGCCGCCGCGGTGGAATGCATTCATGCCTATTCGCTGATTCATGATGACCTGCCGGCGATGGATAATGACGATCTGCGTCGCGGTCAGCCCACCTGCCACATTAAGTTCGGCGAGGCCAGCGCGATTCTGGCGGGCGATGCGCTGCAAACGCTGGCCTTCTCGATCCTTGCCGATGAGCCGATGCCGCACGTCAGCGATCGCAATCGTCTGGCGATGCTGTCCGAACTGGCGCAGGCCAGCGGCGTGGCGGGCATGTGCGGCGGGCAGGCGCTGGATCTGGCGGCGGAAGGCCGGCAGATCGATCTGGCCTCGCTGGAGCAGATCCATCGGCATAAAACCGGCGCGCTGATCCGCGCCGCGGTGCGTCTCGGCGCGCTGGCTGCCGGCGACAAAGGGCGGGCTTCGCTGCCGTTTCTCGATCGTTATGCCGCGGCGATTGGCCTGGCGTTCCAGGTGCAGGATGACATTTTAGACGTGGTGGGCGATAGCGCGACCACCGGTAAGCGCCAGGGCGCCGACCAGCAACTGGGCAAGAGCACCTATCCCAGCCTGCTTGGGCTGGAAAACGCTCGCGACAAAGCGCGCGATCTGTACCAGGAGTCGCTGAGCGCGCTGGATGATCTGGCCGCCTCTCTCACACCGGGAAGCATCGATATTGAACCCTTACAAGCGTTGGCTAATTTCATCGTCGAACGCGATAAATAATATCAACACAACATCTCTGATGATGAGCATTCAATGAGTTTTGATATAGCGACATACCCGACACTGGCCTTAGCAGAAACCCCGGAAGAGCTGCGTCTGTTACCTAAAGAAAGCCTGCCGAAACTGTGTGATGAACTGCGGCAATACTTGCTGGATAGCGTCAGCCGCTCAAGCGGTCATTTTGCTTCCGGCCTGGGCACGGTCGAGCTGACGGTCGCCCTGCACTACGTCTACAACACGCCGTTCGACCATCTGGTGTGGGATGTAGGCCATCAGGCCTATCCGCATAAAATTCTGACCGGCCGGCGCGACCGCATCTCGACCATCCGGCAGAAAAACGGCCTGCACCCCTTCCCCTGGCGCAGCGAAAGCCAGTATGACGTACTGTCCGTCGGCCACTCCTCAACCTCGATCAGCGCCGGGCTGGGCATGGCGGTGGCGGCGGAGCGCGAAGGCAAGGGCCGCCGCACCGTGTGCGTCATTGGCGACGGCGCTATCACCGCCGGTATGGCGTTCGAAGCGATGAATCACGCCGGCGATATCCGCCCGGATATGCTGGTCATTCTTAATGATAATGAGATGTCGATCTCAGAGAACGTCGGCGCGCTGAACAACCATTTGGCGCAGTTGCTGTCCGGTAAGCTGTACGCCACGCTGCGCGAAGGCGGCAAGAAGGTGCTGTCCGGCCTGCCGCCGATCAAAGAGCTGGTAAAGCGCACCGAAGAACACATCAAGGGCATGGTGGTGCCCGGCACCCTGTTCGAAGAACTGGGCTTTAACTATATTGGTCCGGTGGACGGTCACGACGTACAGGCGCTGGCTCAAACGCTGAAAAATATGCGTAGCCTGAAAGGCCCGCAGTTGCTGCACATTATGACCAAAAAAGGTAAAGGCTACGCGCCGGCCGAGCAGGATCCGATCAGCTGGCACGCGGTGCCGAAATTCGATCCGGCCAGCGGTACGCTGCCCAGCGTTCGCGAAGCGCTGCCCACCTACTCGAAAATCTTCGGCCAGTGGCTGTGCGAAACCGCGGCGAAAGACAGCAAGCTGATGGCGATTACGCCCGCGATGCGCGAAGGATCGGGCATGGTGCAGTTCTCGCGCGACTACCCGCAGCAGTATTTCGATGTCGCCATCGCCGAACAGCACGCGGTCACCTTTGCCGCCGGTCTGGCGATTGGCGGCTACCGGCCGGTGGTGGCGATTTACTCTACCTTCCTGCAGCGCGCCTATGATCAATTGATTCACGATGTGGCGATCCAGCGGTTGCCGGTGCTGTTCGCCATCGATCGCGGCGGCATTGTCGGCGCCGACGGTCAAACCCACCAGGGCGCGTTCGACCTTTCGTTCCTGCGCTGCATTCCGGGGATGGTGATCATGACGCCGAGCGATGAAAATGAATGTCGCCAGATGCTGTACACCGGCTACCATTATCAGCAGGGACCGGTCGCGGTGCGCTATCCGCGCGGCGCCGGCAGCGGCGCGCCGCTCGAACCGCTGGCGGAAATCACCATCGGTAAAGGCGTGGTGCGACGTAAAGGGCGAAAACTCGCTCTGCTCAACTTCGGCACGCTGCTGCCCGAAGCCCACAAGGCGGCGGAAAAGCTAGACGCCACGCTGGTCGATATGCGTTTCGTCAAACCGCTGGATGAGGCGTTAATCGTCGAGCTGGCGGCTTCGCACCAGGCGTTAATTACGCTGGAAGAAAACGCCGTGATGGGCGGCGCGGGCAGCGGCGTGAACGAACTGGTAATGGCCCGACGCCTTGCGCTGCCGGTACTGAACATCGGTCTGCCCGACAGGTTCGTGCCGCAGGGCGGTCAGGAAGAGATCCGCGCCGATTTCGGTCTGGACGCCGCGGGTATCGAACGACAGATTAACGCCTGGCTGACCGATGCGGATTAAACCGCTGCGGACACGGCGCGCCGCTGGCGCGGCCGCGTCCGGCCTCCAGGCTTAGAACAGCGGCCAGTGGTGGCCGATCCAGTACAGAATGCCGGCGGAAATAACCCCGGCGACGATATCGTCGACCATTATTCCCATTCCGCCCTGCACGTTACGGTCAAACCAGCGGATCGGCCAGGGTTTCCACATATCCAGAATGCGGAAAATCACAAACCCCAACGCAACCCACGGCCATTCGTTGACCGGCAACGCCATCAACGTGATCCACATCCCGACGAACTCGTCCCAGACGATACTGCCGTGATCGTGCACGCCCATGTCCCTGGCGGTACGGTGACACAGGTAAACGCCGATGCAGATGCTGAACATGACGACCAGCGAATAGAGCTGCCACGGCAGAAAGGTCATCAGATACCAGAACGGGATCGCCGCCAGCGACCCCATGGTGCCGGGCAGCCACGGCGACAAACCGCTGCCGAAGCCGGTAGCCAGCAGATGCCATGGATTGCTCATCCGCAGCCGTTTTTTGGCGATCGCCGAGCCCTTATGCCCGGTTGCTAAAGTGGTCATATCCCTTCCAGTTTAATTCGACGACCTGATTGTTACGCAGGAAACGCAGACCTTCGGAAGCCGGGCCGGTCTGCCCGATGCAGGTATAGCTCACGCCCAGCTGCCCCAGCGCCATATCCAGCGCGCCGCGGTTAAGTTCGGGCACGGTAAAGCACAGTTCGTAATCTTCCCCGCCGCTCAGCGCCCAGCGCAGCGCCTGGTCGGCGTCGACGTGCCGGCTCAGCGCGGCGGAACAGGGCAGCGCGTCGAGGTTAATGCGCGCGCCGCAGTCGCTGGCGCGCAGGATGTGCGGCAAATCGGAAATCAGGCCATCCGACAGGTCGATGGCCGCGCTGGCCAGACTGCGCAACGCCTGCCCCTGCAACACCCGCGGCTGAGGACGCAAATGACGCTGAATCAGCTGGTTGCGCACCTCGCGATCGTCGATGAGCAGCCGCTCCTGCAGCAGCGCCAGCCCGGCGGCGCTGTCGCCCAGCGTGCCGGTCACATAAATCCAGTCGCCGGGGCGCGCGCCGCCGCGGGTTAAGGCGCGGCCGGCCGGGATCAGCCCGTGGATGGTCAGCGTCAGGCTCAGCGGCCCGCGCGTGGTGTCGCCGCCGATCAACTGCATATCGTAGTAGTCGAGCTGCTCAAACAGGCTGTTGCTGTAGGCGGCCAGCCAGTCGCTATCCACCTCCGGCAACGTGAGCGCCAGCGAGAGCCACGCGGGGTCCGCGCCCATCGCCGCCAGATCGCTCAAATTCACAGCCAGAGATTTATAACCCAGATCGGCGGGATCGATGTCCGGTAAAAAGTGTACACCGGCCACCAGCGTATCGGTGCTGACCGCCAGCAATTGCTTTTCGGCGACCGTCAACAAGGCGCAATCGTCGCCGATGCCCAGCGCCACATCCCGGCGAGAACTTCTCACCCGGTTAAAATAGCGGGCGATGAGATCAAATTCACCCTCAGCCATAAGCTTTCCAGACCGCATGATGTCAAAACAAATCAGGGCCGGATTTCCGGCCCTGAGCTTAATGACATACCCTGTTCGTTCCCCGTCGCCGTTCTCGCGCCAGCGAGGATCCAACCTCTAAAGTAATATCTTGATTATCCTTAGATACCTGTCTTAACAGATACGAGGGGTCGCCAGGATATGTCGAAAATAAGGGCTTCAACGCTGTTCGCCGGCCGGACTTCGGCCCGGCGCGCGGCTTAACGCTTATTCTTGCGCACGGTAGGTGCGACTTTATCCAGCACGCCGTTAACAAACTTATGGCTGTCTTCGGCGCCGAACACTTTCGCCAGTTCGATCGCTTCGTTAATGGCGACTTTATAAGGCACGTCTTCACGCTTGCTCAGTTCATACAGCGCCAGGCGCAGAACCGCTTTCTCAACCTGGCCCAGGTCGCCGAGCTGACGCGACAGATAGGGCACCATCAGAGCATCCAGTTTATCCGCCTGGGTCGCCACGCCAGCCAGCAGTTCGCGGAAGTAGGCGATATCAACACCTTTAACATCCTGCTCGCTCAGGAATTGTAGTTCAACATCAGCAATGTCATTTTTAGACAACTGCCAGGAATAAAGCGCTTGAACCGCACATTCACGGGCGCGGCGACGAGCAGCTGGTTTCACGTAATTCCCCTTACTTAATCAATCAGGCTTTAATAGCTTTCAATACATTAATCATTTCCAGCGCGGTCAGGGCAGCTTCTGCGCCTTTGTTACCCGCTTTGGTACCCGCACGTTCAATGGCCTGCTCAATACTTTCAGTGGTCAGTACGCCAAAGGCCACCGGAATCGTACTGCTTACCGCGACCTGCGACAGGCCGGAGCTGCACTCGCCGGCAACGTATTCAAAGTGAGCTGTGCCGCCGCGAATCACCGTTCCCAACGCAACGACCGCGTCATAGCGGCCGCTATCGGCCAGCGCGCGCACCGCCAGAGGCAGTTCGTAGGCGCCCGGAACCCAGACCACGGTAATGTCGTCATCGCCGACCTGACCGATACGCTTCAGCGCGTCGACCGCGCCTTCCAGCAGGCTGTCGTTGATGAAATGGTTAAAACGTGCAATCGCAATCGCCACGCGGGCGCCGGGAGTGGCAACAACCCCTTCGATAACGTTCATAGCGTTCCTTAATTATCTGGTTTCATACCCCGCAGGGGGGCGGATTCTATCATATTCTTAGCGCCGCGTATGCGGTTTTGTCGGCGCGGCCAGCGCATGCGGGCCTGGCGCTCAGGCTCGCGGCCGCAAGCGCAGGCGGATATCCGGGCCGACCTGGCGCGCCTCGTCGATGTCGAACGCCGGCGCAGCGGCCAGCCGCTCAAGACCCGGCAGGACGCACAGACCGCGCGCGCCGTCGCCCAGCAGCTTCGGCGCCAGATACAGAATCAGCTCATCCACCAGACCGGCCGTCAGCAACGCGCCGGCCAGCCGGGCGCCGGCCTCGACCCAGACCGAGTTAATCTGACGCTCGCCCAGCAGCCGCATCAGCGCCGTCAGATCGACGCCATCGCCCTGGGCGGGCAATAACAGTTGCTCGACAGTGTCCGGCCACGCCTGCTCGTCGGGCTGTAAACGCGCCAGCCAGGTCTGGCCGGCCTCGCCGATCAGACGATGATGCGGCGTCACGCGCCGCCGGCTATCGACAATCACCCGCACCGGCTGACGCAGCGGCTGAACGGGGTAGCGACGCAGCGTATCGGCGTCAAAACCTGCCCGGCGCACGGTCAGCGCCGGATCGTCGGCCAGCACGGTCGCGCTGCTGCTGAGAATCGCGGCGCTTTGCGCGCGAAAACGCTGCACGTCCTGACGCGCCTGCGGCGAAGTGATCCACTGGCTTTCGCCGGACGCCATCGCGGTCCGGCCGTCAAGCGAGGCGGCCAGCTTGAGCTGTACATAGGGGAAACCGGTGCGCATTCGCTTCAGGAAACCGGGATTGAGCGCTTCCGCTTCCGCCCTCATCAGACCGTGGCTGACCTCAACCCCGGCCTGCCGCAGCCGGCGCAAGCCGCGGCCGGCCACCTGCGGATTCGGATCCTGCATACAGGCGACGACGCGCGCCACCCCGGCGGCGATCAGCGCCTCGCAGCAGGGCGGCGTGCGGCCAAAGTGGCTGCACGGCTCCAGCGTTACGTAAGCGGTGGCGCCGCGCGCCCGCTCGCCCGCCATGCGCAGAGCGTGAACTTCGGCGTGGGGTTCGCCGGCGCGCAGATGATAACCCTCGCCGACAATCGCCCCGTCGCGCACGATGACGCAGCCGACGTTAGGATTCGGCGCGGTGGTGAAACATCCGCGGCGCGCCAATTCCAGCGCGCGCGCCATGTAAAATTCATCCGGCCTGTTGCTATTGAGCGCCATTTAACCTGTCCTTAGTCCTGCAGGCGGGCGATTTCCTCGCCGAACTCGCGGATATCCTCAAAGCTGCGATAAACCGAGGCAAAGCGGATATAGGCGACCTTATCCAGTTTTTTCAGCGCATCCATCACCAGATTGCCCACCACCCGGGTCGCCACCTCGCGTTCGCCGGTGGCGCGCAGCTGCGATTTTATATGGGTAATCGCCATCTCCACGTCGTCGGAGCTGACCGGGCGCTTCTCCAGCGCCTTTTGCATGCCGCTGCGCAATTTTTCCTCATTGAAGGGCTCGCGCACATCATTGCTCTTAATCACGCGCGGCATGACCAGTTCCGCCACTTCAAAGGTGGTGAAGCGTTCATTGCAAACCAGACACTGACGCCGGCGCCGTACCTGAGATCCTTCGCCGACCAGGCGGGAGTCAATAACTTTGGTATCGACAGCAGAACAAAACGGACAATGCATAACCCTTCCCGAGATTCACCCAACATGCTGATAGTTTACCCTGAATTAGCAGGCTAACCCAAACCTGTCGACGTTCGATCCGCGCAGCGGTCCCGCAAAATATGAAGAATGCCGCCCAACCGCTATAAGTTGCAACGCATGCCGGCTACACTATCAATAACATAGCATTGAAACAGGCGGCACATCCGGAAGGAAACACCAATGATAATCCGTTATTCCGCCGCCGGCCTGGCGTCGGCGATTTTGCTGCTGGCGGGTTGCGCCCAGCCGGTGCAGCAACAACATTTGCAGGCTGAGGTCAGCCAACTGGCCAGTCAGTTGCAGACGCTGACCGATCGGGCGACCGCGCTGAAATATCAGAACGACCTGAACAGCCAGTCCACCAGCGGCGTCTGGCTGCTGCCGGCGGCGCGCAACCGCGCGCTGGTGCAGAGTGAGCCGGGCCAGCTGAGCCTGTCGCTCAGCCATATTGAATCGGAAGCCAACGGCACGCGCGCGCTGCTGCACATCCGTAGCGTGGATCCCGGCACGCTGCCCGCCTTAACGGCGCAGGTGGCCTGGGGCCAACTCGATCCGGTCACCGGCAAGCCGCTTACCCGCGATATGCAGATGCAAACCATCCATACCGAACTGACGCTGCTGCCAAAATCAGACGCGACGGTGGAGCTACGCCTTAGCGAGATAGCGCCGGAACAGTTGGGCTTCGTGCGCATCAGCCACATTCAGGCGCAGAATCTGTCCGGCGACGCGGCGGCGAAATAAACGCCGGCCGCAACAGGCCGCGCTAACAGAAGGTAATGCCGTTCGGTTAAGCGTTTTTACACCGTTTTGAGTATTTATCGGATATGTAAAGCACCGTTCGCTGATAGCGTCGGTGCCTTCTCCTGTACGGAAGAATGCGCCATTTTATGGTTACATACTGATGTAACAGCCATATCCCGCATTAGTCCCCTCATAAGAACCAGCCGGACTGTCTGCTGTACAGGTAAGCGTCTTCGGCGAACACAGCCCGGGAGAGTGCCTGGTAAAGCCTCCCCTATCCGGCTCGGGTTAGTTTCCCGTCGAAAAACGGACTAGTCGGAATCAGACGCTTCGGTAATGACCCCGCCGTTCTGCTGAAACATAAAATTAACCTGAAGATTCAGGTAGTTACGGATGATTTCAACGCGACAGGATCGTTCAGGTTTTCTTAACCAATCGGCATTGCCCGCAGAGGAGCTGGTTTAGGGGGGAGACAAAAAAAACGCCCGGCGCGTTTGGCCGGGCGTGGTTACGTCGCAACGATCAGGGCAGAATAGAAGGCTGATCGGCGCCCTCTTTTTCCACCTTCTGCACCAGCATGTGCTCGCGCTTCATACCCAGCTTCAGCGCCAGGGCGGAAGCGACATAGATCGACGATACCGTACCGATCGAAACCCCTATCAGCATGGTCAGCGAAAAGCCTTCCAGCATCGTGCCGCCGAAGATATACAGCATCAGCACCACCACCAGCGTCGTGGCGGAGGTCATGATGGTACGACTCAGCGTTTGCGTCAGGGAAACGTTCATGATCTCATACGGCGTACCGCGACGAATCTTACGGAAGTTCTCACGAATACGGTCGGAAACCACGATACTGTCGTTCAGCGAGTAGCCGATGACCGACATCAGCGACGCCACGATAGTCAGATCGATCTCAATCTGAAACAACGACAGCACGCCCATGGTAATCACCACGTCGTGCGCCAGCGCCAAAACGGCCCCCAGCGCCAGACGCCATTCGAAGCGAAAACCGACGTAAATCAGGATACAGATCAACGCCGTCAGCAGCGCCATGCCGCCGGCCTGCGCCAGATCGGTACCGACGCTCGGCCCGACGAACTCAATACGTTTAACCGTCGCGTGTTGCTCCGTGCTCTGGTTAATCACCTGCAGAACCTGTTTACCCAGTTCCTGGCCGGAGTTCTTTTCGTCGGGCGCCATGCGCACCATCACGTCACGGCTGCTGCCGAAATTCTGGATCAACGGATCCTGAAAGCCGGCTTTTTCCAGCTCGCCGCGCATCACGTCGAGGTCGGCGGCTTTCTCCAGGCTGATCTCGATAACCGTACCGCCGGTAAAATCGAGCCCCCAGTTAAAGCCGCGTACCCCCATAATCACAACTGAGGCAATCAGCAGCAAACCTGAAATCAGGAACGCGACGTTGTCCCAGCGCATAAAGTCATAGACCTTACGCCCATAGTTCAATTGTTCAACGGTATAATCCTGTGCCACAACGCACTCCTCAGATAGACAGCTTGTTAATGCGTTTGCCGCCGTAAAGCAGGTTAACGATGGCACGAGTACCGACGATCGCCGTAAACATAGAGGTCGCCACCCCGATGGCCGTAGTGATGGCGAAGCCCTTAATCGAGCCGGTGCCCACCGCATACAGGATCACCGCGGTGATCAGCGTCGTCAGGTTGGCGTCGACGATACTGGAGAACGCGCCCTTATAGCCTTCATGGATCGCCTGCTGTACGCTGCGCCCATTCTTCAGCTCTTCCTTGATACGTTCGTTAATCAACACGTTGGCGTCGACCGCCACCGCCAGCGTCAGCACGATGCCGGCAATGCCCGGCATGGTCAGCGTCGCCCCCGGCAACAGCGACATAATCCCGACGATCAGCACCAGGTTAGCCACCAGCGCGGTCGTGGCGATCACGCCGAACTTACGGTAATAAACCACCATAAAGACGATTGACGCGATCAGCCCCCACAGGCAGGCTTCCAGACCCTGGGTGATATTCTGCATGCCCAGCGTCGGCCCGATGGTGCGTTCTTCCACAATCTGAATCGGCGCAATCAGCGCGCCGGCGCGCAGCAACAGCGAAAGCTGACGCGCTTCGTTCGGATTATCGATGCCGGTAATACGGAAGCTATTGCCGAGGCGCGTCTGAATGGTCGCCACGTTAATCACTTCTTCCTGCTTAACCAGCACGGAACGGCCGTTGGCGTCTTTTTTGCCGCTGTCTTTGTATTCCACGAACAGCGTCGCCATCGCCTTATCGATATTATCTTTGGTGAAGTTGGACATCGCGTTGCCGCCGGCGCTGTCGAGCGAAATATTAACCTGCGGACGGTTATATTCATCGCTGCTCGACGTCGAGTCGGTAATATGGTCGCCGGTCAGAATAACGCGTTTGAACAGCACCACCGGCGTGCCGTCGCGCATATATTTGACTTCGGAGTCGCCGGGTACGCGCCCGCCGACCGCCGCGGCGGTATCCACTCCGTTGTTGACCAGACGGAATTCCAGCGTCGCCGTCGCGCCGAGAATCTCTTTCGCCCGCGCGGTGTCCTGAATGCCCGGCAGTTCAACCACAATGCGGTCCGCGCCCTGGCGCTGCACCAGCGGTTCGGCCACGCCGAGCTGGTTGACGCGGTTACGCAGGATATTGATATTCTGCTGCACCGCATACTCGCGCGACTCGCGCAAACGTTCGTCGCTCATCGCGGCGCGCAAAGTATTGTCGGTACTGGCGTTCAACACCAGATCGCGGTGACGCGGCGTCAGGTAGCTCAGAGCTTCGTCGCGGGTGTCTGCGTCGCGGAAACGCACTTCCACCCCGGAGTTGTCGAGCTTGCGCACGGTGGAGTACGGAATCCCTTTTTCACGCAGATCGCTGCGCAGGGAGTCCATGGTTTGTTCCTGCAGCTTGCCCAGCGCGGTTTCCATATCCACTTCCATCAGGAAGTGCACGCCGCCGCGCAGGTCCAGCCCCAGCTTCATCGGCTCCGCGCCGACCAGACTCAGCCAGCGCGGCGTCGCCGGCGCCAGGTTGAGCGCCACGACATAGTTTTCGCCCAGCGAGCCCATCAACGCCTCGCGGGCGCGCAGCTGAATATCGGGGGTGGAAAAACGCGCCAGAATCGCGCCGTTCTCCAGCGCCACTGACTTACTGGTGATTTTTTCTTCGGTTAAGATATTTTGGACCTGGATCAGCGTTGACTCACTGGCGGCGATTCCTCGCGCGCCAGTGATTTGCACCGCCGGATCCTCACCATACAGGTTGGGAAGCGCATAGAGCAGACCGATGACGATAGCCACGATCAGCATCAGGTACTTCCACAAAGGATAACGATTTAACACGGCAGTTCCCTTTGGGAAAAATCAGAAAATTACAGGGCCTTCATAGTACCCTTCGGCAGCACGGCGGCCACAAAATCACGCTTGATCACCACTTCATTGGTTTCGTTCAGCGCGATCGAGATGTAGCCGGTATCCGCCACTTTGGTGACGCGACCAACCAGCCCGCCGGTGGTCAATACTTCATCCCCCTTGCCGATCGATTCCATCAGCTTTTTGTGTTCCTTTGAGCGTTTCTGCTGCGGACGCAGGATCATGAAGTAAAAAATCAGACCGAAAACGGCCAGCATAATAATCAGAGAGTAAGGGTTTCCCTGAGCCGGAGCGCCCGTTGCGGCTACGGCATCAGAAATGAAAAGACTCATTTATATTTCCTCTTCTTTGTCAAAACGTATAAAAATTATCGCCACAAAAAACGGACTTCGATCAAGGCTTAATCAGGACTGACCTCATCATCGACCGCGGTCCGGGCTAAAGGTGGAACCGGCTTACCTGTGCGCTGATAAAAATCCGCAACAAAGCGATCTAATTTACCCTCTCCAATAGCCTGACGTAAAGCCGCCATCAGGCGTTGATAATAGCGCAGATTATGGATGGTATTGAGCCGGGCCCCGAGTATTTCGTTGCAACGGTCGAGATGGTGCAAGTAGGCGCGGCTATAATTGCGACAGGTGTAACAATCGCAGTGTTCATCCAGCGGTCCGGTATCGTCCTTATACCTGGTATTACGAATTTTCACTACGCCATCGGTCACAAACAGGTGACCATTGCGCGCATTGCGCGTCGGCATCACGCAGTCAAACATATCAATGCCGCGCCGCACGCCTTCCACCAAATCTTCCGGTTTGCCGACCCCCATCAAATAGCGAGGTTTATCCGCCGGAATTTGCGGGCAGACGTGTTCGAGAATCCGGTGCATATCCGCTTTCGGCTCGCCGACTGCCAGGCCGCCCACAGCGTAACCATCAAAGCCGATATCTACCAGCCCTTTTACCGATACATCTCGTAAATCTTCGTAAACGCTGCCCTGAATGATGCCGAATAGCGCATTGCGGTTGCCCAGCTCATCGAAACGCTGCCGGCAACGCTTCGCCCAGCGCAGCGACATTTCCATCGACCGTTTGGCGTAGTCCCAGTCGGCCGGATACGGCGTGCACTCATCGAAAATCATCACCACGTCGGAACCGAGATCGTGCTGTATCTCCATCGACTTTTCCGGGCTGAGGAAGATCGCATCGCCGTTGATCGGGTTGCGGAAATGCACGCCCTCTTCGGTAATCTTGCGGATATCGCCGAGGCTGAACACCTGAAAACCGCCGGAGTCGGTCAGGATCGGCCCGTGCCACTGCATAAAATCGTGCAGATCGCCGTGCAGCTTCATGATCTCCTGCCCCGGGCGCAGCCACAGGTGGAAGGTGTTGCCCAGCAGAATTTGCGCGCCGGTGTCCTTCACTTCCTCCGGCGTCATGCCCTTGACCGTGCCATAGGTGCCCACCGGCATAAAGGCCGGCGTGTCCACCACGCCGCGCTCGAAAATCAGCCGCCCACGCCGAGCCTGCCCATCGGTTGTCTGTAACTCGAACTTCACTTGACCTCCAGCACCAGAGAAACAATCTGATGTTGACATTGATAATAATAAAAGACGCCGGCAAAACCTGGTTTGCGGCGTCATGACAATCCGTTATTCGCCCCTGACGGGCGGCCTACTCCACGCGCTCCTGCTCAGCCTGCGTATTATGCGTAATAAACATCGCGTCGCCATAGCTGAAAAAGCGATACTGCTGCTCCACCGCCGACCGATAGGCGGTCATCGTGTGGCGATAGCCGGCAAACGCCGACACCAGCATAATCAGCGTGGACTCCGGCAAATGAAAGTTGGTGACCAGCGCATCCACCACCTGGTAGTGATAGCCGGGGTAAATGAAAATCCGCGTATCGCCGAAAAACGGTTCGATCTGTCCGTTGCCGCAGGCCTGCGCCGCGCTCTCCAGCGATCGCACCGAGGTGGTGCCCACCGCGATCACCCGGTTGCCGCGCGCCTTACAGGCCTGCACGGCTTCGACCACCTCCTGCGGCACCTCCGCGTATTCGGCGTGCATCACGTGATCTTCAATCGTTTCCACCCGCACCGGCTGGAAGGTGCCGGCCCCGACGTGCAGCGTAACGAACGCCATCTGCACGCCCTTTTCACGCAGCGCGGCCAGCAGCGGCTCATCGAAATGCAGGCCGGCGGTCGGCGCCGCCACCGCGCCGGGACGCTGGCTGTAAACGGTCTGATACAGTTCGCGGTCGGCGTCTTCATCCGGACGATCGATATAGGGCGGCAGCGGCATATGGCCGATGGCGTTAAGGATGGTCAGCACATCGCGTTCGTCGTGAAAATGCAGTTCGAACAGCGTATCGTGCCGCGCCGCCATCGTCGCCCTGACGCTCTCGTCATCGCCGAGCAGCAGCTCCGCGCCCGGCTTCGGCGCCTTTGAGGCGCGCACGTGGGCCAGCACGCGCCGGTTATCCAGCATCCGCTCCACCAGCACTTCCAGCCGCCCGCCGCTGGCCTTACGGCCAAACAGGCGCGCCGGAATGACCCGTGTATTGTTGAACACCAGCAGGTCGCCGGCCTCCAGCTTATCCAGCAGGTCGGTAAAAACACCATGGGTCAGCGCGCCCGACGGCCCGTCCAGCGACAGCAGGCGGCAGGCGCTGCGCTGGGGCTGCGGATAGCGAGCAATCAAAGATTCGGGGAGTTCAAAAGAAAAATCGGCAACGCGCATGACGGTCCACTTAGCTATTAATGACATCACAGAAAAAGAAGCGGCCTAGTCTAGAGCCGCAGGCGACCGGCTGCAAGAAATAAGCGCCGCCTCGGGCCTGTCGCGCCACGCCGACGCGTCCGGCAAACCCGCGCCGCCGCCGGGCGAAAGATGGTATATACTGTCGGGATGAATTTTCTTGCTCACCTTCATTTGGCGACGCTGGCCGACAGCTCGCTGCTCGGCAACCTGCTGGCCGATTTCGTGCGCGGCGACCCGGCCGCCAGCTATCCGCAGGACGTGGCCGACGGCATTCGCCTGCATCGCCGCATCGACACGCTGACCGACAGCCAGCCGGAAGTACGCGCGGCGCGGCGCTATTTCAGCGCGCCGCATTATCGCGTCGCCCCGATCACTCTGGATGTACTGTGGGACCATTTTCTTGCCCGCCAGTGGTCGCAGCTGGAGCCGAATCTGGCGCTGAACGCATTTATTGACGGCGCGCGCGATCAGATCACCCCGCATCTGGCGCTCACGCCGGAACGCTTTCGCAATCTGAACCGCTATTTGTGGCAGGAACGCTGGCTGGAACGCTACGCCGACCTGCCCTTTCTGGCCGACGTGCTGAGCCGAATGGCGGCGCGGCGGCCGAAACTGGCGGCGCTGGCCGGCTCCTTTGCCGATATCGAAACGCACTATGCCCAGTTTGAAAAGCTGTTCTGGCAATTTTATCCGCGCATGATGCGGCAGGCGAAAAACCGGCAGCTATAGGACGGCGAACGTCCGGGGCCGCCGGACGACCGCAGCGGCCTTATTTCAGCGAACCGGAAAGGAACTGCTGCAAGCGCGGGCTCTTCGGATTGCCGAACACCTCGTCCGGCGAGCCTTGTTCTTCGATGCGCCCCTGATGCAGGAAGATCACCTGACTGGATACGTGGCGCGCAAACTCCATTTCGTGCGTCACCACTACCATGGTTTTGCCCTCTTCGGCCAGCTGGCGCATGATTTTCAGCACCTCGCCCACCAGCTCCGGATCCAGCGCCGACGTCGGTTCATCGAACAACAGCACCTCCGGCTCCATCGCCAGCGCCCGCGCGATCGACACGCGCTGCTGCTGACCGCCGGAGAGATTAACCGGATATTTGGCGCGCGCGCGCTCGTCGATCCCCACCTTGTCCAGATACAAGATCGCCCGCTCGCGCGCTTCCTGCTTACTAATCCCCAGCACCTGAATCGGCGCCTCCATGACATTTTCCAGCACCGTCATGTGGCTCCAAAGGTTGAAGTGCTGGAACACCATGGTGAGACGGGTGCGCAACATCTGCAGCTGTTTCTTATCGAACACTTTCAGCTGGCCGTCTTTGTCGCGCACCAGCCGTATCTCTTTATCGTTGACCCAGATGGTGCCTTCGCTCGGCTTCTCAAGAAAGTTAATGCAACGCAGGAAGGTACTCTTACCGGAACCGGAAGAACCAATGATGGAAATCACGTCGCCCGCTTCGGCGGACAGCGATACCCCTTTTAGCACTTCATGCTCGCCGTAATGTTTATGCAGTTCGGTAACTACTAACTTTTTCTCTGACATAGATAATTTTCCGCGTTTAATGAGGTGCCGGTAATTAAGGTTTCAGGTGCGCCAGCCAACGTTTTTCCGCCTTGCGGAACAGACTTATCAGCGCATAAGAGACTATCAGGTATATCACAGCCGCAATCCCGAAGGCATAAAACGGCTGATAGGTGGCCGCGTTGATATCACGCGCTATTTTCAGCAGATCGGGCACCGTGGCGGTAAACGCCAGCGCGGTGGAATGCAACATCATAATCACTTCATTGCTGTAGGCGGGCAACGCGGTGCGCAGCGCCGACGGCAGGATAATGCAGCGGTACAGACGGAAGCTGGAAAAACCATAGGCGTTCGCCGCCTCAATCTCGCCATTCGGCACCGTGCGGATGGCGCCGGCAAAAATTTCCGAGGTATAGGCGCAGGTATTCAGCGTCAGCGCCAGGATGGTGCAATTCAGGCCGCTGCGAAAAAAGGCGTTGAGGAAATCGGAGCCGCGCACGATCTCCAGACTGTACATGCCGGAATAAAACACCAGCAGTTGAACATACAGCGGAGTGCCGCGAAACACATAACCGTACAGCCAGGCCGGGAAGCTCAGCCAGCGCCGCGAGGAGACGCGCGCCATCGCCACCGGCAGCGCCAGCAGGCCGCCGATCACCACCGACGAGATCAACAGCCACAGCGTCACCGCCAGTCCGGTAAACCGATAGCCGTCGCTCCACAGCAGCGACTGCCAGTATTGTTGCAAAATCTCAATCATAACTCGGCCCTCTTAACGCCGACAGAATAACGCCGCTCGAGCCACAGCAATACGCCGTTGGAAACGGTGGTGAAAAACAGGTAAACGGCGCCCGCGACCAGGGCGTAGAAGAAAGGCTGATAGGTGCCCTTGCCCGCCAGTTGGGTCGCCTTGACCACATCGTTCAGGCCCAGAATGGAAACCAACGCCGTCGCCTTGAGAATCACCTGCCAGTTATTGCCGATGGCCGGCAGAGCGTAGCGCATCATGGCCGGAAACAGCACGCGGCGAAAAATCTGCGGGCCGCTGAAGCCGAACGCGGTGGCCGCTTCAATCTGCCCGCGCGGCACCGCCATAAAGGCGCCGCGAAAGGTTTCGGTAAAATAGGCGCCGTAAATGAAGGCCAGCGTGATCACCCCGGCCGCCATCGGATCGATGTCGATTTGCGCAAACCCCAAAAACTCGGTGACGTGATTCAGTACGATCTGCAATCCGTAGAAAATCAGCAGCATCAGCACCAAATCCGGCACGCCGCGAATCAACGTCGTGTAGACATTAAACAGCGCGGCGACCGGACGGTAGCGGGAGAGTTTACCGCCAGCGCCGAACAGGCCGATGATCACGGCCAGCAGCACGGAACTCAGCGCCAGCTCGAGCGTCATCAGCGCGCCGTCGAATATCAATTTGTTATAACCCTGCAACATGTGTTTGCTCCTCTGTGTATCGTCACCGTTTGCTGTATCAGCATGTTATTCAGGAGCCCTCCGCGCCAGAGAGGTTCCAGGTGTAATTTGAACGGCGTTATTCCCTGTCTGCCGGGATATATATTCTTTTAAATTGCCCTGTTCGGCTACAGAAAATCATTCCGTACCCTGCCATATCGCCCGGCGGCGCGCTACCCGAGCGTCGCTTAACGCAGGCTGTCCGGCGCAATTTCAATCAGCATCAGTCCGGCGCGCAGCCCCGGCGCCACGCCTGGATTGGGAAACAGGATCCACTCGCTATCGTGCCGAACCCGATAAGACTCGCCCGGCTGTTCGCACAGCAGCGTTCCGCGCTCAAAACGGGTGAAATTGGCGGTATCGCCGGCCAGATGGAGACGGAACGCCTCACTGTGTTTAATCAGCGAGCAGGCGACGCGGAACAGGCGCAGCGGTTCGCCGTCGCGCGGCGGCAGCGGCGCGCCGCTCAGTTGACTGCGCAGGGCGCGATCGATGGCGACGAACTGATTCAGATCGTTATGGCCGAATGGCCACGCCTTGCCCAGTTCCAGCGTGCAGCTGGCCGCCTGCAGATGCTCGCTGCTGAAGTGGCTGAAGGTGCCGCCCGGCGCCTGATGCACCACCAGCGCGTCAAGGCCGGCCGCCGCCAGACACGCCAGCAGCGGTCGGCCGTAAGGACGCTGCTGGTAAGGCAGCAGCCCGAAGCGCGGCAGTTTCGACTCGCGGATGGCCGTATGCAAATCATAGTGATAACGTTCCACCTGCGGCGCGTCGGCGGCGAAAAAAGCCGTCAGCGCCTGCTCCAGCTGCTGCGCGCGCATCGTTTCGCCGCTGACGGCGAACTGCTGATGGCGCCCGCCGAACATCCGGTTCATGTCGCTATGCAGATAGCGTTTGCCCAGCCGCATCGCCGCCGGATTCCCCAGCGCCAGCAGCAGCCTGACCGCCAGCGGCTGCCGTCCGGCCAGCAGATCGTTCAGCACATTATTAAGCAGTTCGATCGGCGCCGTTTCATTGCCGTGCACGCCGGCCGACAGCGCCAGCGACTGTCGCCAGGCCGCTTTCGGCGTCAGTTCCACCAGCCCTTCGCCCAGCCAGCGCCAGCGCAGGCTGTCGTTTTCGCCGCGGGTTACCGTCGGCGCTTCGCCGCTCAGCGTTAACGCTAAAAAATCATTCATCGCGCGCGGCTCCTACTGCTGGAAAGGATAGACAGAACCCAAACCGAGGATGGCGGTCAACGCGTCCAGCGCCTCGCGCCCTTCGCGCAGCAGCTGCGGATCCGCCAGGTCGGCCTGCGTCAGGCGGTCGCGGTAGTATCGATCGACCCACTGATTGAGCGTGGCGAACAGGCTGTCATTCATCATCACTTGCGGGTTGACCGCCTGACGCTCCGTCTCATTAAGCGCCACCCGCAGCCGCAGGCAGGCCGGGCCGCCGCCGTTGCGCATGCTTTCGCGCAGATCGAATACCCGAATGTCATCAATCGGTCCGCCCGAAGCCGCCATTTCAGACAAATAATTCCATACGCCGCGGTGCTGACGCGACTCTTCCGGCACGACAATCGTCATTTTACCGTCCGGCCGGGTCAGAATTTGGCTGTTGAACAGATAGGTGGCGACCGCATCGTCCACCGATACCCGGTCGTCCGGCACGTCGATCGCCACCAAATCTTGTTCCAGCAGCGCCATACTGCGGCGGATACTATCCAGCGCCTGCTCCTGATGCAGAAACGCCAGCTGATGATGAAACAACACCTGCTGGTTGCTAACCGCAATCACATCGTTATGAAACACGCCGCGATCGATAACCTGCGGGTTTTGCTGAACGAAAACCGTATGCTGCGCCTCAAGCTGGTGCAGGCGCGCTATCGCCTCGCTGGCCTCGCGCGTCTGACGTGCCGGATAGCGCTGTGGTCCCGGCTCGCCGCCGAACTGCTGCTGACCGTAGACGAAGACCTGCACACTGCGCCGATCGTAATCGCCGCCCAGACGATTGTGGTTGGCGGCGCCCTCGTCGCCGAACAGCGCCACCTGCGGCAGCGCCTCGTGGTGGGAAAAATACCGCTCGTCGCGGAAGATGGCGCGCAAAATCGCCGAGGTGGTCGGCGCTTCGATGGCGCGGTGGAATTTGTTGTTCAGATTGGCGGCGGTAAAGTGCACGCGGCCATCGGCGCTGTCCGCCGAGGGGGAAACGGTCGCGGCGTTAGCCGTCCACATGGCGGAGGCCGAACTGAGCGCCGACAACAGCTGCGGCGCCTGACGCATCGCCTGGGCCAGCACCGTTTCGTCGCTGCCGCTAAAGCCCAGCCGGCGCAGCATCGGCAGATGCGGCCGCTCCTGCGGCGGCAACACCGCCTGCGGATGACCGAGATCGGCCAGCGTCTTCATCTTCAACAGCCCCTGACGCGCCGCCAGCTGCGGGTTAGAGACGCTGTTCTGATGGCGCGTCGAGGCTTCATTGCCAAACGACAGACCGGCGTAGTGGTGCGTTAGCCCCACCAGCCCGTCGAAATTGATTTCATATCCGGACATAGTTGCTCCTGGCGCGGCGAATTACCGCATACGCGGCGGCGTGACCTTCCCGGCCCGACGCCGCGCGTAAATTAGTCAGACACATCGAACGACAGGCCCGGCGACAGCGTCGCGGGCAGCGTCAGGCTTTCGCTTTCCAGCGAGGCCATCGGCCACGCGCAATAGTCCGCCGCGTAGAAGGCGCTGGCGCGATGGTTGCCCGACGCGCCGACGCCGCCAAAAGGCGCGGCGCTGGACGCGCCGGTCAGCGGTTTATTCCAGTTGACGATTCCGGCACGCGCCTCCAGCAGCAGCCGCTCGAACAGTTCGCGCCGCGGTGAGACCAGACCGACCGCCAGCCCGTAGCGGGTCTGGTTGGCGATACTCAGCGCCTGGTCGAAATCGTCGTAGCGGATCACGCACGCCAGCGGCCCGAAGTACTCTTCATCCGGGATATCGGCCACGCCGGTGATATCGAGAATACCCGGCGTCAGCAACGCGCTGTCCGCATCCGGACGCGTCATGCTCAGCAACGGCCGGGCGCCCCGCGCCAGCAGTTGCTGCTGCGCGTCCAGCATCCGCGCCGCCGCCGCGCCGGAGATAACCCCGCCCATAAACGGCTGCGGCTCGGCGTCCCAGCGCCCGATGCGCAGCGCGCGCGCGACCGCGACCAGGCGCCGCACAAACGCATCGCCCTCCGCCCCGCGCTTCACCAGCAGACGACGCGCGCAGGTGCAGCGCTGTCCTGCGGAGATAAACGCCGACTGAATGGCCAGGTTGACGGCGGCGTCGCAATCCGGCGTCTCATCCACAATCAGCGCATTGTTGCCGCCCATCTCCAGCGCAAGGATCTTTTCCGGCTGGCCGGCCAGCTGGCGATGCAGGTGGTAGCCGGTGCCGGCGCTGCCGGTAAACAGCAGACCGTCGATCTGCGGACTGGCCGCCAGCGCCTCGCCGGTGGGCCGCGCGCCCTGCACCAGGTTCAGCACGCCGTCCGGCAGGCCGGCCTGTTGCCACAGCCGCACCGTTTCCTGCGCGCTCAGCGGCGTCAGCTCGCTCGGTTTAAACACCACGCAGTTGCCCGCCAGCAGCGCCGGCACGATATGGCCATTCGGCAGATGGCCGGGGAAATTGTAGGGACCGAACACCGCCAGCACGCCGTGCGGACGGTGGCGCAGCGACGCCGCGCCGTCCGCCAACGGCGTACTGCTCTGGCCGGTCCGCTGCTGATAGGCGCGCTGCGAAATGGCCACTTTACCGATCATCGCCTGCACTTCGGTCAGGGTTTCCCAACGCGGCTTGCTGGTTTCGCGGCTGATAATCTCGGCCAGCCGCGGTTTGTGCTGCTCCAGCAGTTCGGCGAACCGCTGCACCACGGCGCTGCGCTGCGCCAGCGAAAGGCGCGCCCAGGCGGGAAACGCGGCGCGCGCGGCGCGACAGGCGGCGTCGACATCAGCGGCGTCCGCCGTCGCACCCTGCCATAGCGGCTGGTTGTCCAGCGGATCGGTTTTCGTCAAAAGTTCGCCGCCGCCTGCGCGCCAGCCGCCATCGATAAACAGAGCGGAATGTGACATTAACGTTTCTCCTGCGAATTAAGGCTCACCACGCGCGCCTGACTGCCGGACACCAGTCCCAGCGCGCGGGCGCTGGCGGCATTGAGGCGCAGGCAGTCATCGTCCGGCGCCACCGCGGCCAGCAGCGCGCGATAACCGTGGTAATCGTCGTTGGATACCAGACAAACCGGCGCGTCGGCGCGCGGCGCCGCGTCATCGACGGCGACCGTCAGGCGGCGACTCTCTTTCACCACCCGCAGTTCATCGATATCCGCCTCCAGCGTCGGACCGCCGTCGAAAATATCAACATACCCCTGGTAACGCAGGCCTTCCGATTCCAGCACGTGACGGGCCGGCGCGGTGTGCGGATGCACCCTGCCGATCGCTTCGCGCGCGCCGGGGGCGAGAAAATCGACGTACAGCGGATGTTTCGGCATCAACTCGGCGATAAACGCTTTCTGTCCGGTGCCGCTCAGGTAGTCCGCGCGGGCAAAATCGATCGAAAAAAAGTGGCTGCCCACGCCTTCCCAGAACGGCGAATTGCCGTTTTCGTCGGAATAGCCGCGCATTTCGGCAATCACCTTGCGAGCAAAGCGCTCGCGGAAGGCGGACATAAACAGGAAGCGCACCTTCGACAGCAGCTTGCCGTTCAGGCTATGGCGATAGTCGGGATCGAGGAACAGCGTACACAGTTCGCTGTAGCCGGTGTGATCGTTGCTGAGAAACAGCGTCGGCACCGCCTTATAGACGTTGAGCGTCTTTGAGGCGTGCACCAGCGTCCCAACCCGGAAGCTGTACCATGGATCGCTCATGCCCACCGCCACTTCCAGCCCGCTGACGCCGACCACCCGGGCGCACTCCGTATCCTCCAGCACAAACAGGTAGCCCTGATCGCCGGCGGGCAGCTCGCCCTGCCAGGTTTTCAACGCCCGCTCAATGCGCTCAGACAGGGTCTTTTCATTCTGCGGCAGCGTGGTCAGCCCGATGCCGGATTTATCGGCCAGCGCCAGTAAATCGGCCAGATCGCGGCGCTCCACGGGGCGAATAATCATCATAGTCGTTCTCCCCTCTTAACTGCAGAAACGCGCAACGGCGCGCGCGAAACGCGACAAACCGTCTTCGATATCCTGTTCAGGGATAATCAGCGACGGGGCGAAGCGCACCACATCCGGCCCGGCTATCAGCGCCAGCACCCCTTCTTCGCTGGCCAGCCGGGTAATCTGTTTGGCCTTGCCGGCGTAGCGGGCGTCCAGTTCGCAGCCCAGCAGCAGTCCCATGCCGCGAATCTCGGCAAACAGCGAATACTGTTCATTGATTGCCTGCAGACCGGCGACGAATCGCCCGTGCCGCTGCTGTACCCCGTCCAGCACCTCCGGCGTATTGATCAATGCAAATACCGCGCCTGCTACCGCCGCCGCCAGCGGATTGCCGCCGTAAGTCGTGCCGTGAGTCCCCACCGACAGCGTGCCGGCCAGCTTATTGGTGGTCAGCAGCGCCGCGATGGGAAAGCCGCCGCCCAGCGCTTTGGCCGTGGTCAACACATCCGGCACCACGCCATACTGCATATAGGTATAGAGCGAGCCGCTGCGGCCGACGCCGGTTTGCACCTCATCAAAAATCAGCAGCGCGCCGTGCCGATCGCACAGGTCGCGCAGCCCCTGCAGGAACGCCGGATCGGCCGGCAATACGCCGCCTTCGCCCTGAATCGGCTCCACGATCACCGCGCAGGTATGTTCATCGATCGCCGCGCGAGCGGCATCCAGATCGTTATAGGCAATGTGATCGATGCCGCCCGGCAACGGGGCGAAATCGCGCGAGTATTTCGGCTGGCCGCCGGCGCTGACGGTAAACAGCGTGCGGCCATGAAACGCATTGTTGAAGGCGACGATGCGGTTTTTTTCCAGCGAACCGTTGTCGTGCGCATATTTGCGCGCCAGCTTGAGCGCCGCCTCGTTGGCCTCTGCGCCGGAATTGCAGAAAAACACCTTATCGGCGAAGGTCGCCTCAATCAATTGTCCGGCCAGACGCAGCACCGGTTCGTTGGTGTAGCCATTGCCCAGGTGCCACAGAAGGCCCGCCTGGCCGGTCAGCGCCTGCACCGCGGTTGGATGGCAGTGACCCAGCGCGTTCACCGCGATCCCGCCGGCGAAATCGATGTACTCCTTGCCCTGCTGATCCCAGACCCGTGAGCCCTCACCGCGCACCAGAATAAAATCGGCGGGCGCGTAGACCGGCACCATCCGATCATCGAAATCGCGACGAGTTACAGCGTGTTCCATATTCACCTCGGTTTGCTCAGCGTTATGCTGAATTTTGACCCTGTCGGCTATTTCATCGCCGACAGCGGCTTATTGAGAAAAAAAACCGCGGCGCCCTCACCTAATCCGTCCTTTTTCCGGCTGCCCCGGTCATCGGAAAGTTTCTAACCGACTGTATTAAAAATATTTCCATCCTCTGCCTGAGCAGGTGACGCGACGGATCGATAAAGCGACCGGATTTTCTGCCAGATGATTAATGCAGAGCAGCTATCGTGCCAAAAGTGAATAAAATAAAATTAAATATGCCTTTAATCATAAAAACAATAAGTTACAATGCATAAGTATTCAATATTTATGCATTTATACTAAGACAGGAGAAAAAAACGTTAAAAAATCATCGTCAGGATAAAAAAGTTATTCAGAATGGAAAAAATGCGTTTTTTTATTTTTCCGCACAAAGCGGTGGATCAGACCAACATGATTTTGGGCATCAGTCGTGCAACACACCAAAACAGTGCATGCAATGCACCATTTTAGGTCATCACCGGTATTCCCGCCGACCGTTGCGCCGATTAACCGAACGACATTAGCGGAATTGCCCGGACGCGGATGGACGTGAAACGCCATCCGGCGCGGCGCCAGGCGAAACTAAGGAGAGAAATTTTCATTAACCGATCGCCGTCGCGACTTTGATGATAAACCTCGCCAATGTTATTCTCAGTGTATACAGAAACAGTGTCACCACTTTCTGCCGTTCCCCGCGCGAAGCAAAGCGAAGTTGTTTGCTTCAGATTTGAGATTCAGCGTGGATTGATACACGCCACAATAGAATGACAAAGGCAAGGCGCACCGGGAGGATTTAGCATGAAGGACCTGTTCGAGCGAGCAGTCGGTTGCTCTATAAGCTCACATAGTAATTTATACACCATATTGGATGTGTTGCCGCTTCCTCTGTCCTGGGCCTCCCTGCCCGATGGGGAAATCCTGTTCGTCAACCGGGAATTCAAAAAAACGTTCGGCTACAGCAATGACCGATTTTCAACGGTAGACCAGTGGATTGAACACGCTTACGTGCGGGAGTCCGATCGCGTGCTGACGCGCAGTCGCTGGCAACATTTGTGGATTCCCCAACTGACCGGCATTTCGGAAATCGATGCGCTAGAGCTGCAGGTTCGCTGCGCGGACGAACGGCGGCTGACCGTGCTGCATCGGGGCATTATTCTGCACGACCTCGGCATCGGCATCGCCACCTTTGAGGATATTTCAGCCCGCAAACTGGCGGAGGAAACGTTAAGCCGCATCGCGTTCGCCGATCCCCTGACCGGCCTGGCCAACCGGCACGCCCTGCAGGCGCGCTGGCAGCAGGAAATCAGCACCCGTAATTCACTGGCGCTGCTGATGATCGACATGGACGGCTTTAAAACCGTCAATGATATGATGGGCCATGACGTCGGCGACCGGGTGCTGAAGCGGGTGGGCGAGAAACTGCGCGACTGCGTGCGCAGCGACGATCTGGTGTGCCGGCTCGGCGGCGATGAATTTGTGGTTCTGTTGTCCAATCCGGGCGGGGCGAGGCAGGCGGAGGGCGTATGCCGGCGGATCGAAAAGACCTTCAGGACGCCCTTTATCATTGAGGATCAAAGTTTTACCCTCGGCGCCAGCATCGGACTCAGCCAGTATCCGCAGCACGGGACCGAACTGCGCGAGTTGATCAAGCGGGCCGATGAGGCGCTCTACCGGTTAAAACGGACGGATAAAGGCGGCTGGGAGTGGTTCTCGCCGCCGCTGACCACGTAAAAAACCTCGACTGGCGCCGCGTTGCGCGGCGCCGGCATACCCCGGCAAATTCTGCTTTCGCTCTTCTCTGCGGCCCGCGCGGCGGTTCATGGTTCCAATTCGCAACGATTAGGCTATTCTGACAGCCAGCACAAAAAACAGGTAACAGGTCGGCAACGTTTCCGACAGCCGCCTGCTTATTATTCAGGAAAGAATATATGCCGGACTATCAGGAGAAACACCAGGCTCCGCCGCGCGGACTGATTCCATTGAAGATCGTCTCGACGGGCGCGGCGCTGCCGCCTAATCAGGTGACGTCGGACGAACTGGATATTCGTCTGAATAAACCCGCCGGCTACGTCGCCAGCCGCTCCGGGATTATTTATCGCTACCACGCCGATAATCAGGCCAGCCAGGCCGGACTAGGCGCCGCCGCGCTGAACGATGCCCTGCAGCGCCGGCGGATCGATCCGGCCTCGATCGATTTATTGATCTACGCCTCGGCGATCCCGGTTCAGGCGCTGCCCTACAGCGCCAGCCATCTGCTGAAAGCCTCGTCGCTGCCGGCGGGCACCGCCTGCTTCGATATCAACAGCAGTTGCGTCAGCTTTATCCCGGCGCTGCAAGTGGCGGCGGGCCTGCTGAACAGCCATGCCTTTCGCCGTATCGCCATCGTCTCCACCGAACTGGCCTCGCGCGGCATTGACTGGGACGACGAAGAATCCTCGCTGATCTTCGGCGACGGCGCCGCCTGCGCCATCGTCGAGCGCGGCAACGGCGACAGCGGCATCGCGGCCTGTCTGCTGGAAACCTGGCCTGAAGGCGCCGAACTGTGCGAGATCCGCGCGGGCGGTACGCGACGCAACCCGCGAGCCGGACTGGAGGCGAGCGACTTTCTGTTCCACATGCAGGGCAAACGCCTGTTCCGCCAGGCCTCCGGCCTAATCGAGGATTATCTCGCACGCCTGCTGCAGGCCAGCGGCTATCGCCTCGATCAGATCGCGACGGTGATTCCCCATCAGGCCAGCCATTTGTCGCTGGAACATATACGTAAACGGCTAAAGGTTACCCCGCAGCAGTTGATCGATATTTATCGCTACCACGGCAACCAGGTGGCGGCCTCTATTCCCACCGCCCTGCACCACGCGGCGCTGCAGGATCGTTTACCGGCGGGTCGGCCGGTAATGCTGATCGGCACGGCTGCCGGCCTGACGCTGGGCGGCATGGTGCTGATCCCATGAAAATCTTCCTGACCGGCGCCACCAGCGGTCTGGGCCGCAACGCGGCCGAATGGTTGCTGCAGGCCGGGCATCAGGTTCACGCCTGCGGACGCAACGCCGCGGCCGGCGCACAGTTGAGCCGGCTGGGCGCGCAGTTTAGCCGGCTTGATCTGCGCGCCGTTTCGCCGGATGACTGCCTGCGGCTGATGGCCGACTGCGACGCGGTCTGGCACTGCGCCGCGCTCTCTTCGCCGTGGGGACGCGCGGCCGATTTTTATCAGCACAATGTGGCGGTGACCGAGCGGCTGGCGGAAGCGGCCGGCCGCGGCGCGATCCGGCGTTTTATCCATATCTCCACCCCGGCCATCTATTTCGATTACCGCCATCACCGGGATATCGATGAGCGCTACCGCGCGCGGCGCTTCGCCTGCCACTATGCGCACAGCAAATACCTCGCCGAACAGCGCATTATGCAGTTGGTGCCGCGTTTCCCGCAGACGCGCTATACGATCTTACGACCGCGCGGTCTGTTCGGCCCGCACGACCGGGTGATCGTGCCGCGCATTATCGCGCAGATTACCCGCGGCGGCGGCGTGCTGCGTCTGCCGCGCGCGGGCGAAACGCTGTTGGATCTGACCTTTGTCGGCAACGTGGTGCAGGCAATGGCGCTGGCCAGCGAAAACGACCGTCTGGCGTCGGGCGACGCCTACAATATCACCAACCACCAGCCTGAGCGGCTGGCGGTGATGTTACGCCGGCTGCTGGCCGAACGGCTGGGCCTGTCGTATCAGGTGAAAGCCGTGCCCTACCCGGCGCTGTACGCGCTGGCCGGCGGCATGGAGTGTCTGGCGCGGCTAAGCGGCAAAGAACCGATGCTGACGCGCTATAGCGTCGGCGCGGTCAATTTTGATATGACGCTCAGCCGCCAGCGGGCGCAGCAGGAGCTGGGCTACCGGCCGCGCTTTTCGCTGGAACAGGGCATCGACATCACCGGCCAGTGGCTGGCGCGGCAAGGAGAAAACGCGCATGGCTGACATTACCACCTTTGAAGTTGGCTACTGTCTGCATCCGGGCTGCATGGCGCTGCGCGGCGCCGGCTGGAAAGTGTGTCGTTTCCCGGCCCGCGTCTGGCTGCTGGCGAGCCGCGGCCGCCGCTGGCTATGGGATACCGGCTACTCGCGTTACTTTGATGACGCCACGCGCGACGGCATTTTCCAGCTTTATCGCCGCCTGACCCCGGTGCGCTTCGAACCGGAAGAGGCGCTGATCCATCAGTTGAACGCGCAGGGGATACAGGCTCGCGATATCGACGCCGTGATCATTTCCCATTTTCACGGCGACCATATCGCCGGCCTGCGCGATTTCGCCCGCGTGCCCGCCATCTGTTCCGCAGGCGGCTGGCGCCAGACGCGCCACCTGCGCGGTTTCGCCGCCTTAAAGCGAGCGTTTGTGCCGGCCCTGATTCCGGAAAATTTCGAAGCGACGCTGCGCTTTGTGGAAAGCTTTTCGCCGGTCGCTCTGCCGGCCGAGCTGGCGCCGTTCGAACGCGGCTATGCGCTGCCCGGCAGCGAGCGGGAAATCATTCTGGTGCCGCTGCCCGGCCATGCGGCCGGCCATCTCGGCGCCTTTGTGCTGACCGACGGCGGCTGGGTTCTGCTGGCCAGCGATGCCGCATGGTCGCCGCGCAGCTATCGGGAAAATCGCGGGCCGTCGCGCCTCGCCAGTCTGGTGCTGGACGATCCGCCGCGCTATTACCACACGCTGGAACGGTTGCACCGGCTGTATCTGAACGGCGCCGCCGAGATCCGCTTATGTCACGAGGGCGATCTATGATCCCGCTGTTGACGCTGTGGCACTACTTTCGCACCCGGCGCTTAGCCTTCCGTGACCGCGCCGCGCTGGAGCGTTACCAGCAGCGCCAGTTGGCGCGCTTTGCCCACCGGGTGCTGGCGCGCAGCCCGTATTTCCGGCCGTATTGCCGCCAGCCGCTCGCCCGCTGGCCGCTGATGGATAAGGCGTTGATGATGGCGCAGTTCGACCGGATGAATACCGCCGGCCTGCGGTGCGACGAACTGCTGGCGTGCGCCCGGCGCAGCGAGCGACAGCGCGACTTTACTCCGCGGGTGAACGGCTTTAGCGTCGGCCTCTCTTCCGGCACGTCCGGGCAGCGCGGGCTATTCGTGGTCAGCCCGCGCGAACAGCAAATCTGGGCCGGCGGCATGCTGGCGAAGATGCTGCCGGCCGGCTTACGCGCCGGCGAGCGGGTAGCGCTGTTTTTACGCGCCGATAATCATCTGTACCACAGCGTCGACCATCGCTGGCTCAGCCTGCGCTTCTACGATCTGTTCGCGCCCTTCGCCGATCAGTTGCCCGCGCTGCAGGCGTGGCGGCCGACCATTATCGTGGCGCCGGCCCAGGTGCTGCGCGAGCTGGCGCTGGCGGTACGGCGCGGCGAACTGAGGCTGCCGGTCAAAAAAGTCATCTCCGTCGCCGAAGTGCTGGAGCCGCAGGATAAGCAACTGCTGCGCCAGGTCTTTGGCCAGGTCGGCGAAGTGTATCAGGCGACCGAGGGCTTTCTGGCCGCCACCTGCGAGCACGGCACCCTGCACCTTAACGAAGAATTTATTCACATCGAGCCGCAGTGGCTGGATGAGCAGCGCTTCACGCCGATCATTACCGACTTTACCCGCCGGACGCAGCCGATTGTGCGTTACCGACTGGATGATGTGCTGGTCAGACAAACAGAGCCGTGCGCCTGCGGCCGGGCGAGCATGCCGATCGCGCGCATCGAAGGACGCTGCGATGACTGGCTGCGGTTAGCCGACAGCCAGGGTCGGCCGCAGGTGATCTTCGCCGATCTGTGCAGCCGGGTCATCGCCAATGCCCTGCCGCTTGAGGCCGATTATCGTCTGGTGCAGCAGGGCGACAGCCGGCTGCATTTGTCCGCCAGCTGCAGCCAGGCGGAACTTGAGCGCTGCAGAGATAGTCTGATCCGGCAGTTTGCCCGCCAGAATATCGATACCGGGCGCCTGCAGTGGCGTCTGACCGCCGCGCCGATCGCCGCGCCGTTCACCAGCAAACGGCGCCGCATCACCCGCCTGTCGGAGGAGGAAACATGATCGCGCGCCGGCTAAAGGCGATGCTGTACGGCTGGGGCGCCGTCGGCGTGGTCTATCATCTGAGCGCTCGTCTGCAGGGACCGGGCACCCTACTGCCGGACGGGTGGATCGATCGGCTGATCCCATTTTCACCGACGGGGATCTGGCTCTATCTGTCGTTTTTTCTCATCGTGCCGCTGGCTTATCTGAGCTGTCCGCCTGCCAGACTGAACTGGCTGCGCCGCAGCATGCAGTTAACCGCACTGGCCGCCGGCGGCGTTTATCTGCTGTGGCCGACCACCTTACATTACCCGCCGGTGAACGGCGATTCGCTCAGCGCCCGCCTGCTGCTGCGTCTGACCGCAATCGATTCGCCGCAGAACTGTCTGCCGTCGCTGCATATGGCGTTGACCACGCTGGCAGTCTGGGCGCTGTTCGAGCGTCGCCGCCCGCTCAGAAGCGGGGTTTATCTGTGCTGGGCGATCGCCATCGCCTTCTCGATTCTGCAATTGCGCCGCCACCTGTTTATCGATCTGCTGACCGGTGGCATACTGGCGGCGATTATCGGCCTGTTTTGTCTGCGCTTAACCGAGCGGTCGCCGCGCCGCTCGCCGGGAGTAGAGAGATGACTGATTTAGCCCTGCCTATTCTGTTCATGCTGCTGTTGGTCGTTGGCGAAGCGCTGGTGCTGCAGCTTATCCGGCGTGAACCCGTCAACTGGCATGACGTGGTGTTTAATCTCAACTCCGGCCACATCATGCTGTGGCTGTTTCGCGGTCTGGAGATCCTGTGCTACGGCTACGTGGTCGACCATTTCAGCGCCGGCTGGGCGGCGCAGTGGCCGGCGCCGCTGATGTGGCTGTTCGCCCTGCTCGCCTGGGATTTCGGCTTTTACTGGCTGCACCGGCTGCACCACACCTTCGGCGCGCTATGGGCGGTGCACGTGGTGCACCATCAGGGGGAACATTTCAATCTGTCGCTCGGCGTGCGCAACTCCTGGTATTCGTCGCTGACCTCGATTCCGTTCTTTTTAGTGCTGGCGCTGCTGGGCGTGCCGCTGCATGTGTTCATTACCGTCTCCATCCTGCATTACAGCGTACAGCTGTTTAACCATAACGCCATCACGCCGAAAATGGGCTGGCTGGAAAAAGTGCTGGTCACGCCGGCGCATCACCGCGTCCACCATGTGAATGACCGGGCCTATGCCGATAAAAATTTCGGCGGCACCTTTATCTTTTGGGACAAACTGTTCGGCACGTTTTGCCCGCAATTGCCGACCACCCCGTTCCGCTACGGCTCGGGGCGCGAAACGCCGTCGCAGAATCCTTTCTGGGCCAGCAACCTGCCGTTTCTGCGCTATTTTAAGCTGCCGGTGCGCGCCGCCGGCCGGCCGGCTTTTCACTGCACGCCGCTGGCGCTCACGCTGGGAGCGATACTGCTGTTCAGTCTGGTGATCGGCTATGTCTACCTGTACGGCTATGGTTATCACCAGTTGAGCGGCGAACAGGTCGGTCTGTTTATCCTGCTGACATGCGGCGCGATCGCGCTCGGCGGTATGGCGGAAGGACGTCGGTGGAGCATCGGCGGCTGGCTGCTGATTACCCTGTCCTTTCCGCTGATTTTTATTGGCGCGCTGGGCTGGAACAGCCTCTACTGGCAGGTGATGATGCTGACGCTGGCGGCGCACGGCGCCGCGCTGGCGCTCGGCTGGGGCCGGCGCCCGCTGGCCGGAGAGTAAGGCGATGACGGACGCGCTGCCCGCACGACGCTACCCGACCGACGGCGAACAGGCCTTTCATCAGGCGCTGCAGCGCGCGGCGCAGGCCTATCTGCGCCAGCGCGACGACCACCGCTTCGCCGATGGGCGCCAGCTGTTCAAGGCCGCGCTGCTGCTGGCGCTGTGCGTCGGCAGCTACGGCCTCAGTCTGCTGCAGCATAATCCGTGGATCTTTCTGCTCTGTTATTTCGCCTTCATCATGCTCGGCATGCTGTTGAACATCGTTGTTAACCACGACGCCTCGCACAATACCTTTCTGCGCCGGCGCGGCCTGAACCGCCTGATTAGCCGCATCGTGACTCTGCCGCTCGGCATCGACCCGGATTACTGGCGCCTGCGCCACGTCAATTTTCACCACATTTACCCCAATGTCGAGCACTACGATCTGGATACCGAAGAGAACGGTTTCTTCCGCCAGACGCCGTACCAGCGCCACCGCCGCTACATGCGCTATCAGCATCTGTACTGGCCGCTGATCGCCGCCCTGTCGCTGCCGTACATCGCCTGGATTTTCGACTGGTCCGATCGGCTGGGCAAAACGCCGCTGAAGGCGAACCAGCCGCTGCCCGGCCGGCGCGGCTGGCTGATTTTCTGCGTCAGTAAGCTCGGCCATTTGCTGCTGGTGCTGGCGCTGCCGATGACGGCGGCGGCGTCGCACGGCATCGGCCCCGGCGTGGTGCTGTCCGGCTATCTGCTCGGCCAAATGCTGGCTTCGCTGCTGGTGGTGTTTCTGTTACTGGGCACCCACTGGGCGCAGGCGGAATTTTATGACGCTCCGCAGACGGAGAACATGCCGCAGGGCTGGTACAGGCACAACTTCGCCACCGCCTGCGACTGGCAGCCGACGCCGCGCTGGCTGGCGCACTGGACCGGCGGCTTACACCTGCACCTCACGCACCATCTGTTCCCCGGCTGGCACCACCGCCACTACCCGGCGCTGGCGCAGATTCTCAGCCGGCTGGCCGCCGGGCACGGTATGGATTATCGCTGCATTAGCTATCGTCAGTTGCTGACCAGCCAGCGGCGATTCCTGCGGGCGATGGGTCGCGGCGACGACCCGAGAGCTGCGCGGCCGCGGCCGGAGGACAAAGAATGCAGGAACCGCTGAAGCCACTCAGCTATACGACGAGCGACGATCTCGAACTGCACCGCGCGCTGATGAACGCCGCCAATACCTATCTGGCCCGCCGCGGCGATCACCGCTTCGCCAACGCGGCGTTTATCGGCAAACTGCTGTTGCTGACGCTGCTGTGCCTGATCTTTTACGTCCTCAGCCTGTGCCAGACCAGCTTCTGGGGATTCGCCGGCGCGTACGGCGCGTTTATATTCATCGCCATGTCGCTGGCGGTGAACGTGATCCACGACGCCTCGCACAACGTGGTGTTCCGCCGCCAGTGGGCCAACCGCCTGCTAAATATCGTCGTCAGCATCCCGCTCGGCATGGATCCCGACTGCTGGCGCGTGCGGCATATTCTGTTTCATCACGCCCACGTCAACGTGCAGCATTACGATCTCGATATCGAGGAAAACGGCGTGTTGCGCCAGTCGCCGTTTCATCGCTTCCGCTTTTTTATGCGCGCCCAGCGTTTCTACTGGCCGCTGGTGGCCGCCCTCACCTTCCCTTGCATCATCTGGTTTTTCGACTGGCGCGATCGCGCGGGCAAGACGCCGGTAACGCCGAAGATGGCCGCCCAGGGCGCCGCCGGCTGGCTGATATTTTTGCTGTCGAAAGCGCTGCATGCTCTGCTGGCCTTAGCGCTCCCCTGGCTGCTGCTGACGCCGGCCCCGCTCAGCGCCGGCGCCCTGCTGCTGGTTTATCTGGCGAGCCAGATGCTGGCGTCGCTGATCTTTGTCGTCCTGATCCTCGGCTCGCACTGGGCCAAAGCGACCTTTTACCAGCCGCCCGAAGACGGCATCATCCGCCACGGCCGCTATCAGCACACCTTCGCCACCACGGTCGACTGGCATACGCGGCCGGTCTGGCTCGGCTACTGGCTCGGCCAGCTCAATTTGCATCTGACTCACCATCTTTTTCCCAACTGGAACCACCGCCATTATCCGGCGCTGGCGCAAATCATCGCCGAGGTGGCGCCGCGCTACGGCGCGCAGTATCAGTGCGTTACGCTGGCGCAGATTCTGCGGACGCAACAGCGGTTTC
This sequence comes from Affinibrenneria salicis, assembly GCF_008710095.1. The sequence goes on from NZ_VYKJ01000005.1 coordinate 338,017, forward strand.
TGCAAAAAATGGGCGAGGGGCCGCCGGACGGGGAAAGTGGCCCGGAGCCGACACGCGCGCACGCGGACCGGCGCGACGGACAATGACGCCGGCCGCCGCCTGAAGAAAAGAATGCGCAGCGACGTTGAGGAAAAATAATGGCCGCTGGCGCCGTCGTTTATTCGAGACGCTGCCAGAAAGAGGTTTTTCGCCCGTGTTGCTGACGCAGTTGCTGCTGGTACGCCGGCCAGTCAGGTAAATCGTCATAGCGCTCGATCTGCGCATGCAGTTTTTCTAACTGCTGGTAGTAACGCGCCGCGTGCCCATAGGCTTTGATCCGCCCGGCGGCGAGAATCTCCTCCAGCAGCAAACGGTAACAGACAACCGCGGCCAGAAAACGCCGTTCAGCGCGGAAACGTTCCGCCCAGTTCAGCAACATGCTGTAAGAAGCGCGCAGCTGCGCTCTGTGCTTTATCAGTTGTTGTTGCGCGGCGTCGAGCGCATCGAGCGCGATAAGCGTTTCCAGCCGGAGCTCGACAGGCTCCATCTGTAAGGCTTTCTCAACCGCCTGGCCTTTTACCGCCGGTCGCTCCGCCTCCGGCAAAACGCTCAGCAAGGCGTTCAGACGCCGATTATCCGGCTGTCGCTGATAAGCGCGTTGGCGTAATTCGAGCAATTCAGACCGGCGATCCAGCAACACATAGGTTTTATCCAGCAGAGCCAGGCGCTCATTTTCGAAACGCGGACTCCACGGCTCCGCCAGCCATTTCAATGCCGACTCGCCGTCCTGCGCACGCAGACAAAAATCGCTAATACTCTGTTTTTGTAATTCATTAGGCGATGGCGATATCAGCAGGACGGATCGCTCAAACAGCGAGACATCTTGCAACGCCTCGGCCACCGCGGCGATGCCCAGCGTCGCTCGCGCGGCTTCGAAGCTATAATCTTTGCCGCCGGGAACATACTTCGCTTGTTTAAACTCAGTCTCAAAACGCCATACCAGTTGGTGCAGTTCCTCCGGCGTCAGCAGCTGCGCGCTGCCGACAATAAGATTATCCCAGACGGCGTAGCCGTTGTGGTTATGGCGCGACTGCAGCTCAGACAGCCAGTCCAGCTTACAGTTACCCGTCGCTCGCCAGCAGCCTGCCGCCTGCAGCCAGACCTCCAGTCCGCGGGCATAACTATCGCCGATCGCGCCGCCTGAATCATCCGAGCGGCCATAAACATTTTCATGGGTGACCATAAACTGATCGGCCAACTCAAAAGCCAACTGCGGACTGGAGGGCAGTAATTGCGCGATATCATCGATCAAGACACGAAGCGTCTGACTAAAGGCATGGCTTTGGAAATAATCGATAAATTTTCTGCCGCGCGCGATCGACTTGATGCGTTTTTTCAGCTGACGCGCCAGCGCCTGCGGATCGCTACTGAGTAAAATGCTCTCTATGCGCTGATCGACCTCCACGCTCATGCCGTAAATAGCTCTGACGAGCGCAGTTAATTGTTGTTCCGAAGAGACATCTAATAGCCGTTGCAGTTCTGCGTTCATGCATCGTTCCCCCTGGCCGCTCCAAACCCGACAGCGAAGATACAATACCCAATTGCGTTTATAATACAACGGTACAATCAGCCGGATTTACCCGCCGCGCCAACGGTCGTCGCCCTACGGTTAGCCGGCCAGCCGCAACCATGCGGGTTAAATCAACCGCAGTCCGTCGCCGGCCGATGACCAAAACGCGCCTCTACCTCGCCGATGGCGTCGATACGCGCCTGATGGCGGCCGCCTTCGAACTGCGCCCCGAGCCAGGCGTCAACGATCATTTTCGCCAGTTCGCTGCCGACCACCCGCGAACCGAACGCCAGTACGTTGGTATTGTTGTGCAGGCGAGAGAGCTGCGCCGAATAAGGTTCGCTGCACACCACGGCGCGAATGCCGGGAAATTTGTTGGCGGTGATGGAGATGCCGACGCCGGTGCCGCAAATCAGTATTCCGCCCTCAACCTCGCCCGCCAGCACCGCCTCCGCCACCGCGGCGGCATAGCGCGGATAGTCCGTGCGCTCGTCGGACCATGCGCCTTTATCCACCACGGCCACGCCGCGCAGCTGCAGGTGCGCCACGATTTTCGCTTTTAATTCAAACCCGATATGATCGCAGCCCAGAGCAATCTTCTTCATCGCGACAACCTCATTAAGTAAGGGAAAAACTTTACAAATATTATTTATCTGTGAGTCAACGCCGATCTGGCCGATAAAACCAGAGTTACCCAATGGTTAAGCCACTCGGCGCAAACCGATTTTTCACAAAACAGCCAGTTATACACACATAACCAGTCACGCCATTTTCTTTAGACTACGCTCCACAACAAATAACCAATTGTATTTAAATGAAAATAAATAAAACCAACACATTATCTGACGCAAACAAAAACTTCACACACATAATAACTTTATAAATTTATATTTTTTGTGAAGTTGATTGCATATTTTACCCGCCCGATGTGGTGATATAGTGTCGTCTTCAGTTTTACGAACGCGAGAAGCAGATGAGTCAGTCAGAGTTCGATCAGGGCATCCCCAACGGCATCGGCATCGCCCCTTACCTGCGCATGAAGCAGGAGGGCATGACGGAGAACGAAAGCCGCATCGTGGAATGGTTTTTATCGCCGGGAAATTTAAGCGATGCCCCGTCGATAAAAGATGTCGCCGAGGCGCTGATGGTATCGGAAGCCATGATCGTTAAAGTATCTAAACTGCTCGGGTTCAGCGGTTTCCGTACTTTACGCAGCACGCTGATCGACTATTTCTCGCAGTCCGAGCAGGTGCTGCCGGCGGAGCTGTCGTTCGACGAAGCGCCGCAGGATGTGGTGAATAAAGTCTTCAATATCACCCTGCGCACCATCATGGAAGGGCAGTCGATCGTCAATGTGGACGAGATTCACCGCGCCGCGCGCTATTTTTACCGCGCGAAACAGCGCGATTTGTACGGCGTGGGCGGCTCAAACGCCATCTGCGCCGATATTGAGCATAAACTGTTGCGCATCGGCGTACGCTGCCACGCCTACCAGGACGCGCATATCATGATGATGTCCGCCGCGCTGCTGCAGGAAGGCGATGTGGTGCTGGTGGTTTCCCACTCCGGACGCACCAGCGATCTGAAGGCGTCGGTGGAACTGGCGAAAAAGAACGGCGCGAAAATAATATGTATAACTCATAGCTACCATTCGCCTATCGCCAAATTAGCAGACTTTATTATTTGTTCGCCAGCACCAGAAACACCTTTATTAGGGCGCAACGCATCCGCACGGATACTACAGTTAACCTTATTAGACGCCTTTTTTGTTTCCGTCGCGCAACAGAATATCGAACAGGCGACGTTAAATATGGAAAAGACCGGCGCGATCGTCGATTTTTTCCGCCGGGATAAATAATCTTTTCAGTCGGTTCGGCATACAAACTGAAAAGCGATATCGGTCAGATTTAAGATAAGGCAAGCCTAAAATCCGGCCGCTATAAACCGAACGCTTACCCTACAGTGAGAATAAAACGATGAACAAACTTCTGAAGTTATTCAGTGGTGCAGCCGTCGGCGTCATGTTATCCACCAGCGCTTTCGCCGCCGCCGATTACGCCGTGATATTAAAAACACTGTCCAATCCGTTCTGGGTGGATATGAAAAAAGGCATTGAAGACGAGGCGAAAGCCTCGGGCGTCAACGTGGATATTTTCGCTTCGCCGTCGGAGGGGGATTTCCAGTCGCAGCTGCAGCTATTCGAGGACCTGAGCAATAAAAATTATAAAGGCATCGCCTTCGCTCCGCTGTCATCGGTAAATCTGGTCATGCCGGTGGCGCGCGCCTGGAAAAAGGGCATCTATCTGGTCAACCTCGATGAAAAAATCGATATGGACAACCTGAAAAAAGCCGGCGGCAACGTAGAAGCGTTCGTCACCACCGATAACGTGGCGGTCGGCGCCAAAGCGGCCGACTTCATTATCGAGCGACTGGGCGCCGAAGGGGGCGAAGTCGCGATTATCGAAGGGAAAGCCGGCAACGCCTCCGGCGAAGCGCGCCGTCAGGGCGCGACCGGCGCTTTCCAGAAAGCCGGCGCCATCCGGCTGGTCGCCAGTCAGCCCGCCGACTGGGACCGCATCAAAGCGCTGGACGTGGCCACCAACGTGCTGCAGCGCAACCCGAATCTGAAAGCCTTCTACTGCGCCAACGACACCATGGCGATGGGCGTGGCGCAGGCGGTGACCAACGCCGGTAAAACCGGCAAGGTGCTGGTGGTCGGCACCGACGGCATTCCTGAAGCGCGCAAAATGGTGGAAGCCGGGCAAATGACCGCCACCGTGGCGCAAAACCCGGCGGATATCGGCGCCGCCGGTCTGCGCCTGCTGATTGCTGCGGAAAAATCCGGCAAAGTGATCGCGCTGGATAAACAGCCGGAATTTAAACTGGTCGACTCGGTGTTGATTACCCGGTAATTCGCCTTCCCCCCGTTCGCCCGTCGTCGGGGGGATTCAGCCACCATCACCGCAGCCTGACAGATGAAGGGTATCTCCTATGGCCACGCCTTATATCAGTATGGCGGGGATCGGCAAATCCTTTGGCCCGGTTCACGCATTGAAGTCGGTTGATTTAACTATTTATACGCATGAGATTCACGCGTTATTAGGTGAAAACGGCGCCGGTAAATCAACCTTAATGAAAATATTATCGGGAATATATGATCCGACCAAAGGCGCGATTGCCATTGATAATGTTGAATATAACAAACTGGACCATAAACTCGCCGCGCAATTAGGTATTGGCATTATTTATCAGGAATTAAGCGTCATTGATGAATTAACGGTACTGGAGAATCTGTATATAGGTCGTCACCTGACGAAAAAAATCTTCGGCATTAATATTATCGACTGGAAAGAGATGCGTCTGCGCGCCGCCATGATGTTATTACGCGTCGGGCTGAAAGTGGATCTCGACGAAAAAGTGGCGAATTTATCCATCAGCCATAAACAAATGCTGGAAATAGCCAGAACGCTGATGCTGAACGCCAAAGTAATTATTATGGACGAACCGACCTCCTCGCTGACCAGCAAAGAGGTGGATTATCTGTTTTTAATCATGAAACAGTTGCGCAAAGAAGGCTGCGCGATCGTCTATATCTCGCACAAGCTGAATGAGATACGTCAAATTTGCGACCGCTATACGGTCATGAAAGACGGCAGCAGCGTATGCAGCGGCATGGTCAAGGACGTCAGTAACGACGACATTGTGCGCCTGATGGTCGGCCGCGAACTGCAAAACCGCTTTATGGCGCTGAAAGAGAACGCCGGCAACATTGCGCACGATACGGTGTTCGAGGTGAAACACGTCACCAGCCGCGATAAAAAGAAGGTGCGTGATATATCCTTTTCGGTCAGCCGGGGCGAAATCCTCGGCTTCGCCGGCCTGGTCGGCTCGGGGCGTACCGAACTGATGAACTGCCTGTTCGGCGTCGACAAACGCAGCCAGGGGGAAATCCTGCTGCACGGCAAGCCTATTACTCCGCGCTCTCCGCTCGACGCGCTGAAAAAAGGGATGGCCTACATCACCGAAAGCCGGCGCGAGAACGGTTTCTTCGCCAACTTTTCCATCGCGGAGAACATCGCGATCAGCCGAAGTCTGAAGGACGGCGGCTACAAAGGCGCGTTCGGGCTATTCAGGCCGCAGCAGGAACGCGCGACCGCCGAACAGCAGCGCGCCCTGCTGGCGCTGAAGTGCCAGTCGGTCGACCAGAACATCACCGAGCTATCGGGCGGCAATCAGCAAAAAGTCCTGATTTCCAAATGGTTATGCTGTAGCCCGGAGGTCATCATCTTCGACGAACCCACGCGCGGCATTGATGTAGGGGCTAAGGCCGAAATCTACAAAGTGATGCGCCTGCTGGCGGACGAGGGCAAGGTCATCCTGATGGTCTCCTCGGAACTGCCTGAAATTATTACCGTCTGCGACCGCATTGCGGTGTTCTGCGCGGGACGACTAACGCAAATCCTGGCTAATCGCGACGACATCAGCGAAGAGGAGATTATGGCATGGGCATTACCTCAAGAGTGAAAGGCGACCCGGCGGAAAAGAAACCGTTCAACTTCGCCCTTTTCTGGGACAAATACGGCACGTTTTTCATTCTCGCGATTATCGTGGCGATCTTCGGCACGCTGTCGACGGAATATTTCCTGACCGCCAATAACATCACGCAGATCTTCGTGCAGAGTTCAGTGACGGTGCTCATCGGCATGGGCGAATTCTTCGCCATCCTGGTGGCGGGCATCGATCTGTCGGTCGGCGCGATTCTGGCGCTGTCGGGCATGGTGACCGCCAAACTGATGCTGGCCGGGTTTGACCCGCTGTCCGCCGCGCTGATCGGCGGCGTGGTGGTGGGCGGCGCGCTCGGCGCCATCAACGGTTGTCTGGTGAACTGGACGGGGCTGCATCCGTTCATCATCACGCTGGGCACCAACGCCATCTTTCGCGGCATTACGCTGGTGATTTCGGACGCCAACTCGGTGTACGGCTTCTCCTTCGAATTCGTGAATTTCTTTGCCGCCAGCGTTATCGGCATCCCGGTGCCGGTGATCTTCTCGCTGGCGATCGCCGTGCTGCTGTGGTTCCTTACCTCCCGCACCCGGCTCGGCCGCAACATCTACGCGCTGGGCGGCAATAAAAACTCCGCCTTCTATTCCGGTATTGATGTGAAGTTTCACATGCTGGTGGTGTTCATCATCTCCGGTATCTGCGCCGGACTGGCCGGCGTGGTCTCCACCGCCCGGCTGGGCGCGGCAGAACCGCTGGCCGGCATGGGATTCGAGACCTACGCCATCGCCAGCGCCATCATTGGCGGCACCAGTTTCTTCGGCGGCAAAGGGCGCATCTTCTCCGTAGTTATCGGCGGTCTGATTATCGGCACCATCAATAACGGCCTGAATATTCTGCAAGTACAAACCTACTACCAACTGGTGGTGATGGGCGGGCTGATTATCGCCGCTGTCGCACTGGATCGGCTGATCAGCAAGTAAGGAGTTTATGATGAAAATATCCCCCTCTCTGATGTGTATGGATTTATTGAAGTTCAAAGAGCAGATCGAGTTCATCGATCGCCACGCGGACTATTTTCATATCGATATCATGGACGGCCATTTTGTACCGAATCTGACGCTGTCCCCGTTCTTCGTCAGCCAGGTGCGCCGGCTGGCCAGCAAGCCGCTCGACTGCCACCTGATGGTGACCCGGCCGCAGGACTATATCGCCTCGCTGGCCGCGGCCGGCGCCGATTTCATTACCCTGCACCCCGAAACCATCAATGGTCAGGCCTTCCGTCTGATCGATGAGATCCGCCGGCACGGCATGAAAGTGGGCCTGATTCTCAACCCGGAAACGGCAGTCGAATCGATGAAGTATTACATTCACAAAGCCGACAAGATCACCGTGATGACGGTCGATCCGGGCTTTGCCGGCCAGCCGTTCATCCCGGAAATGCTGGAAAAAATCGCCGAGCTGAAAGCGTGGCGCGCGCGCGAAGGGCTGGCCTATGAAATCGAAATCGACGGCTCCTGCAACCAGGGCACATGGCGGCGGCTGATTGAAGCGGGCGCCGACGTGCTGATCGTCGGCTCCTCCGGCCTGTTCAGCTACGCGCCGGATATCGACGCGGCCTGGGACACCATGTCGCAACAGATCGCCCAGGCGAAACGCGAGGTGGCGTCCCATGTCTGATCGGCTTGCCGTGGCTGCAGGGGTGGATATGGGCGCCACCCATATCCGTTTCTGCCTGCAAAACGCTCGTGGAGACATCATCCTGAGCGAGAAGCTGTCCACCGCGGAGACCATCGCCGGCGGGCTGGTGGAGGGGCTGAGCGCGCGCCTGCATCAGTTATTCAGTCGTCACCAGGCCCGGTGCCGCGGCCTGATGATGGGCTTTCCGGCGCTGGTCGGCGACGATGGACGCACCATCATCTCCACGCCCAATCTGCCGCTCACGCCCGACGATCTGAGCGGGCTGGCGGAACGGCTGGAGCAGGCGCTGGGCTGCCCGGTGCTGTTCGCGCGCGACGTCAACCTGCAGCTTTCTTACGATGTGCATGAAAACGGCCTGGAGGACGCGGTGGTGCTGGCGGCTTACCTCGGCACCGGCATGGGATTCGCCATCTGGCTGAACGGCGCGCCCTGGACCGGAGCGCACGGCGTGGCGGGCGAACTCGGCCATATCCCGCAGGGAGACGACCGGCTGCAGTGCGGCTGCGGCAATCATGGCTGTCTGGAAACCGTCTGTTCCGGCGTGGCGCTGCGCCGCTGGTATGAACAGACGCCGCGCCGCTATGCGCTTGGCGAACTGTTTTTGTACAGCCGCAACGATCCGTTTATCGATGCGTTTCTGGCGCACGCCGCGCGCGCGATCGCCGCCAGTATCAACCTGTTCGATCCGCACGCTGTGATCCTCGGCGGCGGGGTTATGGACATGCCGGGGTTTCCGCTGGATGAGCTGATAGCCCGTACCCGGCGCCATCTGCGCCGCCCGCTGCCCCATGACGCGGTACGGTTTATTGCCGCCGGCTCTTCGGACTTTAACGGCGCCAGCGGCGCCGTCAGCCTGGCGCGCAGCCGCTGGCTGGTTTAGCGCCGTGCGGCGCCTCCGGCTGCCGCGCCGGCCGGCTGAAGCGGCGCGGTACGGTCGCATTCGCACGCCTGTCTGACCGGCCGGCGCGCTTCGCCGTCATCGCTCGTCTGACGACTGAACCGGAACCCTGCTGACAGCGCAATGCCCCTCTCCGGCCGACATCAATATCTTCTCCCGGCAGAATGTGTTAAATATTCATAACGATGCGGATGAAGGAAAGGCCGCCGCGCCATTCCCACGCGCTGACAACGCGCCGCACGCGAATGCCACATCTTTGTTTTTCACTCGTCGTACAAGGGAGAGAGTATGCAAATAGATAACCTGCCGTTTGGATTGACTCACTGGCAACAAATCGAACCAACCACTCATCAGGGCGATCAGGGCGTTGCCACCTGGCGAACTCAGCAGTTCGGCAATATACGAGTCAGACTGGTTGAATATTCCGCCGGATACCTGGCCGATCACTGGTGTAAAAAAGGCCATATTCTGTTTTGTCTGGAAGGCGAACTGCGCACGGAGCTGGATGACGGCAGAACATTCACGCTCAGCCCGGGAGTCAGCTACCAGGTGGCCGATAACGCCGAGGCGCACCGTTCCTCTTCGCCGAAAGGCGCGAAATTATTTATCGTTGACTGACCCTCTCGCGCCGCGAGCCGATTTCCGAGCCGTATCGCGCTGTTAGCCGCCGTCACTCTGCCATAACTCGTTTTCGCCCCCGGTTAACAAAGCGCGGATTTTCGATAGTCGCCCGGCGTCTGCCCCTGAAAACGCTTAAACGCGCGCCCTAATGTCACGGCTGAATCATAGCCCACCCGTTCAGCGATCGCGCTGAGCGGCAGTGCGGGTTGCCGTAACAAACAGCGGGCGCGATACATGCGCCAGTGAGTCAAATATCCCAGCGGCGTGTCTCCGGTCACGCTTTTAAAGCGCGCCGAAAAGGCGGAGCGGGACATGCCGGCCAGCTCGGCCAGCTCGTCGACCGTCCACGGATGCGCAATATGCTGATGCATTTGCCGTATCGCGTGGCCCAGCTTAGCGTCCGTCAGGCCGGCAATCCAGCCGTGATGCGGCTGTGCTCGCAGACAGTGCGCGCGAATCGCCTGAATAAAAACAATATCGGCTAACCGGCTTATCACGATCCGCGCGCCTAAATTTTCCTGCGCGGTTTCCAGCGCCAGCAGCTCAAAGGCCGACTGCAATAACGGGGAACGCCGCTCGTCCGCGGCCAGGATCACCACGCGCGGCAAGATCGATAATAACGGCGCGGCGCCCGCTTTATCGAAAGTAAAATAGCCGCACATGATTTCGGCCTCATCGCCTTCCCCGCCAAACGACGCGGTTGTGCCCGCACATTCAGCGAAAATTTCTTCGCACCATAATGTCGGCGTCCGCGGCGCGTCGCGCAGGGAAAACAGCGTGTCCGGCTGGACGATAAACCCTTCGCCCTTTTTTAATCTTATCGGCGCCTCCTCGCCTGCAACATCCAGCCATCCCTGACCGTCAATCATAAAGCCAAAGCGAATCGAGCCGCTTTTAACAAAGCTGACGCCCCACGGCGCGCCGGCGACCAGACGTGAATACAGCGCGCTGTTCAGGTGCATAGCGGCAAAAACGTCATCAAGTGGATCCATCCCGGTCTCCCTTCATAATTATGGACGATGAGACTATAAATAAGGCTTTTAAGTTATTCATCGTACAGGCTGTTCTGTTTAATCTAAAGCCACTTACTGAACAAACAGAGGGAAAGCGATGCAAAGTTATCGTCTGCAGTCATTCGGAAGCATTGAACATTTACAGCGGGTCGAAGAAGACATCCCCGAACCGGGCCGCAATCAACTGCTGATCAAGGTACGGGCCTGCAGTTTAAACTATCGCGATTTGGCCCTGCTGTACGGCACCGGCACGCTCTCGCCGCAAGCAGGGCTCATTCCGCTGTCCGATGGCAGCGGAGAGGTGGTGATGGCCGGCGCAGCGGTCACCCGGTTCAGCGTGGGCGATCGCGTCGCCGGTTCCTTCTTTCCGTACTGGACGGCCGGCGATCTGACAGAGGCGGCCGGGCGCGCGGCTTATGGCACGCAGTCAGACGGCTGGCTGACGCAATACAAGGTCGTTGACGAAGCATCGCTGGTGAAATTTCCCGCTTATTTGAGTTTTGCCCAGGCGGCGACCTTGCCGTGCGCCGCCGTAACCGCCTGGAATAGCCTGATGAAATCCCGCCAGTTGAGAGCGGGAGAAACGGTCTTGACCCAGGGCACCGGCGGCGTGGCGCTATTCGCCGTGCAGCTGGCGAAAATAATGGGGCTAATGGTTATTTCGCTGACCTCAAACGCAGAAAAAGCGCGGCTGCTGACCTCGCTGGGCGCGGACCACATCGTCAATTATCTCGATCACCCGGACTGGTTCAGGCAGGTACGCGAAATAACCGACGGAGAAGGCGTGCAGCGTATCGTTGAAGTGGGCGGCCCGGCGACGCTGGAAAATTCCCTGCGCGCCTGCGCCGCCGGCGGCGAAATCGCACTGCTGGGATTTGTCGCGCAGGGCGCGCAACCCATTGATTTTTTCACGCTGTTCAAAAGCGGCGCGACGATAAGACCGTTTAGCGTCGGCAGCCGGCAAGATTTTGAGCAGATGAACAGGGCGCTGTCGTTCAGCCGGCTGCAGCCGGTAATCAGCCACGTATTCGACTTCGACGATGCTCTGGAGGCATGGCGCTACTTCGATCGGCGGCTGCATACGGGCAAAGTGGTTATTGCTGTAAATTAAGCCAGCAGCGGGAATAATGGAGGAATAAGCGCCGCCGCCTGCGGCGGACACAGCGATTAACCTGATGATTCCCGGTCATTTACCGACGCAGCCTTTTGGTATAACGTAACAGCCGCCCTGCCTCCCTGCGTCCCGGACAGGCGCGCTGGCTGGCGGCTAATCATGGGTTGCGTTCCCCTGTCAATGCCCGATTTATCCGACCAGCCTGCGATAAAAAACCGTGCCATCGCGGCAATGCGCTGATGACTGCGGCTGCCGCCGCATGGTGATATTCCTGTCACAAAGCGGGCATATCCTGCTGTTTTAATTCATTAACTGGTTACGATAATGAGATTGCGCCGTTCGCTGTTTGTACTTACGCCATTCCTGATAGTGGTTGCTATCGCCTGGGTCGCCTATGCCTGGTGGAAACCCGCCCACCCGGATGCGCTCTGGCACATCGTCAGCCAGCAATGCCTGCCCAATCAGCAAACAAACCATAACCCGGCTCCCTGTATCCAGGTGAATGAACAGGACGGCTTCGTGGTGCTCAAAGATCGCAACGGTCCGCTTCAATATTTGCTGATACCCAGCGCTAAAATTACCGGCATCGAAAGTCCGTTATTGCTGGCGCCGCACGCGCCCAATTTTTTTGCCCGAGCCTGGCAGGCTCGCCATTTCATGGCGGATAAGTACGGCAAACCGATCGATGACAGCGTTATCTCGCTGACGATCAACTCAGAATACGGCCGCACGCAGAATCAACTGCATATCCATATTTCCTGCCTGCAGCCAACGGTAAAACATCGTTTAGCGCAGCTGGCGGACAGTGTTGACCAGCAATGGCAGTCGCTGCCGGGCGGATTACTGGGGCACGATTATCTGGCGCGCCGCATCAGCGCCAGCGAGCTGGATCAGCAGGGCGCGTTCCAGTCATTGGCCCAGGGCATTGACGGCGCGCGGGAAAATATGGGCCATTATGGCATGGCCATGACCGGATTGCCGGGCGGCGACTTTCTGCTGCTGGCGACCCGCCTGAGCCTGTTGCCGTTCACGCGCGCCTCCGCTGAAGAAATTCAGGACCACCGCTGTGAGATTCTCAACCCGGCGCCGGCCCGCCAATAACAGACGCGCGATGAAACGAGCCGCGTTGCTGATGCCGCGTGCAGCAAGGTTCCGGTAATCGATACGCGGCGACGTTTCGTCAGCAGCGCAATGAACGGCGACGGCAGAGGCTATACACCAACCGCCGTCTTTTACTCGTTTGCCGTTTTTATTCGTTTACCGCTGACGGCAGCGCATCAAAATCTCTTAGTCCGTTTTTATCATACGGATTCCCTATCCAGCGTTCAGTCGGTCTGAAATCCGGACTGACCAGACTCTTTTGCGGTTCATACAGCTCATGACTCAAGCCCGCTAGATCGGCCCAGGTATGGATCAAGTGAGCGCTGCTGTATCGCCGATCAGTATACGCGGCGTACTGACGGGGATGACTTTTTTGCCATTCCGGCGACTGCCACAAAATAAACGGGACAGTATACATAGCCCGAGTGGGAGCGCCTTCGTTACGGCCCAGCACGTTATGCGGCGGAGTTTCATACACATCTTCGCCGTGATCGGAAAAATAGAGCAGAAAACCATTGGGCTTATGACGGGCGAAAGTTTCGATCAAACTGCTGACGACAAAATCGTTATATAACACCGCATTGTCATAGCTATTATAAATATCGGCCTGCTGGTCACTGAGCAGCGTGGGAATGCCCGTCCGGTCATTGAAACGCTGATAACGCTCCGGATAACGGTATAGATATTTCATGTGCGTCCCCAACAGGTGAACCACAATAAATTTTTTCTCGGCCGGATCGCGCAATACTTCATCAAAGGGCGCCAGCACGACATCGTCATACTGTCGGGCGCTCTGTGTTCGCTGGTTATTCAGATAAAATTGCCGGTCTGTCTGCTGCGAAAAAACCGTCAGCATCGTATTGCGTTCGGTGATGGTCTGCTGATTGGTGATCCAGAACGTTTTATATCCGGCCTGTTTCATCATATTCATCAAAGATGGCTGGCTAAGATAACGATCCGGCTGTTGCTGATCGGCAAATGTCAGCGCCTGTTGCAATAACTCAATAGTATAAGGCCGCGGCGCCACCACATTATTAAACACCGTCAGATTAGAATCGGTCTTACTTAATGCCTCTAGCCGGGGCGTGGTGGGCCGGGAATAGCCGTACAGGCTCATTCGGCTACGGGTGGTGGACTCACCGATCACCAGCACCAGCGTGCGGGGAACGTCGCCATTGGCGTCTTTCAGATTAGCTAATGGCGGCAACGCGGCATTTTGTTGCAGCATGGCTTCCATACTGGTCAACTGGTGCCGATATTCCAGATAACTGCCGACAAATTGCCATGGCGCGGTGGTGCCCATGCGCCCGGCAAGATAGCTAATAGCGTCGTCTCCCGGCAAATGCTGTTTTATCATTTTGTCATAGACGGGAATGCCAAACAGTACGGTCAGAATCAGCAATGAGATAATAAAGCGATAACGCGTGGATAAATACAGCGGGCGTATCCGCGTCCACAGGTAAACAGCAGCAACGGTATAGCTCAGAATAACGACAATTAGTCTGAAACTAAGGTACTGACTGGCATATTCTCCAGCCTCTTTACTATTCGACTCAAAAATGACGAATAATACGCTTTGCGAAAACTCCTGCCCGTAAATAAGATAATACCCCAGCGCGACGCAGGCCGTAATCCACAAAAAAACGCCGAGCAACAAGGCAATAAGGCGAGTCTGACGAGGGAAGAAAAGCAGCGGAATAAGCCATAACAGGCTATATAACAAGGCATCCCGTAGCCCGTTGAAACCGCTATGCCCGGAAAACAGGATAACCAGCTGTAGCATACATGAAAAATACCAGAAAAATAGCAGCAACCGGAACAGGGAACTCCATTTATAACGGTCACGAAAAAAAACGCCTGTCATTTTATGATTCCATTTTGTAAATCAAATAATTATTTACTGCTTTGTGAATACGCCCTAAATCACTCGAACTGCAGAACAAAACATTATCGTTTTGCACAACATATCCGTTACTGCTTTATGGGCGAGACGCATGAATGCGTTTCGCTATGCGGCAAGAGAGGGTCAAATTCGCCGGCAACGAATTTGAACGCCGCTGGCGACGGCTCTGGGATGGGACGAATAGTTGAGCGCGGCCAGCGCATCTGCAACCTGAAGGATGGCGGGTATACAACACGAAAACAGGTCTGGCGCACAACCTGAAATAAAAATGGATACACATTTATTCATACTGGCGCCGCACACACAGCTAAAAACAGAAACAAAAAAATACAGACCTCAAAAAACATGGCACTCCCCTAATGAAAGATATCCTCAGTCATTCGAGTTGCAGCAAGGCGGCAAGCAAGGGTCAAATTCGTCGGCAACGAACTTGACCAGCCAACGGCTGGCCTTCGGTAAGAAACAGGATGTCTCTCATTAATCCCAATGCGCTTACTCAGATAAGCGAACGCAGCCAGCGCACCTGCAACCTGAAGGATCACGGGTATAGACAGAATTAAACCAGCTTCATATCCAGATTCTGTCCATGTTTCATCAAGAAATTATCAAGACGCAACATCCATTACTGACAGCCAGCGTCACCTCATGGAACGCCGATAATTGAGCGGCCATAACGCATTTCAGCGGCTTTATCTCATCAGGAACGCCGCCGCGTTTGCAGGATAAACCTATCCTCATTCCGGTTCGGCAATTTTGACTTTAAGGCGGCGAATTCCCAACTCTTGCCCGGTATAGACGGGAATAAACGAGGCTCACGGCAGAACGCGACATCGACCTTCTCCCGACAACGTTTTTCCAGTTATTACGGGCACGCTTTCGGTCAGTAATGCAACAGATCTACGCTTTAATTCCGCGGCATATGGATTACGGAATGTCTTTCTCACCGATTTTGTTTTGCCTACGCCATAGTTCACCCTGTTAACGATTTTACTCGCTTAACGGCGTGAACTATGGCGCAGGTAGGTATCATCGGCCCGCAACATGACGACAGCGCGATTACAGGGTGCCTTAGCGTTTGCTTTTTCCACACAGTAGAAATATTACGATTGCAACCAAAAGCGGAACGCCAAACAAAACCCATAACCCGGCTGGGTCATACTCTCCGTCAGCCATCGCGACACCGGTAACATTCAGCAGATCATCAACCCGATAGGAGAGTTTCTCAAGCAACCGCCAAATCGGAGTTACAAAAAAAACCACCGCCAGACAGGCAAGATAGAGACCAATGAAAAAGAGCACCCGGCTCAAGCGGCTACTTGATGCGGCAGTTTTCATAGTCTGTCCTCCCGCTCACAACAACCTGTCCATATGCCATAATGCCTGACTTCAATTTCACCTTTTGGGTTGTCAAAAGAGCGCGGCGCAACACTTCAAACTGGGGCACGGTAGAAAACGTGATACATCCCCATGATTCTCCGCTGCCATCCGGGCGTAATGGGTGGATTCTAAACCCCCCTCTATCAACACCATTTACAAACACATGATCACTCATCGTCTGGCTGTCGTAGAGGCCAAACCATGTACTGTGATCTGTCCCATTTCTCCAATCCTTGATGGCGCTTAACACCCGATTAGCAAAACTACCTGTCGGGCGGTCGACAATCCAATAGTTGCCGGGAGGCAATGCTGCTTTATCCTTGAACGCACATTCAGAAATATTTGTTGTGGATTTTTCCCCAGAGAACACATCAAAAGTTCCTACGCCATAACACAGCAATTTTACTGTTTTTCCGTCTGTGCTTACCGTGTTGTAGTCCATTTCACACTGAATCATATTCACAACTTCATAATTACATAGTTAATTTTTCCTTATGATATCACCATTTTATCGCTCTCAAATCGAGAATTTTTGCGGCCTTACCGCCTCAGGCGACCTGAATTTGCGCATCAGGGGCAAATAAGACGCAATGATAGATATTCCATTGTTCAGTGTGATTGAAGGGTATCACCCCATTTTTAACGGAGGTCATGCAGAGTTATGCAGTACGTAACGCATGCTGTTTGGGGGTATAACTGAACACGTGCGGCAAATTGATGCTGTTTTTGACGTTTGCATCCCAGGATTGTCCCATTCATTAATGGGTAATATGAACAATACCTGAATCACATCACATTGATAGTATTAACCAGGTGTTTAGTCCCGGCATTTGATGGAGCGGATCCATTTTGAAATGCTCTGGCTTGGATGTCCACTGTTTACAGATGAATTCGTAAGGTGTCAGGCCCCTGAGCGTCTTAAGCCTTCGCCCGAAGTT